>JAILHH010000039.1 GCA_024695935.1 Acetatifactor sp.
GCTTCACGGAATAACTTGTGAGGTCCGATATGTCCTCTCTGAACTCAATGCTCCTGACATTCAGCTCTTCCTTTATGATATCCACAAAGAATTCCGGAAGGGTGATCTCCGATTTCACGAACATGGATCTCAGAGGCTGACGGTTCTTTGTATTCCCCGTATTTCTGGCGGCACGTCCCAGCACCACCAGCTTCAGCACCGCGTCCATATTCCTCTCAAGCTCCTGATCTATGAGGCTCTCATCCGCTTCGGGGAAATCACAGAGATGGATGCTCTCGGGAGCGTCCTTATTTACGGTCCTGACGATGTTCTGGTAGATCTGCTCCGTCATGAAGGGGATCATGGGGGCTGAGGCGCGGCTTATGGTCTCGAGCGCGGTCCACAGGGTCATGTATGCGTTTATCTTGTCCTGCTCCATGCCCTTTGCCCAGAACCTCTCACGGCAGCTGCGCACATACCAGTTGCTCATCTCATCCACAAATTCGTACAGGGCCGTGGCCGCCTCAGGGATCTTGTACTGATCCAGGCACGCGTCCACGTTCTTTACGGCGCTGTTGAGTTTCGACAGGAGCCATCTGTCCATCACGGACAGGCTCTCCCTGTCGAGGGTGTACTTCGTGGGATCGAAGGAATCGATGTCCGCGTAAAGCACGTAGAACGCGTAGGTGTTCCAGAGGGTGCCCAGGAACTTCCTCTGGCCTTCCTGCACGGCCTTGCCGTGGAAGCGCTTGGGAAGCCAGGGAGCGGAGCCGATGTAGAAGTACCACCTGATGGCGTCGGCGCCGTATGTATCAAGGGCCTCCATGGGATCCACCGCGTTCCCCTTGGATTTGCTCATCTTCTGGCCCTCGCCGTCCAGGACCAGCCCCATCACTATGCAGTTCTCATAGGGCGACTTCTCAAACAGAAGAGTGGACTCCGCCATGAGCGAATAGAACCAGCCCCTGGTCTGATCCACAGCCTCGGAAATGAAGGACGCAGGGAACTGTCTCTCGAAGAGTTCCTTATTTTCAAAAGGATAATGATACTGGGCGAAAGGCATCGCACCCGAATCATACCAGCAGTCGATGACCTCCGGCACCCTTGTCATGGGGCCGTTGCACTGCGGGCAGTGGCACTGTATCTCATCGATGTAGGGCCTGTGAAGCTCAACCGTCTTCGCGCGTTCGTCCCCGCTCCATTTAAAGAGCTCTTCCCTTGAGCCTATGGACAGATCCACATTGCACTTGTCGCAGTGCCATATATTCAGAGGTGTCCCCCAGTAGCGGTCTCTTGAGATAGCCCAGTCCTGGATATTTTCAAGCCAGTTACCGAAACGTCCCTTTCCGATGGATTCGGGGATCCAGTTAACTGTGTTGTTGTTTCTGATAAGGTCGTCTCTGACTGCCGTCTCTTTGATGTACCAGCTCTCTCTTGCATAATAGATAAGAGGAGTGTCACATCTCCAGCAGTGAGGATATTCATGCTCAAACTTGGGTGCATCGAAAAGCTTGCCCTGAGCATCCAGATCCTTTAACACTTCAGGATCTGCCTTCTTTACAAAAAGACCTGCATAAGGAGTATCTTCTGTCATCTCTCCCTTGCCATTTACAAACTGTACAAAGGGAAGATCATAATTTCTTCCGATACGGGAGTCGTCCTCACCAAAGGCGGGAGCGATATGTACGATACCGGTACCGTCTGACATGGTTACATAGCTGTCAACGGTAACGAAATGAGCTTTTTTATTCTGCTTTTTAGCAGCATCTCCTGCGCAAGCATACAAAGGCTCGTACTCTTTTCTCTCAAGGTCTGTACCCTTGAAAGTCTCAAGCACTTCGTAAGCAGGAGCATCATCTGTCTTTAATTTGCCAAGCACTGTGTCGAGAAGTGCCTCTGCCATATAATATGTATAACCGTCTGCCGCCTTTACCTTTACATATGTATCATCGGGATTTACGCAGAGGGCAACGTTTGAAGGAAGTGTCCAGGGTGTGGTGGTCCATGCCAGGAAATATGCATCCTCACCTACGCACTTAAATCTGACGATGGCTGAACGCTCCTTTACTGTCTTGTATCCCTGTGAAACCTCAGCTGTTGAAAGGGGGGTTCCGCATCTGGGGCAGTAGGGAACGATCTTGAAGCCCTTGTAGAGAAGATCCTTGTTCCAGATCTCCTTTAATGCCCACCACTCTGACTCGATATAGTCATCATGATATGTTACATAAGGATCGTTCATGTCGGCCCAGAAACCTACCGTTCCGGAGAAATCTTCCCACATTCCCTTATATTTCCATACGGATTCCTTGCACTTTTCGATGAAAGGCTCCATACCGTATTCTTCGATCTGTTCCTTACCGTTTAATCCAAGGAGCTTTTCAACCTCAAGCTCTACCGGAAGTCCGTGGGTATCCCATCCGGCCTTTCTGGGAACATAATATCCTTTCATGGTACGATACCTGGGGATCATATCCTTGATAACTCTGGTGAGAACGTGTCCGATATGAGGCTTTCCGTTTGCCGTGGGAGGTCCGTCATAAAATGTATATGTGGGGCCTTCCTTGCGGGAATCCATGCTCTTTTCGAAAATATCATTCTCGTTCCAGAACTTTAATACTTCTTTTTCTCTGTCTACGAAGTTAAGATCTTTTGAAACCTGCTTGTACATAGAAATTTTCTCTCCTTTTTTAAAATAACGAATCGCAAGCTTATTTTTGCCATGGCAGACTGCGAAGCGATTAAAAAAGGCTCCGTCCCGTAATAGGACGAAGCCGTCAGTCTTCGTTTAACCACCTGTTACTCATACGTTCCGAAAACCGGAATTATATGCCGACCCTTAACGCGGATCATGCGTCCTTAGCTACTTGGAATCTTTCGCCTTAGCTGCTCTAAAGTGATATTCGCCCGGATCCTAATCGCATGAGGCTCTCACCGTCCCTCACTCGCTATGCCTTTCAAAACCGGGTTACTGTCTTTGTCGTCGCATTTTATGTGTTCGTATCAAATTGTAGTCATTATAATTCAGCCGTCAAAAATTTGTCAAGTCCCTGAAGGGATTAAATTTTTGCCTCAGCCCTGTGCCCTATGACAGATTTGCGAGAGCATTACATGTCTGATCGATATTTTCGATACGGCTGTTCAGATTCTCAACATTGTCATTGATCTTGCCACACTCAGCCTTGCAATCCCTCGTAAGAGTTCCGATGGTCTCTGTGGTGGCAGAGAGTTCCTCGGTGGTTGCAGACAGATCGTTAATATTGTCATTTACTGCAGATATATTGGCATTGATGGTATCCATTCCCTTGTTGATGGTATCGATATTTGCCTCGATCTTTTCAAACTCGGAGCTGGTCTCATCAATATGAAGCTCCTCTTCCTTGATAGCCTCGCTGATCTCTCCGATCTGCTGCGAGATCACATCCACTGTAACCTTTAACTGATCAACGATGGAACTGATCTTTTCGGTGTTTTCCTTTGTGGAATCAGCCAGATCCTTTACCTCCTCAGCTACAACGGCAAATCCTCTTCCGGCCTCACCTGCTCTTGCAGCCTCAATGGAAGCATTAAGTGACAGGAGGTTTGTCTGAGCACTGATTCCCTTTATGATATTGATTATCTCAACGATATTTTCAAAGTTTTCGGAAAACTCGGAGAAGTTCTTGTTAAAGGATTCGATCTTTTCGGTATTTGCCTCCGATATCCTCTCAAGAGCACCCAGTTTTTCACGTCCCACATTAACGGACTCTGCGGCATCACCCACTGATTTTGCAACAGAGATACTGATATCCAGGTTGTCGTTTGACTTTGTTGCCACGTTCTGAACATTGTCCGCAATGCTGTTTATGGTATCTGTGACCTGCATGATATTTTCATTGATATTTCCAATGGAACCGGTAAAGTTCTGCATGCTTGATGCGATATCCTCGGAGTTACTTCTGGTGAGATTGGTATTCTCACTCAAAGCCTCAACGCCCTCATCGATCTTCTTTAATATATTCTGGCTGTTGTCAAGCTCTTCCTTTACCTTGTCCTGCATCATCTGAGAATTCTGTCTGCTGACCCTCGCTGCCAGATATGAACCGAGAGTACCCATGGTAATGGCTGCTATCTTTATCTTGTTTTCAGCGCTTGAGGCACTGGTGGTAAATAGTGATACCACCACCATCAGAGAACCGACACCGCCGAAGGCAAGTGTCAAAAAGGTGTTATCCAGCATACACAGACAAACCATCAGAGGAAGAATGTATGCGACAACTACCGCATAAGGCGATGAATAAAGCGAAAAGCCAAAGATTATAAGGTAACTGAAAAGTGCCATACCGGCCACAAAGGGTTTGGTCTTGTTCTTTTTATAAACGATCCATGTCACCGCACAGGGGATAATGGTAAAAATCGAGTACATCGTATAGTATATGACAGTTCTGGAGCCCTCCATAACCTCTATCAGATAAGCCGCTTCCAAAACAGATGCAATGACCGTGTACCAGATCACGATAAACTTGTTGGCACGCATGTTTTTGATGTCCACAAGAGATTGATTGTTTTCATTTGACATATAGTATTCCCTCCCAAAACTGTCTATAAATTCGTAAAAGATCTGTTCAATATATGAAGAAAAATCTTTGTTCCATTATATCAGAAAGACTGAAAATATACCATAATTTTTTACAGATTTAAATACTTTTTCGACAATTAAACTCAAAATTCAGAAAATGTTTTGATTCCAACTTCTTTTTATATATAATATAGATATGTGAATTTGAGTAGGGATGCCAAATAGGGCATTCTCGCTTACAAACGGGGGTAAAAATATGAATATGCCGAAAAGAAGCAGGCTCTCCCAGTCCATACAGGCCGTGGCTATCCTGCCGGTTTTGTTGTTCAGTCTGGTCATTGCGGTATTTGCTTCAAAGCTTTTTGAAAAGGAAATGAATCTTGAGGTTGAGGAAGAACTGTCCGCTCTTTGCACCAGTCTGGAGGAAATGTATGATATCAAATATCCCGGGGATTACAGGCTGGATACGGAAAACGGCACCAGAATATTTAAGGGTGATACCGAGATAACCGGTGACTTTTCTCTGGTGAACCTGATGGCTGATGCGGCTATGTGTGATGCCACATTTTTCTATGATGACACCAGGATCCATACCACCTTCACGGACAAAAGCGGTCAGCTCATTGTGGGAACCGGGGCCGCAAAAGAGATTCTGGACAAGGTTTACACTTCCGGCGAGAGCGTTTTTTACAGGGACATCTACCTTAACGGCAACAGCTATTTTGTATATTACAGCCCATTAAAAAATTCGGATGGCGAAATTGTGGGCATGATGTCTGTGGCAAAATCAAAGGAAAGGATCAATGAGATCACAAATAAGACCGTGATTCCTCTTGTGGTTGCATGCTTTCTCCTTGCAGTCATGATAGCCTTTATGATCCATCTGTATTTTAGGAGCATTCTGAAGGTCCTCGAGACCATCAGACAGTTTGTTGTTAATATCTCTTCAGGTAACCTGAACCTGGAGCTTGATGGATCGGTCACAAAGAGAAGCGACGAGCTTGGCGATATCGGCAGATCCATCGTAAATATGCAAAGCTCCCTCAGGGATATCTTTGAAAAAGATCCCCTTACAAAGCTGGACAACAGACGGAGCTGCTACAGAAAGATCAACAATATCATAGGCAAGGCCAAAGTTTCTGATATACCCTACTCCATCGCCATCGGAGACATAGATTTCTTTAAAAAGGTCAATGACACCTATGGGCATGCCTGCGGTGATGAAGTATTAAAAGCTGTTGCCAAAAAACTTCAAAGCCACATGAAAAAGATAGGATGTGTGGCAAGGTGGGGCGGTGAGGAGTTTTTACTTGCCTTCGACCATTTCTGTGCTGAGGAAGCAAAGGACAGTCTGGAAGAGTTTTTAAATGTCATAAGAAAAACCGTTGTAAAATTCGATGATCTGGAGATCAAAGTCACCATGACCTTTGGCATCACAGAAGGAGACAGCGATGACATTGTGACCTTGGTCCGTGAAGCAGATGAAAAACTCTATCAAGGCAAGGAAAACGGCAGGAATCAGGTTGTATTATAATATCTAAAGTCAATATATTTAACTGTATCCATCACAATATTCATATAAAGGAGCTTAGCTTTCAAGAAAGCATGTCGCTTGCGACATGCTCGCGCCGAGCGCGGTTGACGGCAGTCAACATGATACTCTCGCACGAAGTGCGATGTGCGCAGAGTGCGCATCCATAGCGGAGCGCTTTTTACTTTATAGGAATGCGAAGCAATTTCTATAAAGTAAAAAACATACCATGCTTGAACTTTTATGTTCATGCATGGTATATTTATTTACATTGCGTAAAACTTTTTTAATATCGAAAGGTTGTAAGAACAGGTTATGAGAAATAAACAGATAAGCCACTCCCTGATATTGGCATTTGCCTCCCTGATATGGGGTGTGGCTTTTGTGGCACAAAGTAAAGGTGGCGACGCCATCGGCGCCCTGTCCTTTAATGGAATCAGAATGACCATAGGCGGGATAGTCCTGCTGCCGGTCATAGCTTTTTTAGACAAAAAAGGGCTTTCACCCAGGCGCCCCGTAAATAAACACCAGAAGCTTATGCTTATTTTGTCCGGCATTCTATGCGGTCTTGCCCTCATAGTTGCAAGTAATTTTCAACAGGTCGCCATAAACCTCGGTGCCGAAGCCGGAAAGGCAGGCTTCCTGACAGCCTGCTATATATTGATGGTTCCCATACTCGGTATATTTTTTAAGAGAAAATGCGGCATCAATATCTGGGCAGCTGTTGTGATCGCTCTTGCGGGATTATATCTGTTATGCCTGAGTGAGACTCTCACCATAAAGCTTCCGGACCTTTTGCTCTTACTCTGTGCTTTTTCTTTTTCCGTACATATCCTGCTGGTGGACAGATTTGCCCCAATGGTTGACGGCGTAAGACTTTCCGCCATACAGTTTTTTACCTGCGGAATCGTGACCACCACAGCAGCCGTGTTTACTGAGATGAAGCCCTGGGATGAGGTAGCCCTAAGCAGTTGGCTATCATCCCTCTCTCAGGCAGACGCCTGGGGATCCATATTATATGCCGGAGTTTTGAGCAGCGGCGTTGCATACACCCTTCAGATAATAGGTCAGGAAGGTTTAAATTCCACAGTTGCCTCTCTGGTAATGAGCCTTGAATCCGTATTTGCGGTTCTTGCGGGCTGGATCATCCTGGGTCAGACCCTTTCTCCCAGAGAATTTGCGGGATGCGGTCTCATCTTTTCAGCTATCATTCTGGCACAGCTCCCAAAAACACTGTTTACTAAAGCTATATCATTCAAAAAAGAGAATGCCACCTGAGGCATTCTCTTTTTTTGTTTGCGCGCCATGGGCGCGCTCTAACGGGCAAAGCTTTTTGTCCCGCTTTCCGGGGCAGCCATTTATCTTACCTTATGTCAGTTAATTGAAAGATACATATTCACATGATCTGCTATGCACTTCCAGGATGAGGAGCTTCCTGCGGATGCACAGATATATTCGCTTCCGTCATCATCAACAAAGAGGCTCACGGCACAGTTTCCGGACTGATTGACAAATCCGGTCTTTGCGCACAGCACCTCTCCCCCGGTATCCCTGTCCTCGATCCTGCGAAGGAACCAGTTTGAAACCGTGATACCCTCGGGGTGGGACTCCGTGGGCGCTGTGGTATATGTATGAAGAGACAATACATCTCTTAAAAACTCGCTCTTTGCAGCTTCCTTCATGATCATTGCTATATCAAAGACAGTGCAATAATGCTCATCGTCATACAGACCGACACAGTTAGTAAAATGCGCCGATTCATCCAGATCCATCTGAGAAAGCTTTTCGTTCATCAGCTCCACAAAGGCTTCCTGGCTGCCGGCCACATAGCAGGCAAGGCCAACGGCCGCATCTCCTCCCGAAGGCAGGATCGTTCCATAGAAAAGATCCCTTACCGTCACTACTTCTCCGTCCAAAAATCCCACGGAGCTGCAATCGTTTGAATACGCATAATCCGTGATCTCTATGGTCATGGTGAATGTGTCGTCCAGATCGATCTCACCGCTCTCGCTTTTCTTTAACAATTCTTCGTAAGCTACCAAAACCGTCATGACCTTTGTCATGGACGCCGGAGATATCCTGTCATTCATTCCCCTCTGGGCAAGCACTGAATTATCATTTATGTCTATCAAAACCGCATTTGTACTGATAACATCATCCGATATTCCCTTTGTGCCAAGGCCCATCTGAGGATAATCTGAAAAATCATATTCGGATTCATTGTCTGTGACCACCGGAGTTTCCACAATTTCCTCGGAGCCGGAAACGGTCAGGGTATCACTTCCCACATTTCCGGAATCCGCCGGGCTCTCTTCATCGGTAAGACTCACCAGGCCGTTTGTCTCTTCGACAGCCTCTCCTTTATCTCCTCGTATGGCATCTCCCACAGTGGAAAAACCAAATGACAAAACTCCCACTGCAAAAATTCCGATCAAAGACACCTTTATTATCTTGCGGCGTCTAAGGATCCTCTCCTTTTCTGCCCTCATTTTCTTATACATCGCCTGTCTGGCTAAACGCTTTTCTTCTTCACCCTCGTTTTCACGATACTCAAAAGCCATTAGGACCCCCTAAAACTGATTATTTCTGTAATTTTGCGGGCCTTACTAAGCCCGCTTTTCCACAATGGATTTTCCTCTCCACTTGCCGCTCTTCCATCTGCCCATGACGATAATGCCCCTTACGCACTCATCGATGGCTGTTCCCATGAAAACTCCCATGGCGCCAAGTCCCAGGGTGATACCAAAGAGATGCCCTCCTGTAGCTCCGAGAAACCACATGGTAAAAAGTCCCACCGCAAGCGGAAATACATAATCTCCCGAGGCCTTAAGGGAGCAGACAAATGTCATATTTAACACTCTGCCCACTTCGATAAACAGATCCACGAACATTATCTTGTAGGCAATGTCGATGATGGCCTGATTGTCCGTAAAGAGCCTTAAGGTATAAGGACTTAACTGCCAGTTTACCGCAGCAAGCGCAAGAGTAATGGGCATGGAAGTAAGTAACGTCCTCCACACTCGCCTGTATGCCGCATCCTCTTTTCCCGCACCCACTAAATGCCCCGTGATTATCTGCGTTGCCAGGGCACACTGGTTTGAGAACACATTCGCCAGAGATATCAGAGTGTTGCAATAAGCTCTGGCATTTACGGACCCGTTTCCCAGACTGTTTATAAAGGATAGGAGCACGATCTGATACATATTGTAGGAAAGGCTCTCTCCTGCGGAAGGAAGGCCGATCTTTATCATCTTTGACAAAAGTTTTCCCGGGAAAGGATTTAAAAGCTTAAGCGAAAACTTTCCCAGACTGTATCTGTAAAACATAAATACGGCCACACTCACAGCCACGATCCTGGCCGTGACAGTGGCAAGGGCAACACCCTTTACGCCAAAGTTCAAAAACTTCAAAGGCCCGTAGAGGAAAATATAATTTCCAACTATATTGATGAGATTGATCATCACGGAAATATACATTCCCACCTTTGTATGGCCGTTACACCTCAGTATCTGGAGCATTACATTATATACTGCCTGCAAAAACAGCATACCGCCCACGATCCTTATATAGGTCATGGAATAGGGCATCATCTCCGCAGAGACATGGATGGCCGTCATCATAAGCCTTCCAAAGATTACCAGCAAACCGCTGAGGATCAGTCCGAAAACCAGATTCACCATCACCACCAGGGTGTAGATCCTGTTCATGGCAGTCTGCTCCTCTTTTGCTCCGAGGTACTGCGCCACCACCACGCTTGTGGCCGTGGAGATGATACCGAACATCAACACAAACAGATTCAGTATCTGATTGGCATTTCCAACAGCACCCACCGCGTTTTCCGAATAGTGGCTTAACATTATGGTGTCCACATTGTGCACCAGTATATTCAATAAAGTTTCAAAAAACATAGGTCCGGCCAAAACTAAAAGCGGCGTATTCTCGTCAATATGGCCGTTGTACCTTTTATTCATATAAAAATATTCCCCTCTTAAAAATCTATGATCTGTATTTTTCCCCTCTCATACATCACAGACTGCTATTTTTTGCAATAGGATACAAAAGCAAACTCGCGGCTGTCGGGAGACCATGAATTCACATTTATGGTGCCCTGTCCGCCAAAAAGTTTAACGGCTGTTGTCATATTTGAGCCGTCCGCATCCATTATCCTAAGCTCCACATTTTTGTCCGGAACGTGATCCCCGGGCCTTAAGTCTCCCTTTTTATAGGCAAGCATTACTACCTTTTTACCATTTGGCGACACATGGGGGAACCACAGATTTGCCTGATCATCAAAGGTCATCCTGGTCTGCTCGCTGCCGTCTGCCTTCATTCTGTAAACCTGCATGAGGCCGCTTCTGACAGAATTAAACCAGATATATTCTCCCGTAGGATCAAACTCCGGGCCGTCATTTAAACCGGGTGCATCAGTCAGCCTCGTTTCCGCTCCGCCGTCTGCGCTAAGTGTGTAAATATCAAATTCTCCTCCACGCTCTGCGCAATAGGATAAAGTCCTGCAGTCAGGGCTCCATCCGTGAAGATAAGAAGGGCTCATGGCTGTCATTAGTTCAGGCTTTCCTCCCTCGATGGGAATCTTATAGATCCTGCTTTTGTTATCTTCCTCTGCGTCGCAGCTTACTGCTATATATTTTCCGTCCGCTGAAAGCACATGGTCGTTGTTACATCTGCTGCAAAATCCTGTATCCAGTTTTCCCGAAGACAGCATCTCAAGGTCAAATCTGTATATGGAGCCCTTGCTGTTATAATAGAGGCTCTTTCCGTCCTTTGACCAGTTGGGAGCTTCGATCACATGATCAAAATATGCCAGGATCTTTCTCTCTCCGGTCTCACAGTTATAAGTCTCAAGGATGGACTGGTCATTGTCCCTGTCCCATACTGCCTTCATCTGCTCCTCTTCAAAAGGATAAATGACTCCCCAGCTCTTTCTAAGGTCATCCATCATATTCATTATGCGCATGGTCTCTGCATGAGGCATCTCGGGGCATTCGATCTTTCCTTCCTCCAGCGCCTTTTTGCAGGATAAAACTTCATATTCATAACCGTTTGCAATGTATTTTGGAATAACCTCTCTCACCACATTGCCGGCCTTGTCATAAACTACATATTTAGACAGGTCATTTAAGTTATATACCTGGATATATCCCTTTGTTCCGTTTATGCGGCCCTCGTTTCTGCTGCCGGATACCATACTGGTCCTAAGATATGCTGCCTTGCCCTTTGGGAAGCGCAGCACGATCATATCCGTTGCATCAACACCTGTCTCATACTTTTGGCAGGTTGAATCCATGCCGATAACATCCGGTCCCAAAAACATTGCGGCAAAGGTGAGGCAATATACTCCAAGGTCAAGGAGGGGACCGCCTGCAAGTTCAGGTCTTTGCAATCTCTCCACGTGACTTAAGGGAATTGAAAAATCCGCCTCCACGGAGATGACTTCACCTATCTCTCCGCTTTCTATTATATGTAGAAGTTCGTTTCGGGTGGGAATGTATCTGGTCCACATGGCCTCAGTCAAAAGTATTCCCTTTTCCTCAGCCATGGCCATAACTTCCGCCGCCTGGATCGAGTTTGCCGTAAATGCTTTCTCACAGAGCACTGCCTTTCCGTGGGCCAGACAGAGTTTAATATGTTCATAATGGTGGGAATGGGGAGTTGCCACATATACCAGATCGACCTCAGGGTCATTTAACATCTCCTCATAGGAACCGTAGGCCTTTTCAAAACCGTGTCTTCTCGCAAATTCTGCCGATTTTTCGAGAGACCTTGAAGCCACCCCATAGGCTTTAACGGAATCATCCAGGCCGTTTATGGCATCCGCCATGGCATTTGCTATGTTTCCCGCACCAAGTATCGCTACATTCATATGAATATCCTCCCTATAAAAACAATTATAGCAAATCGATGTAAAAATACCACATCTAATATGCACAAAGAATATAAAACACATTATGTAGTATTTAATGATTGAATATTAAGATCACACTGATTTTTATGCAAAAATTGAATAATATTAACCATTTCGTTGATTTTTTTTATCCTTTTATTCAATAATATTGACAAATTTTAATGGGTGACATATGATTCATGCATTAAAAAACATCATTTTTATGTTTTTTGCACGGAACGGCTCGGTTCTTTTTAAAGAGGCGTTCTTTTGTTTACCTTTCCCGTGGGGGAAACATCGGGTCTGGTAAATATTCGCTCCGCTAACCGGGGCGAAAGGGAGATTTATATATAACAGGAGGACTTTATTATGAAAAAGAAGTTACTTTCACTCCTCTTAACAGGAGCAATGGTTCTTTCTCTTGCCGCTTGTGGTGCTACAGCAGAGTCAGATCAGGCAGCAAATGACAGCGCAGCTGCAGAGACAGAAACCGCAGAGACAGAAGAAGAGACAGAAACCGCAGCCACAGATTCAGCAGACGGCGCAGTTACAGGTACACTTAAGCTTGGTTTCATCGGACCTATCACAGGTGCCGCAGGACAGTACGGTTCACTTGCAAACTATGGCGCACAGATCGCAGTTGAGGAGTTAAACGCTCTCGGAACAGGTCTTACCATCGAGTATCAGCCTGAGGACGATGTACATGATGCAGAGACATCAGTTAACGCTTACAACACTCTTAAGGACTGGAACGTACAGGCTATCGTAGGCTGTGTTACCACAACACCCTGTATCGCAGTTGCTTCGGAAGCTTACTCAGACAGAGTATTCATGCTCACTCCTTCAGCTTCATCACCCAAGGTAACAGCTGACAGAGACAATGTATATCAGGTATGCTTCTCCGATCCTAACCAGGGATCAAAATCAGCTGAGTATATCTCAGAGAACAACCTTGCAACAAAGGTAGCCATCATCTACAACAATGCCGATGCATACTCAACAGGTATTTATCAGACATTCGTAAGTGAGGCTGAAGCAAGAGGACTTGAGGTTGTTTCAACCACAACATTTACAGATGACACAACAGATTTCTCCGTTCAGGTAACAGATGCAAAGAATGCAGGTGCAGAGCTTGTATTCCTTCCCATCTATTATCAGCCCGCTTCACTCATCCTCTCAGAGATGGACAAGCAGGGTTATGAAGCAACCGTATTCGGTGTTGACGGTATGGACGGTATCCTCGGAATCGAAGGATTCGACACAAGCCTTGCAGAGGGCGTAATGCTTCTTACTCCTTTTGCCGCAGATGCAACAGACGATGCTACAGTAAGCTTCGTAAAGAAGTTCAACGAAAAGGCAGGAGAAACTCCTTCACAGTTCGCTGCAGACGCATATGATGCGGTTTATACCATCGTTGATGCCCTCAATGCATATGCTGCAAAGAACGGTGCATTCGATGTTACAGATTTGAGCGCTGAGGAGCTTTGCGATATCCTTATTAACACCATCTCTTCAGATGATTTCTCAGTTGACGGACTTACCGGTGCCGGAATGAAGTGGAACGCTTCAGGTGAGGTAAACAAGTCCCCCAAGGCTGTTATCATCAAAGACGGTGTATACGTAGGAATGTAATCAAAAGATAATCTTTAAATATGAAAGTAATGGGGGTTACCCACCGGTAACCCCTTTTTACCATTCATATACATCACTTAATATTTTTCGTTTCAATTCAATTTCTTTTAGCATAAAATAGGTCAATCACATTCGATATTTTTGCATATCTTGCTTTTTTCGTTTATAATTATTCAAAAGAGGCAAGGTATGCGGGAATCTCAGATCCTGCAAAAACTTATTTTTGGGAGGTTTATTATGTTATCCTATCTGATCAACGGTATCAGCTTAGGTAGTGTCTATGCCATCATAGCCCTGGGATATACCATGGTTTACGGTATCGCCAAAATGCTTAACTTCGCTCACGGTGATGTTATCATGGTGGGCGGTTACATGGCTTACATTACCAGCAGCTACCTCGGGCTCCCCTACGGAGTCGCAATCCTTATTTCTATAGCAGTTTGTACGCTTCTTGGTATTTTCATCGAGAAACTTGCATATAAACCCCTTAGAAGCGCCACAAGCCTTGCAGTACTTATAACCGCCATCGGTGTGTCATACTTTCTGCAAAATGCGGCTCTCCTCATATGGTCATCAAATCCGAAGGCTTTCCCCAACATGGTTAACTTCGGAACACTTGAGCTTGGAAACATCCGTATTACCTCTGCTTCCATCATCACATTTTTATCATGTGTTGTGATCATGGTGGCTCTCACACTCTTTACCAACAAGACTAAAATGGGTAAAGCCATGAAAGCCGTTTCAGAGGACAAGGGTGCAGCACAGCTCATGGGTATAAATGTAAATGCCACAATTTCCCTCACATTCGCCATAGGATCGGGACTTGCGGCCATTGCAGGCGTGCTTTTGTGCTCATCATACCCTAACCTAACACCCACCACAGGTTCCATGCCCGGTATCAAAGCTTTTACAGCTGCGGTATTCGGAGGTATCGGTTCAATTCCCGGAGCCATGCTTGGCGGTATCATCCTGGGTATCATCGAGATTCTCAGCAAAGCTTATATATCAACTGAACTTTCCGATGCGATCGTATTTGCAGTGCTTATAGTAATCCTTATCGTGAAGCCCACCGGACTTCTCGGCAAGAAGGTTACCGAGAAAGTGTAGGTGGCCTATGAAAAAGATGAAAAAACATACTAAAAACAGCTTTTTAAATTATGGAATAATCATTTTATTCTTTGTGATCTTTCAGACCCTTGTAAGCACAAAGCATATATCAAACTCCCTGCAGGGTCAGCTTATTCCCATCTGCGTATATATCGTGATGGCTCTGTCCCTTAATCTGGTTGTGGGAATCTCCGGAGAGCTGTCCCTGGGACATGCCGGATTTATGAGCGTGGGCGCATTCAGTGGAGTTATCGTATCGACCGCATTAAAACACAGTGTAGAAAACGGTGCTTTGAGGCTTCTTATCGCAGTCATAGTGGGTGCGATCATCGCATCGGTTGCAGGTGTGATAATCGGCATCCCTGTTTTGAGACTTCGCGGAGATTACCTGGCCATCGTAACACTGGCTTTCGGCGAGATCATAAAAAATTTCCTGAACGTCCTCTACGTCGGTGTTGACGCAAAAGGCCTTCATTTCAGCTTAAAGGATGAAGCTTCCCTGGGACTTGACATCGCCACGGGAACCACCATCGTAAACGGCCCCATGGGTGCCGTGGGTATCACAAAGATATCAACATTTTTCTCTGCGATAATTTTGGTCATCGTGACATTATTCATAATCCAGAACCTGGTTTACAGCCGTACAGGACGCGCCATCAAGGCAATCAGAGACAACCGTATCGCAGCTGAAGCCTGCGGTCTTAATGTGACCAAGTACAAGCTGGTGGCATTCGTTGTTTCCGCAGCCCTTGCAGGAAGCGCCGGTGCATTATATGCCCTTAACTATTCAACGGTTGTACCAAAGAAATTTGATTTCAACACATCCATCCTGATACTGGTATTCGTGGTACTTGGCGGCATCGGTAATCTCACAGGTTCCATCATAGCGGCTGCACTCCTCACGGTGCTTCCCGAGCTTTTGCGTGCATTCTCGGATTACAGGATGTTAGTATATGCCATCGTCCTCATCCTGGTAATGCTCATTACCAACAACGAGAAAGCCCGCATATTAACTACTGAGTTTAAATACAGACTGAAAATAAAAAAGAAATCCATCGGAAATAAGGAGGTATCTGAATAATGCCAAATAAAGATATTAAATTAGTTTCCGTACCCAGCCCCAATTTTGTTCCCGAAAGAGACCTGGGAAAACCATTAGTGCTTGAAGTATCACACCTTGGAATAGACTTTGGCGGACTGACTGCCGTTGACGATTTCAACATGGCTATCGGCGCAACAGAGATCGCCGGACTCATCGGTCCAAACGGTGCAGGAAAGACCACTGTATTTAATCTTCTCACAAAGGTATACCAGCCCACCAGAGGAACCATCCTGTTAAACGGAAAAGACACCGCGGGGATGAATACCATTCAGGTAAACCGTGAAGGAATCGCCAGAACCTTCCAGAATATCAGACTTTTCGATTCACTGACAGTTGAGGACAACGTAAAGATCGGTCTCCACAACTCAATGAATTATCATATGTATCATGGAATTTTAAGACTTCCCAAGTACTGGAAAGAGGAAAAGGCTGCCCACGAGAAAGCCATGGATCTGTTAAAGATCTTTGACATGGAGGACATGGCAAATGCAAAGGCCGGCTCCCTTCCCTACGGAGCGCAGAGACGACTTGAGATCGTAAGAGCCCTTGCCACATCTCCAAAGCTCTTACTTCTCGATGAGCCTGCTGCAGGTATGAACCCGTCGGAAACTGCAGAGCTTATGGAAAATATTGAAAAGATCAGAGATACCTTCCAGATTGCCATCATGCTTATCGAGCATGACATGAACCTGGTAATGGGTGTATGTGAGAGTATTGCGGTACTTAACTTTGGAAAGATCATCGCAAAGGGTACTCCCGCAGAGATCCAGAATAACCCTCAGGTTATCGAAGCTTATCTCGGTGCAAAAAAGGAGGAAGACTGATCATGAGTATGCTTAAAGTAGAAGATCTTCACGTACATTACGGAAGCATTCATGCCATAAAAGGTATCTCCTTTGACGTAAACGAAGGCGAGATCGTGACGCTTATCGGTGCAAACGGTGCCGGCAAGTCCACCACATTAAATACCATTGCAGGGCTCTTAAAGCCCACAGGCGGACATATTTATTTTGAGGACAATTCCATCATCGGAGTTCCCACACACAAAATGGTCGACAAGGGCATTGCACTTTGCCCCGAGGGCAGAAGGATATTCCTGCAGCTCTCCGTCGAGGATAACCTCCAAATGGGCGCCTATACCAGACCCGCCGGTGAGATCGCAGATTCCATCGCTGATGTATATGACCGCTTCCCCAGATTAAAGGAGCGTTACAAACAGGTGGCAGGAACCTTATCGGGTGGTGAACAGCAGATGCTTGCCATGGGACGAGCTCTTATGAGTAAGCCAAAGCTCATGATGCTGGACGAACCCTCAATGGGTCTTGCTCCCATTTTGGTGCAGCAGATATTTGATATCATCACTGAGTTAAACAAGGCAGGTACCACCATCCTCCTTGTTGAGCAGAATGCTCAGATGGCTCTCTCCATAGCAGACAGAGCGTACGTCCTTGAGACCGGTCACATCGCCCTCTCAGGAACCGGTGCCGATCTTCTTAAGGACGAATCGGTTAAGAGAGCATATCTTGGAGGCTGATTTTTCCGGTTCATCAAATTAAAAATATGTACTTTAAAAGGATCCTTGAGATAATCTCAAAGATCCTTTTTTTATTCCATAGTCCTGAATTCTTTTTCTCCTATGCCTTTTTATCTTTCTTTAACAAAAAGATATCCCATGCCACATCACGGTTGTGTTCTTCTGCCTTTAATCTTTCCACCGGAAGTTCGCCCCATTCCCTGTGCTGCACGCAGATAAAGGAAACGAAAATGTCACTTATATACTCCATCAAAAGGTCAAATTCGCCTTCTTTTCCCTCATAAAACGCAGGCCTAAACTCCATAAAGAAGGGAACATTTACCTGCTTTAATGTCTTTTTTGCGCCTTTTAAAAACCTTGCTTCAAAGCCTTCCACATCCACCCAGAAATATTTCAATCTCTCCGGGGGGATATTGTTTTTTTCCATGTAATCATCAAATGATATGAGTTCCACCGTATCGCTGTTTTCGGATTCACCTTCGGTCAAATAGCTGGAACCGGGATTGGTGGGTTCAAACTTTAATACAGCCTTTGAACTTTTGTCAGACAATCCCATACAGACTGCACTTACGTCGCCTTCACTTATATCATTTAACAGCGCATTAACGCGAAGCATTTTATAATTTTCTTTTGAAGGCTCAAAGGCAAGGGCCTTTATATCTCTGTCCAGATTCTTTTTGAAATAGATAAAGGTGGTTCCTATATTGGCGCCGATATCACAAAAAATATCCTGTTTTTCATCAAACTTAAAATACTCATTCGCCAGGTCAAAAAACACCCTCATATCATCAGCTGCCCAATTATCCCTTCGCAGATACATATATGGCAGGATCATATTGTCGGTGGAGACGTTGATATAACTGAACTCATCATTTGAAGCCAGGGCATATTTTGAACCTTTATATCTGTATTCCAGATAATCAAGAGAATCTCTTACCGCCCCCTTAAACAGATATCCGGCCAGAAACCTGTTATTTAAGAGAGACCCTTCGACATCTTCGGGATAAAGGACGTCTGCCATTTTGATCCCAACCTTATCAAGGAGTTCCTCGGTAAATTTTCTCATACCGGTCTCAAACACTAAGAGCACATCCCAGTTGTCAAATCCGGGCAGATCATATATCTGAACCGGGCTGTCCGGCGATGTGGTTATTATCTCGTACAGCTCCATATGTTCTTCGTCTGCGTTTGCATCAAGCCATTCTTTTGCATGTCCGTTTATATCAAATGCAACTACTCCGAACTTTCGCACCTTTTCTTCCCCCAAAATATGTTTTTAAAAACTCTTATTTATTAATCCAGGTCAAAGAGCTGAAGTTTACTGATAGTAACCGTATCGCTGACCGTCTTTGAAGACACTTCCTTGCCGTTTCTGACCCAGTCGGTCTTTAAGTTGATCCTGAATACGTCCGCACCCTGAGTGGCATTAAGCTTTGATATGGGAATATCCACATAATATCTGGATTCACTCTCAAGTCCGGAATAACTGCTGCCGCTTCCCAGTTTAACTCCATTACTGTTGTAAATATCAAGCGCCACAGCCATGCCGTTTATGTCATAGTCCACGGTTATCTTCTTTGTGCCCTTTACGATATTGTCATCCCTGACCTTAAAGAATACCCTGAGGGAATCGGTTCCCACATCCTCTGCCCAATAGGGAATGGACATATATTCCACACTTGCATCGTCCCCGGACAAGTCTCTGATGATATTGACCGAAGGGTCCTTTATGGAAGCCGTATATGAAGCCACCATGGTATTTATAAAGAGCTTTACCTCGGACTCCGTAAAAAATCCTGTATGACCCACACCTGTGTAAGTCACATTTCCCATATTGTAAATATAATAATTGTTTCTCGCATCATTGGGAGAGATACTGCAGAGGTCATCGGTAAAGACATCGTTGGTATCCGTCGTATAGTCATTAATGGCATACCACACTACCAGATCGCTCTCTCCGTCTCCGTCATCATCAGTCTCAATGTCAAGTGCCCAGTACTGACTGTGGGTATTTGACGCATAGAAATTATCCGGGATCTTGTAAGGATAATTTGTTATGGTTCCGTCATTTATCTTTCCCACCAGTGATTCGCACTGATCGTTTCCCGTGTAGGCCTGTCCGCCGTCCTTTGTCTGGAAAACTTCAAAAACGTTGCCTACGCCCGTATTTAAATACCATTGGGCATTTGTCAGATTACCCCAGTTTGATACCGCAAAACGGGGCAAAATCCACTCTCTGAGCTGTATCGTAGTGGCTCCCTGGGTGTTTGGCACGGTTTTTGTCTGATAGGTGTTCGGCTTGTAGGCTATATCCTTGCCTGAATCCACCAGATATTTCCAGTCGGCTGTGACATTACCGTTAGCATCGTATTTGCTTATCTCCTGGCCGCTTCGTGCGGGGGAGCCGTTTACGGTGACACCATAGGTATCCATACCGGATATCTGACGCACATACTGGGTCAAAAATCTGGGTCGTGAATCCTTTTCGTTATTCTGCCAGCTGTCTGTCGAACCCAAAAGTGTAAGAGCCGATGTCTCGCCGTTTCTGTCAAAATAGTTTACTTTATCCGCCGGCATGTCACCCACAGCGGTGGTATAGTCATAATACTCAGGTAAAAATGAAGCCTGCACGAATGTGTCGTCATGAGCCCAGAGTATGGAATGACCGCTGTCCGCATAATCCCTTATGGCATCAAGAAGCTCTTTATATCTGATATCCGCAAATCCGTCACCGAATCCAAAGATCAGCATATCATATTCATCAAACAGATTATTACCCTCATTTTTTGCCGCCTTGAACCTGGCTATGAGGCCATCGCTTCCATAGGTCGGGATGGTGGTTATATCGAGTTCAAAATCGGGTATATCCGACAAAAGCTCATGCCAGAGACTTCCCGCACTTGCACTGCTCAACTGCTTTTCGAGGTTTAAGTTATTTGAGTTGACTGCCCAGCCGACTTTTCCGTCCTCATATGTCTTTTCTCCGGAAGTGATCTGCAGGATCTTTATCGTGGTCTTGTCACTTGCGGCAGACTTCACAACAGTGTATCCCTTCTCCGAATCTCTGATGGAGGAATCGGAATTGGACATGACCATGATCTCCCATGCCACGCAGCCGAAATATTCCTTGGGCAGGATTCTGGAAACTCTGTAGGCGTTACCGGTCATGAGCCTGTATGCACCCTCGGATTTTGTCAAAACGGCACCGTTTGAAAGATCCGTGATAACAAGCGAATCCATCTCCTCCTGAGTCTTTGAAAACTTTCCGTCATTGTTTACATCGATGAAAAGCTTGCAGTCAAATGTCTGTCCTCCGGTTGCAAGACCGAGGCTTGAGATACTCATCTCATAAGTCAGATAATAATTGCCGTCGTCTGAAGGCTGTAAATAATTTACCTTGTCTATCTTTAAGTAACTGCCCTTTGTGGTATAGGCATACTCTGTTGGTCGGCTTGTCAGGTTCAAAAACAGTTTTTGCTGATTTACACTTTTTACCAGACTTGACGCCGTTGCAGTGCTCTCGTTAAAGAAGTTCGAATGCTTTCTGCCACTCCAGTTAAATGTAAAGCTGTCGGGACTGAGTTTTACTGCCTGTCCCGTCATGGCATATACCACCAGCTCATACATATATGATGATGTATCAAGTATTCCGTATATGGGATTTGAGGATGCACTTATATTTATGCCACCGTTTATGGCGGTGGGTGCTCCCTCACCGGATACGGAATATGAATTTCCATAGGTAAAGAAATCGTCCGCTACGATCACGGGATTTCCGCCGTCCAAGTACTCTTTAAGTTCAGCCAGTTTGTATGTGGTAAGATCTATTCCCGGGAACCTGTAGTAAGTCTTGTCCGTATATGATCTGTCCGTCTTTATGAGTCCCCAGTATTGAACATTTCCAAGGTCGCCCACATGGCTGTAGATAAGTCCGTTCATGGAAGGGTCGTTAAAGCGCCTGTAACTTCTGCGCTCTGTGGCATTTCCCGCAGAAGACGTATACACATTTCCCTCGCTCATATTGAAAAATCCGGTATTGCTTCCGATGTAAACCAGGTCATACTGTTCCAGAATATCATCATTGTGACCGATGTACTCATTAATGGTCATGCATGTGACATTGACAAGATCAGCCTTGTCCGCAAAGCCGGGTATCCATTTATTGATGAGCTGTGCTTTTCCGTTTGTGTCACCGAAGTTAAAGTCCTTGCAGGGCTGGAGTTCCAGAACACTTATGTTGTTTTTATATAAAACCGTTCCCTCTTTTGAGAAGTTTATGATGTACTGAGCCACCATGGCAGGGGTGATAAGAGCCATATTCATGGTCTCTCTGGTGGGGTAATTAATACTGTTATTGTAATTTTCCTCATCGATATATTCCTGCACTTCATAAAAACCGTTGCTGATGGCAGTCTGACTGTAATAAGATTTTAGATCCTCCGACACGAATATCTGTGAGGAGCCAATACCGCTTGCAAAATCCTCAGCCGAATACCTGCACCAGAATACATTTCCGTTTACAAAATTACCGCTGTTTGCGATGGCGACCGCATTGAGCACGCTCTTCCATCTCTCCGAGGACAAACCCTCCGAAAAACCGGATGCGATCTGAGCATATACATCATCTATCCTCTCTGTCATAAGGACAGTCATCACCTTAAAGAGGTTAGGATCTGCAAGGCTTGACGTGCTGTAAGCCTGTAAGAGAGAATCATATACCGCAAAGTCGATGATACAGGGAACATATCCCGATGCTTCATCCGCAGTGATCCTGCCTAGAAGGGCAATGGCAGTATCCTCCGGCATGGAAAGAGTCCTGTATCCGTCCGCATTTAATCCGTTTATGTAAATAAGATCTGCACTGTTTATCTGATCCGCCGTAAGTTCCCCGGGGGTCTTTGTAGTAACATTTACTCTAAGGCTCTCATAATTACCTGTCATGCCCAGCACATATCTTTTAAAAAATTCCCTGTTTACCACAGTCTGTTTTGTATATCTGTAGACAGGAGGATTCCCTGCGCTTACACTTCCTCCGCTTACACTTCCTCCGCTCACACTTCCGCCGCTTACGGAATCATCATAAACGATCTCCTCCGTGTAGCCTGCGGCCAAAAGTTCCGGATCTTCGGCACTCCTGTCCTCCGTAAGAGTCGTCAAAACCAGGGGATGGTCCGAAGCTGAAGCGGCATCCCTTGTAAGGATCCCTTCTGCCTCTAAATTTGTGACAGCCGTATCATCAAGAGTCGGTTCACAGCCGCCCACAAGGTATCCTATCCTTGCATTTTCAGGGGCTGATACTATCTCCAGAATATTAAAGGACTTTCCTCCTGCGATTTTCTCCTGCACCATGACCTCTGTGTCCCTGAATACCTCCTGGGCATGGAGCACCCTGTCATTTAATGCAAAGGCATACACTCCGCCCCCAATGATGCAGACGGACAATATACCTGTTATCACCCTTTTTAAAACCCTGTGACCATATTTAGTTTTTGAATTTGACCTGTTTCCACGCATAAACTTAAGCCTTTCAAAACATAAACCGTAAATCCAAACACTAAATCTTTACCGATGTATTAATTTAGATTTGTTGTTGTAATATCAAATGCCCAGATGGAATAACCGTATCCTTCGGTATTTCTGTGTATTCCCTGCATGAGCACATACCTGCCCCTTGCCACATTTCCTCCGGGGAAATCTGCCGTGGTATAGGTTTCGTTAGTCCTGTTTGCGATATTTCCCATGTCCGGATCATTAAATGTTGCAACGGTCGTCCAGTGGGTGCCGTCATTTGACACCTTGATCTCGTACTCTTTAGCCCTTGCACTTTCCCACTCCAGATATATCCTTGAGATATTTCTGACGCATCCCATATCAACCATCAGATAAGCATCATCAATTCCATGTTCGGACGCCCAGCGGGTGTCTGACTTTTGATCGATAGCAAGATCCGGAGTAAGCGCTCCTTCCGTTCCCACATTGGTATAGGCTTTTGCAAATGCTACATTTGCATATTTGTTGTCGGGTGCCATCCAATAAGGGCAGTAATCACTGTACTGGTACCAGTTACCGGTTCCCTCATCATATACCTGATAAGTGTAAGTCCTGGTGGACCAACGATACTCATTTGTGTTATATCGTCTGTATCTGATCCTTTCCTCGTGGTAAGTGATGGTGGCCTCTGCATAATCCGTGCCGCCCACATTTGTAAATGCCGCCGATTCCGGGAAATATTTTGATCCGGGAGTCGGTGCATAGAATACACTTCCCGTGTCACTCTCAATATTTGACAGATACCAGCACACGTCCGTGCCTGCGGTATCTTTGTAAAAATACGAGCTTCCGGAAGAACCGAGCCTTATGGTATATCTGTCCCTGCCGGCATCATATCCGTAAATGATATTTATACCTGCGACATATGTGGAATACCCGGCAGTCTTAACGGTATCCGGGTCGGGGCCGCTCCTCTCGCCGGGCACCGGCACATAGATCGGAGCATCCTCCATATTTACCGCAAAGGTAACATTTGTCCTCTCCTCAACCAGGACTTTCAAGTCGTCACTGATGGTGGGGAATCCGTTTATATATATTCCTGCATTAAACTCATCCTGCTTTATGTCCACACCAAGACTTATTACAAGTTTTCCCTTTTCAACATACAGGAGGCTGTTTCTTATGGCAGGTTTTGAAGAAGATATCACATCCCCCGCATCCACCACAAGGCCTGTTACTTCAAAGGGTACGCGTCCGCTCTCACCTTTTTTTACCGTGACGGTATCGCAGGCAAGGCTTAGTCTTACCGCGGGGATCATCACATTCACCTCGGCTTCGTCCACCTTCTCGTTGGTGCCGGACGAATACATGATCGCCTGCAGTTTCACGGTATAAGTCTTTGCATAGTCGATATCTTTGTCCACGGTCAATATTCCCAGGGATGTATCCAGCTTAAGCTTGCTTCCTATCCCCGCATCATTTTTTATGGACCAGATCACTTTATTATTTTCGGTGGTTTTTCCGTAATAAGCCAGTTCACTGCTTAAGTTGATATAACTTCCTCTGTTTACGGAATAAGTAATGGAATCAAAGGTAAAATCTCCGTTTTCAAAAAACAGATCCACCACCAGGTCTACATATTTTGTGGGATCTGCTGCGGCAGAAGCCCTGACGGTCACATTTGCGCCCGTTTTATCATCCGCTGTGGGGAAAGCGTTATATAAGCCTATTCCGAGGGTAAGAACTCCGTTTGAAGATATGGTAAGGCCTTCCTTTTCCTTGCCTGCAGGGATACTCCATACAACCTTTTCTGCGGAGGTATCCATATTGCTGCCCTTGACGATGGCCTTTAAACCGTAAACCGTTCCCACCGTAAGCGGAGTCGTGGGCTTATTGGTTATCTCGATGCCGGTAAGGGTCATCAGCTCCACCAGCCCACAGGAATTGTCGCTGCTGACCGGTCTGTCCTGATTGTCCGTTTCCACGGATGTGGCCACCACTCTGAAACTGTTTGTCTCATCCGCAGCAACATGAAGTGTACCTGTTGTGGCATCTATGGTGGTGCCGGACTTTAATCCTGTTCTGTCCGCAATGCTCCAGATAACTGTCTGGGAAGGAAAACCCACACCGGTTACCCTGGCCGAGAATGTTATGTCAGAACCGGGGGTAGTGTATTTTACCATTGGGTATATATAAACTCCCGTTACAGTACTCTTAAACTCACTGATGATATTCCTTAACTGTTCCTCAGTACCGTTTACCAGGACTTCATTTCTGATGGTTATGGTCTTGTTAAAGGTAACACTCCTGCCGTCATCGTCCACGGAAATATTCATCAAAACGGTTCTGGTATCGCTCTGTGCACCGCTTATATCCACCGTAAAATCCTTTACGTTTTTTGCCAGCACATTGCTTCTGGCAGCGCTTACGGCCACCCAGTTTCCGTCGGCATTTAGAGCACTTTCGTCGCAATAAATGACCTTTGCAAGCTTGTCATAGGTTACTGTATAGGCATTTTTTTCATTGTATATTTCAAGGATCCGCACCGAACCGCTCTCATCTCTCAAACTGATGCCGCGGGCCGTCTCGCTTATGGCATCTGTCAGCCAGTTTGATGCATCCTCCGCCTCGGTGACGGTATTAACTTCCTTTTTCGTCCTGTCAAAAAAATTGCCGGTGACCGTGATAAAGCCAAAAACAGCACTACCCACTATCGCCAGTATGACGATGGTGACCAGCATTTCCACTAATGAAAATCCTCTGTTGTTAATTGGCTTCAATTTCCGATCTCCTTTTATTTCAAATCACAAAAATATTATTCCTTGCTCCAGTTCTCGTAAGTTACAAGATCAGTTGTGGATATGACACCGTTTGACTCACTTCCACTGCTTCCGTACAAAAATTCTCCCTCGGAAAAGAGGTTGATGGCGGGGTAATTGTTGCCATCCACGTATCCCACGGTTGCCTTTAATGCCTGAGAGGCTTTAACCGTATCCGCCGTGACATTCACGCCTCCGGAAACTTTTACATTTCCTCCCGCTATGATGATACCCTCATAGGAGCGGTCAACTTCCACATCTCCGGTTGCTATTATCACTTTTATATCCGCCCAGGTTGAAACATCGCCTTCATGGGCCGAGAGCTTATATGGGTTTGCCCCGTTATTTACTATCACAACACCCTGTCCCGCAGGCTCATAGGCGATTTTTTTATCTCCCACATTGGGGACAATGGTATTTATGGCATCTCTGTCTATAACATTATAAAAAATGCCTCTTGCCGCCTTTTCATTTGCGGCATCGGTTCCGATCTCAGCCGTGGACAGCTGTGTGCACAGCCTGTTATATGTCTCCAGATACTTATCCGACTCTGCCTTTAATTCACTCTTTGAGTCCGTGGTAGATGTGGAATTTTCAAGGACGAAACTGCCGTTTACTTTTCTGAACACATTTCCGGCCAGGTTTACCCTGAGCATTGTATCCACAGGAAGCTTTGCATCCGCTATGTAATGGGACAGGTATTTGTCCATTCTGGTCTTGTCCGCATTGTAATAGGCGTTAAAAAAATAATTTGCTCTCTCCGGAGTAGAGAATGTCAGATAATAATACACCAGCATAACGCCGCTTTTATTGGAATAAACCTTTCTGTATCCGTTGGCATAATGATCCATGGATACGCCCAAAAGGTTTGACATAACACTCAGATCCACCTCTGTTGCTCCCGCTGTCTCCGCCGCCGTGTCTATCTGATCGTAGGCTACGGGATTGGAGCCGAACATGCTCTTTCCATCCTTTACCCACAGGCACTCCGGAGGCACCAGATATGCTATCTGGTCGCTCTTTGCAGCAAAGGATTCGCCCATGGCCACATTGGCATTGGTAAAGGTATTTCCTCCGCCGGTGACGGTTCCCTCGGTCTTTATAAAACTTCGACCGCCCAGGTAGAGCTTTGTCACACCCGACATGTCGATCCTTGCATTAAGTCCGTTTACGATTATGGCACTGCTCTCCGCAGCCAGATCTTCGTTGTACCCGTAGCCGTAATACTCTCCGTTTAAGCTGACATTTGAGCCGTTTCCGAGGAATATCAGGTCATCCCTTACATACATATTTGCGCTGGAACTGATGGCAGAATTGTCCACCACAATGTTCCTCGCCCAGATATCGGGAGCGGCATCTATTGTAAGAGACTGCCCGGATATATTGAAATCGCCGTCTGTTATGATCAGATCGGTCCCGGTGATCCTTGTGGCTCCGTATCCTATGTTTATACCTTCATCACCTGCATAGATATTTCCCTTTATGGTGGTGGCACTTGTGATATCAACTCCGTTATTTGCCACGATACCAAAGGAAATGATATCCGGTATCTTCATGGAATCCGTAAAATTATATGACGGAACATTCAGTTTTATATCCGTCTCTATTATGGAGATCACTCCGGTGGGTGACACATATGTGACTCTCACATTTTTAAGCACCAGTCCGTCTGAAGCGGAGACCATGTTGCCATAGTCTCTTCTGTCGGAATTTCCCACCATGGAGGAGATCCTGGCTCCATACCCCTCAGTGCTGTCCCACCTTGTGTCCACCAGGAAATTCTCAAGCTTTCCGATATCGAAATAATAATCCGACCCGGCAATACTCAGAGCTTTTCTGAGTTCCGTAACATATACATATACGAACTCATCACTTCTCTCGTCGCCGTCGTAGTTTTCGTATTTTTCGAGCACATTTAAATAGGCATTTCCGATACAGTCGGAAACCACATTTTCAAGTCCTGCCCTGACTTCCTCCAAAGCCCGCTCCGCAGAATAAAAATTCTCTTTATTGGCAGACTGTGCCAGCCGGATCCTGAAATTAAACAATGCAAGATACAGTATCAGAGTGGTGAGCATGGTCGCAAAAGCAACTGCAATGATCACAACAACAAGTGAAAAGCCTTTATTGTCCTTTATAAATTTTTTCATGCTCATCCTCCTTTCTCTTTTTCTTGCGGTTCTTTGGCAGATCAATTATCGATCTCTATAATAAATTTATCCTCGTCAAAGGTATTGTCCTCGTCATTATAGGCATCCTTTTGGTAAATCTTTAAGTCCACGCTGTAGATCCTTGACTCCGGCTCGTTTTTAACAATGTCGCCGTATTTCATAAGGTTTGTGGCGGAAACTCCCGTGAGGCCGTTGTAGGTATATACCGTTTTGTCGGTCTGGGCATAGTCGCTTAAGCCCGCTTCTTTTTTGCCCAGGTTTTGCCCGAAGTTTGAATATATGCCGGTGATGGCAGAATTATATCTTTCGGATGTACTGTTTGCCTCTGAGAGATTAACATTTGCCACATATGTGGTCTCTCTTGAAGCCAGGTCCGTACCGCTCACCTGCTTTACAAAAAACACATTGCAATCTATCTTTGAATAATTCAATACATTGAAAATATCCTTTACAGAGCCTGACCTTGAATCATAATTGGGCGTATAGAGGAAATAAATATTTCTCAGCTCATTTGTGCCGTCGCTCAGATATAGCTCCATGGTCTTACTGTAGGTCTTTTCACTCGGTGCAACTCTGGAAAACTCATCCGTATATTCGATCTTTAAGCTGACCCTGGTCAAAATCCCCACAGGCTCTATGGTAAAAGTCATGCTGCGCTTTAATGAATTTGCAAAATCCGCAGCCTTTGCCGCCGTACCGCTCCTGCCTGCAAAATATCTGCTGCTTCTGTCCGCAAACTCTGCAAACACCCTGTTTTCCATATCGGAAGTAAGTGTGTAGAGCACATCTTTTTTAAGATCTATGTCGGTGATCTTTGTAAGAGCCTCGCTGTTATAATTGTCCGCATAATCCCTGGTGTCTATAGTGGCAAATATATCATATTTTGAAGAGTCCACTTCCTCATCCAGGATCGCAAAATAATATACTCCGGAGTCGTTTTTTACAAACTTTAGTCCCGTGCCGTCATTTACGGTGCAATACCTGTCCGTGCCACCCACAGGAGTGGCGTTTTCATTTATCAACAGTTCCCTGCAGTTTCCTCTGTTCATGAGGCTTACTATGCCGTCTCCTAACTGCAGGGGGCGCAGCCTCTCAAAAATATCCTCCGCCGCAGCTGTTGCCTGCATGACTCTTCTGGCTCTGCTGTTGGTATTTGCGGCAGTTATAAAAGAATGCAAAAAAGGCGATACTACTATCGCCAAAATTGCAATCGCCGCAAGTAACTCTACCAAGGAAAAACCCCGATTGTCTCCAACCATATTTACTTTAGTCAGTGCCGTTTTCTTCCTCAAGTTCCCCGGAGTCCTCCGTAGTGTTCTTTGTTTCGGATTCAAAAGTCTTGAAAATGTTATCTGTTCCTTCCACCACTCCGTTTATGATAGGTCTCTCATAAACAGCGCCTGTTCCTGTCATGCTGTACATTCCCGCGGTTATGTTTCCCGTGAGATTTCCCGCACCCTTGTTGTAGGACAGGGAGATACTGTGAATGGATTTTTGCCATTTATCTCCCAGGACATCCTCCAAAGCGTCCTTCAGATCCTCGTATCCGCACTCGAAATTAACCTCGAGGCCATGCTCGTAGAGGTAAATCCCGTCATCGTTTGCATCCGTTGCGGTGATGGTCTCACCCTCCGGTGTAAGTCTGTCATAGGTTGGATACTGTGTCTCAAGCCCTGTAACATCCCTCATTGTGATCCCTGTGACAGCAAGGTCATGCTTTGCGGCAAGGGAATTGACATACAGGATGATATCGCTTGTCATGATATCGGCAGGGTAGGAAGCCATGATAGCTTCACTGTCCTCCGTGAAATTTTTTACATCCTCTGCATAGTGATCCGATTCGTCAACCAGCTTTTCCAGAGAGGAAATGGTTCTGTTAATGGCTACGGTCTCACTCTCTATGCTCTCGGTCTTTTCCGTAAATCTCACATATACAAGGCTGTAAACTGCCAGTAAGATCAAAACTCCAACGAGGATGATCAGTAAGTTTTTGTCTCTTGCAGATAATTTCATTACTGAATACCTCCTTCCAAAGTTTCATCAGCGCTTTCTGTGACAGTCTCCGACGTATCGCTTTCTGTTTCGGTGCTTTCAGCCACTGTCTTGTAGGTGCACTGAACGCTGAATCCGACTCTCGTCTCCCCTGCATCATCGCTTGTCTCATTGACAGATGTAACGCTTACATCCGACAGGGATTCAAAGGTCTGCAAAGTGTTTATCACGAATGCAGCCTCCTTCATATCCTCAACCTCCACCGACATGGTGACGGAATATTCGTCACAGATAAAGGAACTTACCGTGATGTCGGCCGGCATCTTTTCCTCCATCTCTTCGATGAAGCCAACGATCTCCTCATTTCTGTTGAAGGTCTTGTCATTTAATTCATTTAAGTATTCATTCTTTGCCTTTGTATCCACATAAGTGTTGTACTCTTCGATGACATATTTGAGAGTATTTAAATACAAAAGTCTGGCGTCTCTCTCATTCCTTGCAAAAAGATAGGGAACAACTCCCGCAGCCGCGAGGATGATACTTCCCAGAACACACATCACATTGATGAGCACGGGAAGATTGCCATTGTTGCCACCATTAAGTCCCGAGCCGTCCTTTTCGTCCTGCACGAATCCGATAGGTGCAATGGTTCCTCCGATATTGCCGATATAGCGGTTAGCCTGTCCGCCCTTTATACGCTTATCACCCACCATGTTGCCGGGAACGATAAGCTGAACAGCGGTTATTCCTGTAGCCTCCAAAATGATATCGCCAAGTCCCTTTGCGGCTCCGCCGATACCTGTCAGATAGATATTGGCAATGGGCTTTGCCCTGTTCTTTGCCATATAGAAGTCGATGGTTCTCTGGATGCCATTTATGAGGAGCTTTGCGTCTTCTTTGGCATCATCGGTTTCAAATGCGGGATGGCTCTCCACAAAGTCAAGAGCCTGCATATATGAGAGGCCCTTTTCTGCCATCACATCCTTGATGATACCGTCGACTCCGTATGAAATGCTCCTCTGGAGCATTAGTCTGTCATCGGATACCACAGAGACAGTGGAGTTTGTCTCGTCGATCTTTATAAACATGGATGTCTCTGTGCTCTGACCCTCAATCTTGATGGCCTGATAGAGACTGTTTCCGCCAAAGTCGAAATTTTCTATATCAAGACCGCACTTATCTGCAAGTTCATAATAATCCTTTAGGATAGCCTTCGGTGCCAGATAAACCATTACAGGTCTTTTCTGCTCAGCGCCTGCTCCGTTGTCAAGGAGCACATATCCTATCTCATAATCCTCCAGATCAATGGGGAAATAATCCGTCGCATTTTTCTCGATGAGGGTCTTGATCTTTTTCTCATTTATCTTTGGTATCAAAACTTCACGGCCTGCGATCTTTGAAGAATTGATAACAAAAATCACACGCTTTGTTGAAAACTTTGCAACCTCAATGGCGTCACTGATACAGTCCGCAAGCACATCACCTCTGATGATGCCTCCGTCCGCAATTATTCCCTGGGGCAGTTCTATGTCAATATGCTTGGTCACCACGGGTCTGTTGGAATATTTAATTTCCACGATCTTTGCCAGCGACTGACCGATCTCAATGCTGAGAATTTTCTTAGCCATCAGTTTTACTCCTTGGTTATCTTGCCTGTAAGATATGATAATGATATTTTGTATTCTCTGTTTGCCTTGGACATTTTTATCTCAAGACAATATTTTCCTTCAAGTTCGGGGCTCATCTGCCTGAGGTCCTTGAACGCTCCCGAAGAACGGTTAAATCCCAGTATCAGATGATTTGCATCCACGCCTATATTCCTGTAATACCCGGGTCCGTCACCCGTGACCCTGTATCTGAGTATCACGCCTTTTCCTATCATCTCAGGATTGGATTCGGTGACGACATCATTTCCGTCCCGGTCTATCCCCCTTGAGACTTCCTTTACATATACATTGCTCTCGCTGTCGCAGTAGATCTCCAGATAGGAATCCACCTTTCCTGCCGCCGTAGCCTTGTTTTGTTCAATGGCAGAGGAAAGTTTTTCCATACATTCTCTGGCAGCACGCCCCGACAAAAAGGCGGTGGAATAGGTAAAACCTCCCACCATGACTGCCATCATGGCTATGACCGCGATAAGCTCCATGAGAGACAAACCTCTGTTGTCATTTTTCATAATATTCCTCATGTGCACAGATCAGCATCTATATCCGCCTGTCAGATGAATATCCGACAGAGCTTTTAAAAATGTGAAGTAAATGGATCTATTCTCAGACCACGCTCCACATATTTATATACCAGTTTATCATTCTGTCCCCCCACAGAGCCGCGATGATAACTCCGGCAGAAAGGTAGGGACCCATGGCAAGCACATGGCTCTCGTTACTGATCTTCATCCTGAGAAGGTGAATGACAGAGCCAATGATGCATCCCAGTAAAAATGCAAGTATTATACTTTTCCATCCGATGAGCAGACCGCAGGCCGCCATCAGTTTGATATCTCCTCCGCCGATAGCTCTGCCACGGCTCAAAAGATATAAAATAAGCAAAAATCCGCTAACGCAAACGAGGCCAATCCCATGATCGGCCCAGTTGTTGTAATCAAAGAATAATGAAATTATTCCAAATACAAAAATAAAGATACTGAACCCAATCGGTATCTCATATGTTCTAAAATCAATTACGCTAAGCGCTATAAGTGCCGAAAAGCACATGCAGTAAATAAATGTCTTATAGCTCCCCTCATAGACGATACTCGTCAAAAGCCATAGGCACCCGTTCAGTAATTCTATCAAAGGATACTGAACGGATAACCTTGTTTTACATTTTCTGCATTTTCCGCCCAGAGCTATATAGCTTAATACAGGCACCAGGTCATAGGGCTTTAATTCATAGCCACAGTTCATGCAATGGGACCTCATCTTTACGAAGTCCTGCTTCAGAGGAATGCGGTAGATCAGCACGTTTAAAAAACTGCCTACCACGGTTCCGAATATGAAAAACATTGCATAAAACATTGGTGTCATTGGGCGTCCCCTCGAAAATTATGTAATATCTTAGAATGTTTTTGTTGTTCCCGCTGTGTCAGTAGGAAGTTCATAATAACCTGTAACTTTTACACTGCCATCATCTTGTAGTTCAAGCACAATAGGTGTAGTTGATTTTTTGTAAGCCTTACTTGATGTATCAAACTTACTACCTACAACCTGTTCAACCTCTTTTTCTACTGTCTTTGTAGCAGGGGTCGTTGTAAAATTAAAGCCAGCAGCATCATCAACTGTTGAATTTGTCAATGTGAACTTTTTGCCATCAGATTCACTGTCAATTTTTGTTCTAAGTGCCTCGTCAGAATATGCAAGCTTCATAGCCTGTGCGATTTCACCGATTGCTGAATTATCTTTCTGGAGTCTTGCTCTCTCTACCCATTTCATATACTGGGGACTTAAAACTCCTACGAAAACTGCCATTATTGCAATAACTACAATAAGCTCCACCAGTGAAAATCCCTTGTTTCCTAATCTTTTTGTCTCTTTCATATTTGTATGCTCCTTTTTGTTAAGACTTTTATTTTATTCCTTCCCACCCTTAAAAGAAGGACTAAAACCATGTTTACATATTTCCTACCGCATCGTAGAGACCCATCATAGGTGCCAGTATGGATGCGATGAGGAATGCTACGATTCCCGCAAGCACCAGTATGATCATGGGTTCCATTACTGCCATGAGATTCTGGGTTGCGCTTTCTACCTCTTCGTCATAATAGTCTGCCAGTTTCACCAGCATATCTTCTATATTTCCCGATTCCTCGCCGATTCTGACCATGTGGTAAACCATGGGAGGAAACAGACCACAGTCTCTGAGAGGTTTAGAGAGTGGTACTCCGATTATAATCTGTTCCCTGGCATTTAGCAATGCTTCTTTGAAATAAACATTTTCCATTGTACCCGCAACTATCTCGACGGCATCCGGAAGACTTACACCTGCGGCGATAAGTGTGCTGAGGGTCCTGGCCATCAGAGCTGAAGCGGATTTTACGGTAAGATTTTTAAATACCGGTATCTTTAAGGCAAGACCTCCGAAAAATTTCTTTCCCATCGATGTGGTCCTGAATTTTCTGATACCGAATATCAGCCCGATCGCAATTGCCAGCAGCACGTACCAGTAATTGATCACAAAATTGCTGGCGTTTACAACTCCCACTGTGATCTTTGGTAGCTCCGCATCAAGGCTTGCAAATGTTTCCGTGTAGGATGGGATGACCACCACTAACATTATGATAACAACCACTATTGCCACAACGGAAACGATTATGGGATAGATCATGGCTTTTTTTACCATGGATCTGGTCTTTTCCGCCTTTTCAAACTGAAGCGCCATTCTGTCAAAGGCTACTTCCAAATTACCTGAAGCTTCACCCGCCATTATCATGTGAACCATGAGAGTGGGGAAAACCTTTGGATATTCAGCCAGAGAGTTTGCAAGAGTATCACCCTTTTCAACGCCGTTTCTGACACCCTCGATGGCTTTTTTGAGCATCACATTCTCTGTCTGCTCCTCCAGCATTCTGAGGGCTTCGATTATGGTAACGCCGGCTCGTGTCATGCTGACAAACTGCCTGCAGAAAACGCTTAAGTCTCTGGAAGAAGGCTTTCCGCCAAAGGATAAATTGATATCCTGGCTGAGGGCTCCCTGTTCCGTGAGGCTGATGATGGTGAGTCCCTGACCTCTTAATTCCGCCTCGGCTTTTTCTATGTTGTCAGCCGTCAGATTTCCTTTTTTGATAACGCCCGCATCATCGGTCGCTTCATATCCGAAATTGCCCATTTATCTATACCTTTAACTTTAGTGATATGCAACAAAGTTACATTTCGAAGGATACTCTCATCATCTCCTCATAGGATGTGGTTCCTTCAAGTACATACTCCGCAGCGGAGTCTCTGAGGGTCTTCATGCCTTCCTTCATGGCAACTGCCTTTATCTCCTCACTGGAAGAAGCCTCCCTGGAGATTATCTCCTTTAATGCCGTGGACATGCACATGATCTCATATACACCGATTCGGCCTTTGTAACCGGTGAAATCGCATTGATTACATCCAACGGGCTCATATATGAGTATATTTTCCGCAGTGGACCTCTTTAACATTCTCTTTTCATTTTCGGTTGCAAGACGTTTGTCCTTGCATGCGGGGCAAAGCTTGCGCACAAGTCTCTGAGCGATAACGCCCACCACAGCGTCCGATATAAGGTATGGTTCAACACCCATATCGATAAGACGGGTGATGGAACCTGCCGCCGAATTGGTATGAAGTGTACTTACTACCAAATGTCCCGTGATAGCCGCCTGAACAGCTATCTCTGCAGTCTCTGTATCACGGATCTCACCGATCATGATGATGTCGGGGTCCTGCCTGAGGATGGACCTTAAGGCAGAAGCAAATGTGAGGTCGGCTTTTGTGTTAACCTGCACCTGATTGATACCGTTTATGTTTGCCTCCACGGGATCCTCTACCGTGATTATATTAACTTCCTCCCTGTTAAGCTCCGACAAAGCTGTATACAGTGTCGTTGACTTACCGCTTCCGGTAGGTCCCGTTACGAGGACGATACCGTGAGGATTTTTGAAAATGTGATCGAATTTTTTCAGATCGTCAGCCTTTAAACCCAGCTGACTCTTGTCCCTGGTAAATGCATTCTTTGAAGCAAGACGCATTACCACTTTTTCTCCGAAAACCGTAGGCAGTATGGATACACGGATATCATACTCCAGTCTGTCAACCACCTGAGTGATCCTTCCGTCCTGAGGCTTTCTCTTTTCGGCGATATCCATACCGCCGATGATCTTGATCCTGGCTGCAAGGGCGGCCATGATCTTGTGACTGTAAGTGCCTTTTTCATGGAGGGCGCCGTCTATACGAAAGCGCACGCGCACACTCTTTTCTGTAGGCTCTATATGTATATCGGATGCTCGCTGACGAACAGCCGACTCTATCATTTCTTTTACAAGTACTACGATGGGTGAGTTGGTGACATCTTCGTTTTCGATGATGGCATCATCGTCCAGCACATCAATACCTCTGTCCCTGGTAAAGGACTCGAGAGCGGCATTTACTCCGCTCTGACCGAATACCCGGTCAATTGCCAAGAGTATCTGTCTTGATGTAGCTACCTCGATCTCTATCTGCAGATTGGTGATGATCGAGATGTCATCTATTGCTATGGCATCCATGGGGTCAGCCATGGCTACTTTTATAACTCCGATATTTCCATCGGCATAATCGTAGGGAAAAACAACATGTTTCTTTAAAATATTCTCCGGAACAAGTTTTACAACATCATCATTGATATTGACCGTCTTTAAATCCACATATGCAAGGCTCATCTGTTTGCTGATGGCTCTGGCGATGTCGCCCTCTTTCAGATAACCTTCATCCACCAATACCTCTCCCAGCTTTTTGCCACTGCCGTTTTGCTTTTTTAAGGCCTCATCCAACTGTTCCTTGGTAATATATTTATTTTCTAATAGTACGTCTCCCAGACGAAGTTTTTTTCTGGTATAATCCAACAGTATAAACCTCCCCTGAATAAAGATATTTATTATATATTTTACTTTATTTATGTGGATTATACAAGAATATTTTGCGAAAAATTCAGACTTTTTTGTGTAAAATCACACAATTAGCCCAATTTTTAGTCCATATGATCCTCTGCGTATTCTGCGTAATCGTCCTCGCTGGAGAAAAGCATGTACTCACCGTTCACATATCCCATATATCCTGCATTTGTATAATAACCCTTCATATCATATCCTCCTGTCAATTTTTACTGATGGTTTCACTTTTTCTAAGCTGACTTGAGGATATAATATTTTCAGTCCATTACTTTGGACTTAATCGAACATTTTTTTGTTTTTTACTATTTTTTAAAAAAATCGAGTAGGCTGACTCCTACTCGATTTCAACTCTGTTTCACACCTCAAGGCAAAGCCTTTCGGTGTTCTACAGTCGCCTAAGTCCACCTCGCAAGCGAGCTTGCGGATGGGACTTAGGCTAGTTGTTACACAAAAGACAGGGCGTTTTCACATGATCGCCCTGTCCGATGCTTTATTGGTTTATATAACTTTTTTACAGATCGCAGTTGTTGACTGTACGAGGGAAGGGAAGCACGTCTCTGATGTTACCCATTCCGGTGAGGTACATTACACATCTCTCAAATCCCAGGCCGAATCCCGCGTGTCTAACGGAACCGTATTTTCTGAGGTCAAGATAGAACTGATAATCTTCTTTCTTAAGTCCCAGCTCGTCCATTCTCTTTGTGAGAAGCTCCAGTGAATCCTCTCTCTGGCTTCCGCCGATGATCTCTCCGATTCCGGGAACCAGGCAGTCCATAGCGGCTACTGTCTTTCCGTCGTCGTTGAGTTTCATGTAAAATGCCTTGATCTCCTTTGGATAATCGGTTACGAATACAGGGCGCTTGAACTCCTGCTCTGTCAGGAATCTCTCGTGCTCTGTCTGAAGGTCGCAACCCCAGAATACTTTATAATCAAACTCATCATTGTGTTTTTCAAGGATCTTAATTGCCTCTGTATATGTTACATGGCCAAAGTCTGAATTGAGCACATGGTTTAATCTGTCAAGGAGTCCCTTGTCGATAAAGTTGTTAAAGAAATTCATCTCCTCGGGAGCATTCTCAAGTACATAGCGGATGACAAATTTAAGCATGCTCTCTGCCAGAACCATGTCGTCTTTGAGGTCAGCAAAGGCCATCTCGGGCTCAATCATCCAAAACTCTGCAGCATGTCTTGTGGTATTGGAATTCTCCGCACGGAATGTAGGTCCAAAGGTATATACATTCTTGAAAGCGAATGCGTAGGTCTCGACATTAAGCTGTCCGGATACGGTAAGGTTTGTCTCTTTTCCGAAAAAGTCCTTTGAATAATCAACCTTTCCGTCCTCTGTCATGGGGAGATTGTTTAAATCAAGTGTGGTCACCTGGAACATTTCTCCGGCACCCTCGCAGTCACTTCCGGTGATGATGGGAGTATGGACATATACAAAACCTCTCTCCATAAAGAAAGTATGGATCGCATAAGCGATAAGGCTTCTGACTCTGAAGACTGCCTGGAATGTGTTGGTTCTGGGTCTTAAATGAGTCATAGTTCTCAGATATTCAAAGGTGTGACGCTTTTTCTGAAGAGGGTAATCCGCTCCTGAAGGGCCTTCTACAAAAAGCTCTGTTGCCTGAAGCTCGAAAGGCTGCTTTGCATCGGGGGTAAGGACTACTTTTCCCTTTACCACTACAGCTGCGCCTACATTTATCTTGCAGATATCTGCGAAATTTTCCATTTCCTCATGGTATACCACCTGAAGGGGCTCAAAGAATGTACCGTCGTTTATCACCAAAAATCCAAAGGTCTTTGAATCACGGTTACTTCTGACCCAGCCGCCCACTGTAACTTCTGCATCAGCAAATTTTTCTTTGTCTCTGTACAAATCTCTTATGTCTGTTAAATCCATTTTTACTTCCTCTCCCGCGCCACGAAAAGTCCGTTGGCCGTCTGTTTTATTTAGAACTTACTGCATTTTGATCACTAATTTTCTGTGATGGTGGAAATCGTCTTAAAATACTCCACAACGTTTTCCATCATCATGCCGTTTCTGAGGGAATCGAAATCAACTCCCTCGCCTTCGATATAGGCATCGATTGAATCGTATCCCTGACCGGTGGCGTATTCCAAAGCCTTTGCGTTTACCTCTTCATCCGTGGGATTGAGGCCTTCATTGTTTGCGATAAGCTGAGCTGCCACATAATTTCTGGCGATCTCCAATGCATAATTGTCGGCATATTCATCAGCTGTCACACCATAGTAATTGCCGCAGAATGCATCCACATCCTCGAATCCGTAATAGTTTGCGGCTGACTGCAGATTTTTCATAATGTTGCCTTTAAATCTAGCGATCAGTTCATCGGGAAGTGTCTTAAAGGTAGCTGTATCGGAAAATCCTGCAATGATCTGATTTTTAATTTCATTGTCATGGGCGCTTCTTGCCTGCTCCATGAGAACGGACTTTACATAGCTTCTCAATGACTCCACGTCAGTCACTCCGTCAACGCCGATGGAAGCAGCCTTTTTGTCATCTATACCGTCTGCCAGAATGTAATTTAAGTTGATATTAAATACAACCTTTACTCCCGCAAGGTCCGCATTCCAGTAATCCTCGGGGAACTGAACATTGATATCAAAGTTTTCTCCGGGTGTGTGACCTATGATCTGTTCCTCGAAGCCTTCGATAAACGAATGGGATCCGATCTCAAGGTCCACTCCTTTCGCAGTACCCCCGTCGAAAGCACTGTCATCTCTGTAACCGGTGTAATCGATATTAACGATATCTCCGTCTTCCACGGTGCGGTCCATGATCTTGTCTTCATCGGATAATTCATAACTTGAATAAGAAGAGAGATAACTGCTGACATTGGAATCAACATTTTCATCCGTTACTTCCGAAGTGCTCACATTGATGTCAAAACCCTGGGAATAATCCTGAAGGGTTACATACTTTTCTACGTTTATATCTCTAAGATCCTTGTCTCCGACTTTTCCGGCACATCCCGTCATAAGTGTTGCTCCGGCCAAAACAAGGGTCGCATATGCCAATAATCTGTTTTTCATTAATTCCTCCATAAAATAAGAATATGTGTGGAGGCGTCCTCCACTATGCGCAAAATTTTTCAAAATATAACTTTTTCAGAGAAGAAAAATGCCTGTAATGGCGCTCCTTCCGGTCGCCCGATTTGCGCATACAAAGTATTTATATCACAAGAATGGAATTTTTTAAACCCATTTAATTATCATATGCGCAATATTTCCGTCACTGTCTCACACGATAGACACTATAATTTTCTCCCGTAGCCAAAACTAACGAATCCGTCAATTCCGGTTCTGTGCCAAAATATTCCTCCAAATATCCGAGTTTGATCTCTTTTACAAAATCCTGAGTCGACTCGGGCATAAGGAAAAAGCATCCTTTGTCCTGACTCAAATATTCGTCCACATGCCTCAATGCATCCGGCAAAAGAGAATACCAGCCGCCCGTAAAAATAAAATTATTGTCCTGTTTATCCGTTTCAAAAACACTGCGCCTTAAGTATGTGTAGGACTCACTGGGCAAAATATAAATATGATCTCTGTCATTATTGCAATAGTCTTTTAACTGACCGTATGCCTCATTTATAAGGATCTCTGTATTCCGCTCCGCAGACAGACTCCGATATTGTTCTTTCATGCAAAGACCTGATAAAAGAACTGTTGCACAGACACTGACTAAAACCGCGCCCGGGCGGACAAACGTAAGGGCTTTCACTTCACTTCTGTTTGAAGTAAGTACGATCCACAAAAAGACCGATAATACCACGACGCATTCCGCGTAAATAAGCGGTGTGACAACTCTGGACGGCATACGTCCGTTATATACCACGTACCCCCAGGATACACATTTCATAGCAAGGTAAAACAGCAGGATCATAAATCCTTCAAATCTCTTATATAAAAATACAGCAATGATAGCCAATATCCATGACAATGCGATCAGGAAAGGTAAAAACGTAAATGAATTTTTTAAAGTCAATTTGCCGATACCAAGCAAAATTTCACCTGCAATAAACGGCTTTATAACATTGCTTGCAGATCTGTCTGCGATCTTTGCAAGCACACCCTCACTGTTATCCCAGTCCAATATTAAATAGTGCCTGAAGGCATAATATTTTTCCTTTGAAATATCATATTCGGACAGAATATCCTCGACCTCTTCGTATTCAGGGCATCCTGCATAATCAAACATCTGCATTCTGGCAGTATTTTCGGCATCCGCCTCTCTGTACTCCCGGTCCGCATATTCAACCTTTGTAATAAGCGTTCCGATAAGGACTATCAAAACGCATATGGCGGCACCTGAAAACAAAGTCTTAAATCTCCGTCCGGATTCTTTATCCCTTCCAAATCTTAAGAGTAAAACCGTTAATCCGACAGGTGCCATCAGCTCCATGGCATTTGGTCTTAGCAAAAATGCGAAAATTTCAAAAAATAAAAAGGCGCCGACTGCCTTTTTCCTGTTTTCATAAAAACAAAAGCACACAAATCCCACGAGAGCTGCCATCTCCGCAGTTGATGTGTACTGGATCCTGGAATGCAAATGCCAAAAAGCTGCAAACAAAGAACACCACACAGGGAAAGTGATAAGATACATTTTTTTATCCCTGACCATACTGTTAATGGCATTTAAAGGCAGAAACCCCGCCAGAAAATGCAACAGTACCAGCAAAGAGCCATACCATGGAACCGCAGGAATCGCTCTGTATAAAACACTCATCAAAAATGATAAGATAACATGATCGTATTGATATATCCTCCACTGTTCTGTCCCTGCAAGACTTCCGCTTAACAGACCTGAAATAATGATATCGTCATTATTTTCAAACCAGAACCTGTTTAAATAATACATTGCAGCCATTATTGCAAAAATCGCTGCCGCCTCTATAGCCGCTATGTATTTTTCTCCGGTCTTTTTCATTTCATTTTTACCTTTCGAATCTGCCGCCGGCATTTTTATAACCTCCGGGAAATCGAGTGGATCCTCTTATTTCTTACGATCTACTCCACTTCATAGAGATAAATAAAGTACGAATACTCGTAGCTGTCAAATACTTTACAAAACTTAAGCCCGCTTTTCTCAGGACCTTCTATGGGTCCCGAAGAAAATACAAATCTGCAATCCAGGTCTTTTAATGCATCCGAATTAAGTTCAAGATCTTCATAATGCGAGTGATCGGATTTTGTCATTAACCTGGCTCCGGGATACTCGGAAGAGAGGATGTAACATCTGTTGCCCCAGTTATCAAAATACGCTCGGTTGTATTCGCTTTTATCAAGCTCTTTCGCGATTATTTTCCTGAATTTATGCTTATATTCAAGATCATAATTGTTTGAATATCCGTCTATCGTATAAAAACCGTTGTAAAGGGCAACTGCAGGCTCAAGCCCAAGGCTTGCCACCCTGAAACTGCCCTTTTCAAGGGAATAATTGTCTGAAATATAATCCGATATTTCCTGATACTCATCCTCACAAAAATATGCCTTCCACGGAAATGCCGTGGACTCTTTTCTCACAAATTCCATGGCATTTTCCTTAAAAGGACTCTGCTTTAGTACCGTGATGGCTGTCGGAGCAAGAATAATCAGAAAAATTACTGTTCCCACCACCGGCTTTTTTACGTATTCTGTGATCATTACTCCCGTGAGACCAAGTATCGTATACCACAAAAACGGATTAAACCAGTAAAACCGGTCTATCTGAAAAGTTTTTAATGCGCTGTCCGAGCCATTCAGAATATCGACTACTGCCGCTGTGTGCATAAACCCGTAAAATGCGGAGATCACCAAAACTGTTATCATCAATATCGAAAGTGCACGGTAATACCACTCATGCTTTTTTCTCACAAAAAATACAGCCAACGCAATAATTGCCCCTGCCAGGATAAAACTGTGGAGACTTGGGACAGCATCGCTTCCCCTGAAAAAAAGATTACAAAAATTTCCCCAGAAGCTTCCGGAACTTAATACAGCCTCACTCTTGTGAGAGACAAAGGCCATCTCCGGGTGGATGACTTGCAGGATCAGATTTCGATTAAGAATAAGATAGATCAAGACAAGCAGAATCAGCCCGATCCACATCCCCTTTATTCCCGCAGTTTTTTGTGCATTTTGCCTGAAATAAACGGATAAAATTATCGCCGAAACAAAGTAAACGGCACAGACTGCATAGCCGCACAGTACAAAGGACGAAAAGAGAGCATATACGCTTATCAAAATATAACCAATGATAAAATTCCTTTTTTGATGAGACTCTTGGCCATAGACAAATTCCCAAACAGCAAGTGCTACCATGGGAATTCCGGAAACACTGATGCCATAAACCGAAAAGAAGGGCAGAAATGAAAACAGCAAAGCGGAACAGAAACTGATAAAATTCTTTTTCGTAAGTTTTGAAAGCCACAGATACATACCTAAAAAAGCCGTAAAGGTGACAAAGGCCTGATTTACCAAAAATGCATGAAGCGGGCTTAAAAATCTGTAAAACAGCAGCGTTCCGTATGAGGGAGGAGTCAGTGCGGCACTTGACACTCCCCCGAGAAATTCGGGATAAAAATCCACTCCCGAAAATAAATACCTGCTGCCCAGGATATATGCCACGATCTCGCCATCCAACTGATCATGTACATCTATCACACTGTTTTCACCAAGGATAAAAAAAGTCAAATTGGAAATAAAAACTGCCACCAATCCCAATGTCATAAAAATCCATTTTGAAGATCTGAACTTTGGCTCGGTATTTTCCATGCTGTTTAAAATTCCCCTCATTTATATAATCTGTTAATCATAAAACCTAAGTGCGTACAGAAATCTCTCCAGTACTTTCTCTCTTCCGGCTTTGTTAAGATGGATATTGTCCGTAAGATAATCTTTTGCATTATCCTCCGTGACGGTGCCAAAGAGATTGTCCACAAAAGATGCACTCCACTCCGCACACGCATCGCCCTCGTTGATGCAATAGTCCGCAAGGGTTCCGTACCTTTCGTTTCTGTGCTTTTCACTGCTGATATAATCGCCGTTTTCATCCTCATAATATGCGTATGTAGGCGACAAAACGATCACGCGAAGTCTGGGATTGATCTGCTTTAAGACTTCGAGGCTGGCCTGCAGATTTCCCGTAAAATATCTGACATTTGTGGGCTGTTCCCCGTTACTGATAAAGCTGTCCGAAAGGTAATCCGTGGCATCATACATAATGGCCACTACATCGACCTCTTCCCAGTTTAAGCCTGTGGCCGCCTCATAAACTTCTGAGGCTTCGGGGGGAAGGTTTTCGCCCATTCCGGTCATGGCTCTTTGCACATAGTCGCTTGTTCCGTCAAAATATGAAAGACAAACCAGCCAATACAGCGAGAAAGCATCATAGTTACTAAACTGTTCGCCTATCTGTTCCTCTTCGCAGGCAAGCTTACTGCCACCCACGGACAGATTCGTAACCTTTGCGCCGGTGGCATCAGCGATCATATTTGCCAGTCCCTCTGTCGAATCTCTGTCGTCCGCAAAAGGGGCATTTCCGAAAAGCACGATATTATCGACCTCAAGGTTTTCAACCACGTTTCCGTTTTCGTCCATGACAGGAAGAATCTGATCCAACAGATCCGTATATCCTATGGTGTCATAATTTCCCTTTTCCACCTCTGACTGATCGATCATGGTGCCCCAATGGGTGATCCTGTAGATGACCGCGATGACCACCAAAACCGCCAGAAAAGCTATCACGTGTCCGGGTCTTATTTTCTTAATTAAGCTCTCATGCTCGGCAGACTCTCCAAAAGCCTTGTCCAAAAGATCGAATTCCTTGTCCGAAAGTTTGTCAAGATCTTCGTCGGTAAGTTCCTCATATGTTTTTCCGTCAAATTTTGTCTTCAAAAGTTTTTCCGCAGCAAACAGGGTCTTTGACTTTTGAATAATCTCTTCTTTTTCCAAGGATTCGCCTGTCTGTTCAGGAACCTTCTTTTCCTTTTTTTCTGACATATCTGCGGGCTCCTCGTCCCGGTCGTGATGCAGGGGAGAGATGTTATTAATTGTAGTGACTCTCGGAGCCTCACCCTCAGCTACATCAAAATCTATAAATTCCAACTGTTTCATTACATTTTCCTCTAAAATAAATATCAAGGGTATTTTACATTTAAAATAGGTTTTCGTCCACATTCTTAATAAAAACTTCATCAAATACCAACAAAGAATGTCGCTTGTGCAGTTTCCCATAACGAAAGAGGTGATACCGCACAGGCGATATCACCCTATTTTGTATACGTTTATATTCCAAAATGATACTTTGTCAGTGTAGGACCCCAGATATTCCAGCCCATACTTTTCGGGATCAGTGACCTTGCCCGCTGAAAAGATATATCTCACTCCCATATCATACATTTTGTCCATATCAAATTGCATGTCATCTATTGTGAGATTTAAATCCTTCCCCAGATAAAACCCGTTTCCCCATTCATGATAAAACAGATAGCACCTGCTGCCCCAGCCGTAAAAATATGATGCATTATACTCATTTAAGGCCAGTTCCTTCTCCTGAATCTCACCGAATTTATGTTTGTATTCCAGAGAATAATTGTTTGAATAACCGTCTATGGTATAAAACCCGTGCATCAAAGATACCACCGGGCAGATACCTATGCTTACCACCTTGTATTCGCTCATATCACCGGAAAGCCCATTGGCCTCCCTGTCGGAAGCAATGTCTCTTTCTATCCTGTCCATCACATTTTCCGCATAGAGACTTTCCCAGGTGATGTAACCTGTGAGATCCCCATTGTTTATGCGGTTGATGTTCATATAGAATATCCCGCTTCCATCCTTTGCCACATACATTAATGTGGGCAGATACAAAAGAAATGCGACAAACACCCCCGCAACCGTTATCCTACCCTTAATGCTGTTGATCACTATTGCCAGGGATACTCCCAAAAGCACATAAAAGCATCCGGGGACCAGATAAAAGAACCTGTCAAACTGAAAAGAGTCCAGGCTCCCGAAATTTCTTTGCAGCCTGTCAAAAAATCCTGATGCAAAAAAAGAATACAGGGTCACATTCGTCAAAAGCGCTATGACCGCTCCGCTAAAAGCCTTCAGATATTTTTCCCTGGCATCTTTTAAAAATATGAGACACAAAAGGGCTGCCGCCACAGGGATATAGATATATCTGTGGAGCGAATCGTTATGCTCCACTCCGTATATCAGGATCTCTTTGAAAAATCCAAAAAAGCTTCCCGGAGACAGGCCCAGATCAAACTCTGCCCTGTGACTTACCACATCGCTTCCGACAAAAAACGATCTGATGAGGTCAAGATTTTGTATGAGATAGGTAAATCCGTAAATGAACATTCCCACCCAGGGACGGAAATTTATCCTTTTGTCCCTGCAGGTCTTTATGAGTATCCATACTCCCATAAAGATAATAGACGCATAACCGTTCAGTACCAGATTGGAAGAAAGAGCCATGAGAGCCAGCCCCGCAAAACAGATAAAAGTCTTTATTCTGTCTCTTTTTTTTAAATCTCTACCCGGATCCTCAGTCTTTTCCATCAAGAGCATAAACAGGTATACTACCATCGGGAACCCGCAAAGGCTGGTTCCGTAGATACTCCTAAAGGGCAAAAGCGCAAAGACTGCGCCGGAAAGCACAGCTGAAATGCTGCTGCCCGTAAGTTTCCTTGTGAGAAGATACACCCCGTAAAAAGCCACATTTATCACTGCAAAATACTGGATCACAAATGCTGCATAGGGGTCAAGAAAGGCATAAAGCGGTACAAACAGATATGCAGAGGGCTTCATAGCCTGGGCACTCAGTCCGCTCATCATTTGAGGATAAACCGATTCTCCAAAGTTTTTCGCTGTAAAAATATAATTTAATATGATCTCATCCAACTGATCATGTATAGGGAAGGTGGCCCCCTTTCCCAGATACAGAACGGGGGCGAGAATGATCAGGCAGATCACAACTCCCAAAAAGCTGAGATCTGCTTTGTCAATATATGATAAAAAACCGTTAATTTTTGTCCAAAGCCTTTTCACCGGGTACCCCTTTTTAACTTGTAAATTATGGGTTTGCAAGTTATTATTTATTTGTGCCGAAAGTGCACCTGTCAAATTTATGAATGAGGTCATACATATGTTTAAAACATACAAATCCCTGTCCATCACTTTTTTATGTTACATCATTTTAACCGTAATTGCATTAGTTTTAAATAATTACACCCTGATAGCCTTACTGTTCTGGGGACTGTTTATCATATTGTTCATGCTCTGTTCCAAAAACAGTATCTTGCAGACCACTTCAATCGAAAAATTAAAGACTAAGGACTTTATCACCATATTCATTGTTTTTGTACTCTTATCCATACTTCTGATCGCGCCCATGGGGCTGACACCTACATGGAACGGCAGACAGCCCGCCCACAGAGACCAGTATGAGAGACTGGCAGATTCCATAATGAACGGACACCTCTACATAGAATACGACGACTACGATGTGCGCCTGGAGCAGATGGAAAATCCTTATGATTACAGAGCCCGTATAGATGAGCAGATCCCATTTCACTGGGACCACGCCTTTTATAACGGTCATTACTATATGTACTTTGGTGTGGTTCCCGTATTTTTGCTCTTTATTCCCTTTAAACTTATTTTCGGAAAGACTCTGGTGACATTTCATGCCACGCAGTTTTTTGTATTTTTATCCATAATAGCTTTCTTTATACTGTTTTATAAACTGGCAAGGAGATTCTTTCCAAAGATTTCCCTGGGGACATATCTCTTTAGCGTAAGCGCTGTCCTTGCCGCCACCATCGGATATTGCACTCAGGCTCCCGCACTTTATTGCACGGCCATATCCGGCGGATTCTGCCTCATGCTTTGGAGTATCCTTTTTTATTTTCATGCGGTATATGATGCAAAAAAAGAAGTATCACAGGTGATCTTTGCAACCCTTGGCGCCCTGTGCGGGGCCCTGGCCTTCGGCTGCCGTCCCCCTGTTGCTTTGGCAAATATAGTTGCAATACCTCTGGCCATTGTGTATGCCAAAAATTATAAAGGAAAAGTTATAAATCTTATCAGAAACTTTGCGATCATCGCTCTTCCCTATGTGATCGTAGCTGTGCTTTTAATGCTTTATAATTACGCAAGGTTCGAAAATCCCTTTGAATTCGGTCAGTCCTACCAGCTTACAAGCTCCGACCAGACCATATATTTAAGTTTCTTTGATCAGTTTAATCTGCCTGCCCAGATAAACCTGGGATTTAAAAACTTCTTTGAGTTGGGCGAAATAACCGCAGAATTTCCCTATGTCAACTACGGAGGCTTTTTGGTGACATATCCGCTTATGTGGCTCATGATCCCTTTTGTGGCACAGGATAATGTGAGAAAAAGCATAAAAAACGACGGCACAGATCTCTTTGTAGCTTCGCTTTTTATCACCACACTTTTGACCACCTTTGCGGCCATTCAGTTTTCACCCGGGATCGCTGAAAGATATCGTTTGGACTCCTATTACATCCTGGGAATCGCAACATTTATTGTCATGGGATACAGATTAAAGACAAAGGACTATTCTCCAAAGGTTGCCCGGTTTATCCAAATAATGTGTGTACTTACTATCTTTCTTACTTTCCTGCAGTTTTTAAGGCCACTTGATGGCAACTATACCGCCTACTATCCCGAAAAGCTGGAATTTATAAAAGACGTGCTGTTCTTTAAAAGTTTATAAAGGATGTGCAATGCAAGGTTTAAATTATTAAAAGCCGTGGCCAAACGATCAATGTTTACTTATCATCATTGATCAGATCAGCCCGGCTTTTTTATATATTCACTGTTTTATGAAATTATTTTCAGTGGACCGCGTACCAGTTTTCAAGATCCACGTTTCTTCTCCTGTATACATCATATCCTTCGTATGTACCATAGATATCATACTCATTTTCTTCCATACTGCCCTGAATCTCTTTTTCAGAATCAAGTATTATGTATACCACATCCTTTTCCCAGGAAAGCCTGCAAAGCTCCCCCGCATCGATCACTTCAGCGGCCATGGCCTGTTTCAAGTCATTTTGAATATAGTAGTCTGTGGTAAATATCTCTCTTCCGTAGGGCATACAGACCTGACCGGAATACTGCCTCACAAAAGTTATCAGTTCCTCCGGAAATACAGCCATTACTTCTCTTCCCGGGTATTCTATGGCATCGCATATCTGCCGCACGGATTCGGGCACATGATAAATGTTTTCTGCGAGAGACACATTCTCATTAAAATACATAAACCTGCCGGAAACCATAAACAGTACTGCCAGAGCGCCCCCGACTGCTATCCGCATTTTCCCCTTTGTTTCCATCAAAAGCTTTACAGAGCAGTAAGATATCACAACCGTCACGGGCAAAAGCCACAAGAGCCTCCAGTAAATCGATTCTTCCGACAAAGATTCCATAAGCTTTGCCGTCACCGGCAGAATGAAAACTGCCAATATAAACACCGGTCCATAGATGAACATAATCCTGTAAGTCTTTCTCTTTTCCTTTAAAAAAAGGTAAAAAAGGCAGACCACGAATATCAGTATCACAAATCCCGTGCCCATATAGTTTTTAAGACTCATAAGTGCAAGTTCCACAGTATAGGATCCACCTTTCCTAAAAGATCAGATACATAACAGCCACCATTACACATGGTGCGCAGGACGCTCCAAAATAAAATAAAAGCTTCAGTTTTTTATAACAGATCGCCATTATTATCCCGTATGCCGCCATAAAGAGACTATACAGAAATGCTCCAAGGGACGAGCAAAGACATGCCGTTGCCGAAGCGCAGATAAGTATGACAAATCTCTTCAGACCCGGTTTTTTCTCTTTCTCAAGCTGCTTTGAAATATTGAGTAACATCCAGAAAGTAAAGGGTATCACTATGGCAGCAAGCTCAGCCTTTCCCTGTCTGCTCCGTAACAGCATAAAGTTTTCCATGCTGTATCTGGAATAATCCCCAAACAGGATCAGTATCTCTGCAAAGAGCATAAATGCGCCCCGGGCCGTCATGCTTTTTTTGAAAATATCTCCACCTGTCACAAACACCACGCCATAGGCAAGCATTATTAGATAAACAGGCAGGATGGTAAGGGATATCAGCGAAGCGTCGATTTTTGTAAGAAACGCTATCATTGACATCCAGAGTGAAAAGGGTGCCAGAGAATGCCTGATATCAGCAAACACATGGGTGGAATAACCTGTATAGGCATCCTTCATAAACATTCTGTTGTCCGACACAGTCATGACGGACTCACCCACAAAATAGGCATCATCCCCATCTGGGCTCATAAATACAAACGCCAGAACGATCTGTATCACAAAGATAACGGCCACCAAAATCCAAAGCCACATTGCCTTTTTACCGAAAGGCTCCCTGCTGTCAGAAACCACCTTAAGTTCCTTATTTTTCGGTTCGGTCATCCGCTTTATGATCATCATGATGACGCCAAGCACTGCAGCTGTGACCGCATATATATATACGCTTGTGTCAAAATGTACTCCCTTTAAAATGCAAGGAAGTAAACAGATAAAAAAAACTGCCCACAGCGCGATCCTTCCCACCAAGATGCAGGATATAACAGTATACGCTCCCCGCTTTTTATTGTAAGCGGGCAAAAGCATATATCCGTATAAGAATGGCGCTGCAAACAGCAGCAAAAGCAAAAATAAAACCCTGATAACGATCATTAATTGTCTCCCTGCTCCTCAGCCCAGGATCCGTCAAAGCCATGGGCGGTGGCATTTATTATCCAGGAAATCCACAAGGAAGTAAGACAGATCGTCTCCTTGTAATCCATCATGCCCGCGCCTCTTAATGTCAAAAATACCACCAGCAGCGCAGACCATGCCACGATTGTAATGATAAACTGTATAAGTTCTTTTGTCCTCTCGCTTCTCTCCCTTATGGCAAACTGGATAGCCGCAAGCAGGAATGCAGCGGAAAACCACATGCATCCGAACCTGAAATATATCTTTGAAAACTTTGGTGTATTTTCCCTGAAAAGGCTGTAGTTATTGCCCACATAGGAATCGTACACCTTGCCGTCAAGTTGTCTTAATGTCACCACAGGGGATATCACATAGGAAATAACATCCCATACCGAATCATGGATCACTTCCTTTGCCCTGAACCCCATTCCGTAGGAAGCCAGATCAAAATACATCCTGTCTGCATCGGATGGAGAAAACGATCTGTCTATAGTACGCTGGAAAGAATTAAAGACGTTGTCCGCATACTCATCCACATAGTCAAATTCGTTATAAGACATGTATTTTACGGTTGCATCCACACCCTGTAAATATACATCCGTAAAATCCGGCCAAATCGTCCTCGACATAATGGATGCCGCAGCACTTCTTCTGGGTCTGTCGAGAGTATTATCTCCCGTGGTAATGCCCATCACGGCAATAAGCACCGCCACAGTAACTGTGATCACCGACAGCCCTACCACCGCATTTTTCATATCTCCAAGGCCCATTAGGAAGTTTCTGACTGCCACAAATAAAAGGGGCAATATCCCAATCAGGATAAATTCCGGCTTTATCAGAACCTGCAAACCAAATATCATGGACATGAGGATCATATCCTTTACAATATCGGTGCCTTTTTTTCTCATTATATGCGCCAGCATTCCGACCTGAAGCATAAACAGCGAAGACAACACGCTGTGGGTCGTGACAGCCATGGCAGATTGCAGCACAAACGGGAAAAACGTGATGCAAAAAGACCCAAAGACCGGGTAAAAACCTTTTCTTCCCATCATGCCACAGATCATAAAATACCCTGCCCACAACGAAAAAACAATCTGCAGGGCATAGACGATACAATAGTAAGGAATCACCTTTATGAGCCCGGCGATAAACTGCAGGAGTGAAAGCACAAGGGGATATAAAAATCCCAGGTACTCATCACCGCTTAGCGGGGTCTTACTCATGGCGGTCAAATATAGAGTTTCTTCAAAGGATTGAAGCCTTCCGAAATTCAATATCATCCAAACAAAACCGATACCGATCTGAGTCAAAAATCCCAGTATTAAAGCACCGCTTATGGAAAGCCTCAGTCTTTTAAGCATATCTTTCATTTATTTAAAAAATTCCTCGATGACATCACAGATGTGATCAACTTCATTAAGAGTAAGCTTGTAATACATGGGAAGGCGGGCAAGTCTCTCGCTTTCCTTTGTGGTATAAACGTCTTTTCCGTGGAACCTGCCGAATTTCTGTCCCGCAGGAGCAGTGTGAAGAGGTATGTAATGGAATACCGACATAATGTCATTTGCGCCCAAATGCTTGATAAATGCTGTCCTCTCCTCTAAATCGCGAAGCTTTACATAAAACATGTGACCGTTGTGGACACATCCGTCGGGAACTGTGGGAAGTTCTAGCTTTCCTGCTTCCTTTAAGGGCAGCAATCTCTCATAATATCTGTTCCAGTTTGCAAGTCTCACATTGTTAATCTCATCGGCCTTTTCAAGCTGTGCATAGAGATAAGCCGCATTCATATCACTGGGCAGATAACTTGATCCGAAATTTACCCATGTGTATTTGTCGATCTGACCTCTATAAAATTTGCTTCTGTTGGTTCCCTTTTCACGGATGATCTCTGCATCCTCAATATTTTCCTCGTCGCGGATAAGAAGCGCTCCGCCCTCACCCATACTGTAGTTTTTAGTCTCGTGGAAGCTGTATGCTCCAAAATCACCTATTGTTCCCAGGGCCTTTCCCTTATAGGTTGATAAAACGCCCTGAGCCGCATCCTCGATAACCTTTAAATTATGGCGTTTTGCGATATCCATGATGGTATCCATCTCGCAGGCAACTCCCGCATAATGCACGGGAACGATGGCCTTAGTCTTTTCCGTAATGGCATCCTCTATCAACTTTTCATCGATATTCATGGTATCGGGTCTGATGTCAACGAAAACCGGTACCGCACCTCTTAAGACAAAAGCATCGGCGGTCGACACAAAGGTGAAGGAAGGCATTATGACCTCATCACCGGGCTGAATATCGGCAAGAAGAGCCGCAAGCTCTGTAGCATGTGTGCAGGAAGTGGTAAGAAGACATTTTTTTGTACCTGTCCTCTCCTCGAACCAGGCATTACATTTTTTTGTATACTCACCGTCACCGCAGATCTTCTGGTTCTCCACACACTCCTTTATATAATCCATTGCTTTCTCCTCATAGGGAGGTACGTTAAATTTGATCATCTCCAAAAATCCTTTCCAATGTCTGATGTTTTATATTCTAAGTTAAAAAATTATCTTTCTCTCTTTTTCCATGCTCCGAGGACGTTTCCGTTTACATCCCCTGCCACATCACTGATGATGTACTTGGGCCTGCCCTTTACTTCCTCATATATCCTGGCAATGTAATTTCCTATAATACCAAGGCTCAGCATTATGAACCCGCCCACGATCAGGATCAACAGTATCACTGTGGTAAATCCCTCAACCGCATTTCCCGTCAGGTAATTAAACAGGGTCTGCACCGCAAGTATCAGGCTGAATCCTATGGATATCACTCCAAGCGCCGTCACCATCTGAAGAGGGAGGGTGCTGAAGGATGTGGCATTCGAGATAGCATAGCGAAGGAGGCTTCCAAAGGACCACTTGCTGGTACCATACTTTCTCTCCTGCACATCATATTCTACGGTTTCTGTCTTAAATCCCGCCCAGAATGTAAGGGCTCTGAAAAATGTATTCCTCTCGGGAAGCTCTAAGAGCACATTTACTACTTTTCTGTCAAGAAGCTTAAAATCCGAGGATGAATTCATGTCCATCTTTATAAGGGCACTCATTACGCGATAAAAAAGTCCCGCAAAGGCTCTGTGAAAGATTCCCTCTTTTCCGCGGCTTTTCTTGATGCCTTCAACCACCTCGGCGCCGTTTTTCCACATCTCCCACATCTTTGGTATCATGGCAGGGGGATGCTGCAGATCGCAGTCCATGACGATGACCGCATCGCCTGTGGCCATTTCAAGGCCGGCAAATATGGCTGCTTCCTTGCCGAAATTCCTGCTGAAGGTCCCACCCTTTATGTTGAGATTTGTCTCGGACACTTTTTTTATCTCTAAAAAGGTATTGTCCTTTGAACCGTCATCCACAAATACCAGCTCGTAATCGATTTTTTCCGCCTCCATCAGATCTGACAGAGTCCGTGCCGTGACACTGATATTCTGTTCCTCATTGTAAGAGGGCAGAACTATTGATAATCTGGACACTCTTTAACCTCCAAAACAAATCTTAAAACTGATTTCCAAATCAAAATGATAATCCAAACTTTTTAAGATTATATGAATATATTTTAATCTTTGATTTTATTTTCCGTTTTTACGTACAAAACACCGTCTACCACTTTTGTGGAATCCGGTCCCGGGAAGCTGTCCATCTCGGTATATTCCTCCGTATAATAGATGGGGGTTACCTCCTCAACCTCCATAAAGTTTATGGTGGCTCCAAGGTAGTTTTTCATAAATGCCTCATAATTTGCAGGCGTATATAACAGCACATCCCCGGATATGCCGATCATGGACGATGTCACATCCTCCGTGATATCGGTCTTTGGAAACTCCTCATCACTCACAACTCCTATCATGGCAACGGGGATACCGCTGTAATACCCTTTAGTCTGCTCGATCCTGTCAAGGAGTCTCACACAGTAAGCATAGGTCTTTTCGTATCTCTTTTGAAGATTTGAATAAGCAATATTATCCGTTACAAAATAATTGAATATGAGCACAAAAGCGGCAATAAAAGAGCTCCATCTAAATATCAATCCTAATGTGTCACTCTCTGCATATCTGTCATACAAAGCTAACAGGAGTATCGGTATCAATATCCAGTGATAACGCATAAGAAGGTGAAACTCAACCCCCGGTGAAACGATCAGGATCATTTCAAATATTACCGGCAAAATGATAAGTATGCCCAAAGCAGATACACAGAAAATTACCTTTTTCCCAAGGCTCGCACCCTTTAAGACCTTTAAAAAAGCATACACTGCTCCGGCAAGTAAAACCGCCAGACTTACCCACGAGAAAGTATTATTTGCAAGGACTCTTCCCTTTAATGTAAAAGCAAAGAAATTTCTGTACATAAGCGCTATGGTCGAAAATAAAGACCCTTCCCCTGCGCCTGAAGACATATTGTCGATACCCTGATATGTATTTAAAGACAGACCTCTTATCAACAGTAAAAGTCTTAATACCGCATAATAGATCACAATACCAAACACACCCATAACAGGATATGCCAATATTTTTTTAAGGTCTTTTCCTGTTTTTCTGTCACAGAGAATCGTTATCACCTCATAAAGACATAGTAAAACTGCCATTGGCAGATACGCCTGATATATTGCCATGCTTAATGCCAGAAAGATCCCGCCCGCAATGAAGCCTCTTTTATATTTTTTTGTAAGATAGACCGACAGGATCGAAAACAATACACCCATCATATACCCGTCCATGGTAAACACATAAGCTGCCGTTGAACAAAGCGACGGAAATACCACCAAAAGCCCTGAAATAAGACCTGCCAGCCACATATCCTTTATTTCCAGCACATTTGTCAGAAGTGCGGCCGAAATTCCCAGATACAATAGGCTCAAAAGCCCTATGACCCAGGGAACGGTAAAATATGAACTGATACCGCATGCCACTGTCAAAAACCATCTGCCCGAAGTGATCATATCCTGATCAAAATACATGCTGGCCAGTCCGTCATGGTTTGGTATATCAGACAGAAAAGCCGGCAGATGAACCAAAAGTCCTACGACAAAAGCACTGAAAAAAGAAACCCATGCTCTCTTTGTGATATTCATTTTGCACTTGTTAAAAAAATCCGAAGGTGTCATCATCTTTTCACTCTCTTATTTTCTTAAAAACTGTCCGGGCTATATTTCCCCTGCCAAGTTCATTGGGGTGCAGACCGTCGTTTGTATATATGTCCCTGTCATAAAAGGCTCTGGCTCCGTATTGCGTATGGTACAGATCCACCACTTTAAGGGAATATTTTTCACCTATCTCCTGTGTGGCCTCCACGTAATCGATCAGATATCCGCCGCCGAAATCCATGTTTTCACAGTTTTTGTCATCCCCGTATGCGGGATACCACGAAAACGGGCTTGTGACCAGGATTATCTCCGCCTTCGGGCAAAGCTTCTCGAGCCTTTTTACCGTGGCGCTGTAGGCTCCGAAAAACGTGTTTATATCTTCCGGATCCTCATCATTTTTTACTGTCACGCCCTGGTGATAATCATTTAATCCGTAACAGAGGATAACCTTTTTTACCCTTGAATAGTCAAGTGTCTGCAGGCTCTCCAGCACATCCTTTTCATAATAGAGCACCGAGATCCTGTTAAAAAAGGTTTTCTGTGGGCCAAAGTCCTCACTCTCCATGGCAACAGCCAGATTGAACATGGAAAGAGTATCCATGGTGTAGGCCGCCCTGCTGTCCCTGGATTTTGTCATGCATGTTCCGCCGATGGAGCAGTTTAACACATTCTCCCCAAGAGAGGTAGCCAGGATGTTCACGATACCGGTCTCATCCCTGCACTCGCCAAAAACGCTGTCTCCAAAGACTAAAACGTCAGTCGTTTCGCTGCCGTTTTTCGTATCTACCGCGCTGTAACCTATGATGAGTATCAGATAAAAGAGGATAGCCGATCCCAGGCAGGCAAGGGCCACACCGCTTCTGTTTATCATTTTAAAGAAAAAATCTTTCATAGTTATCTTTCAACCAAAATCTTGCCGTCCGAAACCCTGTAAACCCTGTCACATTTTTCTATGGTCTGAAGTCTGTGGGCTATGATCAGAAGTGTCTTTTTGCCCTGGAACCTGTTTATGGCTTCCATGACTGCTGCCTCTGTGTCATTATCAAGAGCACTCGTTGCCTCATCCAGGATAAGTACCTCAGGGTCGTGATAAAGTGCTCTTGCGATTCCTATTCTCTGCCTCTGACCTCCCGACAGCCTGATGCCGCGCTCGCCGATTCCCGTATCAAGGCCCTCGGGCAGACTCTTTACGAACTCATCGAGCTGAGCCTCTCTCAAAGCCTCCCAGACTCTTGCCTCATCTATCTCATCCTTTGCCACACCGAATGCCACATTGTTTCTGATGGTATCATCCAGCATGAATATCATCTGAGGGATGTAACCTATATTTCTGAGAAAAGGTCTGTACTTGGTGGATACGTCGATCCCGTCCGCATATATTTTTCCCGCCGAAGGCTTTAACAGCCCAAGGATTATATCCACAACGGTACTTTTTCCGGAGCCCGTTGTTCCGACGATACCAACGGAAGACCCCACCGGGATCTCAAAGGATGCACCCTCAAAGATCAGCTTGTCCGTTCCGGGATATGCATAAGTTATATCCTTTACGGAAATCTTTTCCTTTATGGGAAGCTTGTCATTGCCGTCATAGGCATAGCTCATGTCCACATTGTCGCTCTTTATCTCATCCTGGAGATTGGCGCTTACATTCATGACAAAGGGTTCAAAGAATGACACTGAATTGATCTGATTGCTGATCCTGTTTACTGCGGGAAGAAGGACAAAAGCCGCTCCCGCAAGGGTTGACAAGGCCCCCAGCATATCAGTCGTCGGTGTGTCTGTGGCAACCATATATATCATATAGCAGACCATTGTGGTAACGCAGACCACCTCGATAAATAATTTTGGCACCTGTCCGTACAAAGCATATCTTTGCACCGCACTTACATAGCCGTTTCCGTTTTTGATATATTGGTCCACAAAATACTGCTCTCTGCAGCCTGTCTTTATCTCCTTGATACCCAGCACGGTCTGGGATATCCACTTAAAGAGAGAACTATAATAATCCTGATTCTCCTTGCCCGCATTGTACATAAGAGGCTTTAAAACCCTCTTTATGATGATCATGGTGACAAGCAGTACAGCGCCGAGGATGGCGGTGAGCACACCGTTTGTCCAGAAACAATATACGATCACAAAGACAGAAACCACGCCGTCCGACATCAGCTGCAAAATGCAGAGTACGAAGGCATAGAGATTATTTACATCGCTGGTGATGCTTCGCTGCACAACAGAGGTGTCGGCGCTCAGATAGAACTCATAATTTCTTCTGAGGTAATTTTTCATCAGCCTCTCGCTTGTCCTGAACTGATTGGAATATACAAAAGACAGTGTCACCTTTTGCTGTATGAACAAAAAGATATTCTTTGCCAGATATACAACGATGAGAGATATCATGATGATAAGTGAAAACTGCTTGTAGCTGTCGCAGTTTAAATAATCATACAGAAATCTCACAAGAGAATTTGTCTCCAGAGCATTTTTATCTATTACTATATTTACAACGCTCACAAGGAGTCCTATACCTGCAGTCTGTAATACGGCACTGATTATCATAAGTACCACGATACCTGCCATAATGGTCTTCTGACGTGCATCCAGAAGGACTCTAAGCTTTTTTAACATTGCTATCAAAATACTTCCTCCTAAAGAAGTGGGCACAAAATCCCATAATCTTTTACATTTTATCACATATCACAAAAAAAGAAAACCTTGGCAAAATACTAAGTATAAAGCCTGACTCCATTGACCTGTTTTTTTATTGTGTGGCATAATATAATTGATAAAAAGAAAGGGTATTTCCAACATGAACAAAAAGTTTAATATAGATCATCATTCCATATGCATATCCATAATAAAGCGATTATTTATCCTGATGCTGTTTGCGGGGATCTCTCTTTCGACTGTGGGATGCAGCCAGAATGAATATAAGTCAGACATTATCTCCAACAATTTCAAAGCCCTGTTTATCTCAAACCTGGAAGTAAACTACCTGACCGCAGAGGACTTTTCAGATTACCGAGGTGTCGAAACCCTTGTGGTGGGTGATAAAGATACAGACCTTAGAGACATAAACGAATTTCTCTATCTGGCAGATTCAAAAGAGATCTCGCCCGAAACATATTTTTTTAACCTTGATGTCGAAAGTTTAAGCGATATAAGCGGATACGAAAATAAACTGGCATCCTTAAAAGATTTTTGCGCATCACACCCGGAGACAGGCTTTTTTATAAATTGCGTAACACCGGGATATGAATATTTTTGTGATATGAGTGACGAAAAATTCTCTGAGCAAGCCGAAAAATATGTCCGCTTCATTTCAGCCTTTGATACCTTCGGAAATGTGTCCGTTTATTTTCCGGGATCCGAAAAGTGGCTTCTTACAAACAGTTCTAATTTTGAAGAGAAGAAAAGCTACAACAGGGAGGTGGCTTTAAAGGTGTATTTATATACATTTTGCGATGGTGCATTCAAGACAGATTCCAAAGATATATGGGAAAAATTTGATCAGATCAGGACCCTGTCCGCTTCCGCAAAAGAAATGGAATCCCTTTTCCCGAATCTCAAAAAAAATCACATCGTATTTATAGGTGACAGCATATTTGGGAATTTCACCGGTTCATATTCGATTCCCGGTGTTGTGAGCGACCTTACGAGTGCCACGGTTTATAATATTTCAAAGGGCGGTGCCACAGCCACTACGATCCCGGACGGCCCCACATCCGTAAAAGACCTGGTGGATGCCTTTATTGCAAAGGATCCCGGAAAAATGCCGGAATATTCCCCGGCGCCTGATGAAATGTCCCGCTTTGTGGAAAATGAACCATCAAAGAATCTGATATTCATCCTGCACTTTGGTATAAATGACTACCTGACAGTGTCCCCCGTTTCAGGTTCGGGATCGGAAGACGGATCCTACAGTGAGGGCATGAAAAGTGCCATAAACAAATTAAAAAATGCATATCCTGACAGCAGGATCTGCATCCTCACGCCTTCTCCCATATCCGTCTTTAATTTCGGAACTGACGTATTTGATGAAAACGGCACAACTCTTAAAAGCTATTGCAATGAAGCTTTTTTACTTGCAGAGGAGCTTGATCTCACCGTCATAGACATAAATGAAGAACTGAGTTACCTTGCCACGGATGGGTATCTCACAGACGGGATCCATCCCAATGAAAATGGCCTGTCCATTATAGGACAGACCATAGCTGTTAACTTAAATTGATTTCCGGATCATCAATTGATCTCTCTTTCGGAACCGTCATGGGATATCGTCTCTCTTATCACATACTGAGGTGAACTGTTCATGCAGATGTAGATCCTGCCCACGTACTCACCGATGAGACCAAGCATTATCATCATCATTCCGCCAAAGAATACAACAGCCGCCATGAGGGAGGAAAATCCCATTACCATATCGGGATTTAACAGCCTTCTGATGATGGTATAGATTCCATACAAAAATCCCACCACGGCGCTGAAAGCACCGATGGTCGTGGCGATCCTTAAGGGCTTTACGGAAAAAGCAGTAAAACCGTTAAACCAAAGACCCAGGAGTTTTTTCAGTGTATAACCGGAGCTTCCCTCTTCTCTTTCCCTGTGGGTAACAGGCACATTTACGATATTTTTCGTGGCTCTCAATACCAGTCCTATTACATAGGGATAGGAATTTGAATATCTAACCATATCCTTTACCACAAACCTCTTTGCGGCAAAATAACTTGATATAAAAAGTTCCTTTGGCTTGTTTAGCATTATACGAAGCATCAGTTCATTGACCTTGCTTCCGAAGTTTCTGAAGCCCGAGTGCTGTTTGTGTGCATAGCTTGCATAAACCGCGTCATACCCATCCTCTAGTTTTTCTATCAGTTTATCCACCTCATCAGCAGGTGTCTGACCGTCATCGTCAAGGCATACCACATAATCCCCGTCACTGTTACGTAGTCCTGCCATCAGCGCGGCATGCTGGCCGAAATTTCTGGCGAAACTGATACCCACGATATTGTCATGCTCAGCGCAAAGCTTTTTTATCACGGAAAAAGTCTCATCCGGAGAGCAGTCATTGATCAGGAATATGTCAAAATCATAATCCTTCATGGTTGCCATCTTGTCATTTATTTCCTTTACCACATGGGGCAGGGTGTGCTCCGATCTGTAGCAGGGAATCACAAAACTGATTTTCTTCATACAAAATTACCTTTCAAAAATCTATGTTCAATTTAGCAGCATTTAAAACATCAATCCGCATCGTTTACTGCCGCCATCCAGACTATATCCGTAAATTTCCCATCAATGCACACGTCGTCATGAAGGATTCCTTCTCTCTTAAAGCCTGCATTTTCATAACTTTTTATAGCCTGCATGTTTCCGGATAATGCCCTCAGATACACTCTGTGCAGCTTCAGGTTTTCGAAGCAGTATTTTAACATAAGCTTTGCCGTGGCACTGCCGATACCTCTGCCTCTTGCATTTTCCTCACCGATAAAGATACCGTACTCGCCTTTTTTGTGGTTTAAGTCTATGTCTCTGATATATACCGAGCCATATGGGGCATCATCTGCGAGATTGCATATGATAAACTGCACCACCTCACCGGTTTCCACCTTAGTCTTTATCCATTTTTCATGGCTCTCCCTGGTAAAAAGCGCCTGATAGATAAAGTTTTTGCGGACAGCATCGCTGTTACGCCATTTTATGATATTATCCGTATCATCGTATGTCATGGGACGCAGGTAAATACCTGCCTTTTCATCCCTCAGTTCATTCATTTCCATCATTTTCCAAACGAAACGTACTGGTCCTCAGATTGTCCACGTACCAGTCGATCACGTCCTCCAAACGGTATAATTCGCTGCTCTTTGAAGTTCTCTTCCAAAGCTCCATATATTCGTCCATCCAGCTGTCCAGCTCATTTGCCAGAGAATTGGGAAGTAACGGTTTTAAGTCCTCCTCTAAGTTTTTGTTTTTTCCAAGGGGATATCCGTAATGGATGCAAAGTCCCACCATGGACAAAAGCCTCTGGCCCTCACCCATGACAATATAAGCGTATACGTCTTTTTTCTGACATGCATGGATATTGGGCATCTCCTGATAGAGACATTCCAGCGCATCCTCATTTTTGCGGATACGTGCTCTGACCTTTGCCACATCCACTTTTCCGTCAGCCTCGGGAATCAAAATTCCCTCAAGCCTCTTGTAGCCTTCCCTTGTGATATCAATCTGTCCGCATGCTTCTTCCTTGAACTGGACCGCATGCCACCAGTTCACGTTCTCGGACTCTGATAGTTCTCTGAAGGTATTTACGAGAGTTCCTGTCTTATCACCGTACTGGATCAGGGAGATCGCCTTGTTTATCTCATCCTCCTCCATCATCCTGCCGCTCCAGGAAAAGGCTGCAGCATATATCTCTCCGATATTTGAAAATTCCGGATGGGCAATGTCTCCCAGATCACCCCAGCGGGTGCAGAGAACTCCCTTTGTATGATACTTATGAGCATTTTCACACATGCCGCGGATATTTTTATAGGCATCCGCATGGCGGTTAATGAGATGGTTCCAGTTCTGAACTCCCGGGCAAAGATAAATATTTTCAATACCTGCATCCGTGAGCTTCTTTATATTGTCTTCCTTTACTACAGGGCTGTACTCCCAGTTAAGGACTATGCTTCCCTCGGGAAGTTCGTGTATCAGTTCAGGCTCATCGATGAGCACATCCCCCCAGAACATGGGGATGCATCCGTTTTTGACCACAAACTCGCAAAGCCTCTTCAGATAGTCCACATAAACTCTTCTCACACCGTATTTGTCTCCGAGAGCCTTGCTTTTTCCCTTGCAAAGGTCAAAGGTCTCGTCGGCACAGATATTGAAATGCTTTGAACGGAACAGGCTCATGAATTCATAGATCCTGCCTGTCAAAAAATCAAATGCCTCATCATTTGAAACATCTATGGTGTAATGACCCATTCTCTCCACCAGAGAAAACGGCTTTTTATCGGATCCTTCGATCTCGCAGAACTTCGAAAACTTAGGATTTCTAAGCACCTCGTAGAGATGTCCGAAGCTTGCCAGTGACGGCACCAGTTCCACGTTCAGATCACTGCAATAATCGTCAAGTTCGATTATCTCCTCGGCCGTAAGCGGAGTGGAAGAGCACCATACAGGCTCCTCGTTTCTGAACATAAAACTGTGCTCCACATAGAGCTGCATCTGATTTATCTTATAAAAACTGCAAAAGTCAGCATGTCTTTTTAATTCTTCCAAAGTGGGGATCCTGCCTCTGGTGGTATCATAGGATATACCTCTCACAGAGATCTCAGGCTCGTCCTCTATCTCAAGGCAGGGGATAATGGCGCCACAGTTTCTGATTATCTGACGCATAGTCTGTATGCCGTATAAAAATCCCGTGCCCGTTCCCGCGCAGATAAATATTTTCTCCGGAGTAACATTTATGGTGTATTGCTCCTCTTTTAACAAAGCCGTATTTTCAACCAGACAGATATCATAAGTGGTTTCCATCAGGCTCTCCTCTTTGATATCCACCTGAAAACCGATAGTCTGCTCAAGCTCAAGCCTCAAAAGTCCCGCATGATCCCATGCGCTGTTTTTGAGTTCACTGTTCATAAACTCGTCTATCACGATACCTGACAGATATCTGATGACGAATTCTCCGTCATTTTCCTTGTATACGGTTGGCTGTGGAAGAATATACATTTTTTCCCTCCTGTTTTTGCAAAAGACCCTACTTGCTATTATAACATTTTAATCAAGTGCTAATCAATCCTTCTCGTAAAAGGACACCTCACTGTCGCTCCACAAAAGCTTTAGGCCCTCTTGTTCACATTTCGCGGCAACTTTCCCCCCTGTGGGAACTGCCAGGTAAGCCGCTTTAAGGCTTTCAAAATTATCTGAAACGTACTCGTATTCGCAGCAGTTAATGCCCATTCCCTTTGGAACTGCATACAAATATTGCCATTTAAGAGTATTAATATTCTCTCCCTCGTTAAGGAGCCATATCACAGTATTGTCAAAAGAAAGCTTGGTGTTTTTATCTAACTCGATGATCTCATTCAATGTATCGCTGCAGTCATTTATTGCCTCTGACCTTACTTCGTCACTATAGCAAATATCATAATCATACGGAAATACCGCCTTGTAGATCAGAAAATATACGCAGACAGCTGCCATGATCACAGGCTTTTTATAAGTTTTTGTCTCCATAAGAGCGATCAAAAACAGCCCCGCCGCTATAAAAGTCAGGAGATGCTTGCTGCCTTCGATAAGCTTGTACATGAGTAAAAGTGCAAACAGCATTGCCACGCAGGTAAACAGAAAATGGGCTTCAATGATAAGCCTGCCACTTACCCCTTCCTTTTTTCTGCGCAAAAAATCCCTGACAGTCTGCCACAAAAATATGACGATAACCGTTAAAAAGAGACAAAAATACGCCCCTGCTGCCACTCCCGCCTGGATGCCTGCCACAAAGTACATAAAGAAATCTTTACCCTTGTAATAAAGAGTACCGAAAAAATGCCTGATGCCGGCCGCGAACCCATCCGTAAAAAAAGTGGTGATCCAGTCCGTAAAAAATAAAGGAGTAAAATATTTTGCACCGAGATAATGATTAATGGCCCCATAGGCCCCCAAGGTAAATATCAGGACAGGCACCGATACAAATATTCCGGCCTTTTTGTTCTTCATAAAAAGTAATGCCATGGGAAGCAGTAAAAACAATACCAGATAGGGCCTCATCAGGGTCATTATGACACCCAGGCAAAACAGTATCACCAGCTTATAGTTTTCTCTTCCCGCATTCAGGTAATTGATGGCCACGGAATAAAAGATTATTAGCATGGAAAAGCATATTATCTCGGGCATTCCGGAGAGCATATACCTGGCAAATGTGGTATAGCTAAAAAACAGGATCGTCAGCACTCCGGTCTGCTTGACGGTGGGCCTTACAAGTATTGCAAACAATACCATTGCAATGGTCAAAAATACAATGTTACTGACAAATGCAGAAAACAGATTCCACCCAAATATCAGTCCCCAGATGACCCAAGGGAATACCAGGACAGGGCTCCAGGCCGCAAAGGACAGTTTCAGTGCCTGAGACTCATTAAATCCAAAATATCCCCTGGGATATCCGAAATTGACAATGGCCTCGACCTGCTTAAAATAAAAAAGTTCATCATTCCACTCCGATGTCAGGAGGGATACGTCAGACAACTTATGCCCGGAAAGTCCCACATGTATCAGGCAGGCTATTATAGGCAGTAACCCCAGATAGAGGGTTATCAACAAAGTCTTTATTCTGTTTTTGTCCTTAAAATAACCTAAAACAGCACTCACTTATTTGTAATTGCCTCCCATGAAAACATGATAAAAATAAACGCTTCCGCATAAGAGATGAGCTAAAAATGCACCCCATTCCATCAAAAGCTTCAGGTAATCCCATGTTGTCCGGTCTTTCTTTTCCTTTTCCGAAAGCTCACCCATGTTGTCAAACATGACCTTCACCGCTCCTACAAAGGCAAAGAATATGCCATACATATAACTCCAGGAGAAATTAAAATCCCTCTCCCTGAAGCCCTTTTCCAGCAGGAAATATGCCATGAGAAAACTCACTGCATACATCTGAAACGAAAATCTGAAATGGTCGTCCGACTTTAATTTCTTGATATTAAATAATAAAACCACTATAGGAAATCCCACTGCCAAAACTACAGCCATAGGTATGTTTTCACAATATTTTCCCCAGACTCTTCCGAAAGAAAAGCCTATGCCCCTTACTTCCTCCTCTACAGTGGGAACAAACACTCCGCTGTACTGATACAGCAGGTCTATAAATGTAGGGATAAAGCAAAGTCCCAAAATAATCGTGGGAACGAAGTTTTTAAACCTCTTTGCAAAGAGGCGGTATAACATCACAAGTCCTGCCGTAGCCACGATCACAATGGTAAAGCTTGGCTTTGTCATGGTGGATAGGAGCAGATAAATAGAAAACAGGGCATAATCCTGCCACTTTGCGCTTTTTTCTTCATAGGTTCCGAGAAGCTCACAGAACTTAAAATATGTCAGTATCGCAAAAGGTCTCGCAGCCAGAAACGTGGCATTGTGATAAGGGTTTGATGTAAATACACCCAAGTATTTCCAAAAGATACCGGGGATGTAAACAAGGTCAAATGTGTGGAGCATGGACACAAAAAACAGCGCCACCGCCACAAATGATGTCAATACTCCCGAAAATCTGCTCTTTTTTACAGTCTTTTCAAGTTCCAGCTTTATAAAGACTACCGCCAGGGAATTTAAAAATACTGCCGCAACCGACACTGCCCTCTCGGGTATCATGAACAGATTAAAAAATGCGGATATCTTAAAATAAATGGGATATGGGAAGCTGAAACCGCTGTCCTTTCCCTGCATCTCCAGAATGTAAGCGGCCATGTCCGACTCATACACTCCGCTTCCTCCGCCACCGTAAACCTGCTTCATAAAGAGCATATAGGTCACTGTGGATATAAAGCCAAGGAGCACCAAAAAAACACCCCATTCGGCTGCCTTTATATATTTTTCACCTTTACTTTTCATGATCATCACTGTATCCTTCAAAAACGGCAAAGGATAAACCTTTAATTTTTCGCCTCACAGGCTCATTTATTATATCATTTCGATAACACATTAATCAACTTAAGTGTTTTTTAAGAAAAACGAAAAGCCCGCAAAACAGGATAAAGATATACTTTAAACCTGCTGCGGGCTTTATTTTTGATTTTTATGTGTAAATTTACTCTACCGTAACTGACTTTGCCAGGTTTCTGGGTTTGTCCACATCAAGACCCTTTGCACAGGATACGTAATAAGCAAAGAGCTGGAGAGGGATCACAGTTAGAGAAGTCATGAACAATTCATTGGTCTTTGGCACGTAAACCGTAAAGTCTGCCACATCCTCCATTGTGTAATTTCCGGCGCTGGTGACTCCGAATACAAAGGCACCGCGGCTCTTTACTTCCACAATGTTCGACACGGTCTTGCCATAAAGGGCTGACTGAGTTGCAAGGGATACCACCAAAATATTGTTCTCTATAAGAGAGATGGTTCCGTGCTTTAACTCTCCTGCCGCATAGGCTTCGGAGTGGATATAGGAAATCTCCTTTAGTTTAAGAGAGCCTTCCATACATGCGGCATAATCTATGCCACGGCCGATAAAGAATATGTCCTGAGCCGCTGCATATTTGTGGGCAAACCACTGGATACGCTCCTTTTCATCCAGGATCCTCTGAACCTTTTCGGGAAGGGACTGAAGCTCTGTTATCAGATTCTCATAATCCGCTTTCTTGATGAGGCCCTTCAAGTCACCTATGAGCATTCCCAGCATGTAGAGCACCACCATCTGAGTGGAGTATGCCTTTGTGGTCGCAACAGAGATCTCCGGACCTGCCCAGGTATATATCGTGGCATCAGCCTCTCTAGCGATGGAGCTACCCACCACATTTACAACAGCGATGACTTTTGCGCCCAGTTTTTTGGCTTCTCTTAAAGCTGCCAGAGAGTCAGCGGTCTCGCCGGACTGGCTGATCACGATAACGCAGGTATTCTTGTGTATGATGGGGTTTCTGTATCTGAACTCGCTTGCAAGCTCCACATCGACAGGTATCCTTGTCAGGTTTTCAAGCACATATTTGCAGTTAAGTCCCACATGATAAGCGGATCCGCATCCAAGTATCACGATATGCTCAACACCCTTTAATTCCTCATCCGTAAGGCCAAGCTCCTCGAATACTACTTTTCCGTCCTTAATCCTGGGTGCGATGGTGTCGGTTATAGCCTTTGGCTGTTCGTAGATCTCCTTCATCATGTAATGCTCAAAGCCTTCCTTTTCGGCGGCCTTTGCATCCCACTCGATATGCTGAACTTCCTTTTCAAGTTCCTCTTTGTCGATGTTATAGAACTTGATGGAGTCCTCTTTTAACACACAGATCTCCATGTTCTGGATGTAATATACATCCCTGGTATACTCCAGTATCGCAGGAACATCTGAGGCGATGAAGTTACCGTCCTTTGAATGACCCACGATAAGGGGTGAATCCTTTCGGACTGCGTATATCTCGCCGGGATGATCATGGAACATGATACCGAAAGCGTATGAACCGCTTACATGCATCATGACCTTTGTGATGGCATCCATAGGGTCACCGGTGTAATAATATTTAAGTAAATGCGCAATGACCTCGGTATCAGTCTCTGACACGAATTTTGCGCCGTTTTTAATAAGCTTATCCTTTAATTCCAGATAGTTTTCGATAATACCGTTGTGTACCACGGCAATGGTCTTGTCGTTGCAGACATGGGGGTGAGCATTGGTTCCTGAGGGTTCACCATGGGTTGCCCATCTGGTGTGACCGATACCGCAGCTTCCCGCTACGGCCTTTCCGCCATCGGTCATATCGGAGAGAACACTGAGTCTTCCCTTTGCCTTTATGACTTCGATCCTGTCACCTTTGTTTTCAACCGCAATACCTGCAGAGTCATATCCTCTGTATTCAAGCTTAGCAAGGCCGTTTAATAAAATGGGCGCTGCCTGCTTTTTTCCTACGTATCCTACAATTCCACACATATATCAATCTGTTCCTTTCCCGGAGATATTAATCGGTTTATACGGCATATCCCTTTGACTTGATCATATCTACCAGCTCGTCAACGCATTTCTGGCAGGTCTCTTTTTCGCTGGCTTCACTCATAACACGGATAACAGGCTCTGTTCCGCTCTTTCGGAGGAGCACTCTGCCGTTTGAACCAAGCTCTGCGTTGATCGCATCAACTCTTGCCATGATATCCGCATCGGCAATGACCTCGCCCTTGTCGCGAACACGTACATTTATAAGGACTTGAGGATATTTTTTGAAGGGCTTTGCAAGCTCTGATAAAGTCATTTTCTTTTCAAGCATTACTTCCATCATCTTGATGGCAGTTAAGATTCCGTCACCGGTTGTGGCATATTTTTTGAAAATGATATGACCGGACTGCTCTCCGCCGAGTCGGTAACCGTTCTTTGACATATTTTCATATACGTATTTATCACCTACGTCTGTCTTTTCATATTCGATGCCTGCATCGTCAAGAGCCTTAAAGAGACCAAAGTTTGACATGATCGTCGCTACAACTTTGTTTCCGAGAAGTTTCCCTCTCTCCTTTAAATAGGTTCCGTAGATGTAGATGATTCCGTCACCGTCAACCACCTGACCGTTTTCATCAACGCAAAGGCATCTGTCTGCATCGCCGTCAAAGGCAAAGCCCACGTCAAGACCGTTGTCCACCACGAATTTCTGAAGGCCTTCGATATGAGTGGAGCCTGCATTTAAATTGATATTTAATCCGTCGGGGTTATTGTTAATGACATATGTCTTTGCGCCGAGAGCATCAAATACACTCTTTGCAATCATCCATGATGAACCGTTTGCGCAGTCAAGTCCCACCCTTTTGTCTTTGTAAGAACGGGTTGCAAGGGAGATCAGATATCCGATGTATCTGTTTCTGCCAGCGGAGTGGTCTACGGTGCATCCGATGTTGTCACGGGTTGCAATAGGAACCTCGGGGGTTTTTCCATCCAGATAATCCTCGATCTTTAAGATGGTTTCCTCATCCATCTTTTCACCGTTTCCGTTTATAAGCTTTATTCCGTTGTCATAAAAGGGATTGTGACTTGCAGAGATCATGATACCGCAATCAAATCCTTCGGTACGTGCCACATATGACACGGAAGGAGTCGTGGTAACATGTAACAGATAAACATCTGCTCCCGATGCGGTGATACCGCCTGCCAGAGCATACTCAAGCATATAAGATGAACGACGGGTATCCTTGCCGATCACGATCCTGCATCTCTCCTCGCCGTCTTCATGTCTGTATAACCATCCTAAAAATCTGCCGATCCTGTAGGCATGATCCGCAGTAAGACCCACATTGGCTTCACCCCTGAAGCCGTCTGTACCGAAATATTTTCCCATAAATATATCCTCAGCTTTCATCCTAAGGCTTATGTGCGGCTGACAAACGCTTTCAGTTAGTCCTTTGCACATTTTGCCCTTTTTATGCAAATTTTGTTTTCACTTTTTCATAATACACTAAATGACAAAAAATGCAATTAAATAAAAACTGAGGAAATTATTAAGAAATATTAATATATTTGCAGTTATTCAAAAGTATATATATTGATTACCCCATCGTCTGATGCAGGCAATGTATCCACCAATACTGCATCGACAGGAATATCCCGGTTTTTCAAGTATTCTTCAAGCCATTCTGTCTGTTTATAATATTCCTGCATATAAAATGAATCTGACTCAACCAATCCATGGTAAACCGGCCCCTGAACGCCTGTATACTCAAGCCTTTGCTCATATAATGGCCCGCCCATAGTCCATATCCCAAGTCGTACAAGATTACGTGGCTCTGCATTAGCAGCTCCCCAAACATGTTCTAAACTACTTGCCATAAGTGCTGTATCGATATAATACAGATTCTCTTCATGCTCCGACAGATAGTCACTTATATTCTGCCACTTCGCTATACCCTCTTCATTTATCTTATCAAGTCGCATAGCATCTCCAACAGAAAAGATTCCAAACGAAACGGATAGAATCGCAGATGATATAGCTACCACTCTCAAAACTCTTTTTCCGAGAATACCCTGTTTCTCTTTGCATGATTCCTCCATAATCATGCCGACCGTAAAAGCAAAAGTTATCAACATAAAACCGAACAAAACACGTTCCGGCAATCTGTTAAGATACAAGAACAACAGCACAAATGCAAAGTAGTAAATCGGAATGCTTAATCCAAGCAAAACCGAAAAAAGTCTCTTTCCCCGAATGCTCCTATAAAAAAGGAAACCGAAAGCGACAATTATCAATATCCCCAGCGGCTGAATGCCCGAAGCAAAAACACATAACAGCGCCCTTTTTAACAAGTTTCTGAAATAATAGTAATTGTGCCATTGCTGATCAAATTCCTTTTTTAAAACGCCAATTTCATGCAGCTCCTTTGCTCCGATTCGATCATCTAACGCAAAATTATACGACTTTAATACCTCTACGGTTTCTTCCGTATAACCAAGTTCACTAAATATCTCTTCCCCGTAGTCCCACTCCGGAAAACCATAATAATCGCACACCGCTGTCCTGGCATCATTATAATCATTAAACTGTTGCCATTCCATGTCACTGTAAGCAAAGTAATCTACAACGTAAGAAAATATCAGGATTAAAACTACCGCCAGTACTTCAACCGGGTATGTCTTTTTGTAAATCCGATAGATTACGCCGAGCAAAAGGAAAGGCACTGCCATCCAAAATACCGGAGCCCTAAGCCACAGCCCCAAAACAAGACATAAGGTCAGGACTATTTTATTACCCTCCGTCACTATCAGAAAAATGCCAGTTGCCACAAGCACCCCGGCCACAACAGTGTATTGCAATGTCTGTATATGATTCATATTAAGCGCGAATAAAAATATCACACATACCGTCTCTGCAAAAATACTATTAATGAGAGAATCGCACTCTTTTATTCTTCCTATACTTACTGTCATAATGGCCAGAGCAAATCCATAGAAGCCCAACAAACTTACACTAAACCACTCAACGCCGGGCGCTGCCGTATACAGCCACTTAAGAATGAGCCCCAAAGGGTACATGATATATATAAGATGAGCATCCGGTGTTCCGGTATATATCCCGGAGGCAATATTTCTCAGCGTCACCTCGTCGTTTGGAAGCGCGATATGCGGAAAAAAACGCAATATCATTGCAAAAGAAAAAGCAACCAGAATAAAACTATATGCAGTTAACAACCTGTTACGAACTTTGATACTCATACTTATTCGATTCTTCCTATCTTCACATAAACAGCTTCATCTGTCTCAAGAATTGCCCCATCCTCAGGCCAAACCGGCATCTCTTTTATCTCTGTTTCAACTTCACGAACCAATCGACTGTGTTCTTCCTTTGAATATGAATGATTAAGTTCAATACCGTGAATCTTACAAAAGTCGAAAATTTCTGCGTTTTCATACTGAAGCCCGGCGTACCTTGCCCAACTCAATGGGTCTACATATGACACATCATATAATCTATATCCGTATTCATCAACATATTTATAAAAGTCATCCACATATTCCAATCGGCAAAACTTAGAAAGCTTTTCATATTCCTCTGTCCCTGCCTCCACATAGTTTTTCTCACGGATTTTTTGAGGCATCTCGTATTTACCGATAAGGATCACACTTTTGTCCATGTCACTTACAGAATGCGATATGTCCTCATATAAAGCCTCGCAGTACTCCACATCGCTTTTATATTTTAAATGATCATTATAGAAATATCTGTTTAACTCATACAATTGGGCCAATATACAACATAAAGCCACCACAGAAATTACTACCCTCATCTTTTTTCCGGACCATAGATAAATCAAAAACCATGTTCCGGCAATGAAGAGCATTATTCCCTGACAGATCCTATATGAATTCGGATCCATCTCCGGAACAGATAAAAGCCACGGGCAGATAATAAATCCCACACTCCAAAGAGTGATCATAAGATTTTTATTTCTGACGCTTCCATATATTGTAAATCCGATGAAGCAGATCAAAGTTATCAGAAAAACCATTATCTGCGGCAAGTACACCGCATTTACCACATATCTGATAAAGAATCTCACCAGCATATCCTTTAAGATCATAAAAGGATTATTCAAAAACCAATATTTTAAACTGATTCCATGAACATTGGTGCCCAACTCAGATAAGTTCAGAGCGTATGCTTTAACCAAGATATTTTGCCACAAGCTTCTGAGAAAGATTGCAGCAAAAACCGAAACGATAGAAGCGATGATCACGGTCAGGCATCCACTCTTTTGCATATTATATGCGCGTGCCAACAAAATCAGGCAAATACCTGTCAGATAGACTGTGATAAAAGATTCATAACATCCCACAGAAAAAGAGAGACATACAATTGAGAGTACCAGTCTCCACCAATGTTTTTTTTCATAAAAGTAATATAATGACAATAAACTTTCCGCAACAAAAAAGAATGCCAGGCAAACAGCATTGTGAAGGTAAAAGATCATAACCTCCTCCATAAATGCCCCTGTTACCAACAATCCGTTGAACAATAAATATCCCCAGACCGGAACGCCTCCACCTAACACCTTATCAAAAAGCACATCAAATATCAGTGCAGCGGCCACCAAAAACATGGCTCCGGCAATCTCGTACAATCCGGGCATAAAATTTGCGTCGGAAATATTTATTAATTTTCCGATCACATATGTTCCCCACCTGTTAACCTGCGGTTCCCAGCCACCACATACATATCTTGACAGTTCTGTATCATCAATACCGACAGTATTATGAAAAGCTAAATATGAATATGCCGCAAGCGAAGCCACAATTGTAAAGAGGATCACGAGTATTCTTTTGTCTATGTCGATTTTCCGTGTAAATGTCTTCACCAGTTATCCACCATTTTTCTATTCAAAATCAAACCCTTCTTCGGTACCAAGCATATATGGATTATACATCATAAGAACCACATCAGGGTCTTCGCGGTCAATGATCTCATATAAAGATTCTTTTTCCGGATCATTATATCTGACATCAACTGCCACTATTTCCCTGTAGATCGTACTCATAAAAGCTATGACAGGCCTGGAAAAAGAATCCTTCACCACAAATATCTTTTTATCTATTACCGGTTCATTGTTTATAATTTTAAAATAATCCCTGTCAAGACCGGTATACACATCATACATTGAATTTTCATACAGTGAGTCCGAATCGAGATATTCTCTATACAGTAACACCTCGTCAAAAGAGCCTGTTTTTAATTCCCCGTTATCGTCACAAAGGGTCAATGAGGTTTCAAACTTTGGTGTCAAAACCGTAAAATCATCAAGCCCTGCATAGTTTTTTCCTGTCCTGCGCCCGTTGGCGCCCAAAAAGGAATCTTCTATGATCTCCGTCTCGTAGGACGCCGGATCCTTGTACTCTCCCGGAACGGATTCATGGAATATCCTGTCTTCCATATATTCCGAGATCCAACCCATTGCAGAAAAAGCAGTCTCACTCTTCCAATGGTGATCGGTCCTAAAAAAAGCTTCATAATAATCCGGATATTCCGTGGCAATATATGCCCTCAGATCCAGGCATTCCACGCCCTCTGCTCTGATTCTTTGCAAAAACTCATTGGCAACATCATCGGAATGCTCGGTTTTTAATATAGGTTCATCGTCATTCATATCTATTTCATATGGAACCTGTACATACAGAAAAGGTATATTTTTATCAGAGAGTTTTCTTGAAAGATCCACGGTTTTTTCTACATTGTCAAAGAGCCATACATTTCCATACATGGGATTGACCAGACTGTCTCCCGAATCAAGTAAAAGCCTCTCATTCATCTCTTTGATCCCGAGTTTTTTTGTGATTCGGCCGTTTATTTCGACGAATGTATATCTCCCAAAAAATCCATCGGTATAATCGCCTCCTGTCACAGCCTTTGGTATGTTTTTCACATTTAAAACCGTACCCATAAACAGAATGGCAATAAATATGCAAATATAGATATATACGGATATTTTACTCTTTTTTCCATCCATGATCATCATTCCTGCCGCGCTTTACGGTTGATTAAAAGTTAAAATAAATGAACGGGTTATACGCATTCACCACCAGGTATGTCAAAGATATCATGAAAAATGCCATGACAATAACCGGCTTTACCACCCCATACCAGGTTTTATGCTCAAATTTTTTCAGAAGAAATGTTAACACCGGTGTGCACAATATGAATGCAACTGCAAAAAATAACCAATACTGCTTCATATACCAAGGGGCGATTCCACTATAAAAGTCATCACCAAGTCCAATCATTGACAGGATAAACCTTTTTGCTGTTCCGAGAGATTCCGCTCTGAAAAGCACCCATCCAAAGACAACCGCCACAAGGGTAAATGTTCTGTAGCATATGGACAGGATCCCTTTTAAGCCCTTTCCGATACCGGTCAGTTTTTCGAAGGTCAAAAGCACAAAATACATAAGTCCCCAGAGCATGAAATTAAATCCGGCGCCATGCCAAATGCCTGTCAAAAACCACACGATAAACAGATTAAGTATCAGCCTTCCTCTGCCAACTCTCGATCCTCCGAGAGGAATATATACATAATCCCTGAAAAAACTTCCAAGGGAAATATGCCACCTGCGCCAAAATTCCGTGACAGTTCCGGACATATAGGGGTAATTAAAGTTTTCCTCATATTTAAAGCCAAACATTCGACCAAGCCCAATTGCCATGTCTGAATATCCCGAAAAATCAAAGAAAATTTGAAGAGAATAGCTGATCGCTCCAAGCCATGCAAGAGGCGCCGTCAAAAAATCTCCGTCACGGGCAAGCCCGAAGGTCTTGTCTGCCATAATGGCAAAAGTGTTTGCAAGCAACACCTTTTTAGAAAAACCTATGGAAAATCTCTCTATTCCCAGTGCAAAATCCACCGTCTGCACGTTTCTGTGCTCTATCTGTTCCTCAATGGTTTTGTATCTGACAATGGGACCTGCGATAAGCTGCGGAAACATGGCAATATATAAACCCAGATACAGGGGATTTTTCTGTGCCTTGGCACTTCCTCTGTAAACATCCACAACATATGAAATTGCCTGAAAAGTAAAAAATGAAATACCTATAGGCAGAGACAGTCCCGGGCTCTCGATCCCAAAACCGAATAGTTTCATTGTGAGATCACCCAACAGACTTACCGAGAAATTTAAATATTTGAATACAAATAATATGAGAAGATCAACTGTGACTGCTGTCACAAGCCATATTTTTGCCTTGACTGTATCTTTGCATCGCTCAATAAAAAACCCGCAAGCATAGTTAATCACTATGCTTGCAAGCAACAAGAATACATATTCAGGTTCACCGTAGGCATAAAACAAAATACTTGCGATCAAAAGCCATACGTTACGAAATACGATAGGCAAAGGCTTAAGCAAATAGTATACTGCCAAAGTGATGCTTAAAAATACAAATAAAAACACAAGGCTCGAAAAAACCATTATCTATGCACCCTTAAGTTTTATTTTCTGTAATATTCCACAACCTTTTTAACAGCTTTTATCACGTCATCCGTGTCTTTCTCCGTAAGAGCAGGATAAAGCGGGATGCTCATGCTGTTTTCATAGAACGCTTCCGCATTGGGGCAAAGACCGTGTTTGTATCCCAATGACTCATAATATGAATGCCAATAAACAGGCAGGTAATGTACCTGCGGGCATGTATTTTCCGCATATAATGCATCAAAAAACTCTCTTCTGGTACATGTTAACTTCTCAGGGTCAAGGCGAAGCTCGTAGAGATGTCTTGCAGTATCTGACTCAGGGATCTCTTTTTGCACGAAGATCTCCGGCATATCCTTAAAGGCTTCATTGTATTTTTCTGCGATAGCCTTTCTCTTTGCCTTAAAATCAGGGAGTTTATTTAACTGACTGATAAGGAGAGCCGCCTGAAAATCTGTCATTCTGTAATTAAATCCCAGGGTCACCTGCTCATTGTACCACTTCGCATCAGTTTTATTGACCATCTGGTTAATATCCCTTGTGATACCATGTGACCTGTATAACAAAAGTTTTTTATATGTCTCTTCATCATTTGTGGTGACCGCACCGCCTTCACCGGCTGTGACTGTCTTTACGGGATGGAATGAAAAACATGTCATGTCAGCCAGGCTTCCGACGGGTTTACCATTATACAAGGTTCCGATCGAATGAGCTGCATCCTCTATAAAAAACAGGTTATGCTGTTTGCAGATTTCCCTTATGGCGTCGACCTCAACGGCTTGACCCGTAAAATCCACTGCAATGATGCCCTTTGTCTTTGGAGTGATGAGTCTCTTAATCTCCTCGGGATCGATATTGTATGTATCGGGCTTAATATCTGCAAATACGGGAGTTCCTCCACAATAGAGCACACAGTTTGATGAAGCCGCAAATGTAATGGAGCTTACAATAACTTCATCACCGGGCTTTACGCCTGCTGCCATTGCAGATATATGAAGAGCTGCGGTTCCGCTTGATACCATAACTGCATATTTTGCGCCTGTTATCCCGCACAGCTTCTTTTCAAGTTCTGCCACCTTGGGGCCGCATGTGATATAGTCGCTTCGAAGCGTATCCACAACCGCCTGAATATCGTCCTCTCCTATACACTGACGTCCATAATATATCCTGTCTTCTCTGACGGGCGAGCCGCCAAAAATCGCTAATTTTTCCATTGGCCAAATATTACCTTTCTTCAATAAACACTGATCATATTATAACCGCATTTAAAGCTTTATCTATAAATAAACAGTTTTATTTAAGAATTCTTAAATAATTATTCTAGTTTTTTCTCCAGACCATCTTGTTTACGATGCCTGTATAGGACTGGATGATCTTTACAACCTTTGTGGATACATTCTCTTCCACATAGTCGGGAACAGGGATACCGTAATCTCCCGCATCATTTAATGAAACTGCGGTATCAACTGCCTGAAGGAGGCTGTTCTCATCGATCCCTGCGAGAACAAAGCATGCCTTGTCCAAAGCTTCGGGGCGCTCTGTTGAAGTACGGATGCAGACCGCAGGGAAGGGATGACCCACTGATGTAAAAAAGCTTGATTCCTCCGGCAAAGTTCCCGAATCGGAAACCACACAGAAAGCATTCATCTGCAGACAGTTGTAATCATGAAATCCCATGGGCTCGTGCTGAATTACACGCTTGTCAAGTTTAAATCCGGACTGTTCGATGCGCTTTTTTGATCTGGGGTGGCACGAATAAACAATAGGCATATCATATTTTTCGGCCATCCTGTTTACTGCCGTAAAGAGTGAATTGAAATTCGCCTCTGTATCGATATTTTCCTCTCTGTGGGCAGAGAGTAAAATGTATTTTCCTTTTTCAAGTCCCATTCGTTTATGTACGTCGGACTTTTCTATCTTTTCTAAATTTGCATGAAGGACTTCCGCCATGGGAGAGCCTGTCACATAAGTTCTTTCCTTTGGCAGACCACAATCAGCCAGGTAACGCCTTGCATGCTCTGAATAAGCCATATTTACATCGGATATGATATCAACGATCCTTCTGTTGGTTTCCTCCGGAAGGCACTCATCCTTGCATCTGTTTCCTGCCTCCATATGAAAAATAGGGATGTGAAGCCTTTTTGCTCCTATAACGGAGAGACAGCTGTTTGTATCTCCAAGGACTAAAACTGCATCGGGCTTTGTCTCTGCCATAAGTTCATAGGATTTTGCGATGATATTTCCCATGGTCTCGCCGAGGTCTTTTCCCACTGCCTCCATGTAAACTTCCGGATCATCGAGTTCCAGATCCTTAAAGAACACTCCGTTTAAGTTATAGTCATAATTTTGACCCGTGTGAGCCAGGAGTACGTCAAAATGCTTTCTGCACTTTTTGATCACCTCCGAGAGTCTGATGATCTCGGGTCTCGTTCCCACGATTATCAAAAGTTTTAATTTCCCGTTATTTTTAAATGCTGCCATTGTCTGTTTTGACCTCACTGTTTTAAATATAGTCTATTATATTACATTCTTTGGATACCTTCAAATCGGGTAGCACACTATTTTTCAACCTTTTCATAAATAGTGTCCGGTTTTCCGGGGTTAAAGCACTCGTTGCACCACATAAGGGTCACCAGATCAGTGTCACCCTCGTTTATGATACAGTGGGTGTAACCTGTGGGGATATCCACAACCTGGAGTTTGTCGCCACTTACATGATAATCAAAGATCTCCTCGGTTCCGATCTTTCTAAAACGGATCAGCCCCTTACCGCTGACTACCACAAACTTTTCATTCTTGGTATTGTGCCAGTGTTCTCCCTTTGTGATACCGGGATGGGAGATATTGATGGACACCTGTCCCCTGTCCGCACTTTTTAAGATCTCCGTAAAGCTTCCCCTCTCATCCTCGTGGGTGATAAGGGGATATGAAAACTGATCCTCAGGAAGGTAACTTAAGTATGTGGAATACAATTTTTTGGTAAACTGATCGTCCGTCATATCCGGAACCATAAAATTGTGACGGCTTTCTTTGAAGCCATACAACATATTTACGATGTCTCCCAAAGTCGCCTCATGGGTCGTGGGCACAAAGCAGTATCCATCATTATTTACATGAGGATGATGGTCTAGGGCATGCATGAGTTCCTCCACCACATCATCAATATATACCAGTCGGAGCAAAGTACTCCTGTCATTTACCTGAATGGGAAGGTCATGGGCGATATTATAGCAAAATGTGGCTATGACAGAATTATAATTTGGTCTGCACCACTTTCCAAACACATTGGGGAAACGGTAAATATATACCTCCACGCCGTTTTCCCTGCCATAGTTAAACATCATATCCTCACCGGCTTTTTTGCTCATGCCGTAAGGATTCTCAAGTGCAGCCTGTATGGATGAAGAATTCATGACAGCGCACTTATTGCCATGCTTTTTTAATGTCTCCACGAGTGTCGTGGCAAAGCCGAAGTTACCGGCCATGAAGTCCTCTACATGCTCAGGGCGGTTGATGCCGGCCAGATTAAAAACAAAATCGCATTCTGCGCAGTATTCGTCCAGTTTCTCCTTTGGGGTGTCCACATCATATGGCAATACTTCTACTTTGTCATATTTAAGTCTTTCTATCAGATTTTTACCTATAAATCCGTTGGAACCGGTCACAAGTACTTTCATTTTATATTTCTCCGTTTAAAAATAAATATCAAATATACTATAACAGTTTTGGAGGATTTTTACATTAATTTACTTTAGAAATTTTAATCAGCGAAAACTACGATTATTTCATTGTGAATACCCGAGCAAAAACTGACCGCAAAAAACCGTTTGACATACTATCGCTACAGCGATACGCAATTTTAAGATAGAGACATGTGAGCATGTACCATGACTTCCGAAAGCTGATGTAAATCTGCAGGAGAAATGATCAAAAAAGGCTGACCCGAAACTAATTTCGGATCAGCCGTCAAATAAATGCTACTCGCCTGCATTAACTTTATAAATATATTTCACATTGCCTTTTTCGGAGCCGGAGTCATCGTAGGATGCGTGACTTTTTGCAATGTCGCTCATGGCTTTTAATCTCTCGGAAAATCCTTCCACATTGTCATGAACCAGAGAATTTATTTTCTCTATGCCCTCCTTGTCGAATCTCTCTATTCCATCCGAGAGCTCACCCTCTCCTTTTTTCAATGCATCAATGCCTTCAATGAATTCCGGCATGGCTCCTTTAAGCTTTGCTGCACCGGTTGCCGCCTGTCCTACAGCCCCTGTATAATCCTGCACGCCCTTGTAGAACTGTGCGTAGGAATTTAACTGACTCTGCAGGCTTTTCAGTTTCTTCACTCCGCTTTCTTTTTCTGCATTTCCGGCAGCGATCTGGCCTTGAACCTCGGGAGAATTGTATTTTTCATTTATGGCCTGATCTATTTTTTCATTGATACCCTGTTGAATACCGGCTTTAACTTCATCGGAATTCATTGCCGCCTCAATATTCGTATTTATCAGATTCTGCGTGTCGGCACTTTCATAAATCTCAGATACCTTTGCTTCTATCGCGGCATCAGTGTTTTGAGATACCATTGCTTCTATGGTTTCTGCTGTTTTTGTTTCTACCGATGCATCAACAACCGCTTTTGTCTCCTCATCCAGGGAATCATAGTCTGCTCCCATATTCTGAAGGATGCCGGCTTTTACCTGAGCTCTGATGGCATCGATATTTGCCTCTACCTGAGTTCTCACTGCAGCTTCGATCTCACCGCGTTTTGCCTCGACACCTGCTCTTACCTGTGCCAGAGTGGCTTCTCTTACTTTTTCTTCAACCTGTACTCTTGCCGCGTTTTCTGCCGCCTGCAGGTTTTCTGCGGCATGTTCACCCGCATACTCTTTTACTCCGGCTTCCACCTTTGATCTGGCAATTCCTGCCACATCGGTGGCATTTATCTGACCTATGGCACTGTTTATCACATCATTGTAGTTATTTACGGTAAGCACAGGGACCGAAATGCCCGCAGCATTTATCTGCTCAGTTGCCGTATTGAGCAAGGCATTGAATACTGAAAGGGCGCCGTCGTTTAATGCCTTTGAATTAGAATCTATCTTTGTAAGACCGTCGGACAACTCATTTACTCCGTCACTTATCTGACCGGCGCCGGTCCGCAGTTTACCAAGTCCATCATAAAGTTTTGACGAACCATCCATCATTTTCTCAACCGCTTCATTTAATTGATCCACGGCATCTTCAACCTTTTCGATTTCCGCATCAGTATCAAGATCCATCTCTGAAAATACAGAATCGGATACCAACAGATAAATTCCTACAGGTTCAAAGTCCGTAACATCTGCCTCTACCTCGATCCTGCCCGGAATATCTATATCTTCAAGTGTTGTTCCAAGATCCTCTTTAAATCCCGGGAATGCAAGGCCCAGGACTGCGTACCTGCTTCCGTCAAAGGTTACTTTTCCGCTTGAGACAGTTACGTTTTCATATTTTTCATCTTCCATAACGGTGATCAGGCTTGCCATATATGGGACAAATATCTTTTCCTCTTTTCCGTTTATGGACATCAACTCATATACATTATCCGTAAAATCGCAGGTCACCTTCAAATGTCCGCTTTTACCCGTGATCTCAGCAGGTGTAACCTTTTTTCCGTCAAGGAAATATGCGAGTTTTACGTCAACAGGCAGATCTGCTTCATTTCCTGTGTCCACTCTGTTGCTTCCGTTTTCCAGCCAGATACTGTCCATGACCCGGTCCACTGTTCCGTCATAATTTGTAAAAACATATGCAACCTCGTCATTCATATCAAAGGCCTGTGTGAGTTCATATGAGTCTGACTGAGCCTCATAAACGTCTTCATTTTTTTCGTTATTTATCTGAGGAATATTTCCCGAAGCATACGCCGCTCCGCCGGCTCCCAACAGCAAAGAAGCCGCAACTACAGTTGATAAGATTATCTTTGTATTCTTTTTCATGCCAATTTCTCCCTTCCGATCTTCATATTTTTATCACAGCCTGAATTATGGATGCTGCCTCGCATATGCAGAGTGGTACGAATGATCACCGCATCACATAACATCAGCATTGCGGGAAGTATAAATATTACCAGGATCACACTGATCAGAGCTCCTCTTGCCATCAGCATACACATTGAGCTGATGATATCGATATTTGAATAAACCGCCACTCCGAATGTAGCTGAAAACAGTCCCATTCCACTTACTATGATGGAGGGAATGGATGTTGAAAGTGCGATACCCACAGCCTCCTTTTTACCTGCACCATCCATGCGCTCTTTTTTGTACCTGGTTGTCATCAGAATCGCGTAATCCACTGTGGCTCCAAGCTGTATCGTACTGATGCAGATCGGTGCGATAAATGGCAGCGACTGACCCAGGTAATGAGGCAAACCAAGATTTACAAATATTGCAAGCTCTATCACGGATATCAATATAAACGGCAGTGAAATACTCTTTTCCACCAGTGCGATGATCACAAAGATCGCGATGACAGATACCGCATTTACCACCTTGAAATCATGATCCGTGGTCTCTATCATGTCCTTCATGCAGGGGGCTTCGCCGATAAGCATTCCCTTTGGGTCGTATTTTTTGGTGATATTCAGAATCTCATCAAGCTGCTCATTTACTTCGTCTCCTGCCACATGATACTCAGAATTTATGAGGATCAGCCTCCAGTTGTCGCTTTCAAGCATCCCGGTCAGTTTCGCCGGCAGGATATTTTCAGGAACGCCCGCTCCCAGAATGCTTTCTAAGCCAAAGACCTGTTTTACGCCATTTATTTTTTCTATTTTCTCAGTAAGCTCACGCAGATCTTTTTCAGGAAGGTCTTTTTCCACCAAAAGCATGTGTGTTGATGCCACATTAAACTTTTCTGCGAGCTTTTCATTGGCTTTTATCACTTCCATATTTTCAGGCAGACACGCACTCATATCGTAGTAGACTTCTTTGTTTGTCTTGCTGTAGCCGTTGTATGCCGGGATAGCAATTGCCACAAAAGCTATGACAAACGCAGGAAATACTTTTAACATTTTTTCCGCGAAGCCGTCTGTTTTTGGGATCAGGGATCTGTGCATTGTCCTGTGCAAAGGCTTGTCCAACACCAGTATCAGCGCCGGCAGGATTGTCACGCAGGATATGACGCCAAGGACCACGCCTTTTGCCATCACGATCCCTAAGTCAGCTCCCAGTGTAAAGCTCATAAAGCACAGGGCTATAAAACCTGCCACCGTTGTAATGGAACTGCCAAGAACTGAGGTAAACGTCTCCTTTATGGCAATGGCCATGGCTTCCTCATGGGATTCAGTGCTTTTCATCTTTTCGTTGTAGCTGTTCCACAAAAATATGGAATAATCCATGGTTACTGCCAACTGCAGCACAGCCGACAACGCCTTTGTTATATATGAGATCTCTCCCAAAAAGAAATTGGTGCCCTGATTTATGAGTATCGCCATTCCTATACTTGCAAGGAATACAAAAGGTACCATCCATCCATCTAAAAGCACCAGCATAGCCACTGTAGCAAGGAGCACCGCAATGCCCACATATATGGGTTCCTCCTGCTCACACAGGGCTTTCAGATCCGTTACCAGTGCACTCATTCCGGAGACATAACACTGCTTTCCGGTGATATGCCTGATCTCGTTAATGGCTTCCATGGTCACATCCGATGATGTGGAACTGTCAAAAAATACTGCAAGCATCGTACAGTCGCCATTGTTAAACAGGTCGTATATTTTTTGTGGCAGGATCTCCATTGGGATATTCACGTTTAAGAAGGAATCATACCACAGCACCGTGTCCACATGGTCAACTGCTCTGATCCTGTCGGCAAGCACTGCCGTATCTTTTTGATCCATCCCCTCAACCACAATGAACGAAAATGCTCCCTTTCCGAATTCGTCCATCAGCACATTCTGGCCGATCACAGTATCCATATCCTCCGGCAGATATGTGAGCATATCATAGTTTATCCTGGTTTTTAGCATTCCTATGATAGATGGCACTAAAAGTGCGATCCCTATCAAAAGGATCAAAACCCTGTTCTTCACTATTCCTTTCGCAAGTTTCATACGTCTCAACTCCGTTTCGTTTAATCTGAAAAAATATTACTTTGTTTACAGTCTGAATCCTATCACCGGGTCAATTTTTTCAAAATAGACAGTTATGGGCAGACGCCTAAAACCTGTGCACCATCCGTAAAAGTGTAAAAAAATTAGGCAAACCGCTATGGTTTGCCTAAAAATATTTTGGGTCTTCCATTATTTTATTTTGGTGCTTCGCTCTATTATTTCCTCCGGGATGCCTTTGCACAATTCACAGATCCTCTGTGCATCCTTTGGCAGTTCCTCGTTTAAGCCGCTCTCTATCCAGTCTATTATGATTCCAAACAGAGCACACTTTACAAGTCTTACTGCAATGGTCCTGTCCTCCGGCAAGACCTCATACTCTCTGAAGGCACTGTTTAGATATGCCTCCACGGTATGCTCGCAGGATTTCATCAGATAGGTCTCAAAAACATCTCTGCTAACGGATTTATATATGTGGAGGACCGCCTTTTTGTTTTGCAGGGTAAATAGCGCCGCAACTCTCAGGGCTTCATCCAATGAATCTATGGTGGGATAGTCTCGGATCAGCTTCTCCGACTCTTCCGTTACTATTTCCAGTAAAAGTGCAGGGATGTCACGGTAATGATAATAAAAAGAATTCCTGTTGATCCCGCAGTCTTCTGTGATGTCTTTTACGGTTATTTTGTTAAGCGGCTTTTCTGTCAAAAGCCTGATAAAAGATTCTTTGATCGCTTTTTCTGTAAAATTTGCCATATGACGCTCCGTGGTAAAACAGTTTTCTAAATGTTAAAGACCAACTCTAGGTGCATTAATCAACCTTGCGATTCAAGTATTGATTCAAAACCAATAATATATTGCTGGTATGTCTTGACTCCTTATCATATATCAGTCTTGATGGTGGAACTTATACTCATAATCGAGGTTTTATTTGAACACATCATTATACAATTTTCTGCCATCTTCATCTTGCCGCCTCCAATCTTTTGTCTATATAATACATCAAACATTGCAAAACATCACTAAACATTTCGATAACATTGTAGACGCACTAAATACTTTATCACCGTCGAATACAATGACCATCTTATCTCGTTCATAATCAAACTCATTTTCCGGATTCTGCTTTTGTTTCTCAGCAAAAGCAACCAGGTTCTTCGCAAAAGACAGATTCCTGTCTTGATCGGTCTTTTCCCATAAACGAATATCTATCAGCGGGTGTATTCCTAACTGTTTTCGCAGATCGATTAGTCTCCTGAAATAGAAGGTTTCAGTATTAGCGCCTTCACAGATAAAGAAATACTTTCGAAAAGGCTCTATCTGCTCAATCTCATCGGAAGGACGGCTATTCCAGTTTGTATATGCGTGTACCGGCATTTTACTCTCCTTTCCGGAAAGAAAACTGTTTGAACACAGGAATTGCGCCATATCTTCCTTCAAGATAAGCTTTGCTCAGTTTCTTATCGTATCTTTCCTTAAAACGATCAAGAGAGTATAT
>JAILHH010000002.1 GCA_024695935.1 Acetatifactor sp.
AGCATGTCGCTTGCGACATGCTCGCGCCGAGCGCGGTTGACGACAGTCAACATGATACTCTCGCACGAAGTGCGATGTGCGCAGAGTGCGCATCCATAGCGGAGCGCTTTTTACTTTATAGGAATGCGAAGCAATTTCCTAAAGTAAAAAAAGGACCTTTGCCAAGACTCAGGTCATTTACTTATGAAGACCGGGTTATCTGCAAAGATCCTTTTTATTTAAATATTAAATTTAAGTCTACTATTTCATCACTCTGTATTCCTGGGGGGTGACACCCTTTATCACCTTGAAACGCTTTATGAAATAACTGATATTGTCATATCCCGTAGCCATTGCGATATCGATTATCCTCTCATCAGTATCCTTTAACATCTTTGACGCTCTCTCAACCCTGACCTCATTTATGTACTCAGTCAAAGTCTTTCCTGTCATCTTTTTAAAACATCTGCAAAGATACTGCTCATTAAGCCCCAGATAATCGGAAATGTCCCTGACCTTTATCTTTGAATCAAAGTGGTCCCTGACATAACTCATTGCAAGCTGCACATTTTCCGCAAGCCCCATGCTGTTTTCGCTGCTGTCAGTTTCAGTATTCTCAGCCGTGATAAATCCGTTCTCATACATAATGGACAAAAATTCGGTGATATAAAGCTTCGTTGTCAAAAAAGATGTCCTGCTCTTTTTGTCGGCCTCGGAAATAGCTTTTTTATAAGCTTTTTTCAGTTCTGCAAAGCATTCCGCATCTCCGGGTATAAATGTCACCTTGGGCTTTTTTCTGTTTAAGATAGGATCCAGTATCAGGCGCTGAGCCTCGTCATACATCTCGTAATTAAGCATTCTGCCGTCAAAAACTATGGCACTTTCGATCTGATTCTTGGACAGAGAAAGACCGTGTAATAACTTACCTTCAATAAGTGCAAAGCAAGGAGCCTTCACAGGCATATCCTCTTCTTCAAGTTCCAGCACAAACTCACCCTTCTCAAAAAAAATGATCTCCGTTTCCTTGTGCCAATGCATATTGACTGTGTAATTAAAATCCCCGTTCCATTTGTATGTAGCAAGCGGAAAAGTTTTCGTTCCGTGATTTACATTCTCTTCAAAATTCTGATAATCCATAACGCGCCCCCAAAGCTGTTGTGGTTAATCGGTTAACTACGCATATTATATACTTTTTTTAACATTTTTGTCAATAAAATATGCAGGCACAAAAGGTGTCTGCATATCTAAATTTCAATATGATTTTTTGTTGAAAATTACTGATAAGTACTTGAACTCGTCAGTTTTTGTTCGTTTTAAAGTCAAGGGCCTGCTTTTTCATCTCTCTGGCATTTTCAAGCGCTGCCTCTGTAAGGGAATCACTTCCAAGAAGCCTTGCCAGTTCTCTCTCCGAATCCTCTCCCCTTATCTCTTCAATATCCGTTATGGTATTGTCCTTGCTGCTGCTCTTTTCTATGAGGTAATGACTGTCAGCCATTGCAGCGATCTGGGGCAAATGAGTGATGCAGAGGATCTGATGACTTCTTGAGAGAACATTTAGCTGTTCCGAAACCTTCCATGCAGTCTTTCCGCTGATACCCGAATCGATCTCATCAAATATCAAAGTATCTATGAAATCCTGTTTTGCAAGAACAGTCTTGATGGCCAGCATGGTTCGTGACAATTCACCGCCGCTGGCCACATCTTTTAAAGGCTTTACACTCTCTCCGGGATTTGTGGAAAGCATGAATTCAATGTCATCAAAGCCCTCGGATGTGATATTTTCGTTTCTGTCAGTCCTGATCTCAAAATCCACGTGATTAAAATTAAGTCCCACCATGGCTTCGGTGATCTTGTTTGACAGTACAACGGCTTCTTCTTTTCTGATATCAGAAAGCTCTTCACAGGCTTCCTTTAAGTTTTCTTCTGCGGCATCCCTGGCAGCAAAAAGCCTTGACATATACGCATCATAGTCACTTATCTTATCCAGAAACTCCTGTTTTTTTTCGGCATATTTTACTACGTCCTCCAGAGTCTTTCCGTATTTATTCTTGAGCCTGTTTAACAGATCAAGTCTCTCCTCGCACTCCCTGAAGGTCTCCTCATCAAAGGTGTTATCATCAATATATGAATCCAGCTCTCTGTAGAGATCGGACAAAATACCCTCAACGTCCATCAGTGCGCTCTCATGGTCTTTTAATTTTTCATCCAGGTCCGCTACCTGGGACAGGGCTCTGAGTGCTCTTGTGACACTTCCTCCGGCTCCCGTCTCGCTCTCATCCGAGATCAGATACATGCACTCCGATACATTGTCATTTATCCTCTTTGAATTGGACATGATCCTGTATCTCTTTTCCAGTTCCTCATCCTCTCCGATGACGATATTGGCATTTGAGATCTCCTCAAGTTCAAATTCGGCAAGTGCTCTTTCCTTTTCCTTGCCTGCATCGTCCATCTCTTCTTTTGAGATCTTATCAAGTATCTCTCTGTAGGCTTTGTAGAGTTCAGCCACCTTTTCCTTTGCTTTAAGGCCTTTCTCACCGCAATAGGAATCCAGGATCTCCATATGCTTTTTTTTGTTTAAAAGAGACTGATGCTCATGCTGACCGTGAATATCGATCAAAACCTCCGCAAGTTCCTTTACCTGCCTGGCTGAAACGCTCTCTCCGTTTATCCTGCAGAGAGTCTTTCCCGCCTGAAGCCTTCGGCTAATGAGCACGGAACCGTCCTCCTCTACGGGCAGCTCCATCTCCTCCATCTTTTCACGGATCCTTTTGTCGTTTCCGTCAAAAGTAAGCTCCACCAGGCCGCTTTCCGCGCCATGGCGAAGACTGGAAGCATCAAATTTTCCCCCCAGAGCCAGGTTCACCGAACCGATTATAAGGCTCTTTCCGGCACCGGTCTCACCCGTCAGGATATTCAACCCCTTCGTAAAATCCACCCGGGTCTCTTCGATAAGTGCCAAATTTTTCACGTATAAACTCTGTAACATTTTTTCTCCTTCGGTTTTATCCGAACGACCTTCTATAAATATCGCCTGCCGGTCACAGGCGGTAGCACACAAATTTCAAACTATTTAGTCACGATATTGCTGATCTTTTCCATGAGGGACCTTGTCTCGCTGACAGTTCTGACTGCCACAAAAATCGTATCGTCTCCTGCAATACAGCCCACTATCTCATCAAATTTCAGTTCATCCAACGCCGCAGCAACGGCCATGGCCATACCTGACACGGTTTTTACCACCAGAATATTCTGAGCCATATCCATGGACACCAGTCCGTCACTCAAAACTCTGGTATATTTATCTCCTTTTTTTCCATCCTCTGACAGCACCACATACTTTTGCTTGCCTGACAAAGTGGTAACCTTCGTAAGCTTAAGCTCCCTGATATCCCTTGAAACTGTAGCCTGAGTTACCGCAAATCCGGCTTCCTTCAACCTCAAAGCCAAATCTTCCTGGGTTTCCACATCATTGTTTTCGATGATTTCAATGATTTTTCCTAGTCTGCTTTTTTTCACTTTTCTTCTTACCTTTCTGTTATTTTTCGCTGAGTTTGTGTTGCAGTACTTCTAGAAAACTTGTCTTTTTAACCTTTGCGAAGCGTGTATTATTGTCACCTTTCTCGATGATAACGCTGTCGCCGGTGGAAAGCGAAACCTTTCTTCCACCGTCAAAATTAACCTCCAGGCTCTGGACTTTGTTGTCCTTGCCATAGGGGATCTTTATCTCGATCCTGTCCTCAGGGGACAGAATGATACTTCTCTGATTAAGGGTATGGGGGCAGATCGGTGTGACTATCATCAGCTGAGCACTTGGCTCCACCAATGGACCGCCCGCAGAAAGATTGTAACCGGTAGAGCCGGTAGGGGTGGTGACTATGATACCGTCTCCGCTGTATGTATTTAAGAAATTATCATTTACATAGAGCGCATATCTGTTCACCATAAGAGAACCGTTCCGCACGATGACTATGTCATTTAATGCAAAACTTTCACAGACTTCTTTTCCTGATTTTTTTACTCTGCCCTTCAGCATCATCCTCTCTTCGCATACGAAAGAGTCGCTTAAAAGAGCATCCAGCGAGGCATCGATATTGTTTTCTTCAACCTCTGTAAGGTAACCAAGCGCCCCGAGGTTAATACCGATTATGGGAACACCGCTGTCCTTTGCAAAACCCGCGGCAAGGAGTACCGTTCCGTCTCCGCCTATCACAATGACGCATTTGATCCCCTCGGGGAAATCCCCCTCGGTTCCCGAAATAACCCTGATGGTTTCCGCTCCTTTTTTTCTGAGATACCTCTCAACATATTCTGTTGTGCAAAAGCCCTCGTCCTTACCCGGGTTTGAATAAATCAGATATTTTTCCACTTCAGTGCACTCCCGCATTCTCATGTGATTCAATAACTGTTTTTTTGATCCTGTCGCTCCAGTCCTCTGACTTTGAAAGACCCGTTCCGGCTTCCATCATCTCTGAGAGCAAATCTTCCGCCTCTCTCTCGCTGAGGGCCAGAATCTCCGGATCGATGTCCGGTTTTTTTGAAATATAAAGAAGATATTCGATATTTCCCTCAGGTCCCTTTATGGGTGAATATTCAATATCTTCAACCTTAAATCCTATCATGTCGGCATAGTCCACAGTCTTTGCGATGACTTCCTCGTGAACGGATTTTTCGCGGACAACGCCGTTTTTTCCAACCTTATCCCTGCCGGCCTCAAACTGAGGTTTAATGAGGCAAACCATTCTGCCTCCTGTCTTTAACAGATTTCTGGCCGGAATCAGGATCTTTGTGAGGGAAATAAATGACACATCCACGCTGGCAAAATCCAGGTCGTCCCCTATGTCGTCCCTAACCATATATCTGAAATTTGTCTGCTCCATGCAGACAACTCTCTCATCATTTCTGAGTTTCCATGCAAGCTGGCCATGTCCCACATCAACGGAATAAACCTTTGATGCGCCGTTTTGCAGCATACAGTCCGTAAATCCTCCGGTGGAGGAGCCTATGTCCATGCATACACAGCCCGTCAGATCGAACTTCCAGGTATTCATGGCTTTTTCAAGTTTAAGGCCTCCGCGACTCACGTATTTTAATGTGGAACCTCTGACTTCTATCTTTGCCTTCAGGGGATCAAAGCCCGTACCGGCCTTGTCTTCCTTTTGGCCGTTTACATATACGTTTCCGCTCATTATGATGGCTTTAGCCTTTTCCCTTGACTCGGCAAATCCCTGCTCCACTAGCAGTACATCCAGTCTTTCCTTCATATCTTTACTCCGGATCAGTCAATTTCTTTATCTTTTCAACAACTGTATCAGCATCGATACCGATCTCTTTTTTCAACAGATCGCAGTTGCCATGCTCCACAAACATATCGGGAATGCTGATATTTAACACCTTTACATCAAGTCCCGAGGTATTTACAAAATCTTCAACAGCCTGACCAAATCCTCCTCTTCTCACATTTTCTTCCATTGTGACGATAAGTTTATGGTCCTTTGAAGCTTTCTTTATGGCTTCCTCATCGATGGGTTTGACGAATCTGGCATTTATGAGAGATACGTTCTTTCCCGATTCCTTCAGTATATTTCTGACCTTCTCTGCGGTTTTTACCATGCTTCCCACAGCCAAAAGCGCAATATCGGATTCCTCATATATCCATTCGCTCTTTCCGTACTCAATGGGAGCTCTGAAATCCTTAAGTCCGGTGTAGGCATTGCCTCTTGGATATCTGATGGCAATGGGGCCGTCAAAATCCACCGCAAATTTTAACATATCCGAAAGCTCCCATTTGTTCTTTGGCGCCAGGACATGCATATTGGGGATACCGGAGAGGTAGCTGATATCAAAGATTCCCTGATGGGTCTCTCCGTCGCTTCCCACCAGTCCCGCTCTGTCTATTGCAAAAATAACATGAAGATTCTGAATACAGACATCATGGATTATCTGATCGTATGCCCTTTGCAAAAAAGATGAATATATGGCAACAATTGGGATAAATCCGCCCACAGCAAGACCTGCGGCAAAAGTCACCGCATGCTCCTCCGCAATACCCACATCAAAAAACCTGTCAGGGTACATATTTCTGAATCTCTTAAGTCCCGTACCGTCAGGCATTGCAGCCGTTATGGCGCATATCCTGTCATTTCTTGCACCGAATTTACACATGACCGTAGAGAAAATATCAGTATAATTTGCCACGGTCCTCGGATGCGAAGGGATTCCGGTGTCGATCTCGAAAGGCTCCGTACCGTGGAACCTGGCGGGATGCTTTTCAGCCGGTGCATATCCCCTTCCCTTTTCTGTGATCACATGTACCAGAACCGCATTGTTAAGGCGCTTAGCTTCCTCAAATGCCTTTACCATGGCCGGAATGTCATGGCCGTTTACCGGTCCTAAATACGTGATACCCATATCCTCGAACATCATGCTGGGGATGATAAGCTGCTTTAATGAACTCTTTGCCTTACGGATATGGCTGATGGCCTTTTCTCCGTACTGCTTTGTCAAAAGAGAATTGTATATCTTTACCTTCAGATTCTGGTAACTCTTTCCTGTCCTTATCTCATTTAAATAATTCGGAAGTCCGCCCACATTTTCCGAGATGGACATATTGTTGTCATTTAATACTATGATAAAATTGGTCTTCAACTTTGATGCATTGTTTAAAGCTTCAAAAGCCATACCGCCTGTCAGGGAACCGTCGCCGATAACACTTACGACAGTGCTCTTTTCTCCCGCAAGGTCCCTTGCCTTTGCAAGACCAAGGCCTGCAGAGATGGATGTTGAAGAGTGGCCCGTATCAAACACGTCGCAGGGGCTTTCCTTTCTCTTTGGAAAACCGCTCATACCGTGAAACTGTCTCAAATGCTCAAAGCCGCTTTTTCTGCCTGTCAAAAGCTTGTGGGTATACGACTGATGTCCCACATCCCATACGATCTTGTCCTCGGGAAGATTTAATGACAGATGAAGAGCCATTGTTAGTTCCACCGTACCAAGATTAGATCCCAAATGTCCTCCGGTCACGCTTATCTTTTCGATAAAAAACTGACGGATCTCCTCTGCGAGGGCATCATAATCCTTTGGATCGATATTTTTTATATCATTGGTCTTTTGTATCTTATCAAGTAACATAAAAAACTCCCAAGCCTATTTTCTGCGATTCACCAGGCTTAATATAAGTTCCTTTAAAAATTCGTGTTCGCCGGGAAGACTCTCTAAAATCTCCACCGCCTCATCGGACATCTTTTCCACATCCTTTTCGGATGCATCGATACCCTTTATATCCACATAGGTCTGCTTTTCATTTTCGGCGTCGCTTCCGATGGGCTTTCCAAGTTCCTCACCGTTTCCGATCACATCCAGAATATCATCCCTTATCTGAAAAGCTATACCGATATTATAAGCACATTTCTCGATTTTTGCCACAATCCCGTCATCTGCCCCGGAAAGGATGGCTCCCACCATCATGGAAGCTTCGATAAGTGCAGCGGTCTTGTTTTTGTGGATGAACATCAAAGTTTCCATATCCAAGGTATCCTTTGATCCCTCCATATACACATCAACACATTGACCGCCCACCATTCCGTAGACACCGGCTTTTTTGTAGAGCACCTGCAAAGCCTTTGCTATCCTGATGTAATCCTGCGGACTTTCGGCCGCATCAAAGGCTTTCAGCGCTGTCTCCATAGAAAAATTAAGGAGTCCGTCCCCTGCAAGTATTCCCTGATCCTCGCCGTAAACCTTCCAGGTGGTCTCTCTGCCACGTCTGAATTCATCATTGTCCATGGCCGGCAGATCATCATGTACCAGAGAATAGGTATGGATCATCTCGATGGCTGCCATAAAAGGAGGAAGGAGCCTTAAATCTCCGAAAAGCTTTGCGCTCTCCATCATAAAAATGGGGCGAAGTCTCTTGCCCCCTGCCAAAACACTGTAATTCATGGCTTCAAGTATCAGTTTCTGTCTGCCCTCTTCCTTTGGAAGATAGGATTTAATTATATTTTCAGCATATGCTATGCGTTCATTTAACTTAAGTTTAAATTCCTCTCCGTTCATACCTGCGCTACTCCTCTTCGGTTATCTCTCCGTCCTCATTTAAGACCATGAGTTTCTTTTCGACTTTATCAATATCCGCATTGCAGGCTTTAACCAGGTCCATGCCCGATTTATAAAGTTTAAAGGCGTCCTCCAGAGTTATATTTTCATCCTCCAAAGCTAAAAGTGTCTCATCAAGTGCCTTAAATTTTTCCTCAAGCTTCATCTCTACCTCCCACGGATTCTGTTCCCGTCACCTTTGCAAAAAGGTCTCCGTCCTTCATTTTGACTGTGAGCATATCTCCCACATTCGCCTGATAAATACTCTTTACGTTTTTTCCGTTTTCGTCCATGACATATGAAAAACCGCTGCTTAATTTATCAAGCGGGGAAAGGCCTTTTAGCCTCTCGATATATATGGCAAGGGTGTGTTTTTTGTTTTTAAAGACGGACTGCCATACCTGTTCAAGCTTTTCCTCATAGTTTATCGCAGCCATCCTGTGACTTTTTAATCTGCCCTCAGGGCTTAGCAGGCGAAGGTTTTTTTCAAAAGATTCCAATACCTTCTTTTTATCCCTGATTACACCTGTCATATCATCAAATAAAGATTCTCTGTATCCGTCTATTTCTCTAAGGATCTCCCTTATATCACAGACAGCAAGCTCGGCTGCTGCGGAAGGTGTGGGTGCCCTCAGATCGGATACAAAATCCGCAATGGTAGTATCTGTTTCATGGCCGACCGCTGATATTATGGGTATGGAGCAGTCAAAGATAGCATGGGCAACTTCTCTTTCGTTAAATGCCCACAGATCCTCTATGGAGCCTCCTCCTCGGCCCACGATCATAACGTCAACACCCTTTTGTTCCAGGAGCTTAATGCCCCTGACGATACTGGGTACCGCCTGATCTCCCTGGACGATTGCGGGATACAGGATCACCTGCACGTAGGGGTTACGCCTGTTTGTGATCTGTAAAATATCCCTTACAGCGGCTCCGGTCTGAGCCGTCACCACCCCAAGAGTCCTGATATATTTGGGAATGGGCTGTTTGTACTGCGCATCAAACATTCCGCATTCCTCAAGTTCCCTCTTTAATCTCTCGAACTTTTCGTATAAAACTCCCGCGCCGTCAAGGGTTATCTGTTTTGCATACAGCTGATATTTTCCGTCTCTCTCATACACGTCCACGGTTCCTGCGCATACCACCTGCTGTCCTTCCTCTAAACGAAAAGAAAGGCCCGCACGGTTTCCTGAAAACATTACACAGTTCAAACAGCCCCTGGGGTCTTTTAAGGTAAAATAAATATGCCCCGAGGAGTGGTATTTGCAATTGGAAATCTCTCCCTTTACAGAGACATTCGACAGCAGATAATCCTGGGAAAACATATTTTTTATATACGAATTCAATTGTCCGACAGTATATACATTTCTGTTAATATCAATCACCGGTCTTTACGAATTTTGCAAGAATGGCATTTACGAAGGATCCTGAATTCTCCTGACCGTATTTTTTGGCGATCTCAACAGCTTCGTTGATGGCCACGGTCACGGGAATATCCTCATCAAAAAGCATCTCAAATACAGCAATCCTGAGAACTGTAAGCTCCACCTTGCCGATTCGCTCCGTATTCCATTTCTCAATATTTTTGTTGAGGAGGTCATCGATCTCTCCCACCTTTTCAAGGATCAGATCGTATCTTTCAGAGACAAGCTTTGCCTCTTTTTCAGAAAGGGGCTCATCCCTCTCTTCCAAAAAGAGCTTTACCTGCTCCGGCATGTCGTCGGGAGTGTTAAATTCCACACGAAATAATAATTTAAAAACCTCTTCTCTAAGTTCACGTCTTTTCATAAATTATTGCTCGTCCTTTTTAATGTCAACAGCTGCGATCCTGATATTGACATCAGATACTTTTAATCCTGTCATATTCTCGATCTGCGCTTTAACTCTGGCCTGAACCTTACGGCTGGTGGCCGGAATATTGTAACCGTACTCCATCATAACACTGAGGTCAACCTTTACGACGCCGCCGAAAATGTCTACCTTCACGCCCTTTGTATAGGACTTTACACCGACTTTGTTCATGATCTCATTGGTGATGACACCGCCCATGGCAGACACACCGTCCACCTCAGTTGCAGCTATAGAAGCTATCATGGCAACAACATCATCTGCAAGTTTAACTGTTCCCATTTCCTCATCGCCTCCCAAAGTATATGATTTTCTTTCTGTATCTTTTTCCATAATCTATCGCAAATTTCCTTTCAATATTTCATTCAAAAACCGCGTAATCTATCTTTGCTATTATACCACACCTATTCCTTATTGACCACCCAAAAAGTTATGGTCCGAAAGTCGGGATTATAGGAATAAGTAATGCTTGAGAGCTCCAGGTTGGCAGGAATAAACTCAAAAATTCCGTTTTCCGTTATCAGATCATTAAACATGGCTTCATACAGATCGTCGGTGGCACATTTGAACACGAAATTCTCTCCGCCGCCCGCAATGGTATCATCGATTATAAATTTAAGCTGAGCATCGTTGAAGTCCGTAAAAAACAGGTCCTTCATAACGTAATAATTGTCCGCAAGAGCCACGCATTCGGGCAGAGGGATAACAGAATCGATGATATGATTTTTGCATATATCCTCGGATGTGACGCAAAAATAATTGTAGTCAACCTCCGGCAGGATCTCACTGTAGTCGTCGTTTCCGTCCAGTACCACGCAGGCATCGGGATCTCCCCAGGTCACATCGATATAATAATATGAACCGTCAGCCTTTACCATATTCCAGGCATGACTGAGCCCCGAATTGGAAAATCCCTGGACAAGGGTGCATTCGATACCCATTCTGTACATCAGATACTGAAATGACTTGGCATATCCCTGACACACTGAGGCACCGTTTACCAGCACAGAATAAATATTCTGATTATCCGTAGCCCCCTGAACATAATCCGTGTTCATGATGATCCAGTTATATACATAGAGCATTTTTTCAAAATCCGTCGTAAGTCCGCCGGCATTTCCCAGTATCCCGCTCATATTGGATTCGATCATGTCCTTTTTTACAGTGGCCTGATCATAATCACAGTCATAGGTTCCGGAAAAATCGATGCCCACCAGATTTCCGCCAAGAGTATATCTGGTATACTCATATCCGATCACATAAAACACCTCGGGGTGGTCGATGAGAACACACTGGAATATCTTGTCCAGATTTTCCACATCAAGGCCGTTTTTTATAGGTTCCTCCGACAATGCCACCTCTGTGCTTAATGATCCCAGGATCTTTAGAATGTCGTCGTACCAGATCTGCTCGAATTCATCCAGCGTGTCATAAGCATAGTGAAAATCAGTGTCGTAAATAAATGAAAAGTCATTTACGACCCCGTAATTTTCCCGTTCAGATTCCGTTATCTCCACATCTTTTTCGTTGACAACGTACTCTTCTCCGCCTCTGTCTATCACATACACCTCGGACACGGTCGGAGCCTCGGAGGCTCTGACCTGCTGCATGTAATTGCGATACAATGCCTCAAGATAATCGATGGGACCGATAAAATGTGAAGAACAGGCGGTCATATTCGTAATCAAAAGTACACAAACAATCAGAAGCTTAAAAAATCTTTTCATCTGCAACCTTATCCTGTTTTATGCGCGACATTAAACATCAATTCTTTGAGAACTCTGTGAGAATAAGTCCTTTGTTTCTCTCCACGGTCATTCCGATACTCCATGAATTTACAAAGAGAAGCAATGGATTTCCCTTCATATCCTTTACCTTCTTCATATCACTGGTACCGGTGAGTTTTGAAATATCAAACTGCTCTTTGTTCTCGATCCATCTGATATGCTCATAGGGAAGATTCTCTAATTTTATTTCAACATTGTACTCATTTTCAAGCCTGTACTTTAATACGTCAAACTGGAGCACGCCCACAACGCCCACGATGATTTCTTCGAGGCCCGTATTGAACTCCTGGAATATCTGAATGGCACCTTCCTGTGCTATCTGCTCGATACCCTTTACGAACTGTTTTCTCTTCATGGTATCGAGCTGTCTTACCCTTGCAAAATGCTCAGGCGCAAATGTGGGGATTCCCTCAAATGCAAATTTGTCGGAAGGAGCGCATACCGTATCTCCTATTGAAAATATACCGGGATCAAACACACCGATGATGTCCCCGCCGTAAGCCTCGGACAGGATCTTTCTCTCATCGGCCATGATCTGCTGGGGCTGGGAGAGACGCATAGTCTTTCCGCCCTGCACATGCCTTACTTCCTTTGTGGCATCAAACTTTCCTGAAACGATCCTCATAAAGGCAACTCTGTCTCTGTGAGCTTTATTCATGTTGGCCTGGATTTTAAATACAAAAGCCGAAAAATCATTTGCCACGGGATCTATAAGTCCCGAATCGCTCATTCTGGGAAGCGGTGTGGTGGTCATATTTAAAAAGTGCTTTAAGAAGATCTCTACACCGAAGTTTGTAAGTGCCGAACCGAAGCACACAGGTGTCAGATTTCCCGCTCTTACTTCATCAAGGTCAAATTCTGCGCTTGCTCCGTCTAAAAGTTCGATTTCAGACAGGAGGTTTTCCGCTGCTTCTTCGCCAACGAGAGCCTTTAATTTTGCCTCATCCTTAACTGCGATCTCCTCGGTCTTTCCTTCCTTTGTACCCTTTTCGGTATCGGAATAAGCGATGATGCACTTCTTTTCTCTGTCATATACGCCCTTGAAATTTTTTCCGGAGCCGATGGGCCAGTTAAGGGGACAGGTGGCAATGCCAAGTTCCTTTTCTATATCATCCAAAAGTTCAAATGTGTCCCTGGCGTCCCTGTCCATCTTGTTTATAAATGTAAAGATGGGGATATGTCTCATGACACATACCTTGAAAAGCTTTCTGGTCTGAGCCTCGACACCCTTTGATCCGTCGATGACCATGACTGCCGAATCGGCCGCCATAAGAGTCCTGTAGGGATCCTCCGAGAAGTCCTGGTGACCCAGCGTATCCAGAATGTTTATACAGTAACCGTCATATTCAAACTGAAGCACGGAACTGGTAACGGAAATACCTCTTTGCTTTTCGATCTCCATCCAGTCGGAAACGGCATGTCTGGCCGTAGCCTTTCCCTTTACCGAACCTGCCAGGTTGATGGCTCCTCCGTAGAGCAGAAATTTCTCCGTAAGGGTGGTCTTACCTGCATCGGGGTGGGATATGATGGCAAAAGTCCGTCTTCTGTTTATTTCATCCTTAATGGTACTCAATTAAAAATTCCTCCAAACTGCTGTAAATCATTAATATAGTGCATTATTCTTAATGCATGGCGCGCATACCTTAATAAAGGTTGCGTATACCTTAATAAAGGTTGCGCTCACCTAAATATACCGTGCGCAATTCATAATACACGGCGCGCGTACCTTAATATATGGTGCGTAATTCATAATATTATAACGCATCACTCCCATTCAGGGCAAGCGAATTCATAAGAGATTGCTTTCATTCATCAGAGATTGCTTTCATGGTTTTGTCAGTTTCAGCTAATCCCTATGTCGGCATCGAGCTACTGTAATAATCGACACTTGGTCTAAAATTACAGTATCTTTGATTTCCTGAAAATCTATGATTTCCCTTTTTTACTGTAAATATTTCCATTAGGAATAAAGTTACAGTATTTTCATGCTCAAAATGCAATAAAATATCTTGGTTTTACTGTAAATTCTGCCTTTTGCCCAAAATTACAGTATTTGACCCTTCCAAAGTCACCTGAATTTACCTGATTTTACTGTAAAAATCAGCCTTTGCCTGAAATTACAGTATTTGTATTTTTTCAGGCGCCTCAGGCAGTTCGAAGATACTGTAAAAAAACAAGAGATGAGCAAATTTACAGTATTGTGAAATAGCATTGCTATAAGGGGCGTAATCATCTCCTATGAGCAGACCATCATAATGATCACATGAGCACTCTGTCGAGGGTCACATAAGCACTCTGTCGAGGGTTAATTGTGTATTTCCAAAAGCTGTGATATAATTCATTTTAGTATGCATATATGCAAGCATATCACAAAATGAATTGGTTGCATTTAGATGTGCACCAATTCCAGTTGTAGCAGGAAAGGCAGATTATATGAAAATTATCATCGTTGGTTGTGGAAAAGTAGGTTACACCCTTGTGGAGCAGCTGAACAAAGAAAACCACGATATAGTAGTTATCGATGAGCGAGAGGACAAGGTGCGTTCCATCACCGAAGAGCTTGACGCTCTGGGTATCGTAGGAAACGGTATCAGCTATCAGACACTTTTAGAGGCAGACATCGCTCATGCGGATCTCCTCATAGCAGTTACAGGTTCCGACGAGCAAAACCTCCTCTGCTGCGTCATTGCAAAGAAAACCGGAAAGTGCAAGACCATCGCCAGAGTCCGTAATCCTATTTACTCCCAGGAGACCACATTCTTACGTGAAGAGCTGGGACTGGCCATGATCATGAATCCGGAACTTGCCTCCGCAAACGAAATTGCCAGGATCTTCCAGTTCCCTTCAGCCATGAAGATCGACACCTTCACAAAGGGCCGAACGGAGCTTATGCACTTCAAGGTAACAGCCGACTGTCTCCTAAACGGTCAGGAGCTTATGAAGATCAGAAATCATCTGAATCTGAACATTCTCTTCTGTACCGTAAAAAGAGAGGACGAGATCTTTATCCCAAGAGGTAATTTCGTATTCCGCGAAGGAGACCTGGTTTCCTTTGTGGCAACCCCTCCCAATGCCAATGCCTTTTTCAAAAAGATCGGCTATGACAACGGAAAAGTCCACTCCGTAATGATAGTGGGCGGCGGAACCATGAGTTATTATCTGGCAAAGAGACTTTTGTCCGTAGGAATAAATGTAAAGCTGATCTGTGATGACAAGACCCGCTGTGAAGAATTGAGTGAGCTTCTTCCTGAAGCCACCCTGATATTCGGCGACATGACAGACCAGAGACTTCTCCTTCAGGAGGGAATCGAGACCGTGGACGGATTCGCCGCACTCACCGGTCTTGATGAGGAAAATATACTCCTCTCCCTCTTTGTAAAAAAAGTCTCCTCTGCAAAGACAGTTACAAAGATAAACCGTATCAATTTCAGCGGAGTAATAAATACGCTGCCCCTTGACAGTGTAAACTATCCCAGACTCCACACGGCGGACACCATATTAAAATATGTCCGTTCCACCAGCAAATCCATGGGCGCCAACATGGAAAACCTCTACAGCATAGAGGACGGCAAGGCGGAAGCCCTTGAATTCTATATAAAAGAAGATTCAAAGGTTACGGGAATCGAACTTTCAAAGATGAACATAAAGAAAAATGTACTGGTCTGTAGCATCCTCAGACGAAACAACGTGATCTTCCCCGGCGGTTCAGAGACCATCAGGGTGGGCGACTATGTTGTCATCGTTCAGGCCGGTGAAAGATTAAATAACATAAATGAGATCCTGGAGGATTGATCATGAATTTTGGAATTGTCAGATTCGTCCTCGGCTGGATCCTTCAGTTTGAGGGAATATTTTTATTACTGCCGGCCATAACGGCTGCCTGCTACAGAGAATGGCAGGAAGTATTCGCCTTTATAGCCACCGCTTTTGCAAGCCTTATCATCGGATATCTGATGAGATTTAAAAAACCAAAGGATATGAGCCTCTATACCAGGGAAGGCTTCGCCAGCGTGGCCTTGGGATGGTTCGTAATGAGTATGGTTGGTGCTGTTCCATTCGTGGCAACCGGTGACATCCCAAATTACATCGACGCATTGTTCGAGACCATATCCGGACTTACCACCACGGGAGCAAGCATCCTGACCAATGTGGAGATCGTAAGCCACGGCGGACTTTTTTGGAGATCCTTTACACACTGGATAGGCGGTATGGGAGTATTCGTATTCATTATGGCGATTGTACCTTTGGCGGGCGGTTCCACCATGAATCTCATGCGAGCCGAATCCCCCGGTCCTTCAGTGGGAAAACTGGTTCCCAGAGTAAAGGACACGGCAAAAGCGCTATATGTAATATACCTTGGCATCACCGGTATCGAAGTGGTCACATTGCTGATATGCGGTATGAACCTTTTCGAATCGCTGACTCTCACATTCGGTACAGTGGGAACCGGTGGTTTCGGAGTAAGCAATTCCAGCATCGGAGGCTACTCTCACACTGTACAGGTCGTGATCACAGTATTTATGATCCTAAGCGGTATAAATTACACCTTCTTCTTTGCATTGATCCACAGACAGTTTAAACAGGCCTTTGCCATAGAGGAAGTCAGATGGTACCTGGGTATCATCTTCGGAAGCGTATTGATCATATTTATCAATATCAGAAATATGTACACCCTGGCATCAGATGCTTTGAGGGATGCCTTTTTCCAGGTAGGAAGTATCATCACCACAACAGGATACTCCACCACGGATTTTGACACCTGGCCACAGCTGTCAAAGACCATCTTAGTGCTCCTTATGATTATCGGCGCCTGCGCCGGTTCAACCGGTGGCGGATTCAAGATTTCCAGGATCCTGATCCTGCTAAAAGCCATTAAAAAAGAGCTTCTCATGATGATCCATCCGAATATGATAAAGAAGCTTCGACTCGACGGACGTGTGATCCCCCACGAGACCATCCGATCCACAAATGTATTTATGTCGATCTACATCGTAATACTCTTTGGTTCGACATTACTTGTAAGCTTTGATGAATTCGGTTTCACCACTAATTTCACTGCGGTTTTAGCCTGCCTTAACAATATCGGTCCCGGTCTTGACCTGGTAGGTCCCGCGAGAAACTTTGCATTCTTCTCGCCATTTACAAAGATCGTGTTGATGTTTGACATGCTTGCGGGAAGACTTGAGCTGTTACCCATGCTCATACTGTTGATTCCACAATGCTGGAAAAAATATTAAAAAATAAACGAAAAGTATTACGGAGGGAGATTTAATAACATGAAATATAACGAATCAGCTGAAGACTATCTTGAGTCAATACTAGTACTTTCAAAGATAAAACCCGTGGTAAGGGGTGTGGACATAGCTGAACACATGGGCTTTAAAAAGTCTTCTGTCAGCGTTGCCATGAAAAACCTTAGGGAAAAAGAACATATTACCGTCACAAAGGAAGGCTATATCTATCTTACGGAATCCGGAAAAGAGATCGCCGAGATGATATATGACAGACATCAGACTATCTCCAAAGGTTTGATGCTACTTGGTGTCAACGAAGAGATCGCCTTAGAGGATGCCTGCAAAATAGAACATGTCATCAGCCCTGAAAGTTTTTTGGCAGTCAAAGAGTATATGATCAGACATCTACCAAAAGAATAAAGACGTGTGCATAAAAAAAGCGTTGTAACAAGCCACTTTTTCCACTTCGAAAAGGCGGCTTGTTTTATTATTTGTACAATAAAAAATATTATTACGTTGTAACGGCTTTGTAACTGGTCCTTTGCTAGAATTAACACATCAACAAGACATAATAATCCTACATCCTATATACCAAATGATCATAACCGCCATTAAAGCGTTATGAACATATAAAATCTTCCCCTAAAAAGTAGAAGGCCCCGGAAAGCGGAATCCGGGGTCTTTTACTATGTATTTTTATATGTTTTTTAATAAGTATAAACATTATGATAGATCCTGGTATATCCTCCGCCCAGTCTCTCAAGCTGAAGTCCGATGGATAAGTGATCCTTACCCAGTTCTTTTAATGCATCATTTACAAATCCCGCTTCAAAACTTCTATCCGAATAAGCCTTTTCCACGCTGCTCCACAGTGACTCGGGAATTACCACGGCAAATGTCACCTCTCCGCTTCCCGCAGCCACAAGCTTTTCATAGCAGTCTTTGTAATAATCTTCCATGGTCTTTACCACTTCGGCCTCAGTTATCTTGTACTGTTTAAGGACTGAAGGATCAAGTTTTGAATCCTCCACACCGTTTCCGTTTACGGCAACCTTTTCCTCTCCCGGCTTACGATCGTTATCCAGAGTGATGGGCTGTGAGGGATTGGGGTTAATGATGCCTTCCAGTTCATCAAGAGCGGTTCTTGTGGCATCCTCTAACTCTTCCAGAGCCTTTTCATAATCCTCATCCGCATTTTCGTCCGTGGTATCTTCACCGTTTTCGGCAGATGTCTGATCGGATATTTCACTGTCTTTATTTTCCGTATTTTTATTGCCCGTATAAAGTGAATTGTTGCAGGGAGGCAGATTTACCGAAAGCCCTGTCCTCACATGAGTCGATGCATATTCCGCATCGGATTTGTTGTAATAATCATAGGCAATATTCTCAGTGCCGGTATCATCCCATGTCACATCCACATTTACGAAAATACCGTCGATGCAGATGATGTTCCACGCATGATTTTCTCCTGAATATCCCGTGCAATAATAGCAGGGCACATCCATCTCCATCATGATATACTGGAAAGCCCTGGCATATCCCGCACACACTCCGGAACCGTTTACAAGGGTGGAATATGCGCTCTGATTATAATTTGCCGCAGCTGAGTAAGAAGCCCTTTGCACCAGAGCATCATGGACATATTTTTCCTTGCTGGCTGCATCTGAAAAAGTGCTTGCCACACTTAATATGGACTGAGCCGCATCTTCAAAGACCTGTTTTGCGTGGTCCAGATCGTTTACAAGGGAATTGTATTTTAATATGATCTCAACGCACTCTCCCGTGCTTATGTATTTTGCGGAATATGTTGTATCCAGATAAAAGAGCTCGGGATGATCATTATAAACCGCCTCAAAAACAGTCTTGACCTGGGATACATTCATGGAAACCGCAGGGGCAAATGAGGAATTTAACTCCAGGGCATTTGCATATATCTGTCTGTAAAGAGTCTGTCCGTCCTCGGAGAGCATCTCATAAAAAGGATACATTGCCACATCAAAGCTGTACTCCTCACCGGTGCTTCCCGTTGACAGAGAACTCTCCAGCTTCTTTGCGTCATCATCGGATATCTCTTCCCTTGCTTCCTCGATGGATTCGAGACCGCTCATTCCCACCTTGTCTTCGGGGGCAGAAACCTTTCCCGCATCCGGAGCCACATAACCGTTTCCGCCGTTTACAATATCGGGGATCCCGGTGTTTCCCGAATCGGCATCGTTTGTAAGTGTGCCTCCCACAGCATCACTTACCACATTTCCAAGGTCCTCCTCGGATATCTTATCCGACAGATTAAGCAGATCCGTCACCTTGTTGCCTAGCTTTACCGAGAGATCGGGATTTACGGCACAGGCCACCACCAGCGCACAGATAAGCGCAAATATGAACATTATGAACTTCATTATGCCCTTAATAAATTTCACTTAATACTCTCCTTTAGTCATGTTCAATAATGATCAAACATAGATGGCATGTCTGCCGATGATATAGAATTCTTTGCCTCTTCCGGCCAGAGAATAAGCATCATCGGGAACTGCATGCTCCGTAACCTTTTTGTCATTTACAAATCCGTAGAGTTTATCTTCGACTGTCCATACGACACCCTTTTCTCCGACCCAGGCGCCGTACTGACCTCTGTATGCTATCTCCGTCTTTCCGTAAAGCGAGCCGCCCTCGCCCACATTATAGACAAAGGTACGCCTCATGGCATCATCCGTGACAATTCCTTTTTTGCCGGGGATAAAGGTGTCAAGCTTCAGGCTCCTTGCAAGGTCTATGGTTCCCTCCAAAAATGTCACACCGTCAGGACATCTGTAATATTCCTTTACCTCCCTGTCGATGATTTCGTCAAAATATCCGGGATAATCCAATTCTCCGGGTCTGATAACAGGAGAATTTGCCGGACAAACCACCTCTTCTTTTTTAAGAGCCCACATACAGTTATAGGGATCCTTTACATTTATGGCATAGGCCTGCTCGCCCCTCTTAAAGAACCAGCTGAACACGGGATGGTAATTTTTAAAGTCAAAGACGTTTCTGCTCTCGCCCTTTTTGTGATTGATAAGTCCCGAATAGTCAACTCCTACTATCAGATTTCCGGCCCTGTCAAAGGCAAGTGCCGAAGGGATAAAATGAATATCATAAACAGGCTTATATATTTTTCTCTCTTTCAAATATACAAAGATCTTCTTTGAGAGCTTATCGCACCAGTAGAGATTTCCCTTTTCATCCACCACTGCGCCCTGTGCAAAATCAAAGCCGTCCGCTATCTTTGTAAAGCCCGTGCTTTCCTTTTGATATTTCTTTGGGTCTTTTTTTCCGGTTATGGCAAGGTATGCATAGTCTGAAGATTTTGCCACAAAGCCCGTGTTCTTATCCTCCAGGGTCTTTGTGAAGGTATACTGCATCTGGGCCTTGTTCTGAATATTTCTGAATACAATATTCGAGGAATCCCAGACCAGAATTCCCTGTTCAAAGGACTTGTATACAGCCACAACTCTGAACAGATAATAATTTACGACCTCAATATTTCTGCAATCCACTATTTCCATGGGAAGGCACTCCAAACCTTCCGCCTTTTCCTCTTCCGTCTGAAGACCATATATATTGAAATTGGCCACGTTGTGAAGCTTTATCTCATGACGCACATGGTGCTCTAAGGAAATCTGATACATTCTGCTCTTGCAGGAAGTATTGGTGATGGCAATTCCTGCCTCCGCATAAGGTGAAGCCGACCAAATATCCTTGAAGGTTCCGCCGCCTCCGTCCGTTATCCACAGGCTTGCATACTGAAAATCCCATACTCTGTCGGGATCAAAATCACCGGTCCTTGTGGGATTATATATCTCCGCAAATGGATTCCTGCCGTCGCGATACATTATTCCGTGACCGCCCATGAATTTCACATCGTTAAGGTATGAGCCCTGTCCGGCTCTCCATCTGAGGCCGCAGGCTTTCGGGTTTTTGCCGGCGGTATCAATACCTATGCCGTTTACGATGACACGGCTGCCGTTTATGGTATCCACCACAGGCTTGGGAACTCCAAAGCCTTCAAAGGCTTCCTCATCATCCTCTATCACGATCTGAGTCGTTACGGGAGATAAACCGATCAAAACCGTATTTGCACAAAGGCACACTGTATCCCTTACCTTGTAAATACCCTGGGGTAAAAATACCACCTTCTCTGATGCGATGGCTTTATTAAGAGCAATTGTGTCATCGGTCTTTCCGTCACCCACTGCACCGTATTCTTTTACGGATACCCACTCATCCATATCCGGGAGCTCCGGTATATCAGATTTTAATTCGATCTGATCGGCCAGACTCCTGTCACCCTTAAAGGCTCTAAAGAGCTTTTCTTCCTTAAATACCGCATTCTCAGCAAGATCCGAGCACATATAACCTGAAATATACTTTTCGATCACGGTGTTTCCGGTCAGATTAAGACTTGTATTTAAATCCGCTCTGTAGATCAGAGTATTGCAGTCAACACAGAGAACATTCTTTAGATTGGTCTGCTGAACCACATTTTTGCTCTCATATGAAGTGATGACCTTATCGGATATATTAGCAAAAATACAATCCTCCAGATAAAGCTTCTCCCAGGTATTCTTTACATACAGGTCAAAAGCTCTGGGAGTGTCTAAAATCCTTAATCTGAATCCCGTAAATCCCGTAGTGGTGGTAAGGATCGCCGTATCGCTCTGACCCTTAAATACAGAGTCAAGCAGCACAAAAGGCCATCCCGGAGAAGTCATTCTGCAGATGAGACCGTACTTTCCGCCCTCTACAGTCAGATCCTCCATCTCATTTCCCACATCATACATTGCTGCAAGTCCGGTTCCCAAATTGAAATGACAATGATTGATAAATCCGTGCTGGGCAAAATGGGCTCTCACACATACAGCCCTCTCGTGATTTCCGTTTATCTTGAAATCAATATTTGAAAGAGCACTGTAAAAAGTACCCGCGTTGGCATCCCTTGTATCTGCCTTGTCCATATCCCTGTCACCGATAAACCAAAGCATATAATTGGCTCCGGGATATCCCCGAAAATAAAATTCAGACCCTACTGCTTCGCTGTCAGCATCAAAAAACGGAGCATTCTCCGGAATATAAAAAACGGGTCTTCTCTCGCCGTAGCCTATAAGCCTGACTGAAGGCGGTATCTTTACAGTCTTTGCGATGGGGTATTCTCCCTCGGGGATATAGATATTTCCATAGCACTGCTCATTTACAAGGCGCTTTATTGCCCCCTGCAAAATATCGCTTACATCCTCTTTTTCCGTCAACAGTTCCGGAAAGTTTTCCGGGGTAAAGAAAAGCCCCAATTCATCATCGAATTTTTTCTTATATACCGATTTTCTGCCGGTCCACATAAGTTTAACCTCCTGCGATCCTAAATGTCGGATCTGATAATCGTAACCCTATTTCTGTTTTTTGTTTATGATAAGAACAAATATAACTCCGACTATTATTATACCACCAAAAACGAAAGCCCACACGGGAATATCCTTTAAATTAAAACATCTCACATTGATCCACATCTGATTTGCCTTAACCGCGGTTTCCTCATCAAAACATTTCATGATGGCACTTCTGTTTATCACTTCCTCCGAGGGGTACTGGGCGCCAAGCTGCCTGTCTAGCTGCTCTGTGGGAACACAGAGGACATAATCCTCACTGCCCTCATCCTCAGTAAAGAAATATGACAGATCATAATATGACACATCCTCCTCATCTTCCTCTGCGCCGAAAGCCCAGTCGATGTAATCGGGGATGATGTTACTCTCACCTCCGGATATTACTGAAGTATAACCGATGTAATACATATTTCTGACTGCATTTTCAGGCATGGAGAGAAAATTTACAAAAGCCTCTGCGGCATGCTGTTTTTCCCTGTCATCACCAATGCCTGCCTTTAACATGGTCCAGGCGTCAAAATACAGATTCGTGGCCTCCATGGGAGCCTGAAAAGCAAGATAACAATCATCCTCCTCGGCCTGATCCATGGCATATACCGCATCTCCCGACCACTGCATATTTGCAACGACTTTTCCCGTGATCATATCCGCCTTACCGGAATCGGTCTCAAAGGAATATACATTATTTCCGGCTTCCTTTAAAAAGGCCAGAGCACTGGCAAAAGTCTCATCGGACACATCGTTCATTTCTTCAAAAAGACGCTCATGATAATCATCGGAATTTACAAAAGCTTCCGATGTCAAAAGATCGCTTTTTATGGCACCCACAGCGCCGAAAAGGGAATCTCTCACATTGTCTTTTATGGTGATCTGCCTCTTGTAATCCGAGTCTGTCATGAATTTCCAGCTGGAAACCTCCTCCTTTGACACCACCTCCGGATTATAGAGAAAACCTGTGACACCCCACATATATCCTGCGGCATATCTGTTCCACTTTTCGCCATTTATCTCATTTTCTTCAAAAGCCTTTTTGATAAAAGGGCTGACACCCTTTGCGTAGTAGTTTTCCTCCACGGACTCATCAAAAAACTCATCCGAATAAGGAACTAACTTTCCCTCCGTCATCAGCTTCATGAACATATATTCCGAAGGGCATACCAGGTCGTACACATCACCGATGGTGAGCATATTGTACAGCTCCTCGTTGGTACCAAAACAGCTGTATTCCACATTGACTCTTTTTCCATAGGTCTCAAAATACCATTCGGTAAAATCATCCACCAGAGAATTATCTCCGATGATATCGGCATCCGGAAGCTCTATCAGTTCATCTTCATCCCAGTCGCCCTCGTCAATGTACTCTTCCCAGCTGCAGACACGAAGAGTCACCACATCATCACTGCTCTTTGCATTAGCCTTATCAGGTACAAAAAGCACGGATGAAACAAAGCCAATAGCCATTACAGCAGCCAGGGCCCGCTTTATATTTTTATATAATCCAAAACAACAAAATATCTTTCTCATACCCTTGCCTTTTCTCCTGCTGACGCATCCTTTTTGCCATTTACAAAATTCATGCAAAATACGATCAAAAATACCAGCACAAAGATAATGGTTGACAGCGCCCAAAGAGCTGTCTTTATCTCGGTCTGGGAACCCTTTGTGGCATTTACCACATAGGTTGAAATAGTATCAAAGGTAGCAGGCTTTGTATAAGTCGCCACGAAATAGTCATCAAGAGAAAGTGTAACTGCAAGTCCGAATCCCGAGATGATACCGGATAATATCTGAGGGATCACCACTCTGGACAGTGCCACGGCAGGGCTTGCACCAAGGTCCATGGCAGCCTCGTAGATACTCGGATCAAGCTGCTTTAACTTTGGCATAACTGACAGATATACAAAGGGTGCAGACAATATCACGTGTCCTGCGATAAGAGGAATGTATGAATCCTTGTTGATGCCAAATACTATGACTAACAAAATACATGTTGAAAAACCGGTAACCACATCCGCATTTACAACGGGGATCTGATTTACGGTAGAGATAAATCCCGAGGCGCCTTTTTTGGAATAAAACGAACCGATGGCTCCAAAGGTGCCAAGGATTGTTGCGATAACAGCGCTTACAAGGGCAAGCATCACCGACCCGAATATCATCTCCGCAAGCTCCGGTGTCGTAAACAGAGTCACATAATTTTGAACCGAAAAACTGCCCCTCTGACCGATGGTGGTAGCATCAGTGAAACTGTACACCGCAAGTATCAATATAGGTGCATATACAAATAAAAGGGCTATTATCACAAATGAAGTTCTGACTATTTTTTTGTTTAAACTGCTCACAGAAGGGCACCTCCTCTCGCATTTGCATCCTCCGCATCACCGTTTGATAAAAGGGTAAAGACGCATATGATAAGAAGAAGTACCAAAGCTATCATGGATCCGTTATGCCAGTCATAAGCCGAGAAATAACTTCCTATCAGGCTTCCCATGATATAAGTACTGTTATAGAGCATATCAAGTACCACATAATTGGTCATGGCCGGCAAAAACACCATGGACACACCACTGACGATGCCGGGCAGACTAAGAGGCAAAGTGATCTTTAAAAATGCGGTCATATCCTTTGCACCCAGATCCTTTGCGGCTTCGAGCAGACTCCTGTCAAGCTTAGTAAGTGTGGTATAAATGGGCAGGATCATAAACGGCAGGAAATCATAACTCATTCCTATCACGGAATTAAGGAAAGGATAAAAAGCCAGATTTCCTTCGATGGCATTTAAAATCTCCTTCATGGCCGTGATCCTCAATGTAAAGTTGATCCACATGGGCATTACAAAGATCATCACTATGACACTCTTAAACTTCCACTTGGAGGAAGCCAGAAAATATGCGGTGGGATAAGCTATCAAAAGGCAGACCGCAGTTGTGGCAAAAGCCAGTGCAAAACTGTAAAACAGAGTGCCTAAAGTATTCGTATCCGTAAAGAAATTAAGGAAATTGGAAAGCGTAAATCTGCCTGTGGAATCCGTCAATGCATAAAAACCGATCACCAAAAGCGGCAATATTACAAATATTATCAAAAACAGGCTGTACGGGATCGCCAGCTGTTTTCTGGAAAATGTGGTCTTCAATTCAAGATACCTCACAAAAATTATTTTTTCAGTTCAAAGTGAAGCTTGTCCTCCGGAAGGATAAGTCCCACCTGGTCCTCAAGGTTCCACAGATATTCATCATCCACGATGATATCGTGACCTTCCTCGGTTCTCACCACATAACTGTAATGATCGCCCTTGTAAATAAGATTTATGATCTGGCCGTCGATAAGACCCTCATCTCTGTCATCAGTCATGTCGATATCGCCGGGTTCGATGGATGCGATAACCTTTAAAGAATCAGGTTCAACAACTTCACCCCTCTGGTTTACCAGCACTTCTTCCTCCATGCGTGAGCCGGGGATCAGCTTTGTGAGATCGCAGTGGATGGTCTCACCGTTAAACTCCAGATTGTACCATTTGTCCACCGTACACTCAAAAGTGGTGGTATTTTTTTCAGCTATCATAATATGTATTCCGTCGGGATCGAGTTTTATTCCCACAGGATCTCCCACGGCAGGAGTCTTTGTGGACTGGATCACGATCTCGTTTTTGCCGCACTCAACGGTGATCTCGTAGTGGATCCCCTTGAAAGTAACGGAAGTTACAACGCCTGAGACCGTTCCCTCTCCCACCTTTGTGAGTATTACATCCTCGGGGCGGACTACCACATCCACAACAGTTCCCACATTCACTTCATCAACGCATTCAAATTCACCGCCGCAGAAACGAACCTTTTTTTCTCCCGTCATGATGCCTCTGAAAATATTGCTGTCGCCGATAAAGTCTGCAACAAAAGCATTCTGAGGCTCATTGTAAATATCTTCCGGGGTACCGATCTGCTGAGTCTTTCCCTCGCTCATTACCACGATCTTGTCAGACATGGTGAGGGCTTCCTCCTGATCGTGAGTTACATATATAAAGGTGATGCCGAGGCGCTCATGCATATTTTTAAGCTCTATCTGCATCTCCTTTCTCATCTTTAAGTCAAGAGCTCCCAAGGGCTCGTCAAGAAGGAGTATCTCGGGCTCGTTTACCAAAGCTCTCGCAATGCCGACACGCTGTTGCTGACCGCCGGAAAGAGTGGAGACACGCCTGTTCTCGAATCCTTCCAGATCCACCATCTCCAATACTTCCTTAACCTTTTTTTCGATGACATCCTTTGGAAGCTTCTTTAATTTCAGTCCAAAAGCGATATTTTCAAATATATTCATATGCGGAAAAAGGGCATAACGCTGGAAAACAGTGTTGATGGGCCTTTTGTTTGCAGGCACCTTCGTGATATCCTCTCCGTCCAAAAGTATCTGACCGCTGGTAGGCATATCAAATCCGGCGATCATTCTGAGGGTAGTTGTCTTTCCGCAGCCTGAGGGACCCAGGAAAGTCACAAACTCTCCCCTCTTTATCTCCAGATTAAAATTATCCACGGCGATGAATCCGTTGTCATCAAAACGCCTGGTAATGCCTCTAAGTTCGATTATATTTTCTGTTTTTCCCTGCATAAAATACGCCCTTTCAAATTCCTGTATTTCACATACGCTCCGCTTCAAAAATATGTCACATTAAAGCATTGATACATACCGCTTAATTTTATAATTTTTTACCGCAAAACGCAATGACTTAAAGCCCATGAATACAAAAAACCCGGATCCTTTTTGGGGGATCCGGGGAAATCTTATTCCAGACATTCTTTTAATGTTTTTATCAGCATATTTATATTTATTGGCTTGGACAGATGAGCATTCATGCCCACAGCCTTTGATTTTTCCTTGTCCGTGTCAAAGGCATTTGCCGTCATGGCAATGATGGGAATATTGGCAAGTTCTTTGTCCTTAAGGCTTCTGATGATCTCCGTCGCCTTATATCCGTCCATGTAAGGCATCTGGATATCCATGAGGATAAAATCATAATAACCCGGTTCTGATTTATATACCATCTCAGTCGCAAGGGCTCCGTCATCCGCTTCCTCAACGATAAGTCCCTGGTCCTTTAACAGATCGCAGGCTATCTCTCTGTTTAACTCATTATCCTCAACCAACAACACCCTCCTGCCAAAGAGTGAAATGCCATCCAGATTTTTGTCTGTACTCTTGTCCCGCTGTCTGTCCTTTCTGCCACTGTTTAATCTGAATTCAAAATTGATGGTCACTTTGGTTCCGTATCCAAGTTCCGACTCGATGTCCAAAGTTCCACCCATCATCTCCACCAGATTCTTTGTGATACTCATTCCAAGACCTGTTCCCTGAATGCCGCTGACAGTGGAATTTCTCTCTCTGGAAAAGGCTTCGAATATATGATTTACAAACTCCTTTGACATTCCGATGCCATTGTCTTCAACAATAAATTTATAGGAGCCGTAACCGTCTCTGGGCGTGTGATTTTCATACAGATAAAGCGTCACCTTTCCGCCGGGCTTGGTATATTTTACACCGTTACTCAAAACATTTAAGATAACCTGCTCCACATGGAGGATATCCGCATAAATGTTGGTATGTGAGATCTTTCCCATTTCCATGGAAAGAGCGATATTGTTCTCTGTGGCAGCTCCCTTGGCAATGGTCATGACACGCTTTGCAATGTCCTTTATATTGCATGCGCTCTCATCGATTATGACCTTGCCGCTCTCGATCCTGGACATATCCAGCACATCATTTATGAGCTTTAACAGATGATTTCCTGATACCTCAATCTTTTCAAGGCAATCAGCCACTCTCTCTGTATCATCCACATACTTTCTGGCCATGGATGTAAATCCCAAAATAGCATTCATGGGGGTGCGGATATCATGGCTCATGTTAAAGAGGAATGTGGTCTTTGCCTCATTTGCCGCCTGGGCATCGTTTCTGGCCTTTTCAAGGAGCCTAACCTGTTCCATCTCCTTGCGCATGATGGCGTCAACATTTTGAACGGCAAATATGAAGCGCATGCCGTTTTCACCATCCGCGATCCTGAGGAATTTTCCCTGACAGAACTTTATAACACCGTGGAAAGTCTTTCTGTAATCAAAGGTAAATTCGTTTTCAGCCTCCAGTTTCTTTAATATATTCTCTTTTTGAACCGTCCGCTCAAAAAGCTCGCAGTCATCTTTATATATATGCGTGGTGTCCTGATCCAGGATATGTGCATAGAAATTAAGCTTCTCGTACTTAGTGACTCTTCCGTCCATATCTTCGTTGTTTAAACGTACCGGGCTGAAATGTCCTGTGGTCGCATCCACCACGATGACAGACTCATAATCGGAAGCCAGAATATTTATGAGATTTAAGTTTCTCTTTCTCTCATCCTCTTTTTTTACCACTTTTGTGATGTCATACATAATGGTAAGAGCCAGGATATCCCCGTTTTTTCTGTCCTTGGAAAGCAAAAACATCTGACGATAACACTTGTCCTTGCCATCGTCGTCCTTGCTCCAGAAAGTCACTTCCTTTACGGTGTCATTTTTTTCAAAGGATTTTATCAAGTTTTCCCTGCTGACACTCTTTAAAAACTCCCCGTCCGGATTTATGACCATGTGATCGTTCCACCATTTGATAAATTCGGAATATTTATATGGTTTTTTAAGCCCCGGAATATCCAAAACCTTTTGGGGCGAATCCGCATTTCCGGTATACTCATACACATCCCCCTTTATCAGATCCCTGGAGAGATTGAGTTCAAAATGTCCTGTGGAATCCGCATCGATGGCGCTTCGATAAATCTCTTCCTTTTGCTCATGATCGACCTTTATCAGATACTCATATTCCTTTGTGATATTAAAAGTAAATATAAGTACCGCGCCGGCCATAAAACCGATGGAGATAAAGGGAAGCTCCAAAAATCTGAGAGACAGACATGTGCATACAATGGGGAAAATGGCGAAAGCAAATACAGTTTTTAACCTGTCCTTTCTGTACTCATCCCTCTCCCTGTAATAACGATACACCGTCACAACAGCGGAAAAAACATAAGCAGAAAGCTCCATCCCTATGAGCAGTGGGAAATGCCTGCCCACCGTATACTCACCATCTTTGATTGTAAAAATATTCTGGGTAAAGATATTGAAGATCAAAGCAGTGACCTGGGCTCCCAGGATCGCATACTTTGCAGATACCGTGATGATCGAATGCTCGTATTTTTCACCGAGATAATGAAGGGTGTATGCCACCCAGAAAAACGAAGTTAAACAAGCAGAAAAATGCAGGATAAAGGAAGACAGATAAGCAAAAGTCACCGTGCATGTCATGCCGCCTTTCATAAACATGCCCCAGATTGCATCCCATACAGCAAAAAACAGTGCAAAACTAAGGAGTCTGTCGAACTTGATATCCCGATTCTCCTTTTCTTTTTCAAGGAGATACATTCCTCTCTTTATTATGAATATAAGGCTGGCGCAGATAACCGCTCCGCTGACATAAGACGTTGCAACCATTTGTATAACCCCTATTTCCAAACTATAAGCGATGTGTAGTACTATTTTATCACCAATATATTCTAAATTCCATTCATTTTTGTAAAAAAATTACACATATAGGGCAAAAGAATTCCGGTTTCTGAAAACTTCTTTTCAGAAACCGGATTCCCCATCTTATTAGTATTTCAATATTCAGTTTTTAATATATTGAAGTAAACGTATGGTCAGTCACCCGTAAGACTTAGTTAACCATTACGAATCTCCACTGCTGGTTAGCCTGACCCTGATAGGTCCACTGCTGTACATTTCCGCCGCTTGATGTAGACCATTCAGCCACGTCAAGACCCTTGCCGGAATACTTGTTGATGATGGAGCTGTAACCATCACCTAAATCGGTGATCCACCATCTCTGGTTGTCTGTATTGTTGTTATCCCAAATGATGAGATTTCCACCGTCTGCGGTTGACCATCCACCCATATCAAGGGCTTTGCCGTGAAGAACGGAAGTGATCACAAATGAAGAATCAGAATTCATGGTAACCTCAAATATCTGAGCATTTGTGCCATTGTTCTCCCACTGCTGAACATTGGTTCCGCTGGCAAGATTTGCACCTGCAACATCAAGGCACAGACCGCTGTGACGGCTGAAGATCCTGTATCTTGCTTTTTCAACTACGATGCTTGAAACTCTGTCGTTCCAGTCCGAGCCGATCCAGGAAGTATTGCCTGTGATAACCTTTGTGGCACCGGAGAAATTATCATCAGCATACAGTGTAACCTTGTAACCGAAAGGAACCTTGATGGATGAGAGATCATCGTTTCTGAATCCCTTTGCGACAAGTGATGACAGATTGTATCTGCCAAGTCCGAGTGAAGCGCTTCTGCCACCGAAGTTGATATCCTGATAGATATAGATATCTCCGCTTGCGGTGTTGTTACCTGAACCTGATCCGCCATTATTTCCCGAGCCGTTATCAGGTCTGGGTGTATTTGAATGATAATTTAAATTATCCTGATATACACGAATATAATCAACCTTCATGGTCTTGGGGAACATATTGTTGTCAATATTGAATCCCGGCCAGTTGCCACCTACAGCAACATTTAACAGAAAGAACATACCGTTGTGGAATTCCTCTGTGTTTCCGGCATTTCCACCGATGTAGATCTCGTGATACTTCACACCGTCCACATACATTCTGATGTACTGATCATCCCAGTCCATCACATAATTGTGGAACTGAGTGATGTCAAAGTATGCGGATGAGTTACCGTACTCCGCATGTCCGTTGGAATCCCAGTGACATGTTCCATATACCCTGTTCTCAGCATTGATAGCTTCGATGATATCGATCTCGCCGCATTTGGGCCATCCCTGAGAACCGATATTCTGTCCCAGGCACCAGAATGCGGGCCAGATGCCGCTTCCCGAAGGAAGAGCAATCCTTGCTTCCACATGACCATAGGTGAAATAGAATTTGTCCTGTGTCTTTAATCTGGCAGAAGTGTAATTATAGCCATTGTAATTCTCTTTTCTGGCTGTAATGGTGAGAACACCGTTTTCTACGGATACGTTGGAATTTCTGTCAGTGTAATACTCTAACTCGTTATTACCCCAACCGCCTGATCCGTTGCCGATCTCTGCCGTCCACTTGTTGGTGTCCAAGCTATTGCCATCAAACTCGTCACTCCATACAAGTGTTGAAGAACTTGTGGCTGCGTGACTGGTGAAGCTACCTACCCCCATAGGTGCCAACACTGCGCAGGCGCACATAGCAACTGCGCTAACAGCCGCTACTACTTTGTTTCTTAACCCCATGTAAAGAAACCTCCTTTATAGATTTACCACTTTCATGGCAGCCGGTTTCCCCGACAAAAAGAATTCTACTATCCATTGGTCACTTTAGCAATGAAATCAAGTGTTATTAAATAATATTTGTAAAAACTGCACAAGTTTGGTATGGGTGAATTTGGAGGCTAGTGATAATTAGGGGGGGACTCTTCAGTGTTTTTTCTTTACTATTCTTCTGGTTCTGCGGATTCAGCGGATCTTTAGACTATTATTTGCAATGATTGCGGATAAGACCTCTTTCGCCCACCTATCTTATCCGCATTTCCCTCTCAAACACCTCATTGCTCGGCTCTATTTTGCGGATAAGACCTCCTTCACCCACCTATCTTATCCGCATTTCCCTCTCTAACACACCCTTACTCGGCTCTATTTTGCGGATAAGACCTCCTTCACCCACCTATCTTATCCGCACTTCCCTCTCAAACACCTCATTCCTCGGCTCTGTTTTGCGGATAAGACCTCTCTCGTCCCACTATCTTATCCGCATTTCCGGCCATGGCACGCTAGAGGCATATCTAGTCGGTTCCACTTTCCGACTATGAAGGCTACGATAACATAGACAGTCGGTAAAATATTAGTTCTGGCAGCGCTTCCTTGATGAAATCACCGACTATCCCTGCAGTTGCCCAGGAGTTGGTCGGTATCCGGATACCGACTGATTTATCGAAGTTTAGGACTTCGTCGGTTAATGGTGGTGTATCACACAAAAATGGTCCAAAAAAAATTCCCCAAAACGAATTGGACCGAAAAAAACGATAAAAGGCACAGAGCCTAAGCCCTGTGCCTTGAATATTGCGTCTTAAATAATCTGCTTCGAATTCTACGCCTTAAATTCTGCGCTTTAATCACAATTTATTATTTTACAACCTTCTCAAAATCAGATGCGGGGTGCTTGCAGATAGGACAGATGAAATCCTCCGGGAGTTCCTCGCCCACATACTCATAACCGCATATCCTGCATCTCCATACAGTCTGTCCGTCGGGTGTCTTACCCACTGCCTCCGGCTTTGGCTTGATATTTTCCTGATAATAGGTATATGTGGTGCTGGGTACATTTGAGAGTACATCCATGTCAGTCACATCCGCTATAAACATGGTGTGGGTTCCCAAGTCAACCATCTCCACAACCTGGCCGCAGATATATGCATTGGTTCCTGCGGTAATGATCTTTGTACCGTTTGAGGCATCCTTGCAATCGGTGTATCCCGCAAACTTGTCCACATCCCTGCCGGACTGGAATCCGAAATGCTTGAACAGATCAAAACTTGCAGCCTGGCTGATAACAGACACTGTGAACACTCCGGTGTCTTTTATCATGTCATGTGTATAGTTTGACTTGTTCACACAAACCGAGATACGATTCGGCTCGCTGGTAACCTGGATTACTGTGTTTGTGATACAGCCGTTGTCTCTTCCGTCCCTATTTGCTGTGACAACAAAGAGACCGTAACTGAGTGAATACATTGCCTTCTTATCCATATGAAACCCTCCTTGAAAACTTAACGAAAATCAGTTAATTAATTTTAACATTTTGTATAACAATTGGCAATTTAAATCCGCTGAATAATTACTAAAGTAGCTCTTTATTTTCTCTCAAAGATATTACAAAGCCCATCCTCTGAGAGTACTCCGCGCTTCAGATCATCAGGGAGTTTCCCGCATTTATCCGCAGCAAAATCCTCCTTCCAGAGGCTGCCTTCATAATACTCCGAAAGAATCCGCATATTATTCTCATACCGCTGATCTTCATGAGGGTCTCCTCCCTGCGGATTATCGGCAGATCGGTTTCTGCATTCATCGTACAGTTTTTCCATATTTCGGATGCGCAGGATCTGCTCGAATCTGTTCACAAAGCGGTTTTTGTTAAAAATGAGAAACGTATAAGATTCCGAATTATTCATGGAAAATGTGGCAACCGGAAATACTATCCTCTTCCATGAAACGGACTCTATATCGTCATAGGGCATGGAAAGATTCCTGAATTTCGGTGAAACAGTGACTTTTCCCGTCCCGTAAGTGACCGCTTCCCCGGATAGCACCATCCATCCTCCCAATATTCCGTGGTAACACAGACTACAGCTGAATATAGGATTCATAAATTGGTTCCCCCTTTTTCGGATTCATTTTCACTAATCGATTTGTCCTGTTGCTTCTTCTTGCGAAACCTGGCGACGATCTTGTTTATCCAAAAATCTACCACAATATCAACAACGGTAAAAACTATCTCCAAAATAAAATCGATCATAGGCTCCTCACAAATAACTGTCAAACTATAACCTAATCTTTTCAACCAAAATAACATCTGCCGGCAGCCAGTCGACTTCGTCGATCTCTTTTGCTGTTAACCACCTGGCCGCTTCATGCTCCTTTAAAACCAAGTCCCCGGAAACGATCTCACACCAGAAGCAATCCATGGAAAGATGGAAATTGGGATAATCATACTCTACGGTGTGAATGAGATCGCCCACGGAAATTTCCGTGTCAAGTTCCTCCATGATCTCACGCTTTAGCGCTTCCTCGGGCGTCTCGCCTTCCTCGATCTTGCCGCCCGGGAATTCCCAGCCGTCCTTGTATTCTCCATATCCTCTTTGGGTTGCAAAGATCATGGGCTCGCCTTTTTCATTGGCCGCCTTTATGACTGCGGCTACTACACGTATGGTTTTCATCATGCCTCCTGCTTCAGACTTATGTCCTTTGAAATATTACTCTGCAAGTATCTTAAAAGATCATCTCTGACAGGATGGTGCATCCTCATTTTCACTTTGGAAATATCTTTCAAGACACCCTTGTTGTCTTCCTTTTTACTGTTCACCGATTCCAGAATATCAAACTGACCCATATAATAGAAATTGTTTTCCGCATCACTTTTCTTTACCAAAAGATGCTTTCTTGGGGCAGTCAGGACTTTTTTCATGTAAGAACTCTCGTTATTTTTTCCAATCTGAGTTTCCCATCTGAAAATCATATTATCCTCAAATGCATCAGCGTAATCAGGTTTTCCATCAACATAATTCTTGCCTTCTTCCGCTTCCATTTTGTGATAAGTAATGAATATAAAAAGATCGTCATCTATCCTGCTCATTCCAAACATTGTAGCGGAAATGTCTTTTCCGCAGTTCATCAGAAGGCTGACATCTCTTCTTGAATACTTCTCATATAAAACAAACGGCTTTTCTTCTCCTCCGGTTCTCGCATAAATATCCTCATATCGTTTCAAGCCTACATTGATGATATCTCTGAGCTGTATGTTGAAATCCATGCGAGTCAGGCTATTGTAAAAGTTAAAAAGCCTGTTCAGCTTGTTTCCATCTGATCTAAGAATGTCTATGTCCTTGAACTTCTGATACTCATCATTATTGAGAGTAAAATATCCCTGGAGCACTTTGACGGAATCATTTACTTCCTTATCGGTTATCACATAATTGTACTGTACTCTGAACTGCTCCTGAAGATACGGAACAGAAATACTCTCTTTTGATAACAGTTCTTTTAAGATAAACAGTTCGTTGGGACGTACTCCACTAAGTATAGTTTTAGAAAGATATTCCAAAATAAGTTTATCTCGTTCAGTCAGCCTGCTAGAATAATCTTTTTTTTCTACACTTTGCATAAACTGCCAATATGTCCTATATTCCCTGATAACAACAAGAGGGTCGATTTCGCCGTATTCATAAAAATCATATAATAATGGCTCACGTCCAAGTCTGTTTTTCAGATTTCTATAACTGTCAGCGATAATGGCTTTGATACCTTTGATCTTGTCAATTGATTTAAAGATTTTATCTTTTGCCACCTCATCGAAATGAACTGTGGAGGCTCCGGGTATCACATTGTTACCTGATATCACATATTTCCTGATCACGTCAGGATTGTAGGTTCTGTCCCCCGACAACGCAATGGGAATCATGAAGTTGTTGGTATAATTCCCGATAAAATCAAGGATCACCACGAATTCCTTGCCCTCAGCCTTTCTGAGGCCTCGGCCGAGCTGCTGGATGAACACGATGGGTGACTCCGTGGGGCGCAGCATAATAACCTGATTTACCTCTACGATATCAACACCTTCATTCAAAATCTCCACCGAAAAGATGTAGTCGAGAGGTTCCTTGCCATCTGCATTCTCCCCCTCGTTCATGGCAAGGCGCTCGAACGCATCCTGCCTGTTATCCTCGGAAGTACTTCCATCAAGGGCGATAGTCCTGAAATACTTTCCCGTTTCGGGATTTATACACCTGTTAAACTTTTCGGAAAGTGCCCTGGCTTCATCGATCCTGCTGCAAAAAATAAGCCCCTTTACCCTGTCACCGCTGTAGCCGTAATAATCCGCCTGCTCGATGATATGCCTGATACGCTCCTCCCCTGTGAGCATGTTAAAATCTTTTTCCGAAATCTTTTTAGCCTTGATATCACTGTCAGCGACCATGGAAACATCACTTATTCCAAAATAGTGGAACGGGCATAACAGGTCGTCCTCCATTGCCTGCTGGAGCCTGATCTCATAAGCGATCTGATGGTCGAAACGCTCGTAAACATTTCGGCCCTCCAGATTGTCATCGCGCTTATCGGGAGTAGCCGTCATGCCCAAAAGTAATCTCGGTGTAAACCTGTCGATCACCTTTTGATATGTATCCGCCGGCACGTGGTGTGCCTCGTCAACGATAATACAATCAAATGCGTCAGCATCATATTTTTGCAGATGCTCATCACGGGTTAGAGTCTGAACCGTAGCAAAAACAAAGTCTGCATCATAATCATGATGCCCTGCACCAACTAACCCCATCTTTGCCTTATCTGAAAATACTTTTTCAAATGACAACTTTGCCTGCCTTGCAAGCTGCCCTCTGTGAACCAGAAACAGCACACGCTTAAATCCCAGGTCTCGCATAGCAAAAGCTGAAGCGTATGTTTTTCCGGTACCGGTTGCAGAGATCAAAAGAGCACGCTTCTTTCCTGCATCCAGTATTTTCCTTAAGTTATTGATAAACGCAACCTGCATGCTGTTTGGTTTAAGTTCATACTTTTCATAGGACGGGATCACATCAAGCTTTGCGATCTGACGCTGTTTTTTGATGATTTCGTATTTTACTTTATATAATTCAATAAAATCTTCATAAAAAAGTGCATGCTCGGAGTTCCACAGTTTCCTGTACTCGGAGAGGATTTCCTGCGCCATCTCCCCCTGCTCGGTGGATACGATTTTAGTATTCCACTCTCTGTTGGTGGTAAGGGCAGACTTGGTCATGTTGGAACTGCCGATTATGATTCTGTAAACCTCTTCTTTTTTGAAAATATATCCCTTTGTATGAAAACCCTCTGCCGCAGCCTCCACATCATACATCTTCAAGGTAATGTTTTTTAGTTTGTGGAGCTTTTCAAGTGCCTTGGGGTCAGTGAAATTCAGGTAATTGGTGGTGAGGATCTCTCCGGGAATTTTTTTATTTTCCAGCTCCTTAAGCGTCAACAGGAGCGGCTCGATTCCTTCAAGTGTAATGAAAGCCACGCTGATCTGGAATTTATCGCACGACAAAAGCTCATCCTCAATGGATGAGAGCACCTTTTTTCCTTCTTTGTGATTGTTTATTACAAATTGCGGCTTGTATGCAAGACTTGAAGCTACATTTCCGTCTATGAAAGCAGTCTCAAAACCAAGCCTCATCTCTTCTATGCGACCCACGATAAATCTCCCCATATTCTCTTTTCTTCGTCACTTATTACAACTTAACAACGAAAAATTAAGTCTCCGCCCTATACGGGCAGCGCTGTCACCACACAAACGGGATAACCTTGTATTTAACCTTCTTTTTGTATTCAACATACCCTGCCAGTTCCGCCTCCAATAACTTCTCCTCGTTTCGGATGCGCTTTGCGATGATCGGGAAATATAAAAGCATTATCAAAAAAGAAATGACAGAGCCCAGCACCAGAGGCATTGCCAAAAACAGCAACAAGGTTGTCATATACATGGGATGACGGACAATTCCATACAGTCCGGAATCAACCACCTTTTGCCCTTCCTGAACTTCAACGGTTCTGGACAGATATGCGTTTTCTCTGAGTACCTCCGCATACAGTAAATATCCAACGAGAAAGATTCCTGCGGCCACGTATGAAACCACGTCCGGCAAAACGATCCATCCAAACCTGAAATTTAAACCTGCTATGATAAACGCCGCCAAAAACATCAGCCCGCTGAACAATATCACCTGCTTTTGCTCTGCCTGTTCCTCTTTTAGATTCAGCCTCTTTTTTAATAATTCAGGGCTCTTTTTCATCATGAATATCCCTGCAAAAAACATAGGAACAAACAAAATCCCCATAAGAAGCCATCCCTGCGGATAGAAAATAGTTCCTGCAGGCAAAAATATCAACAGGCCTACAAATATCAGCCCTGAAAAAAACTTTATCATTGCCTTTGCGAATAATTCCTTACTCATAACCCCTCCGCAATCGCGCCATTATTCCTCACACTGTTTTCTGATCCAGCCTGTGAAGCCTTGAGGGACGCGCTTTATTCATTCTCAGGTACAATCACATGTTTATTGATCAAATAATATTCAATATATTCGATAAACTGAGTCGCTCTATTGATCTGTTTTTCAGCTTCTTCTTTTGATGCTATAAAAAAATCAAGATAGTCAGCTTTTTCACGGTTCTCTGCCGCCTCACGTATAATACGCGAAGCCTCTTTTGGGAAAACACCATTTTTAACATATTCATGATTGAAGTGCGCGATCACACCACTATGCTTGCTACTATCAAATCCATCTAAGGCATTCACTGCGCGAATAGCATGAAAGATAGCATAATAACCTCTATTCAGGGCATTTTTATATCTTCCATTTTCAAGCATCAATCTTGCATCGTGCAAATCTTCCTTACATGTTTCAAATCTATACTTAGATAACTCTTTCACGCTGACTTCCATAGAATTATTCCTTCTTTATCAATGTTTTTGTAAAATGGCAGTGTTTTTTTCCATGCATGAAATTGATCATAATCAATTGGTACAACAGACAATGTCAAATCCAGATCCAGTTCGTAATCCACAACAACATTAACCATTTTATCATGCATTTCCTCTGTATTTCCGTCTTTTAACAGAAGTGCTATATCAACGTCAGACTCCTCTGTTTGCTCGCCTCGAGAATACGAGCCATATAGAATTATTCTATCCAAAGATAAGCCATAAATACTGTGTAATTTTTGACACATCTCCTTAAGTGATTTCATTAAAACCGGATTAGTTTTGTTAACTGAAACACTTTTTCGCCAATTTTTATAGTTTCCATTTTTAATTCTTTTATCAGCAGGAAACGCTTCATCTTTAGGAATAATCCACTGGTTACCAAGTTTTTCTCCATGCAGAGTTCCGTTGATAAGTAATCTACGAATATTTCCGGTATCTTTACCTGTTAACTGCGCATATTCGGTAACAGAATAGTACTCACTCATTGTTGTCACCTCCTTTTTGACTCTAACACGATATCGTGTAAATGTCAATGGACCCGGCAAACCACATAGCAAACGTCTTCACTATTCCTCACACTGTTTTCTGATCCAGCCGGTGAAGCCTTCAGGGAAGCGCTCATCGTAAGGTGTTCCATCCAGATACATCAGATTTGTCTGAACCTGTACGATCAAACAGTGCTGACCCATTTCAAAGCCAAAGTTCACGGATGCGACTCCGCCGTCGCCGTTTTTTACCCACTCAGGGAAATAAGTCTCGCAACCGGGCATGTCCTCCAAGTCTTTTAACCTGGGAACGATATTTTCCTCATAACTGCAAAGTTCATCTCGCTTTCCGTGCATTACAAATGCTTTCACGCCGGCTTTTGCCATGCGCATCAGCTCGTCCCTCTCAGGCATGTAACCGGATGCAATCGGTACGGTGATGTCAAAGAGATCAGTATAATTCTCAGCCATCGCCCACGACATCCAACCGCCGGAAGAACCGCCGATAATAGCTGTTTTGGAAAGATTTGCTTTGTTATCAGCCTGAACTTTTCTCACCAAATTAGCCAAAGGATCAAAATAATCCGGGGACCAGGATCCCTCCAGGTCACCATTTACCCATTTTTCATTTGCAAGAGGAACCAGAATAAAAGCTCCGCCTCCGATGGATTCCTGATACGCTTTTGATGCGAACTGCTCGCCGCCGCTGTGTCCGATGGCATTGATCCCGTCAGCACAGTTAAAACCGTGTATAAATATCAAAAGCGGATATTTTCCGTTTTTGTCAGCGCCATGATTCAGTGGATTATACAAATAATATCTGATATCTCCTGTCTTTTCGCTTGGGAACTCATAATATTCAAAGTCACCAAAATATTTTCCAAATTCATATGACTGGCGATAGCTGATAAACTCACCCTCGTCGATATCACCTGCCCAAGGCGGAAGAATATGCTCTTTTTTGTGTTCCGCATCCCATGTTACTTCCTCGATTTTTTCCATCCTGCTCTCCTCATCTTTTCAATCTGTACTTTTGCGACATTTCAATAAATCATATAACGTGATTATACCATTATTGCGCCACAAAATAAATGAAAAAAGGCTTTCAATGAATTATGTTCATCGAAAGCCTTTTGATGTCTTAAAATTATATTTATTTGGAAACTACAAGACCTGTTCCGTTGCAGGTCTCGCACGCTCCGGGAGTGCCTCCGCAGGTCTGACAGGGCGCCTGTCCGGAACCTTTGCAGTATTTGCAGTGATTAGTACCATTACAGTATTCACAGGTGATCCTGCCTGAGCCACCGCAATGGTTACAGGTTTCTCTGCCGGAACCTCCGCATCCATTACATACCTGATCGTCCACGGTACCGCTTCCGCCACAGACCTTGCATGTATAACTGCCCTGGCCGTTACATCCATGGCATGGACCGGTTCCCGATCCACCACAGTTTTCGCATCCAACTCCAGTACCGCCGCAATGACTGCAGGGTCCCCACCCGGTATTATTGCATGTCTTGCACCAGATTCCGGTGCCACCACAGGTAGGGCAGGTAACACTGACATAAATCTCACATTGCTCTTCAACTTCTTCACTTACAGTCTTTTCGATGACGGCAGTTTTACCGGAAGACTCTGCTTCCGCTGCAGTGTTTTCCGTACCGCTTTGAGAATCAGCTGTTTCTTCGCCGGAAAGAGTCTCTGTAATAGCCTGTTCTGCACGGTCCAGCATGGCAGAATCAGAAACAGCATCCTCATCTCCAACCTTTGCCAGTTCCAAAGATACGGTAGGCTCCTTCATAAATCCGGCTTCCTCCGTGGCAGTGATCAACTGGGCCATGCTCTCTTCCAGAGAAAGACCGATCCATTCCTTTTCCAGGTACGCAGTTTTTGCATCTTCATTCAGGTAAGCGATTCCAACCACTACATCCGAACGATCATAATAGAGTTCACACTGTGGATTGATGCTAACAATGATGGAATAGGCATAGGTTCCTTCTGCAGGTATGATGTCAACGACTTCTTCCGCTTCTGCGGCAGGTTCCTCATCAGAACTATCAGTCACATCCGAATCGCTCCCCGTAGCAATCTCCGTTTCGCTGCCTGCATCCTCTGAAGTGACTGTTGATTCCTGTACTGCGACATCCTGTTCGTCTGAACCGGCTGCCCCACAACCGGATAGGATAAGGCACAGACCAATAAGTAAAGCTACAACTTTTGTCCCCGTTTTTTCACGTTTCATAGAATTCCCCTTTCTTTGAATGATTTTAGTGTGAACTAATCAACCTGTCTGATTCCTTTACACTTTGGATATGTTGAACAACCATAAAAAGAACCGCCTTTATTGTTACCTTTTTGAGCAGTCCTAAGTATCATTGGTGCACCGCACAACGGGCAAATCTTTGGAGAATCTTTATCCGCAGTTTTTTCGATAGTGGCACCGCTACTGCTTTTTTCGGTTTCTTCTACAGATGAATCTACCAGATCACTGAACTTTTTAATATAATCAACCGGATTTTGCTTATGATTATTAAGAAAGAAATTCGCAAGGTCCTCCATTTCTTTATCAGAATATGAATAATCATTTTTTTGTGAATCCAGGTTTTTGATATAAGCAATCAACTGGTCTGCACGTATCACTTGCTGCTTGATCTCTTTTTTTGCAAACTTATCGTTCAACACCGTTTTGGGATTTGCCAAAACCACAATTGAGTGGAAATTGGTATCAAAATATTTTTCAAACATCGCTTTGGTAATGATATTTGTTTTCGACTGTAAGCGAATTTGTTTGATCAAATCAAGATGACGCTGATTCTGAGTTATAGGGGAATAAATTCCCTCTTTGATAAATCTTTTGCCGAAATTAAAGGTTCGTATAAAATCGCCTTTGTTGTTGATCTCTATATTTCCATACAGGTTTTTGCACTCAATGACATAGGTGTTTTTGCGTGTAAAAACCATGTAATCAATCTGCGCAGTTAAACCGTTATCTTCCAGGAAAAGATCATGTATCACATACATGGGCATATGACTGTTTTCAAGTTCGAATCTAACCTGTTTTTCACCCAAAATACCTGCTTCGACCTTTGATATTTCCTGGTCAAATTTATCAACGTTCTTTCCGGTTGCTGATGCACTTCTTTTCAAAGCCTGCAAAGCCGCAAGCTGTTTCTCTGCTTCGCTGTCAGGTTTTATAAAAACCGGATCCTTTAATTTATCAAAAATACCCATAACCAATACCTCACCCTTCCGTAAATAATTTAACGTAATTATACCATATTCCTGCAACAAAACCAATGACAAAAGGCTTTCAATGAATTGTTCCATTGAAAACCTTTTATAAAAGACTTAATTTAGGGTATCCCTATATCAAAATAACTTCGTCCTTCCTTTATTTATGTTTGCCAGCGGTTTGCTATTATACATGTTTTCGTATTCGTTTATCAATCTTGCTTCTTCATTCTCGTAATCAGAAGTAACATGAAATTCGACTTCAAGTATCTTGTTGTCTTCTATATACCAAATCGCTCTTCCTCCGGCATGATTGTCAACTTCATTGTAACCAAATCTAACATACTGCATTATTCTGGTTCGCAAATTCTTTGCTTTCCCATAATAGAGGATTGTAGTATCAGCATTGTTTTGTATTAAAGTATTCCATTTTTCAACAACTTTATCATAAATGTTATCCAAATCTCCGCTGTTATGCGTTTTTTGAGTGCCATCGGGAATTTTCTTAAACTTAACCTCCATACCATCCGGAACTTTTACACAATAAACCCCAGACTCACGCGGTATTAGTTTTCTGCATTCTTTGTTTTCATATAAATCTTTAAAAGTTATTCCCATATCATCAAGCCTCATTTATGCAAAGAATTTCCCTTATTCCAGCCTCCACCCATTGTCTCCATGATAGATCATGAGTTTGGTCATGCCGCCGTCGACGCAGATGTTCTCGCCGGTGATGAACCCGGCCTTTTCGGAGCACAAAAAGAGCACCGTGTTTGCGATGTCCAACGGATTTCCGACGCGGCCTGTCGGCTGTTGCACCGCATCCGGTCCCTCATAAATTTTATATGACGTGTCGATCCACCCAGGAGAAACTGAATTGACCCTTACCTTTCCGGAAAAGCTCACAGCCAAAGCATGTGTCAGCGCTGCTATCCCGCCCTTTGCCGCCGTATAGCTCTCAGTCTGGGGCTGGCTCATTCTGTCCCTTGAGGAGGAAATGTTTACGATTGCTCCACCCTCATTAAAATATGGTGCAAAAAGCTTTGAAAGATAAAAAGGAGCAGTCACTCCGACGGAAAGAGCATACTGAAACTCTTCGTATGAGCACTCGTCAATTCCCTTCATGATGGGCAATGCATTGTTTATGAGATAATCGATTTTTCCATGTTTTTGGATCACATATTTTGCAAATTCCTCCAAAACACTTTTGTCCGATATATCACCCACGAAATGCTCCCCGGGAACTTTGTCGATTACTTCCGCGACTGCACCCTGCTTTTCAAACTCCTCGGCAATGCACTTTCCGATACCGTTTGCCCCGCCGGTGACCACCACCACTTTACCTTTGAACTCAGACATGTATTACACCTCTGCCTTTATTTTTTTATAATACAAATACAGCAAAAACAGTCAGCTCTTTACCCTTTAAAATCAAAGTTACCGCCAACCATTCTCTCTGCGTCCGTCACAACACGGTCCGATGCCAGACTGTAGGAATAAGCCTGCACCTTGCTTATCAGAGCGTCCACGGAATCCGATGTGAAGGTAGTGTATTCCTTCGCGTGATTATCGGGCTTCTCCACGTCTGTCAGATCAGCTGTTTTTTCCGTTCTTCTCTCCTCAAGGTTCTCCTCAAACTCAGCACGTTTTTCCTTTGCCTTCTGAAGGCGTTTCTCGGAAGCTATTCTTTCGGCATGCTTTTTCTCTTTTATCTTTGCCTCGCACTTTTCTTCTGCCTTCTTTTCAATGCGCTGCCTCTGGAGATTCTGAGATTTTTCTACGGTTGCAAAAAAACTTTCCTTTCCGTTTGAATCTACGGACATACCGAAATTAGTAATCTTTGCGCCGGTGCTTGCCAGGCTGTTTTTGGCCTCGGTGATCTTGTTTTGAGACATGGCAATAATTCCCTCATATTTTTTTCTGAAGGATTCGTCCGTCGCCATGCGCTCCAATTTTTCCTCATCTATGAGAACCACCATCTTTTTAGCATTTCCATAGCTAGCCGCATTTTGCTGAGCCTGGGCTTTCATGTCTTTGCTCACCGCAATGAATTCCAGGTTGTGGAATTTAGCCTTTAATTTTTCATAGTAATCCTTTGCCTTATCGGAAAGTTTTACCTCGCCCACGGCGTAACCGTATTCAGTTTTTTGAGGGATCAGGGAACTTTTTGAATTGATCTGTGGAAGCATCTTTTCCTCCACTTTGGGCGCAGAAGTTTTTGATAAAGCCGCACCATTTGCGCGCTCTGCCCCCTTGCCGGCATTTTGAATTGCTTTGTTCATCTGCTGATAAGCAGAAATACCGCCAATACCTGTCATATCACTCTACCTCCTTGTAGATAAATTGAAATCCGTTTCAATGTGAAGATCAGTTAAATGCAGAAAAAAGTAGTTATCTTCTTTGTATATATCGGTCTTAACCTTTATACACTTTATATTAAAAATATATTTTTTGAAAAGATTTTTAAAAAAATCAAAACAGATCCAGGGCGCTGTCCAGATAGATCTCTTCCCTGACCTCAAGCTGATGCTCTGGTTTTGTCATATAATAGAGTAAAAATTCCAGTATTACCGCGCTTCCCAGGCTTCTGCCCTCGATCTTAAACTGGGAAAAACCTGCAGGAGCATAGACGTCTCTGATATCATTTATCCCGATGAAGCCCGGATTTTTCATGGCATCGGAAAACCTGTAGCCACGCTCTGCTGTAGGCGAAACGCAGATATGATCCTCGCAGGGTAAACCGAGGCTCTTTTTGCTGACGTTCTCATAACAGTTTTTCCTGTCATAGCAGTCAAACCAACAGCACTCATTACATAGGAACTCTACCTTTTCCTTTTGCGCCGGATTTAATCCGGAAAACCTCTTAATCTCTTTGTTCAGCCTAAAATCAGGCACCACATACCTAAACTCCGGGCGATTGATCTCCGTTACTAACTCATCGAAGTCGGTTATCACCTTCGTGGTTGATGATACGAAATAATACTCCGGAAACCTTTCAATAATATATGAAAGCAGCAGGTCTGAACAGATGATGATGCCGTTTCCGGGCTTTTCCCCAAAAAGTTTTAACAGGAAATTGCATTTTTTGTCGGAAAGATGCTCTTTTGTGACAAGGAGATTACTGAAGGTAAGCCTTGCGGAAATTCCATATTCCTCCATGAGTGCCGCCACATCCAATGGCAACGCCTCTCCAAAGCCCACTCTTCCTCCGCCCCAGGTGCAATCGGCAGGAGCTCCGTAGATTGAACCTATGTCGCACCAGTCATAGAAATATTCCCTGTGGCTTTTGAATAAAGGCAAGAAAACCTTATAAAATTCGTAAAATTCAAATAGCCCCGGAAGGTGATAATAGATTTTATTCATAAATGCACCCTATAGTATGATCAAAAATAACAGTTAATTTCATTCCATTTAATGCATGAATCACTTAACGTTAATAACGATTCATACGCATCACATCTTTAAAACTACTTCCACCGATTTATCTACAAGCTCCGCAAAATTAACGCCGTCTCTGGGCGAACCGACCACACTTCCGTAGTGAACGGGAATTGCGATCTCAGGCTTAATGGTATTTACGAGTTCCGCTGCTTTTGCGGCATCCATAGTATATGTTCCGCCTACGGGAACCAGCGCGATGTCGCATTTCACGGCCTTTGCTTCCTTTGTGGCATCCGTATCGCCCGCAATGTAAATCCGCTTGTCGCAGATATTCAGGATATAGCCCACCCAGCCCGCGCTCTTTAGATGAAAAGGCTTCAACACATTGTATGCCGGGACCGTCTCAAAATACAGACCATTTTTCTCATTCACGGTGCCGGGCTTAACTGTAAAAATCGTGGCAACCACATCCGCCACTTCGCTCGCTTTGTTTTTCATATTTTCCGGAACCACCAAAATAGTGTCATCTTTTGCCACATTTTTAATAGAATCCGGCGAAAAATGATCATAGTGGTCATGGGTTATGAGCACAAAAGAAGCATCATGTGGCTCCTCCTCCATCTCAAAGGGATCAATGTAAATGACATTGTTATCCCCTTCGATCCTGATACTGTTTTGCTTAAAAACTTTGATATTTTCTACCATTTTTTATCCCCCTTATAAGTAAATATAGTTTTGTCACGCACCACCGACAATATCCTTAGCAGCATTTACTATGGCATCTGTCTTATCTCTATGGTGCTCATTGTGTTTCCTTTCAATCACTTTACCACTTTTCGTCATTAGCCAACCTTTACAACTCTAGCGCCAAAAGGGAACAGCGAAAGCCTGGCGATCTTGAAAAACTGTAATCCGAAGGGAATGCCCACAACTGTAATACATAACAGGCAACCCAACACAAAATTTCCAATGGCAAGTTCAATTCCGGATATAAAAAACCACAACACATTCATCAGACAGGAAACCGCCCCGCCCTCATCAACAATGTCTTTTCCAAAAGGATTAAGCGAAATGGATGACAGTTTAAAGCATTGCAATCCCACCGGTATTCCCACAACTGTGATGCACCACAGGAGCCCCGCCAGCCACCATCCGATGGCACTGACAAGCCCTCCGCATATTATCCAGATTATGTTTCCTATAAATTTCATAGAAAGAACCTCTCCTTCGTTTTCTGTTATATCTTGTTATAGGTTTGGATTTTTGTTATATCTTGTTATAGGTTTTGTCAACCTCACGACGGGCATGCAAAATCTGAATGCATTCCACAACGTGAAGATATCTGCGTCAAAAGCGTTGGAACATATACTCACAGTCTTGCGACAACCTGATATTGAAATGCACGATACATAAATTTCTCTGCATTTCCAAGTTTTACAAGTTCGTCCGCCAGTTTTTCTTCCTCATCATTAAAAGATCCATTCATCGTTATCTTCTCTATCTGATACCCCGCATCGTGGACAAACATCCTTATGATTTCATTGTACGTAAACATATGAATATGCGTCTTATCAAGCAGACCAATCTCAGAATAAGTAAAGTTACCATCAAGCAGTTGTTTCATCACTCCAATATTCATAAGATTAGGAATAGATGTAACGATCCTTCCGCCCTTCTTAAGAAGTTTCTTGCAAAATATCAGCGTTCCAAGAGGATCACGAAGATGTTCAAGCACATCTCCGAAGACTATAACGTCAAAATCATTCCGCCCAAAATCAAGATTATGATCTTCTATATTATTTACTTTAACTTCAGCAAATTCAGAAGCAAATCTGATTGCCCCTTTATTTATATCCGTACCGTACAATTGAGCATTTTTGTATAATTTTTTTATACCGAACAGAGTTCCTCCACAATCACATCCTACCTCAAGAACCCTTATATCATCTTTAAGGTCCTCACACTTTTCCAGTAGGCTCAGCAACCAATCATTTCCACGAACATTAAGATAATGTATCCCGAACTCCTTCTCGAGCATATCTATATCAGCATGCAAAGTCAGCTGATATCCTTTACCTCTTACATCGTAAAAGCCGGAATTACAACAAACATACATTTTTAAATGATTAAGATGTTCTCTAACACACTTTTCAACGATCAGGTTGTCCATATCGCGGGCATCATCGTAGAATGTATCACTGCCGTGTACGACATTTCTGCCAAATAATATAACTCCTGTCTGTAGCATAAGCACTTCTTCAGTTTTATAATCAACCGTTGCTTCAGTCCAATCAAGCGCCGCTTCAGCATCACTCCATTCTGCATGTTGCTCCCATTTGAATGAATTTGATAATGGTCCGATTGCAAACGAATTATCCTCTTTACTTAATGCATCCAACATTCTGTTATAACTTTCTGCCAGCGGAATATGATAACTGTCCGTTATTAAAATATCATCATCAATCTCAAGCCCCTCTATTACCTGGTTAAGTGCTGATCCACAAGTTGTTTTTTCTTCAAAATAAATGTATGTAAAGTCACTCTGCACCGAAGCCCATTTATTTGTTTCAGTAGAATGTGAATTATCTGTTAGCAAAACATCCGGCATGAGTTCGGGAACTACTTTTCTCATATAATCTATAAAAAACTCTGTCTGCTTTAAATTATCATCGATATATATTAATAATTTCATATGGCCTCCCCTCATGTCTTAAGCTATGAAAACAATGCTTTATCCTCTGCCAGTTCCTTTATCTTTGACGCTTACTTTAAGAATACAATACTTGCCATTTCTTTGATCATTTCATTTGATTGCCTGTTTTTAGTAATCATCTGGGCCTTCACCCTTAAAAACTTCGAGCCATGCAACTTGAAAAGAACATCCCACGTTTTCGGTTGCATTTTTACCCCCACAAGCCTCGATCTATGCAACTAAAAACAACCATTCACTCTTCTCGGTTGCATTCAGGCCCCCGCAGGCCTCAATCTATGCAACCAAAAACAACCATTCACAATTCTCGGTTGCATTTTAACCCCCTAAACCCCCGATCTATGCAACAAAAAACAACCATTCACAATTCTCGGTTGCATTTTAAACTCCGCAGCCCCCGATCTATGCAACCAAAATCAGTCATTCCCAATTTTCAGTTGCATTTAAACCTCAACAAACTCCGTCATGCGAACCTCAACAACCCGGACCTCAACAATCCCGCCTGCATTTACTCTTCCGCCAGCCTGCGGCTGTAGTAATCCATGGTCCTGTAATCGATCACATCCTTTATTTGTTCTGCCAAAACCTCGTTTCCCTGCAGCGCATGCATCTCATCACATAACGCAATGGGTGCGGATTTTGTCTTTATGAAAAATCCTTTGCCGGATTTGATCAGGAAATTGATCGGCATCTCATGGATCTTTTTGATGTGATCTGCATCGGAAATGCTTCTGTATTTATCATATGTGTTGTCAGGATCTAAGTCCCTCCAGTTTTTACCGGTGTCAAAAAATTCTTTCCAGCTCTTCAAAAGCTTATCGTCATCAACCTCCGTCAGCACATTCCCGCCGTTATAAAAAGCCATGAGCACAGGCATCTTGTAGACTTTGGTCATATTCGTGTTCTCAATAAGCGTTATAAACTCCTTGCCGATCCCGCCGCAAAAAAGCTTTTCCTCGGCTCTAAGCTCCCCAAGTTCATCCAGATATTCCAGATACCGCTTGAAAATATTGGCTTTGGAATTTTTTAGCATGAGCTGGTATACTTCATCATCCATATGAGTAAATAACTCCAGACGGCTGGGCCTGTGACCGAGCAGTTCCTTTACCCTGTAAAACTCTTCGTTTATCAGCTCGCCCAGTTTTCTGTGCTTACGATCCATCTCCTCAAACAGTTCGATGAGGCGCATGTCAAAGTCGATCAAGCAATCATCCGGTATATCTTTTTTCGAAGGGCATCCGGAATTCCTGTCATAATATTCTGAATGCTTTCCGGAGAGGAAAAACCTGACCTTTCCTGCCTTTTCGTAATTGCCGATAAAATCCAGAACATTCAGATAGTCCTTGCCCTTACTCTTTCTGAGGCCTCTGCCAAGCTGCTGTAAAAAGACAACGGGAGATTCCGTAGGGCGCAAAAACATTACCATATCGAGGGATGTGATATCCACGCCTTCGTTAAACATATCCACGGCAAAGATCACTTTGATTTCTCCGCTCTTTAGCTTTGCTATGGCCACATTCCTTCCCTCTGAATATTCGCCATCGGCATCGCTGTATACGGAAACAGACGGAATCCCATGCTTGTTAAACTCCTTTGCCATCTCTTCCGCATGAGCTCTCGAACAGCAAAAGCCAAGCGCGCGCTCGGAGCCATATTTTTTGTAATACTTTAATATCAGATCATGGCGATGCACATTTCCGATGTAAGTCTCATTCAATTCCTTTTCATCGAATCTACCTCTTACCACATGCAGCTTTGAATAATCCGTGTCATCATAGATCCCATAATAATGAAAAGGTACCAGCATCCCCTTGTTTATGGCTTCAAACAAAGAGATCTCGTAGGGAACATTGTAATCGCAAAGCTCATATATGCTTCGCCCGTCCATTCGCTCGGGGGTTGCCGTGAGCCCCAGCAAAAATTTTGGTTTAAAATAGTCAACTATCCTCTTGTATTGCTCATTTACGGCGTGGTGAAATTCGTCCACCACAATATAATCAAAATAGTCCTCGGGAAAATAACCCGGATTCAGATATCTGCCGTTTCCCAGTGTTGCCACTGAGGCAAAAATGACGGATTTATCCGTGGCCTTTTCTTCCCCTCTAAAAAAGCCAAAATCATCTGAGTTTCTGACATTTAGAAATGAAACCGCCGCCTGATTAAGGATTTCTTCTCTGTGAGCCACGAACAAAACTCTGTCGTAGTTTTTTGAATCAAATGCGGCAAGATAAGTTTTTCCCACACCTGTTGCCGCCTGGACTAACGCTTTGGTGGCGCCTTCCGCCCTCGAATTCTCCAGAGCACACAGTGCTTCTATCTGCGCTCCCCTGGGCTCGTAGAGAAGCTTTACATTTGTATCATTCTCTAGCTCTGATTCATCATATTTGTCCAGATCTTTTATGGCTGAAGGTCTGTGCCAGTTTTTGGAATACTCATGAAGCACATCACCGGTCACCTCTATGGAGTGATTCCGATATAAGTCCTCAAAAGTATCACAGAATTTTTTAAAATTATCTTCATCGGAAAAGGTCGTGAACTTGTAATTCCATTCAATGCCCGAAGTAAGAGCGCTTCTGGAAATATTGGACGAACCGATAAAGATCTCACCATATGTTTTATAATGAAAAATATATGCCTTCGGGTGAAAAGATCTGCCGGGATCGTTGTAGAATCTCAGATCCACTCTGTCCCCAAGCTCTCTCTTTATCATGTAAAGCGCCGAAGGCTGAGTGATGCCCAGATAGTTTCCCGTGAGGATCCGTATTTTTGTGCCTGCATTAATGGATGCCTTTAACTGCTTTAAAAGCATTATCACACCCGATTCCATCAAAAAAGATACAATGATATCAACCTGTTTTGCATTGTGGAAACTTGCCGTGAGCTTTGCATACAGCTGCAGGGACTTGTTTACATCGCCGGTCATGGCAAAAGACCTGAAATCTATTCCGGCAGATTCCAAAGCATTTTGCGAAAGTTCTTCATTTACTTCTTCAAAATGAGGTTCAACCATTTTTCATCTCCCCGTCCCGGTCTTACGTCGCTTGTGATCCAGCTGTCTATAATAGAAAGCTCAGGCTGATAAGCCATGAATTCTTTAAAAGATTTTTCGGTAAAATCAGAAAAATACCTTCCGTTTCTCTCGCCCTCAAAATCCCCATACTTAAAAGATGTATAGATCACTCCGTCTTTTTTTAATGCCCTGGTCATTTTTTCAAATATGCTTTTCAGATCAGCTTTTGATACATGCAGGATCGATGAACATGCCCAGATTCCATCATATTTTTCAATGTCATCCAATTCCTGAAACAGCTTGTTCTTTACCTTGATCCCTGTGAACTTTGATGCAGTTTTGCAAAGTTCAACAGAGCCGTCTGTCGCTTCGACATTATAGCCCGCATCTAAAAACGCCTTCGTATCTCTCCCCGATCCACATCCAAAATCAAGAATGTCTCCTCCATTTTTCAGATATTTTAAAAACCTCTCCCTCTGTGGAGATACATCGGCATTTACCGTATTCTCAAAAAACTCTTTCGTTCTTTCGTTATAATAAGATAATGTTTTTTCTTCCATGGTAACGGTCTTTGATTCCCTTAAATCTTTCCCCTTCATATACTGCAAATATTTTTGCTAAAATAAATCTGCCATTTTTGCTTTCTTTCCTATTTACAAAATAAACTTCTCCCGGCAAAACTTAAATACCCTGTCGTAAAAATCCTTTGCTTCCTCAAAAGCTCCGTGGCCAAGACCTTCATATATGAACAGTTTACTGCCTGCTATCCCGTTTTTAAGTTCCTCGGGAGCATCATTTCCCACTGTTTTGTCGTCGCTTCCGGCGATTATGAGAGTCGGGCAGGTAATCGTTGACAGTTCATCCCGCACGTCGAACTTCAAGATCGCATTAGCATTTATTAAAAAGCGGCTGAATGATGCAGGTTTAGAAAGTATGGCAAGGAGCGGAATCACTTTTTTATTCTTTTTTAAAAACCTGTCCGAATACATTCTCTCTGCGGTATCTGTCATCAGAGTTTTGTAGTCATCCTTATTTGCCATATCGATCCAGGTTGAAACGCCTTCTGTCACAACGCTGTTTGCATACGGAGTAGTAACAGCCAGTATCAGTCGTTCCACGACTTCCGGGTGCCTGATGGCAATGCACTGGGCGATCATTCCGCCCTGAGATACACCCAGGACGCAGGCTTTTTTGATTCCAAGGGATTTCATCACCATGACCTGATCGTCTGCCATGTCTTCAATGCTGTAACCCTCCGGCATGCTGTTTTTCCTGCTGAACATATATACCGTAAAGTCCCTTAAGTTTTTTATGTACGGCAAAGAGAGGATAAAGGCTTTTCCCTTTACTGTCGCGAGTCCGTCGGATAATCCCGGCAAAACCACCAATGTTTTTTCTCCTCTGCCAAAAGATACATAATACATATCCGTATCGCCTATATTCACACATCCGTTTGTGCGGTTTATCGCCATTGTCTTCCCTTTCTGTGCATCCGCTTTTTCGCAAAATCAAAATACTGTAATCATCGCTTCTATCTTCTAATACAATATTATACAGAAGGTCATATACTATTTGCAAAAAGATTATTCTGCATAACTGATTAAGACATGACTAATAATATGTTAGACGAAAAATCAGCGAGCCGACTCGCTGATTTTTTAATTTACAGTACCCTATGCTGTTACCACAAGTTCACTCAAAGTATCATATAGCTTTGGCTGTTCCTGTTTCATCCTTATGGGGCGTCCTTCCGTATTTAAAAAAGCATGTGATGATGTTCCGACACATACCACCTGACCATCCGCATTTTTCATCTCATAGGCCAACTGCAGCTTAACACCCTTAAACTCCTGCACACTCACACTTATAGTAACCTCATCAGAAAAGGTTGTTGTCTTTTTATAATCGCAAGTGACATTAAGGACCGGAGAAATAATGCCTTCCTTCTCCAGCCTTGCAAAATCCCACCCTATCCGTGAAAGGAAATCAATCCTTGCCTCTTCCATCCACCTGATATAGTTGGAGTGATGCGTAATTCCCATCTTATCTGTTTCATAATACTGAACTTTATGCGTGTATGCTTCCATTTTCCCATTCCTCGTAAGTATTGTTTTATCGTTTTGACCATCCATTTAGAGAAAAAACCTCTACTCGTCACACCAATCGTTTATATATATCCAGCATGCTCTCTATTTGATACTTTAGAAGCCATGCTGCATTATTGAACTCAGTAGTGGCCTTAACCGCATCCAAAAGTCTGGGATAATACTCGTCAGTCTCTTTTATCATGCGATAGATCCTATCTCTGCTCAATCCCCAGGACATTGTGGTAAGATTGTTACAGCGATCTATACACTTTATAAGTGAAGCTGCGGGATTTGCCGCTATGCTGTCATAATAGGCTTTCATGACCGTCGCCCTGTTTTCATCCGTAGTCTTTTCGTGTGTTAGCAGCTGAACCAGAATTTTTGTTTCCTCGTTTACCGGAAGGTCTTCAAGCGTCTTTCCACAGTCTTCCACTACATCATGAAGCAGACACGCCGCTATTATTTCATCCTTTAGAATTCCCATCGACAGTGCATGGCAAGCCAAATTTAACGGATGGTATATGTAAGGAGTGGATGAACGTTTACGTTTTTGCCCCTCATGTGCATCTACCGCAAAATCTACCGCTTTAAGCGTATTCGATAATTTAAAGTTTCTCGCTGTGGTTTTAACATATGTTTTCATATGTTCCCAGTTATAAATAGTTTCCTTTGTCTTGAACGGATTATGTTTTTCTTCGACAATAGCTGAGATTGATACGTCCAGGATTTCAGCCAACTTTATAAGTTTGTCAGTATCCGGCTTGTACTCGTCTCTTTCCCAAGAAGAAACCGCCTGAAAAGAAATACCAATTCTTTCCGCAATTTGCTCTTGTGTTAAATTCCTCTCTTCACGAAGAGTTCTTATATTGTTCCCTATACTCATAGATTCCTCCCTTGCCGACCTTGTTTACAACATAATCATAACTGTATTATCAAAGATATAGTAGCAAGCAGAGATTTATCTTTCAAGGAGGATTTCAAGTTTAACTTGAGTCGATTTTGGTTTCATTTTTTATTTCAGCCTATGCTGTTGAGCACCTGACATGTGAGAATTCTTATTTTACTGTAAACATGGGGATACCTATGAAAATTACAGTATTTTGAGTTCTGAAACATCTAGGAAAAAACCAGGTTTACTGTAATAATGGACATACCCGCAAAAATTACAGTATTTTAGGTTCTGAAAACCTCCGAAATGAAGCCTGCTTTACTGTAATAATTGGCATACCTGCGAAAATTACAGTATTAGGGGTTCTGAAAACCTCCGAAATAAGGCTTGTTCTACTGTAAAAACGGTCATACCTACGAAAATTACAGTATTTGGGGTTCTGAAGACCTCCGAAATAAGCTCAACTTTACTGTAAAAATTAGCACACCAGCTAAAATTACAGTATTTCACTCTGAAGCCTCTAAAGCCACCATATAAAACTTCCCCTCAATAGTTGTACATAAACGGTTAAACATACAAAAGGTGAAGGTTTTTCCAATGGCCTAATTAACATATAACGGATATAGCTAAATCAAGAGTTTCGATCCCAACAAAAGGTGAGAATTTTTCCAATAGAAAAAAGCGTTGCATCAGCATGTAGACGTATCAGGAACGTCTTATATGTAACTAGGGCTTTTAGTCCTGTAAGAAATTTTAAGTCTATGGGACGGGTTATTTTTGCTCTAATACAGTGGTGCAATCAAATCATCCAAGCCGATTGTTTTCTGCTTACATAGTTCACCGGTCATGTAGATTGGAAGGTATGTGATTATGTCGTTTTTTTCGAGATTATTAATCGACAATACATATGCTTTGTTAAGTTTCTTGTTTTCTATCAGGTGATTAAGTGCTGCGTGCCTTTTATAGTCTTTTCCGGATTTGACTTCCACCGGAAGCACCTTTCCATCTTTTTCTATTACAAAATCGACTTCACCGATTGCCTGCTTTTTAAAGTAATACGGTGAAAGTCCTGCTGCATAAATTTCTTCTGCTACATAATTTTCAAACAAAGCTCCGCAATTTATCTCTTTCTCGGGATTCATCTCCAAAAGTTCTTTTCTAACATAATCAGGGTAGCATCCCGTAAGCAGTCCGACGTCGCTTAAAAACAGTTTAAAAACATTGGTTTCTTTGGACATTTGAAGTGGACTCTTTACATCGTCCACAATATATGTTGGTATTGCAACCGCCGCATCTTTGAGCCACAAAAAGCTTTCTTCGTACCTGTCAAATTTTAGTTCCTTATTAAGCATAGTAAAGGAAAATCTACGATTTTGCTTGTTTAGTTGAGCCGGAATGTTGTCATAAACAGACACAACCTTAAGTTTCCTGTTTTCCTGTTCGTATCTCGTGAAATCTGCTTTGTACTGATTCACAATATTAATCTGTTCTTCGCAAATCCTACTCAAGCTGTGAGAGTCGCTGTAAACATTTACCACTGCCGGCATGCCACCGATTACCAGGTAATAATAGAAGGTCTGCATAAGTTTGTCGTTTACAATCGAGTCCACAGGCTTCTCTTGTAAAAAGCATTCTTTCATGTGTGCTATATAACTTTCTTTCACACCAACGGCAAAGGCAAATTCCTCAAAATCAAGTGGGAACATTTGGAAGGACTCCATATATCCTACAGGAATTGATTGAATCCCTTTAAGCTCCACGCCCAGGTTTGAACCACTTAATATGTATCGGTATTTTCCTTCATCTACCAGGAATTTAATCTTTGTAATAATCTCCGGATACATCTGTATTTCATCCAGAAAAACTACAGATTCACCCTCTTTAAGCGGCATTTGTGAATGTAATGCAAGCAATGCGGATATATCCGATGCATTATCGATTTCTTTGAGTTTGCTAAGTATATCGGTTCGCTCTATAAGATTGTATTCGCAGAAAGAGACGCCCTTTCGTTTGAGCATTTCTCTTATCAAATATGTTTTTCCGACCTGTCTGGCACCATATATTAAAAGGGCTTTCTTATTATTCTCAATCCATTCTTCAATTCTTGATTCACATTTTCTATACATTTTTAATCCTCAATACTTGATAAAAAAATTGCTTGCCACATATGGTTTTCATATGGTCATATGGTTTTCATATGTTCATATGGTTTTCATATGGTTTTCATTAACATTATAAACATATTTCGATGAAAATATCAATGTGATTATTTAAATTTCGGGGCAAAATGCCCCGAAATTTAAATAAAAAACGGGGCATTTTGCCCCGTTTTTTATTTTATGTCATTTTCACCCCAGCCAGGTCCCAGCCAGGACCACAGCCACCCGGTTCATTTTTTAATTCAGCAGTGCTGTTTAGCACCTGACATGTGAGAATTCTTTTTTTACTGTAAAACTGGGGATACCTATGAAAATTACAGTATTTTGAGTTCTGAAACATCTAGGAAAAAACCAGGTTTACTGTAATAATGGACATACCCGCAAAAATTACAGTATTTTAGGTTCTGAAAACCTCCGAAATAAGGCCTGCTTTACTGTAATAATTGGCATACCTGCGAAAATTACAGTATTAGGGGTTCTGAAAACCTCCGAAATAAGGCCTGTTCTACTGTAAAAACGGTCATACCTACGAAAATTACAGTATTTGGGGTTCTGTAGACCTCTAAAATAAGTTCAACTTTACTGTAAAAATTAGCACACCAGCGGAAATTACAGTATTTCACTCTGAAGCCTCTAAAGCCTCCATATAGAACTTTCCCTCACTCTGTTGCTTCCCAGCTTTCCCCGGTAAGATAATCAATCTCTATCCCGGGCTGAACATTGTACACGTAAACGTTAAAACAGATGCTCTTGCCATGGTCAGCCAGCGAATAGGCTTCCATATGTACTCCCCTGGCGACCAGTTCTTTGCCAACGTAACAGGGTGTCACTCGGTAAAGAACATTTCCATCATGGTCATCAAGATACCGCGCTACCATGTTTTCAAAGGGCAACATTCCGGTGTGGTTCATGTATCGGGTACCCGTGATCAGATTCTGTCTGTTGTCATTCTCGCCGGCCAAAGAAAAAGCGATCAAATGGCTCCTGTTGTAGAGATAAATATCCTCGATCAAAGCCGGATATTTGACCGTATGCCATCCGGCAGGCCTGATGTGTCCGATGTTACCGCGAGGCTCCGTGGGCATCAGTTCCCTGCCAAGACATGCCGTCGCAACACCGCACCGTCCCAGCCTATCAAGGTCACTGTAGTACTCAAAGACCGGATTCAACTTATCTCCGTCGGTAAACATGGGCTCGTTTCCGTTTAACTCCACATAGGGTTCTCCGATGTATTCCGGAACCGTGGAAAGATCCAGAGTTTCAAAATCAAGCAGATATGTGTATGGATTCTCCCTTGCCTGATGAAAAGAAAACAGCCCACAACCCCAGCACGCGCCTGCCACGGCAAGCACTATGGCGAGGACTGTGATGCTTATCAGGATAGATTTGTTAAGTTTCTTTTTTCGAATACTGTTCACACGTTTTTGCTTCATATATATTTCAAGCCATCATTATTTCTTTCCATATTTCAGTTGATGTTCCAAGTCCTCAATTCGTATCATGGCTTCAACATATGCTTCGCGTAATTGACCGGGAGTCATATTCTTTGCCCAGCTCATGATATTACGATAACGCTTTGCATGTCGTTCTTCCTCTTCGGAAGCATACGGTGTCACATCTGTCTTGAAACGCTTTTCCTCTTTGGGATTCGCAGCAATATAAACGGCTACTATATGCTTGCAGATTATCTTCTTCCCGTTAGCCAGCGGACAATTGCAAGCGGACTTCCTGGGATGCACAGAATCTACATGAACGGTATAATTCTCAACTCCACTTCCTTGAACGATTCCGTCAATGATTCCATCCTCCGTCTGGTCCCATGAAAGTACATTATGGCTATTATAGTATTCAATTCCGCGCCAAACAGATTTACTGCTGGCTATTTCAAGAAGTCCCATAAGCAATCCTTTTTATCATAATAGATTTGATAACAATTCCATAAAGTGATACTTTTCTCCGTTACCTGTCTTATTCCCTCTTTATGAAACGTGTTACCATCTATCTTAGTATTTTTCTTACCAATGCTACTGAAAAATAAGACATTAAAAATACCCCAAGAAAACCTTCTAAAGCGCAAAGTACTGCTGTCAAACCGTTCTGTGCCGATAAATCACCATATCCGATTGTAAAAAATGTAATGGCACTATAGTATAATCCAGACCACCAATGTATTTTATCTATGCTAGCAGAAATCTCAGCGCACGGGAGCCAAGAATATAAGCCGCCAAAAAAGATAACAGACAATATCATTGTCAAAAAAACGCTAAATGGGTCTGTTCCATATTTGCCGATACGCTCAAGGATCTTTAAAATAGGATATTTAATTCTATTTTTAGCCTTTTTTCCAATGCCACTAACGCCTTTTTGGAATTTAAGAAGATTAGTGTCAATCCTTTTAAATTCTACGTATGCTTCATCTTCCCAATCATATCTGCCTTGATTATGGAAGTTTTCTTTTAACATTACGTACTCATCGGCTTTTAATTCATCAAGATTATCTAGCTCAGAAAATCTCTCCAATACAAAAGGCTTATCTTTTATATCATTAAGAAAACTGAAATCAAATCTCTTAACAGCATCTTTTATTCTACCCCAATTTATATTAAGTGTACCTACATTTGAATGATTAAAAAGAGCTATGGATTTTTGTTCATCGGAATAATCTGCTGATGCATTTATGGATAAAACACTACTATTTGTACAACCATCAAAAAATAGATGCTTAATATGAGTAATATCTATGGATGCATGTGAGAGAAAATAGCATGATAAAATACATAAATTGGTCTCAATGCATGAAGCCGGTTCTAAGAAAAGCCTTCCTTTTATAACAACGTTATCTAATAGAATTAAACTCCTTCCAAACGAAACACCAGAAAAAATCACATCGCCGTTGCCAAACTGAACATTAGAAAAGTCCACTTTGCCGTCACCAAACTGTGCACCGAAGAAGAACACATCGCTGTCACCAAACTCTGCACCAAAGAAGAACACATCGTTGTCACCAAACTCTGCACCTATGAAGTCCACAAAGCCGCCAAACTTTGTCAGTGTGAAGTCCACATTACTGTTGCTAAACTGTGCCTGTGTGAAGTAAACAGCACCGCCAAACTGTGCACCTATGAAATCCACGTTGTTGACGCCAAACTGTGCCTGAGTGAAGTATACATTACCATCCCAAAACTGAGCATTAGAAAAGTCCACATAACCGTTTCCAAACTGAGCATAGGTGAAGTCCACATCTCCGCCGAAAAAAGCCTTTCTTGCACAGAAATTGTTGAGGGGCTTCTTTTTATTATAATTGTCTTCCTCAGCTTCTCGGCTGGAATTATATCCGCATACTTTCCAATAACAGAAATCTTTAATATAACAATTTTCTAAGACGATATCTTCGCCTTTGTCCACCATAGATTTGATGTCATTGTTGGTTACTACTTTAAATTCTCTTATTTGATTAAAGACCTTAATAGATACAGCCTTATCGTTTTGCTCAATGATCTCGTATTGTTTCACATTCCCCATAACTTACTCTGCCGTTATTCTTACTTTATATTATTTCTGAAAAACCATCGTAAATACAGTCCTGTCGCCGCCACCGAATCCTGTATTTCCGGCGACTGACGTTGTCATGGTGGTTAACGCCCAGCCATCAGCTGCCATCTTATTCAAAGCATCATCAAGCTCTGATAAATTCTTTGCGTCATGACCAATAAGTTTTTCTTTTAATACTACCTGTAAAGTTTTGTACTGCATATAACTCCCTCCTGATTTTCTATTCTATGCAACAAATTCTACATCGTTTAAAGTACTGAATATTGATTTTCATCACAATCTGTCATATTTATCTGCCTTGCCCTTTGCTTTCTCCACGGGGTACTTAGCTTCATTCTGATCCATCTTTTTATTCACTATCTCATCTGGATCCAGTTCAAGCTTATCAGCCAGATTCTGACAATATACCATCACGTCTGCCAGTTCCTCTTTCACATGCTCCATATCAAATTTCTCATTATCCCACTGAAAGCACTCCAAAAGTTCAGCTGCTTCGATGACTATGGATTTTGCAAGATTCACCGGGGTGTGAAACTGATCCCAGTCTCTGTCCTCGGTAAATTTTCTGATTCTATCGATTGTCTCCTGTTTCATAAAACTCACTCCGTTATTATATAATCACTCAAATACTCCCTTAAAGCATCATCACACACATAAATATAGGTTCCCTTTATTCCGCGTGTAAGCAACACATAATATATATTTTTTATATATTCAATAAGTTCTTCGTATGACGCTGTTCTCTTACCATTCTGGTCAAAATAGTTCTTCGGTCTTATAATCATCTGTTTTTTATCTTTATCGTAACCGATATCATTACCCAAAATGACAAATGCATAATTCAAGTCATATCCCTGAATTGAATGAATACATCCTACCTCATCGATAGCAGTATCTGTATGAACCCAACCTTCAGTGCAATTATTCCACATGCGCTTTATGCCTTGTATTTCAATATCCTTTTGGCTTTTGTCGTTCTTGCTGATCCAGGGCCATGCATAACCGGCTACCATTCTTGTCAATCCAAACAATGCCTCTTTTTCATACATATCCTTTTCAAACTTTTCAAAGTCCGAATAAAGTTTGAAATCATAGACATCAGAAACATATTTACCGGAACACTTTGCTTCAAGTATATCTTTTACAAAATCTATATATGCATTCCCGCCTTTTACACGCATTTGAGTTGCCAGTGTGTAATATGCTATCAATCGCTTCGCAATTGAATCATTCATCTTTTTATCGAAGCGTTCAAAATCAATACCTGATGGGCCTACAACCTGCATGCTGTCATAAAATAACACTGTGCAATCTGATTGTTTGATCAGCCAATCAAGCTCATCGGCATCTGTCGTCAAACCGAGTTTTTCACAGTTTTGCTTAAATGTTCCCATATATGAAATATTCTTATACTGGTGTAACCTATGGGCTTCATCTACCAGCAGAATATCATATCTTTTCTTTACAACATCTGATGGAGATAGAATTTGACTTGGCGAAAGTCCATAAATGCTTTTGAATATACTTTTCATAGTCTTTCTTAAAGAAGTTTGGGGAACAACAAAGCCAATTTGCTTGCCTGCAAATTCCTCACTGTCAGACAAGTATTTCATCAGATAAACGGCTACAATAGTTTTTCCGCTTCCAGGCATTCCATTAACCACAACACGATCAACTGTGCCTTCTTTTATTTTTTCCAGTATTTCATCAACTGCCATTCTTTGACAATCATTCAATTCCTTGTATGGAGAATACTTGAATAAGTCTGATTGTTCGATTTCTTCAAGAGAGTGTTTAACTAATTTCTCTCTTTGAAGTTTTCTCCACAGGTTTACAAACTGTTCATCATATTCCTTTTTATTAAAATACTGTTTGTCAGCAATACCGGCATTTTTGTTTGTAACCTGAAACAACTCGTCCGCTACAATGTATTGAATAAGTTTGGATTCATAATCAAACGTTACCGATTGATTGAACAATTTAGAATAAATAAAGTGAACCTTGTCGAAAATCCTTTTTTCTTCGCTTGATGAATGTTGTGTCATTCTGGTTTTAGCATGATTTGACTCGCCGATATATGCCTGCTTGCCATTCTCCAGAATATATAACATCGGCCAGTTATCAAGATACTCTTCATTACTGTATATATTTTTCTTGAAATCGCCATCGATGATCTTAAACATAAATTGTTCCTTTTTTTTATATGACATAACAGTTACTACATAACTATTTTAATCATTTATCAACCAACATTCAACACTTTTACGTTCTCACTATTTCCTTTTTTCCACCGCTCCCACCGGGCAAACACTCATGCAGGCAATGCTCGCTTTGTCAGTCTGTCACCAAGCCTGATGTTCTAAAAGTTTTCATCCATCTGTGGAATACCCGACATCACCCTGTCAAATGCTGCCATATCTGCCTCCTTTCCAGCCAAATTCACCCAATGCATTTTCTAACAAATTCCTCAAAAATCAGCCTGCTGTTATCATCACTTTTATATGAGAACTCCGGATGCCACTGAAGTCCCCATACAAATTTCTTATCCGGCATTTCAACTGCTTCTATAATGCCATCATCCGCAA
>JAILHH010000007.1 GCA_024695935.1 Acetatifactor sp.
CCTGAGCCAAATACTCTGTTTTCAGGGAAGTCACTGAGTTTGGCTGCTGCGTATGTAAGAACATCAACAGGATTAGCCACTATCAGAAGAATTCCATCTTTGTTGTACTTTGCTATTTCCGGAATAATCGACTTAAAGATTTCCACGTTCTTTTTTACGAGATCGAGCCTTGTCTCGCCGGGCTTCTGTCCTGCCCCTGCCGTAACAACCACAACTGCAGCATCGCCTGCATCATTGTAATCACCGGCATATATCTGCATTGGCTTTGCAAAGGGAAGTCCATGGCTGATATCAAGAGCCTCACCCTCAGCCTTCTCCTTATTCACATCTACCAGAACCATTTCGGAAAAGAGCCCACTCTCCATTAGGGCAAAAGCTGATGCTGACCCAACAAATCCACAACCTACTACTGCTACTTTTCTTTCATTTAATGCTGACATAATATGCCTCCTTTTTTCTTGCTACATTCAGTATAAACTCACTTATATCATAAGTCCATGAAATATATGTTTACTGGGAAATTTAATCAAGTATCTCACCATTTCTGGAGATTGTCACAACCTGCCAAGGAAGAAGCTTTCCGCTATTCTTTATTGCATTCTCTGCAGATCTCTGAAGCCCTCCGCAGCATGGAACCTCCATTCTTACTATGGTCACGCTGACAATATCGTTGTTTGAAATGATCTCCGTAAGCTTCTCAGTATAATCGCCTTCGTCAAGTTTTGGGCATACAATCATTGTAACCTTGCCCTTCATATTTTATCTTATTAAGTTATCCTGGAATTTAATATCATCACGCCCGTAATTATAACATATTCATCCGGGGAAATCTCAAAAATCTATCCGTTTGGTGCGCTGTCTCGTTTTGACATAGTTTGACATGATGGATATAAATCTGTCTTTGTCAACTTTTTCGTTTCCCCCATGCAAACGCATTATTTCATAATGTGTTTGCCAAGAATAAACGCACTTTTTCTCATCATTTTATGCTTTTTTATATCAAACTATGTCAGCGATTTTGGGCAAAAAAATACCCCGAAAATCGTGAGTTTTCGGGGTTCGGATTACTGCGAATGCAAGTGCTATACTCGAAAATGCTTCGCATTTCCTCGTTCGCATCTTGCATTCCAATGAATTGCAGTATATAAAAAGAGCTCCTCGAGCAAGCTCGGGAACTCTTTCCATAAACTGCAATTCGCAGTAATCCTTATCTTTTCGAAAACTGAGGCGCTCTTCTCGCGGCCTTTAAGCCGTACTTCTTTCTTTCCTTCATACGAGGATCTCTTGTGAGGAAACCTGCCTTCTTGAGAGTAGGTCTGTACTCCTCATCAACCTTAAGAAGTGCTCTTGCGATACCATGTCTGATGGCACCTGCCTGTCCTGTTGTACCACCACCGTGTACGTTTACAAGAACATCGAACTTCTCTGTGTTGTCTGTTGCTGCAAGAGGCTGACGAACGATAACCTTGAGTGTCTCAAGACCAAAATACTCATCAATGCTTCTCTTGTTGATTGTGATATTTCCCTTACCGGGTACTAAATATACTCTAGCGATAGAACTCTTTCTTCTACCTGTACCGTAATATCTTTCTGTTTTAGCCATGATTTATTATCCTCCTTTCAGTCCCTTAGAATGTCAATACCTCAGGTTTCTGAGCTGCGTGATTGTGCTCAGGTCCTGCGTATACGTGAAGTTTTGTAAACATCTGTCTTCCTAAAGGTCCCTTGGGAAGCATTCCCTTAACTGCAAGCTCAACAACTTCTTCAGGCTTCTTTGCAAGTTTCTCTCTGAGAGTAGCTTCCTTCATACCGCCTACATAGTCTGAGTGCTTGTAGTAAATCTTCTGATCAAGTTTCTTACCTGTTACTTTAATCTTCTCAGCGTTGATTACGATCACATAATCACCTGTGTCGATGTGAGGAGTAAAGATAGCTTTGTTCTTTCCTCTTAAAACCTTAGCAACCTCTGAAGCGAGGCGTCCAAGTGTCATTCCTGTAGCGTCTACTACATACCATTTTCTATCGATTGTAGCGGGGCTAGCCATAAATGTCTTCATTATGAATTCCTCCGTATTTGTTGTTTTCATTAGTTAAATAACCCAAAGTCATTAACCACCGCGGATGTCCGGGCCGCCGTAAATCAACACTTTGAATCTGAATGTATATATAAATTACTTTCATCGGGGCTTTGACAAAAGCAATTCTACATATTGCCACAGTTGTATATTATATGATAACAAAACTTTCATGTCAATAAGTTTTTCCAACAATTCTCTTTTCAAAAATCCTGAAAAACACTGAAAGTCATTCAAACTCATATTTAATAAGTGTAAGGCCCCTTGCAGGTGCTGTGGGCCCCGCCGCCTGTCTGTCGCAGGCTTCTATTATCTTAGGCATTTCCGATGCCGCTCTCTTACCTCGGCCAACTTCCATCAAGGTTCCCGCTATAATCCTGACCATGTTATATAAAAAGCCTGCACCCGTCACCCTGATCACGATATCTGTGTCTTCTCTGTAAACCTTTGCATCATACAGGAGCCTGACTGTTGTAAGGACTTGGGCCCCCTCTGAGCAAAAGCTCTTAAAGTCATGTTCTCCTATTAAAAATGCCGCCGCCTCGTTCATGGCTTCCACATCAAAATCACCATATTCAAAATCCGCATACAGCCTCTTTGTAGGTAAAGGTATGGGAGCATTATAGATCCGATACTCGTAAGTCTTTTTAGAGTTTACCTTCCTCGGGTGCCAGTCGGGTGAAACTTCGTCAGATTTTAAAACTCTGATGTCCTCCGGCAGGTATTGGTTTAAAGCAAAGGAAAACTTATCCGCAGGGATCGGACTGTCTGTATCGAAGACAGCAATGTTACCAAGCGAATGAACTCCTGCATCCGTTCTGCTTGCGCCGACGACTTCCACGTCCTCTTTTGTGAGGTTAAAGATCGCATCATGAAGTTTTTCCTCAACTGTGACGGCATTATTCTGATACTGCCAACCGTGATATGCGGTTCCGTCATATGCCACCACCAGCCTGACTCGCTTTTTTTCCATATAAAAATTAAACCTGTCCGAATTTATTGGTCATACATTCCGGTTCCTGTTAAAAGAGCACCCGTCCTATCAAAATGCTGAGGACCATATATAATAGGAGACAGACGTAACCGATGTAATCTGCCTTCCTGTAAATAAGCGGTTTCATCTTTGTCCTGCCGTCGCCTCCGCGATAGCATCTGGCCTCCATTGCCATAGCCAGATCGTTTGCACGTCTGAAGGCAGAAATGAAAAGAGGTACTAAAATAGGAACCAATGCCTTTGCTCTTTTAAAAATATTGCCGCTTTCAAAGTCGGCTCCCCTTGCAAGCTGCGCCTTCATGATCTTGTCTGTTTCTTCCAATAAAATAGGAATAAACCTGAGAGCGATGGACATCATCATTGCGATCTCGTGAACGGGAACCTTTATCTTTTTCATGGGATTAAGTGCTTTTTCAAGTCCGTCTGTCAGGTTGTTTGGCGTTGTGGTAAGCGTCATGACAGAAGATCCGATTATCAGAAAAATAAGTCTGACTGCCATGGTAGCTGCTGTCGCAAGTCCCTCCTTTGTGACGGAAATCTTCCAAAAACTAAAGATCACTTCACCCGGTGTCAGAAACAGATTAAATATAACCGTGATGAGCAGGATCATGACTATCGCCTTCATTCCTTTAATCATAAACTTAAAAGGCACTCGGGAAAGTTTTATGACAATTGCAAGGAAAATTGCAGCCACTGCATATCCTGCGTAATTATCGAAACAAAATAACGAAATAATAAACAAAAGCGTTCCCGCAAGCTTCACCCTGGGGTCCATTCTATGTATAATTGAGTCGGTCTGATAGTATTGGCCGATGGTGATATCTCTAATCATGTTTCTCCTTTTGATCCTTTTTCAAAGGACATTTTCCGTGAGAATAAAATCAATCCCGTAATTATCTTTTGCTGAGAGCATCCATAATGGTTTCCACAGCCTCACTTATGGTGGTGGCATTCACGTCCACGCAAAGACCGTGTTCCTTTAATGAATTCAATGTATATGTGACCTGAGGTGCCGCAAGTCCGACCTCCTCCAGTTCTTTGTAATGTTTAAAGACTTCCTTGGGAACATCATTATACATTATCTTTCCTTTGTTAAGGACCAGTATCCTGTCAACATACTCTGCCACATCCTCCATGGAATGGGACACCAGGATGATGGTAAGTCCGGTCTCTTTCTGCAGGCCCTTTATCATGTTTAAGATGTCTTTTCTGCCCTTTGGGTCAAGGCCCGCCGTAGGCTCATCCAGGATGAGGACCTCAGGATGCATGGCAAGAACTCCCGCAATGGCAACCCTTCTCTTTTGTCCCCCCGACAGATCAAATGGAGAATTATAAAACAGTTCGTCCGGAAATCCCACTTTTTTCAAAGCGTCATAGGCTCTTAACTGAATCTCTTTTTTATCGAGGCCCAGGTTTTTGGGTCCGTAACAAACGTCGTCAAAGACCGTAGTCTCAAAGAGCTGGTGCTCGGGATATTGAAATACAAGTCCCACCTTGCTCCTTAAATCTTTTAATTTATAATCCTTGTCATATATGTCCTGTCCGTCAAAATAGATAGTGCCGCTCGTTGCCTTAAGCAGTCCGTTTAAGTGCTGCATGAGGGTGGATTTTCCGGAGCCGGTGTGACCTATAACTCCCACGAACTCACCGTCATTTATGACCAGATTAATGTCGTCAAGCGCTTTTACGGCAAGTGGCGTATCGGACCCATATACAAAATTTACATGATCGATGATTATAGACATTGGTAAAATCTCCTATTTCAGGCCAAGCACAGCCACTAATTCCTCTGTAGTCAGAATTCCGTCAGGAATGTTCAGCCCGCGTTTTTTAAGTTCATGGGCAAGCAGTGTTACCTGGGGCACATCAAGCCTGAGTGCCTGCAGTTCATCAACTCTTGAAAAAATCTCCCTGGGGGTTCCCTCCATGGCCACATGGCCTTTGTCCATTACAAAAACTTTGTCGGCATAAATGATCTCCTCCATGTAATGAGTGATGAGGATCACTGTTACGCCCTCCACGTCGTTTAAGGCTCTGGCCGCGCGGACTACCTCTTTTCGTCCGTTTGGATCGAGCATGGCAGTGGGCTCGTCAAATATAATGCACTTTGGATGCATGGCCAGAACTCCCGCTATGGAGACGCGCTGCTTTTGACCTCCCGAAAGCTTGTTGGGAGAATATTTTCTGAAATCATACATTTCAACTGCACGAAGGCTTTCCTCCACACGCTCCCAGATCTGGGCTGTAGGGATACCCATGTTTTCAGGTCCAAATCCCACATCCTCCTCCACAACCTGACCGATGATCTGGTTGTCGGGATTTTGAAATACCATTCCCGAGGTCTGTCTGATGTCCCAGACCTTCTCTCCGTCGGCGGTATCCATTCCATCCACCCAAACAGAGCCCTCAGAGGGATGTAAGATGGCATTCATATGTTTTGCGAGGGTGCTCTTTCCGGAGCCGTTATGGCCCAAAATCGCGATGAACTGGCCCTGTTCTATATCCAGATTCACTCCGTCCACCGCGCGGACTATCGCTTCCACATTGCCGTCATCATCGCGACGTATATATTCATATGCAAGATCTTTGGTTTTTATTATTCCCATAATCGCACTCACATTCCGTTTATACACAAAAGTTTCTACTTATTTTACAAAAAAATGAGTAAAAATTCAACACCAACCCGTATATTATTGTAAACCTGCAGGCTGAATTCATGCTCTTTTTGTTATTCTTTTTCATTAATTTATTGTATAATCGTACTGTATGAAAAAATGATCTTACGGAGTAAATGATGGACAGAAAAAAAATATTGAAATCCCTGGGTATCATAGTGGGGATCACTCTCTTTGTGACATTGAGCACGAGACTGTCACAAAAGAGCAATTACACCCTGACCGATTATGCAGCGGACCACCCCGAGCTTAACGTAAAGACAGAAAAAAGTATCTCCGCGGGCGATGACTCGACCTATGATGAAATATCAAAAAATAATGAAGTCGAAAAAAAGCAGGATGCTAACTCTGTAAAAGAAAAAACAGCCTCCGGCAATGTGGAAGCAGACTTAATAGAAACAGATATGGAAAATGAAGCAAAACAGGAAATAAGGACCGAAATGCTTATAGGCGAAACACTTATGCACTTAGACGGAAGCGAGGGTGATTTTTTTAGAAAAGACATCTCGGAGGACCTTAGAAAATATATAACAGGGATTTCCTACCCGGCTGAAGAACAGACGGATATAGACATATCTGACCTTGATTATGTCCACATAAAATATATGGACTTTGAAGGAAATCCCGCAAACGGAGAGCTTATCTGCAACAAATACATCTCCGAGGATCTGATCTATATTTTTTCAAAGCTGTATGAAAATGATTACAGAATAGAAAAAGTAAGACTCATAGATGAGTATGACGGGGACGATGACCTCTCCATGGCAGATAATAACAGTTCCTGCTTTAATTACAGGAATATTGTCGGAACAAAAACCCTCTCAAAGCATTCTCTGGGACTGGCGATTGACATTAACCCTCTCTACAACCCTTATATAACCTTTAATGATGACGGAACAAGCAATATCTATCCCAAAGGATCAGAAGGATACGCGGACAGGTCAAAGGACTTTCCTTATAAGATCGATGAAAACGACCTCTGTTACAAGCTCTTTACAGAGCGTGGATTTACCTGGGGAGGCAACTGGAACTCTTCAAAAGATTATCAGCATTTCCAAAAAACAAAGCCTTAGGCATTTGCCTAAGGCTTTAAAATTACTCATTTTAGATTAAACAAGCTCAAGAAGAACTTCCATAGCTGCGTCACCCTTACGCTGACCGATCTTTACGATTCTGGTGTAACCACCCTTACGATCTGCATACTTAGGTGCATACTCATCAAAGAGTTTTGCAACGAGGTCAAGCTCTTTTGTGTTTTTCTTTTTTCCGGCAACCTCTGAAGGAACTTCTACAACAGGCATAAGAACCTTGAGCATCTGACGACGAGCGTGAAGTCTTGAAGGAAGGTCCTTCTTGATTTCTTTCTCTACTGTGTCATACTTAGTTACTTTCTTGCCGTCTACAACTTCCTTAACGCGCTTTCCGTCTTTATCCTTTACAGCAACCTTTGCAGATACTGTAACTGTCTCGAAGTTGTCTTTTTCCTTTACTGCAAGAGCGATAAGACCGTCAACGATCTTTCTTACTTCCTCTGCTCTTGTCTGTGTGGTAACGATCTTGCCGTTAGCGATAACTGCTGTTACCTGGTTTCTGAGTAATGCTTTTCTCTGGGAAGATGTTCTTCCGAGTTTACGATACTTTGCCATGATTTGTTTTCCTTTCTCTTTTACATGGTGTCATAGGGCAACGCCTTTGGTCTTATTTGCCATATGATGGTTTAAACCAAAAGAGTAACCGGAGTGCGCCTTTTGGACTTACCGCTCCGGGAACCTTTTAATCTTTTAATTATTCTTCTGAAGTGTTAAGACCAAGTCCCAACTCTTTAAGTTTTGCAAGAACCTCTTCCAAAGACTTGCGACCAAGGTTACGAACCTTCATCATGTCATCGGGAGTCTTGTTGCAAAGTTCTTCAACAGTGTTGATACCTGCTCTCTTCAAACAGTTATATGAACGAACTGAAAGCTCAAGTTCATCAATACTCATGTTGAATACTTTTTCCTTCTCGTCATCTTCCTTTTCAACAATAACCTCAGCTGACTGAGCTGACTCTGAAAGGTCGATGAAGAGTTTAAGGTGGTCATTGAGAACCTTTGCTGCAAGGCCAACTGCCTCATCGGGAGCGATGGTGCCGTTTGTGTATACGTCAAGTGTGAGCTTGTCGTAATCTGTAACCTGGCCAACACGAGTGTTGTTAACTGTTACATTTACTCTCTCAACGGGAGTATAGATAGAATCGATTGCGATAACTCCGATAGGGAGATCATCACATTTATTCTTATCAGCGCTTACATATCCGCGACCCTTTGTGATGGTCAGCTCCATGTAAAGCTTTGTATCTTTGCCACTGAGTGTAGCGATAACAAGGTCAGGATTGAGGATCTCAATATCCTGATCTGCCTGAATATCAGATGCTCTTACCACGCCTTCGCCTTCATACTCGATGTATGCGGTCTTAGCTTCGTTAGTCTCACTGTTATTCTTGATAGCGAGGCCTTTGATGTTCATGATTATCTCAGTCACATCTTCCTTAACGCCGGGAATAGAACTAAACTCGTGAAGTACTCCTTCAATCTTTACCTGGCTTACTGCTGCTCCGGGAAGTGAAGAAAGCATAATTCTTCTAAGTGAGTTTCCAAGAGTGATTCCGTATCCTCTCTCAAGAGGTTCTACAACAAATCTACCATATCTCTTGTCTTCTGAGATCTCAGCAACCTCAATATTAGGTCTTTCAAAATCAAACACTGCAAATTCCCTCCTTTAAGGTGTATTAAGGGCTTATTTAGAATATAACTCGACGATAAGCATCTCATCAACAGGAACATCGATCATCTCTCTTGTGGGGAGATTCTTTACTGTTGCCTTGCAGTTCTCAAGGTCTGAGTCGATCCATTCGGGAACAAGACGTCCGCTTGTAACCTCAAGGATATCTTTATATCTCTGTAATCCCTTAGCCTTCTCAGTAAGTTCGATAACATCTCCAGCCTTTACAAGGTATGAAGGAATGTTAACTTTCTTGCCATTTACGAGGATGTGCTTGTGATCTACAACCTGTCTTGCCTCTCTACGAGTTCTTGCGAGACCCATTCTGAAAACAACGTTGTCAAGACGGCTCTCAAGAATAGTCATAAGGTTCTCACCTGTAAGACCCTTCATTCTATCTGCTCTCTCATAGTAATTTCTGAAAGGCTTCTCAAGAACGCCATAGATGAATTTAGCTTTCTGCTTTTCTCTAAGCTGAAGACCATACTCGCTTACTTTCTTGCCTGCTCTGGCGTTTGTTCTGTTTGACTTTTTGTCATAGCCTAAAAATGAAGGCTCAAGACCAAGAGACCTACATCTCTTTAAAATCGGTGTACGATTAACTGCCATTTTTTTAATCTCCTTTAAAATAATGTTTACAACGCCACAGTGGCGCCTTCATCCATTGTTGATACGAAATAAAATAACGAAATAATATTAGACACGACGTCTCTTGGGAGGACGGCATCCGTTGTGAGGAACGGGTGTTACATCAGCGATGCTGAGTACATCAAGTCCTGCTGCCTGAAGAGCACGGATAGCTGCTTCACGTCCTGAACCGGGTCCCTTTACGAATACGTCTACGCTCTTAAGTCCGTGAGGAAGAGCTGCCTTTGTAGCTGTCTCTGCTGCCATCTGAGCTGCGTAAGGAGTTGACTTTCTGGATCCTCTGAATCCAAGTCCGCCTGCACTTGCCCATGAAAGAGCATTTCCTTCTGTGTCTGTAAGTGTAACGATTGTATTGTTGAATGATGCCTGGATATGTGCCTGTCCACGCTCAACGTTCTTTCTTACACGCTTCTTTGTTACTTTCTTTGCAACCTGCTTTGCCATTTTAAACTAACCTCTTTCTGATCTGCGATTCCAAATTATAAATGCGGAATCAGTTTAAATTTGTTAATAGTTAAATACAAATAAGAAAAAATTATTTCTTCTTGTTTGCAACTGTACGCTTAGGTCCTTTTCTGGTTCTAGCGTTGTTCTTTGTGTTCTGTCCACGAACGGGAAGACCTTTACGATGACGGATACCACGATAGCAACCGATCTCCTGAAGAGTCTTGATGTTAAGAGCTACTTCTCTACGAAGATCACCCTCTACGATAACTCCGAGTTTCTCCATTGCATCACTGATCTTTTTAACTTCATCGTCGGTAATGTCTCTTACTCTGGTATCAGGATTTACGCCTGATTCAGCAAGGATCTTGTCTGCTGTTGCTCTGCCGATACCATAGACATAAGTCAAACCGATCTCAATTCGTTTTTCTCTGGGTAAGTCTACACCTGCGATACGAGCCATTTACGTTTCCTCCATTTCACGTGCCCCTTTGCTCTTTTGGGGTCACTTCTTTGTGCACGAAAAGTTGGTCTGTTAATATGTGCACGATAAAAATAGTTACTTGTTGATTGGGGCTTTCACCCAACCGGACGCACAAAACGTTTCCGATCTTTCCATCTGAAATGTCTTTATCACATTAAAGATGGTACCAAGAAGTAATCTCCGTAAGCTCTATCCGCTATATTATGAAAATTGGCCAATGCCAATTCAGCCGCCATAATTACAGGGACAAAAGCTTAAACACCTTGATCATTTCTCTTCAGATCAAGTGGTGATTAGCCCTGTCTCTGTTTGTGCTTAGGATTCTCACAGATAACTCTGATACGTCCTTTTCTTTTGATGATTTTGCATTTCTCGCAAATTGGTTTTACTGATGATCTAACCTTCACGTTAAACCCTCCTTTCAAAAAAGACCGTTTTATAATATAACATAGCCCCTTGCAATTTGCAAGAGGCTACGGGAATAAATTTTCATAATTTACAAATTATTTAAAAAATACTTATTTATCTCTCCAGATGATACGTCCCTTGGAAAGATCGTAGGGTGAAAGTTCAAGTGTTACCTTGTCACCGGGAAGGATACGGATGAAGTTCTGACGGAGCTTGCCGCTAATGGTGGCAAGAACCTTGTGTCCGTTTTCCAGTTCTACGCGAAACATGGTGTTGGGAAGCTTTTCAACTACGGTTCCTTCAATTTCGATTACATCACTTTTAGACATATATTTCCTCCAAATACTATTTTACATATGTTAAAGATTTACTGTTTCATGAACAATCTGATCTCTCTCTTAATTTCTTCATCGGTTATTTTCTTATTATTAATAAGTCTTTCATAGAGATCATCGTTCACTTTTTTGTTGATCTTTTGCACGTGCTTTAATTTCTTTTTCTTAGGCTTGTCCACAGTTTTGGTGGTTCCGTTTATCAGATAAAGCACATTTCCTTCATCCCTTAACACCAAATATATCTCGCCCTTATCGTGCCCCGCCAGGGAGCTGACAAATGTACCGGTCATAAATTCACCTGTTAATATAAGGTAAGAATCTCTGGCTCGCCGTCAGTTATGAGGATCGTATTCTCATAATGAGCAGATATGGAGCCGTCTGCGGTAACTACGGTCCAGTCGTCATCAAGCCATTCCACATCGGCGCCTCCCAGATTTATCATGGGCTCAACTGCGATGGTCATGCCAGCCTGAAGCCTGGGGCCTTTTTTCTTTTGTGCAAAATTGGGGATCTGAGGATCCTCATGAAGATGAGTTCCGATCCCGTGACCCACAAGTTCCTTTACTATACCATATCCATATCTGGAAATGGAAGCATCAATGGCATTTGAAATATCAAAGAGGTGATTGCCCTCCTTTGCAAATTTAATGCCGTCAAAGAAGCTCTGCTTTGTTCTCTCGATCAAAAGCCTTGCGTCCTCTGAGATCTCTCCGATGCCAAAGGTCCTTGCCATATCCGAGTGATAACCTTTATAGATAAGTCCCGCATCGAGACTAACGATATCACCCTCTTTTAATATATGATTCTTCTTTGGGATGCCGTGGACGATCTCGTCGTTTACGGACACACAAATAGAAGCGGGATAACCTTCATAATGTAAAAAGTTTGGAATACAACCATGCGCTCTGATAAGCTTGTCCCCAAGGATATTAACTTCCATGGTGCTCATTCCCGGCTTTACTTCGTTTTCAAGATTCTGAAAAACATCTGCCAAAAGTCTGCAGGACTCCCTCATCAATTCAATTTCTTTCTGTGATTTAATTGTAATCGCCATGACGTCTCCTGTTCCGGATAATTAACCCAATATAGCAACGATGGATGCAAATACGTCGCTTGTGCTAACTGTTCCATCAACGGTCTTTAACACGCCTTTCTTTGTATAGAAGTCGATAAGAGGCTGTGTCTGATCGTGGTAAACTTTAAGTCTGTTAAGTACTGTCTCAGGCTTGTCATCATCTCTTAAGATAAGCTTCTCGCCGCAGACATCGCAGATTCCTTCTTTTTTGGGAGGAACGTGCTCGATGTGATATGTCGCACCGCACTTAACGCATGCACGGCGTCCGCCCATACGCTTTACGATATTCTCATCGGGAACATCAACGTTGATAGCAAAATCAACTTTTTCTCCAAGCTCTGAGAGAGCTTTGTCGAGAACCTCTGCCTGAGGAATGGTTCTGGGGAATCCGTCGAGAACATAGCCGTTCTTGCAGTCATCCTGAGCAACTCTGTCGAGAAGGATCTTTACTGTAAGTTCATCGGGAACAAGAAGTCCCTGATCCATATATTTCTTGGCTTCCATGCCAAGCTCTGTGCCGCCCTTGATGTTGGCACGGAAAATATCACCTGTTGATACGTGTGGAATGCTGTACTTCTCGGCAATCATCTTTGCCTGTGTTCCCTTTCCAGCTCCGGGAGCACCTAACATTATAATCTTCATATAAATATACTCCATTTCCGGGCTTTTCTTTCCGCCCGTCAGATAAATTATTTAATAAACGGTACATAAATACCCTGGGTAAAATTGCCCAACCTTTGTTATGATAAACTGTTTTTTTGAAATTTGCAATAAAAATTGAGTTTTACAAAGGTCTGTTCCTGTCTTTACATCATTTTTTCAATCTCTTTGCAGGCATCAATATACATTTTTTCAAGACTTTGCATCGGTTCCCACTCACAGTTTCTCAGCTTTTGTGCAGACATGTAAAGGCATGAATCCGGGGCGTAGCCGGTCTTTTCCGGATCCGCTTCCTCTATCCTTACTTTTATGTGATGCCCGTAAAGAGGGGCTATTTTGTCGCGGACAAGAACAGCCATGTCGAAAATGCTCATGGAATTTTGCTCATTAACTACATTATATATGTCACCGTTTGTAAAGCTGTAGTTTCTTTTGTATTCCTCCTCGATGCCGGCAAGTAAAAGCAACGCATCCAGGCAGTCGTCTATGCCGCAGTAGTTTCCGATGGATCTGCCTTTGGTCTTAAGGACTATATCCTCTCCGGAAACTGCTGCCCTTGCAAACTGCATAAAGACTCTGTTGTCGGTTTCTTTTACCCCGCGGCCAAAGGTCTGTGCGAGACGGGCTGTGAGGACAGGGATGCTTTTTTCTGAAGCATATTTTTTGCAGAGGTCTTCTGCTCTTTTTTTGGCAAGAGGGTAACAGCTTCGGGCCTTGCTTACGTCGATCGTTCCGAGTTTTTCCTCTGTGAGGGGGTGGCTCTTATCGGATGTGACACTTCCGTAAACTTCCACGGAGGAAAGGTTAATCATCCTTTTTAATGAAGAACCGCATTTTACGGCGTATCGGAGGATGTTCTCTGTCCCTGTGAGGATCCCATCATATACGGACGTGGGGTTATTTATCATCTCTTTAGATGATGTGGTGGCTGCGCAGTGAAAAATGTAATCTGCAGGGCACCCTGTCTTTTCCCAAAGGTCATTTTCCAGACTAAGGTCAGCCTCTATGAGCCTTACGTCTTCCGGCAAAATTTTCTTTGCGCTCTCAGTGTCTCTGACCACCGCTATAATCCTCGCTTCGCGGTCTTTTTTAAGTATTCTGTTTATGATCATGCCGCCGATATAGCCGGTGGCCCCTGTAATAAGGAATGTTTTCATGGTCACGCCCTCTTTATATGAAAGTCGTTTTCTCTTTCGATGTCACTTTTTAGTAAGCGATTGCTGATCTACATATTTTTGCTTGACGTACGTCAAGTAATTTCACATTTTTGATCTTCGACCACATTTCTGTTGCAAAATCTAACCGGTAAAAAAAGAGTTGCTTAAGGCAATACTTAATTATGTGGCTCAAATAAATGTTGCCATATATAAAGGAAGTGTTATTATGCCATCATCGTCTATGCCAATATTGGCGTCAGCAAATTTGTATGCATCTTTTATCTCTTCCCTTTTTATTATTGATTTCAATGAATTTGCCCTTGAGTTACCACTTTTAACTTCAATCGGAACAACCTGACCATCTATCTGAATCAAAAAATCAAGTTCTCGTTTTGAGGATTCATTTTTGTAGAAAAACATGGAATATCCTTTTTTATACAGCGCATCGGCAACGGCGCACTCGTACAACCCGCCTTTGGTATTTCCGGCAAGCGTATTCTCCACAATATGCTGTTTCAAGCCAAAATCTTTCATAGCGACAAGAAGCGACAAATCAGTAGTATAAGCTCTGAAAAAATCATTGCGGGCATAATCATCCAAATCATATTTAACATCCGTTACCATTTTACACAAATGAATGATATCTGCCTTCAAAAGCCACTCTATGCTGCTGTAGTATTTTTGCGCCCTTGCTCCGCTTTCGATTTCCTTGTACTGAAACTTATGATTTTCTTTATCAAGCAGCTGCTTTGCAAGTGTCAGGTAACTCTTCTCCGCCTTTACTTTCTCCTCGGCGGTTGCATAATGGGCAATATCGTATTGATATCCCATAAGTATATTTTTTTGAACTGTATCAACTTCTCTGAAATCTCTTGTGTCAATATATTTTTGAACAGCCTCAGGCATACCTCCGATTGCAATGTAGTGTCTGTAATACTCCATAAGTTTGGTGTGGATTGCTCCGGGGATTTCTTTTCTTTCTCTGAGATAATCATACAATGAACCGATAATGTCATCACCAATTCCAATGCCCCATAAAAATTCTTCAAAATCCAGCCCGTACATATTTATATAATCCACATAACCTACGGGGTATGAAGAAGCCCTCTTATAATCGATTCCAAGTAGCGATCCGGATGCAATGACGTCATATCTGCCATCGATTGCCCAGAATTTCAATGCTGTAATTGCTTCTTCGCACTCCTGAATCTCATCAAGAAATATAAGCGTTTTCCCTTCCACAATCTTCTTGTCAGGATATCTGAATCTAATCGCCATAACCATGTCATCCACGGTAAGGTCGCCTGCAAATACTTCTGCTGCAGAAGGTGTCTGCTTAAAATTTATCTCCAGAAATTCATCATAGTTTTCTTCACCGAATCGCTCTACCACATAAGTTTTGCCAATCTGCCTGGCTCCCTGAACAATCAGACATTTTTTATTTTTATTGGCGACCCAGTTTTTAAGTTGTTCGCTGACTTTTCGCTTCAACATACCATTACCTCTCGTGTCTGCACTTAAGCACCACTACACTTTAAACTTTAAGTTTCAATCCGTAATGCTATTTTACACCCTTATCAACATTTTGGAAAGGTATTTTGTACGGTTCGTCAACATTTTTGAAAGGTATTTTGTGTGATTCATCAACATTTTGGAAAATGTGTTAAAAAGTTTAACTCGCCCACCACCGAGTCGGTTGCAGCCGAGTTAAATATCATTACAAAGCCTGCTATTTCATTGTATTTGTATTGATTCTGCACTACTGGAAGTTAGGAGTATAATAAAGAGGGACCAAACACGATGAGTTTCACAAGCAACAAAGGGCCGGACAAGTGGGGAGAATTCTTCGGTGAAGATGATACTCTCTTTTGCGCTATGGATCGAATTTTTGATGAAGCAACAGTATTTATGATTAAGGGAAACAGCTACTGGGGACGTAAGTGTGAGACTGTTTCTCTTTCGGCTGGAGAAGCAATAAATTTACCTAACTAAGAAAGGAGAAAATTGGTGCATTGTTTTTTTCTATTCGGCTGAAATTGGCTATTTCTTTCCGACTCTGAATGGCCGATTCCGCCCGACGCTAACACTCTTGCAATCAATTATTCAAGTTATGTTAACAACTGACAATAATCTCCAAATCCCAATTCGCCTTCATATACAATTGACTTTTCCTTTTCAAGATAAACCGAACAAATCTTATTAAAACGTTCAGTATCCATAATTTGTTTTTCATAATAATCTATATCATAACTTATTAGATTTATTCTGATTATTGTCCCTGATTGATAAGGTAATAAATATATATATTCACCAGCCGTAAGCATTGAATAAAAAATACGGGCTTGTTCAATCGTGGGTATGATCCTGTCCCAATTAATCGGGACTTGAACCATTTCCTTATTTTTATAAATAACAACATCATTTCCAAATATTGGCATTGCCACCCAACTATTATCATCTATCCTTGCCACATCGGAATATCCCATTGCATCTTTTTCCAAAAACAACCTGCTTCTGCTAACAGGATTTAATACATACGATTCTTCTACCGTTCCATCTTCAGAAATATATAAAACTTCATCTCCTTTTGCATTTAAAGCCACAGCTTTATCCTTATTCATAAAACAGATTGTATTTATATTTATGGACTCCCCCGATAAAGAATGTATATTTGTTATTTTAAAGCAACAACTCAAAATATCGAAAACAACAAACTTATCTTTTTTAAATAAATTAGTATATAAATGACCATTAAATCCTCTTGCAGTCATAAAATATGTTTTCGAATTGTTTGTCATTTCAAGCCCAAGTTTTTCAAAATCGATGTTTTTCTTTTGAACCACATGATTTCCCATATCATATATATAGTAATACGGAAACTTTAATGCCGGAAAAAGTACAATTTTATTATTTTCGTAATTAGATACACTAAAATATGTTATCTCATCATACGTATTTAATATAATACGCTCAGTTTTATTTGTCATAGGATAAAAAATAAATATATCCTTAGCCACATAAGGGACAAGAATTAAACTATCTTCATAAGAAATAATATCTGTAAACATAAATCTTTGATTTGGCAAAAAGCCTTCCACAGACATCACGAATTCTGATTCAAAAGTTACCATATCCATGCAAAGCAAAGCATTACTTTCCACCGAAAAATACCAAATCTTATCATTATAAATACAAGCACATTGTGTTTTCACAGCTGTTTTTTCAAATAAATTGCTCACATACTTTCTCCCATACATTATATGCTATCGATTATTCCCATGGCATACTCTATCTTTTTTTTGGTAATTTCATCTGACAATACATCATTGGCTGTCTTATTTGCCCTATATACCATTTCATCATAATTATTATCGACAATAATTTTTTTCAACTCAGCTACAATAACGCTAGGGTCAACAGTCTCCAAAACATACGCGCTCTGATACTCTTTTACAAATCTGACTATAGACGAATACTCAGGCGAGTGCACCATTATTGGAACCCCCGTCTTCATATAGGTCGACAGTTTTCCAGGAAATGAGTATGTCGCCACTTCTCTGAAGCCTTCATCAAATCTATACGGGCAATAGAGCAAATCTGCCTCGTTTAATTCCTTTAGCAACTGTTCCTGCTCAATCCAACCCCTATATTCTATGTGCGCATTTTTGATTCCATAAAACGAAATCTCAGGTCCGTAAATTCTAAATATTATTTTTTTCTCTTCATATTCCCAATTCATCAACGATAGTGCATATAAGAAGGCTAATATTGTACTTCTTGCATATAATTGACCCGAAATTGCAATCACAAAAGTTTTATCATCTCTTTTTATCTTTTTGCTACAACTATCCCCCTTGTCAAATGGCATCATAATCCCTACGCTCTTTTTACAGCCGTAAAGCGCCTTATAATCCTCAGCCATTATATCTGATGCACCAATGAAACAATAAGAATCGCTTATCATTCTTCCATACTCTTTCATAACCTTCATTTGCGTCAGTTTATCTACTTTATTAGCCTGGAACCACCAAGATATCGGATCATAAAACTGAACCGAATATTCTATTTGGCAATCAGTTGCCACACGTCTGATTAGTTTTGTCATCGTTTGTCCTTGAACAACTCCCCAAATCATATCCGGCTTTATTTTTTTTATGTGCCTTTCTATTCTCTTCCTAATTCTTCTCACTTCAGTATAAGTTATAAAAACATCATATACAAAAGAAAGAAATGCATTGTACTCCCTTCCGATGTTTTCTCTTGGCTTTACATCAAATACAAAATCAATACTTGATTTTGTATCCTCCGGAATCTCCACCCCCACCTCAGGATTCTTTACGATATATGCGAATATTTGGCAATTATCCTCTTGCAGATAGGTGCATAGCCTATCCAGGAACAATCCTCCGGTATGGTTTGTACATGGAGGCAAATCGCTAATCATTAATATTTTCATAGATAATTATCTTCCTTAAGCTTAAATTTGTTGTGCGGGAAGCACATAATGTTTTCCCATCCATTCATGCCCGGGACATCCTTTACAATACTCCCAATATCCACGTTCACTATAGCCTTGCACAGTTTCTAAAAAAACGCTTTTTTCATTTTCGGATTCTAAATCAATAGAATCATTTGTTACGCTTGCTTTTGAAACGATTCCCGCTTCCATTGCAAAGCAACTATAAATGCAACCATACAATCTGCCATCTTTTATACAAGTAAACGGCACATTACATGCATTGACTTTTCCGTACAATTCATCTGTCATCCACTTATCCAACGGATCCATATTTATCCAGCTGGGAACACAAATCAAATCATTTTGAATTCCCTTTTCGCTTAGTAATGCGCTAATTTCCATGGCTTTGGATTTTGATCCGAGGGTTCTTGAATAATCATCTATCTCAACTTCGACGGAATTTTTTTTCAGACTTGCAATCATTTTTTCGCTTGGCATAATAGTTCCGTTAGTAACCAATCGCAAACTCATAATCTTTGATTGGTAATTTTCTCCTATGTAGTCGACTATTTCACAAAAGTAAGGATATAAAAATGGTTCTCCACCACTTATGTGAAACTTATATACGATATCAACCTTAGAAAAAAATGCATCTATTGTCCTTTTCAATTCGTTAATATCAAAATGCTTTTTATCTTTATTATATGATGTAAAATTCAAACAACACTTGCAGTTTAGATTGCAAAATGTAGTAAGTAATATGCATATAGATTTAAAATACAATTTGTTACATGCATATAATGAAAAAATAGGGAGATAATAATAATCAAATGCCTCATAATTAAAACAACTGATTCCATCCTTATATCCCAAATTCATAATCTGGCGATGCGCCTGGGCTCTATAATTATTTACATCAAGACAGCAAAGAATGACGATATAATCAGATGAATTGTATTTTGTAAATTCTAATTTTGAAATTATAGGTGCACCATAAATCGTATCTATTTCAACATTCTCATCACCAACAACCGCTTCTATAATCCCATCATCTATCCGTGAAAGTCGTGAGCAAAAACTCGACGCCTCTATCGCAGTACCGTAAAGTATTATTTTTTTTCCTTTAAATTTTGCTCCCAATTCATCATATTCATGTCCTTTGTTTTTCCACTTCATATTTAAATTACCTCAACAACATCTTTTATAACAGAAATATAATCTCCTGCTTCCCAGAGTTTTTTTAAATTCAATAAACTACTGATAGCTTCGCTATTTTTAATTTCTGATTTTGCAAAATTTATTGTTCTCCAAAACATAAAATATATTCTCATACTAACTATGTTTTCTATATTTTCAATATTAATTCCTGCAGGATAATATATACTAAGTATATTCTTTAACAAAATCGATGTATCATTAACATAAATACTACTTAGACTTTCATAAAAATAAAAGATATCAAACAAGGGATTACCCATTTTTAACAATTCCCAATCGACAAATTCGACTTTTCCGTTATACTCCAAGACATTTCCGTAGGAAGCATCCCCGTGGCACAACTTATTTCCATATTTATCAATAATAGGTATTATTTCTTCATCTATCCAAGAAAAAATTGATTGATCAATAAAAGTTATATTCAACCTTTCAATTTGGGCTCTGAATTTCAATTCAAGGTATCTGTAATCGTTTACAGTTGTACGGATTATTGATTCATTACAGTTATGAATTCTCTTCAAATACAAAACTGCCTGTTTAAGATAATCACCATACTCCCAGTTTTCAATGCGATTTGCAAAATGCATCAAACAATAATTACTGTCTTCATATATAACGATGGCTTTGTTAATCTGCAGTTTGTCTTTAATCCTGATTATATTTCTTGTATCCGCTGATTCTTCCCCACCGCATATGGTTAATATATATTTTTTATTACCCGAGATTAAGAAAGTACATCTATGCCCCCCCTCAATCATACAATACTTATAGTCATCAAACGGCAAGTAGTTTCGTATCAGTTTTTTTACACCATCACAGTACTTATCTAACTGATCATTTAATTCATTTTCGATTACTCGTTTCATAAAATTTTCAGAGACAATAAAATCATCCCAATCCTCTAATTCACCATTCATTGGCCATTATTCCTTCTGCAACACGCAAAACAATCTGCTTACCCCATCATCACATATGGTTTTTGACAAACACAATTTAAATCCATTGTTAAGGAAAGCAAAAAGTCGTCTTATATATTTTTCTTCATCTCCGGGGAATTGATGCGATTCAAAAAATAAATATCCATTCTTGTTCAGAGCCTCTGACAAGTGTAGTACGTCACTGTCGTTTTGGAAAATTCCATGTACGGCCAGCAGTAAAATTACATCATATTTATTATCCAATTCTGATTTCAAAATATTTTTACAATAAAAATAAGCATTATTAATATTTAGATATTCAGCAGCTTTTCTTGCAACATTAACCACACCTGAAATAACATCAATTCCTGTTACGGTTTTTGCAAATCCTGCCAGTTCCAAATCCAAAAATCCGGTATTACATCCAATGTCTAAAACATTCGACGTAGCATTGATAAATCTGGTTACCTCATATTCCAGTATTCGTTTGCCGCTGTTTCTGGAACCGGTCAAATGCAGTTGTTCACAACTTTGGTAATATCTTTCTCCACCATATTCGATACCGCTTTTCATATATTCATCAAATAAATCAAGATATCGATTAAAATCATTGTATCTTATATCTTTATCTATCGGAAAAAAATCTCCTGTCACAGCATACTGTGCAGACCAAACTATCTTTTCTTCAGGAATTGCAAATTCGTCTTTCATTTTTTGTTTAACACTCATAGCTATATCATATGCGCCAATAGCTATAACCAAATAATCAAAATCATATTTAGAAATGTTTTCAACCTTGTCAAGAGGCCTCTCCACTGTCTCCCCAAATTCTTTATCAACCCATGCAACAACATCACAATAATTGTTTAAATGCAATTGCATATAAAAATCCAAGCCAAACTTACCTGCACCGTAAATAAGAACCCTACTCCCCTTTTTACAAAACTGATAAGGAAATAAAACCACTTTTAAAGCCCTCCATATATTGTTTCATATAAATCTTCATGTTCTCTTACATATCTGTCATACGAAAATTTTTCTTTGACAAGTTCTCTGCTTTTTCTACCCCTATATATAATTTCAGAAGGATTATTAATTAGTTTTTCTAATTCACATTGTAAAGATTCTACTGAACAATAATCTGCAGCCACCCCAACTTCAGGTGCTTTAATATTTCTCTCCACAACCGTATTTTTAAATCCAACTATCACGCAACCCGCCGCCATTGCTTCTATTGCCATTAAGCCAAAGCTTTCCGCCAATGAAGTCATAGTAAAAATATCACAGCACTCAAGAACACTTATCATTTCGCTTTCTTCTTTTACCCATCCTAATTGAATCACATTAAAACGATTATCTAATCCGTGCAAATTCTCTTTATTTCCAACGATTATCAATTCAATATTTCTTTTCGACCTTATTTTCTTAAGTGCTCTAAAAACATAGTCCGCTCCCTTAATTGCTCCCCCCGTCCTAAGTCCTATTACTATACTATCTTCTCTTAACCCAAATTTTCTTCTGTTTTTATATTTATCAGTACTGTATTTATCAGTATCAACTCCGAAACATATTTCATGTATTTTATTAAAATGACTTGTTATAGGACTTTTTTTCAAATAATCTCGCATAAAGTCGCACGACACAATAATATGAGGATTTATTTTTGATATTACTTCTCTTTTGACTTTCCATGTAAAAGCGCTTGCTTCCTGGTAATAACCGGGATGAAAAAAGCCCTTCCCGTCACACTTTTCACAGGTTGACTGCCACTTTTGGCACTCTAAGGGATAAATGCAATCACCTGTAGTTATCCACGGGTCATGTATTGTCCAAACGCTTTTCTTGGCATTAAACAATTCCGGATAATCAAACAATGAAATGAATCTATTATGCAAAATATGATAATGAACTATATCTGCCTCCCTAAATTCCGGAAGCTCCATTATCATTTGTCCCATAGGTTTTAACATATGTGACAAATTGCTACGCGTCTCTATTTCTTTGTACATATCGTAGTAAACTCCGGAGTAATCACTAACACGAATTACATTGTCATTATCAGAGTGTTTGTGTTCCACTATTTGTTTGACACTGTGCTTCGAATGTAAATTTATAGAATTCATCAAATCATATCCATCAAATATATGACCTATAAGATCTGTACAATTAACCTGTAAAATCTTCATTTAATCTTCCTCAAAAAACTCTTCAATAACTATCTCTTTCTTGAAAAGCAACCAATTCTCAACTTTTTTCTTTAATTCTATAGCTTCGTTTATATCATAGACTTTCTTAAATCTTTTTTGTTTTGATTTCTTCAATGCTTTTTCTACCTGCCTCAAACTGCAAACATTAGAAAAACCTAATTTTTTAAAACTCCTTACCAATTCCTTGCCATCACCAATGCTGACTACCAGCAAAATATTTCTGTCCTTCTCCAATAGTTTCTCATAAGAAATGCACCTTATCCCTGGGATGTCAATATGTTGCTTGTATTCATCCCTGTCCGCAAAACAATCCTCAAAGCACCCATATTCTCGCAATAGCCAAAATGTTCTGACTCCGTTTTTGCCAAATCCATATACGCATACTTCTCGGTTATGTCTTACCAACATATCACGTATTTTTCTCTTTAACATTTCTGTTTATCTCCCAAGGAAAGATTCTATTTCATTGTTTAACATCATACTTTCAATTTCAGTTCTTTTATATATCTTAACAAAGCCCATATCCCTTAGTTGCTTTTCTAACGTATTAAATACTTTTGTTGTAACCACAATCGTAGCATGATTCGGTATATTTTCTTTTCTAAGCAAACGACACGACGTACCGCCAATAATTCTATTATTTTTTTTATTATCATTATCAAGAAATGCTGCCGGTGCGATTCCGTTTGCCCGAAGTTCATAATTTAATCTTCTTCCGTAGACGCCTGCGCCGACAAGGACAATATTTGATTCTTTACAATCAGTAAAATAATCTAACTCTTCTGATTTCAAGGCAGCTATAATAGCATCCAATTTATGCTTAGTCTGCTCCCCTCCGATTTCACACAAGTCAGCATCTGAAAGTTTATCGCGTATATACTGATACACCACCAGATTTTCATTGCTTACTTCGTCAAAATACATTGCTGTACCTGATCTGTCATGAAGCCTCACTCTGCTTCCGGGTTCACTCAAAAAAACTATTTTTTTTCTATACAGCAATCTGAAAATAAATTCAACATCTTGCGCAGTTTTTAATTCTTCATTGAACAAGCCTATTCGATCAAAATTGCTTTTATGAAACATAAAACTGCTGAAATGGACTTCTTCCCACAAAAGTAAAAACACCGAATTCTCAATTCTCTCTATCGGAAAATCCTTGTGAAATTGTGTTTTTACTACTTCTCCTGTCCTCTCATCAAAAAAAGTATAATTCATTGCAGAAATCGTAATCTCAGAATCACAATTCTGTAGTGCTTCATATTGCAATTGCACTTTATCTTTTTCCAACAGATCATCATGGGACAACCATACAAAATATTCACCATTCATATGCTTGATTCCCTCATTAAGCGCAGATGCCACTCCACCGTTATCTTTTTCCAGATACATTATTCTTTCAAAATATGGTTCAAGACATTGCCGTGTCATTCCTTCATCGTCAGAGCCATCGTTCACGACAATGACTTCTATATTTTCATACGTTTGGTTTAAAGCGCTCTCAACAGCTTCACATACGTAATCCGATCCGTTGTATACCGGAATCACAATTGATACAAGATCCTTCTTCAATTATTATTCCTCCTAGGGGACATAATCTGTGTTCAAAAATCTATTTAACACAGACGGCTTTATACCATTCCATGTATTCCTTCAGCCCTTCGTCCAGTTTTTTCTCTGCCCTGTAACCGAGTTCATTTTCTATTTTTTTTGAGTCCGCCTTGCAATGCTTAACGTCTCCTACACGTTCCGGTTTGTATTCAATAGGTACTTTTATTCCCGAAATGTCCTGCATTATACTCGCAAGTTCATTTATAGTGATTGTTGAACCGCTACCCAGATTATAAATTGACGTGCTATTACATTTTTGTGAAGAAATCAGATTTGCTCTTGCCACATCAGACACATTTACAAAATCTCGTGTCTGTTCCCCATCTCCATAAATAGTAATTGGTTTATGATCATATATTCTTTTTGCAAAAATAGGGATTACATTTCCATACGCATCATATCTTTGATTTTTCCCATAGATATTAAAGTATCTTAGACATATTCCTGTAATCCCGTGAATGCCTGAATAAGAAAGAATCATTTTTTCAGCTGCAAGTTTACTTACACCATAGGGTGAATCTGCGTTTTGAACATGATCCTCATTGATTGACGGCTCTTTTAATTCTCCAAAAATAGCCGCCGAAGAAGAATATACGATTTTGGGAACACTATTTGCTCTCATTCCTTCAAGCACATTGACAGTGCCTACAAGATTAATCTCGGAGTCTAAAGCCGGATTATCTATTGAGCGCTGTCTTCCTACCGAAGCAGCCATATGGAAAACCACATCCGCATTGCGAGTAGCCTCCTTCACTTTCTCTGCATCCCGGATATCTCCCTCTATAAATTCAATATCTCTTTTGTCAACATAAGATGATATATTCTCTATGTGTCCCGAAGAAAGATTATCATAAACCTTTACTTCATATCCTTCCTTCAACAATAACTCAACTAAATTCGATCCTATAAAACCGGATCCCCCCGTGATTAATGCTCTCATACCAGATCTCTTTTAACTCCTTATATATCTTATTTCTGCAAACGGAAAATATGTGTAAAGTTTTCCCCTTCACACGTTCCTTCCCGTAAACTCATCGAAATTCCATGTTCCGGCATCGATTCTCTTCAGATACTGCTCCATGACCTTTTCGGCGGTAAAATCCACGATGCCGTCAGTTCCGCAGTCAAGCACACCCTTTTGCACGCGGCGGATAATGCTCTGCTTTCCGGGATCCAGCCTCATGGGAGTCAAATGTATCCTGCCATCCTCATCAACATATTCCAGAGTTCCCTCGATCTTTTTGATAAGGGGCTCCATGTACATGTAATTTCCTTTGCCACCGTTTTCCGGACTGTATTCATGGATCTCTAAGTCTTTTTTGCCCTTGTAATCATCCGGGATCTGTCTGTAATAAAGACCCATAAACTTCTGTCCCAGGATCTTTTGCAGATACATCTGATTGGTTCCTGTGGACACGAAATCCACTATCACGGCATTGTCAAATCCGCCAACGGTTTCCGCATACTTCAGATACCATTTCCTGTAAAGAGCGGAGTTTTTCAATATCTCATCAACGGACGCAAAGGGGTTTGTCACGCCAAAGCGCTTCTCGTTTTTTTCATGGCTGTTTCCGCTGTAGGGCAGGGCGGAAGCATATTCCACATCCTCTTTATCAAACATTCCGGCTCTGGTGCACTGCATCCTGGACGTCATAAAGTACACGCCCTTTGGAGCATCGGGAAGTTTTGCAAAATATTTCTCATAGATCTTTGAGGGAAGGTATCCGTCCCTTGCGATAAACAGGATCTTGTCCGCTTTTTTAGAAACAGCGGTCTCATAAATCCATTTTACAAATCCTGTAGCGATGGGGCCCAGGCACCTCTCCCCCAGTTCCTCAGGGGACATAAAGTCATATTTCCCGATCTCAACAGCTTCGATGCCTGCGCTTTCTGCAGCCAGTACGTCACATTCTTCGGAGTCCCCGAGGTGAATGTATTTTTTTGCCTTAACGGCATTTTTATATATTTCAAACAGGCCGCTTATCTTGTCCTTGCCATATTCGCAGGATACAAAGATATCTCTGTACATATTTCTGTGAATGCCACAGTTTTCCAAAAGCTCAATGATAGTCTCTTTGGCAAAATACATATCTGTCACCAGGTATGCTTTTTCTGACACGTTTGAGAGGATCTCAACCATGCCTTTTCTGGCGCGAAGGTGCTCTTTTTCCGCCTGTATTTCTTCTTTTATCGCAGAATCGACCTCTTCTGCAGGAGTGCCTGCTGCCTCATATATCTCCCTGATCGTGGGGATGTGCCTGAAGCCCGAGTAATAGTCAGAGGCTATCGCTTCATATTTTTTCGGCATATCAAACTCTGCCTTTAACCTGTCAAGATTCAGGTATTCTTCACGGCGCACCGTCCTGTAGAGCAGTGTATCAAAAATATCAAAGCTCACCGCATCGTAGTCCGACAGTTTCTCCTTCAAAGCTCTGGTGGTGGCCTTTATCTCGACCTTTCCGTAATCTTTTTCAAAAAGATTCTCACCCTGTACGTTTACGATCAGAACTTTTCTCTCGTGGCAGGCGCCGGATATTCTGTCAAAGATGATCTCCTCCGATGCTTTTCTGGCGATTATTATGATGATACTTTTTTCGGGTTCGGCCAGCACCTGCTCAAAGCTTAATATGGGCAGGCCAAATTCGGTTCCGTCTTTTTTGAAGCCATCCAAAAGCCCCTCAAACTTAACCTCAGGGAAGGCTTCAAGGATATATCCGGTAGCAGGGCTCAGGCCATAAATATAGACTTTTTTGCCACTCAGAAAATCTTTGTTTTTTTCTATGAAGTTTTCTCTGAATATTTTTGTTATTCTCTCGCGTTCAGTCATATTATTGCAATCCGAAAATCTGCTCGTTGTCTATAGCTTCGAAGAGACCCTTTACCACGTAATAATCAGCAGGGTCGGTGATCTTTATATTGTTTTTGGTGCTCTGTACCATGTGCATGGGCACGCCGTATTCGCTTAACATATGTGAGGAGTCGATGGCTTTGAAGTTATCTGCCTGCGCCTTCTCGTAGTATTTTTTTATCCAGGCGTACCTGAAAGACTGGGGTGCCTTTGACACATATACATGAGTTCTAAGTGGCACTTTATCGATGTCAACGCCGTTATCGCTAAGTATCACGCTCTCCTTTGCCATTTCCGCGGTAATGGCGGTCCCGAATTCCTCCACTGCCTTAATATTAGCTGTGATAAGTTCATCGGTTATAAGGGGGCGCACTCCGTCATGGATGAGGACTATCTCGTCGTCCGGGTATTTTCCCTCCATGGCCTTTAAGCCAAAATAAATCGAGTCATGGCCTGTGTTTCCGCCGGGCACTATGATGTCCACCTTTTTGATGTCATAGGTCTTTATCTCTCTTTGTAATTCCCTGATCCAACCCTTTAAACACACCACCACGATGCTGTCTATGTCCGGATGGTTTTCGAAATGTTCCAGGGTATATATGATTATGGGTTTCCCATGGATCTCCAGAAACTGTTTGGGTTTACCTCTGTCATTTAATCTCTGTCCGGTTCCGCCGGCAAAAATAAGAGCAGTTGCCATGTTATCCCCTCCTTCGTAAGTGTTTTATAACACGTGTTTTTAAACCAAAAATCCCTTAAATACGCACTTTTTGTTCTTCTTCAGGCTTGATTTCAACGTTTTGCGATCCCTGATCTAATCAAATGTTTCCACATTTGGGTCCGCTATCATCACGGGCTTTCCCGCGTCAACAAATCTCCTGACAAGCGGACCCGCATCTCCGTAATAACCGGAAATAGAATCAAATTCTTTCTTTAATCCTTCGTCGTCTATGATCTCAATGCGTTTAGATGATGAAACCTGTGTCATAACATCTGACAATCTCTCCATAGCAAGTTTATCAAGGCGCGGAAGGTTATCCGGCACTGCCTTGTCTACATACATTCTGACACAGACGTCATTATCGTTTTCGTTAAAAAGTTTTAAGTTCTCCTGAATTTTGACTGTTGCTCTCTCTCCATATTCTATAAAGGAAGCGAGTCCTATATAGTAGAAAAGTTTCTTTGGACCGATTTTGGCCTTAACTTTAGTCTTAAACTCATGAACCTTTATCCTGTCTGCGATCTCTTTCCCGTTTTTTTCACCGGCAAAGCTTATCGTCTGCTCAGTATACCTGTCCTTTATGGTTTCCGTATCCACATATACCTCATCGCTGTATACGACCCCGGGCATTTCCATATAGTATTTGGCATTTGTCTTTTCGCATTCTGAATTCGATGTAAAATCATTTATGAAAAAAGGCTGGACGTATATGAGCTTCTCGCAATTTGCCGCCAGGTTTTCAATATAATATTTTTCCTCTATAAGCGTTGCCTCGTTCCATTTATCAAATGGATAGTCGGTATATATCACATCGGGATGGATGATCTCGATATTGTACTTCTCCGGATTGGCCGGTACTATCCCCTCAGGATATTTATCAGGTTCAAAAAACTTGTCTGTCACTGTCCCGTCATATTTTTTATGATAATAAGGAATCGCCATAACTGATACTTCAGAGTTTTTGTCTTCCAGCTCACACTCATAAAAATCTATGAATCTATGCCATTTTTCGGGGCTGGTTGTTATAAATAGCACCTGTTTTTTATTAACAAGTTTATCAACTTCACCGGTAAAGCGTTCGCATGCCTTTAAAAGTTTATCTCTGTCTGCGTCCATGCTGTATTGATACAGAGCCTCGCACGCCTCTTCGCAGGCCTTAACTGCTGCCGTCCCCTCACCCTTTACGGTCTCTATGAAGGTTCCGATGTCTATCAAAAGCCCTTGAATCTCTGATAAGTCATGCAAGTCAGATAACATGTCTTTAAGTTCTGAAATTGCACAGTCAATTGTATGTTTCCAGTCGTTTTCACGATTTTTTGCCCTGGCTGCATGAATTTCTGAAAGTTTTCTTTCATCAAATTTAAAAGACGGTTTTCTAAGTTTTGAGTCTTTAAAAAGACTCTTTTCCTGGGCTGCAAAATAGGGATAATTATGTGCTCCGGTTCCCTTGTAAATATTTAAATACTCTCCGTATTTTCTGCGAAGCATCATGTTATATTTAACCGGCACCGGCACCGATGTATATTCAAAGGGCAGTTTTACGGATGCCTTGTATTCATTTTCATCGATAAAAGCATTGGGGTCCTTTAATCCGAAGGGCACGTTTTGGATAAGTTTCCCGCTGTCTTCGTCTTCAAATTGTGAAAACTGTTCCTCCACGGCTTCTCTCAGGTTTTTGATCAGTTCGGCATGATCTCTTCCGTTTACTGAGAGGGGTTTTGAAACTCCGGGGAATTCTCTGATCCTCTTTAAGTTTAGTTCTATCTCGTCATCCCGGCTTAGGCTCCCGTCAGCAATGGAATCCGCAACTGCTATGGTAAACAGGGCATTTTTTGCCATGGCAGCCTGTTTTTCGTCAGATTTTGACTTTTTATCGAGGACAAATATGTCGATTGCAGAAATATATGGAAATCCGTGGAATTTCTCCAGATGATCCTTTTCGAAGCTTATCCTGCCGTTTCCCACCACAACTCCGTGAAACTCATTAAGCTCCGGTCTGTTTCTAAAGCTCCTGACTTCAAACCCGGCGGGAAATTCAATTGTTTTTTCCTCCCAGGCTTTTAAAAGCTTATTGTAATCGCTCCTAAGCATCAATACGTCCAGATCGTCATCCCAAGGGATGTATCCGCCGTGCCTTACGGCACCTAAAAGTGTTCCCCAGTCAGCAAAATAGCGGATGTTTAATTTTTCGCAAATGTCGTCAAGTTCTTCCAACACGGTAAGCTGACTTGCCCAGCATCTTTTCATGACACTTGGCACATAGAAACCGTTTCTGACTTCATCTTCGAAGTATTTTGCATCCGCAATTTGATTCATTTAACTGTTTTTCCGCCTGATGTAATATTTTATAAACCTGTAAGAGCAAATTTTGCCTTATATTTATATATCGGCAAAGAAACGCAATTTCATAATACACTTCTACGCATTAAATCAATGTATTTATATTTCTTCTACAGTTTCATGATGGGATTTTCAAGCAGTTTGCTGATCTCTTCCGATATTTCCACCGTCGAACCGCACAGAGATTCAACACGGCTTGCAGAATCGCTTACGGCTCCCGATATCTCTCCCACGCTCAGCGAAACTCCGTCCACAGTGGCTGCAAGCTCCTTGCTCTTTTCTCCCAGGGCTTCGAAAAAGTCCCTGATCTTTATAGCTGTCTCGCCGTAATCCCTTCCGATCTGCGCAAATGAGTCGTAGTCGTCGCTTACCGCACCGCTCATAAACTCGTTTACTTTGTCAAGGTGGTTAACCATGTCATTCATGGCTTTTACTACCTGTTCGTTTATGTCATTTATCTCAACAACAGCTTTCGAAATATCCTCGCTTAGCTGTGCCACTTCCTTTGCCACGACTTCAAAGCCTTTTCCGGCTTCCCCCGCTCTTCCTGCTTCCAGTTCCGCATTCATGCTGAGGATCTTTGTGGCATTTACGATGGACAGTATCTTTTTATTTATCTTTGAAACTTCCGTCACGGCTTCGGCCTGTTTTTTTACCTCGGCTACGCCGTTTTTAAGGCTTTCTATGTATGCCACAGAATCCTTTCTGTGATTAATTGCTATGTCTGATGCGGCAGAAGCTCTCACTGCGGCTTCTTCCACGTCTTTTTCTGCCTTTTCCACTTCAGTCGCCAGTTCTCTCACATTGATGGCCGCAGTCACAAGCTGTGAATTAATGAGTTCTGTGCTGGCGCTGCACTGTTCCATGCTGGCGCTGATGGAATGGGTATTGTCATTTATGGAACTTATGGAGTCTGCATTTTCATTGGAGGATTTTACAACCTGCAGGATCAGATTCTTGAGCCCTTCAATGAATCTGTTGATGCTGTCTCCGATAACTTCAAATTCATCTCCGGAAGTGATCTCGATATGTTTGTTAAGGTCTCCGCTACCGTCTGCAAGCTCCAATATCTTGTCATTTAATTTATTAAAGCTGTGGGCCATATGTGTACTGATTGCGATAAGCGCCGCAAGGAGCGCAATATAAACCAGGGCACATATCAGAACGATCCATCTGACCATCCTGTTAATGGCGGCTGAAACTTCGGTATAATCAACGTCCACGCCTACGATTCCAAGGACTTCTCCGGTATTTTTATCAAATATGGGGCTGTAGGCACTTACAAAAATTCCCCACTCGTCCACAGTTATCTCTTCATCAACCGCGCATTCTCCGTTAAAGGCTTTTTCCATGCCGTCTGTGATCTCGCCATAGTCTTCCCAGTATTCTCCCGGGTCCTCAGGATCGGCATCCACCACAAACACTACGCTGTCACCTTCTCTTGCAAAGGTATAGGTATATTCCAGCGTGCTGTTGTCCAAAAATGCGCTTAATGTATCCAAAACCGAGTTATAGGCTTCTTCATCCTCTTTCTGTAAAAGAATGGCAAAATCCTCGGAATTAACGCTTACAGCTGCACAGGCCGAGAGATTCTTTGCATTTTCCTGAACTTTTGATATAAACAGGGATTGCATTCGGGTATAAACAAACGCTCCGATGACAGTATCCCCCACTAAGAGAAGGATACTTAAGATAAGAAGAATTCTTTTTGATAATCCTATTTTACGTACTTTCATAAAGACCCCCTTTTTACCTTTATAAAAGAAACATCTAATTTAACTCTATCAACGGGGGGATAAAAAGTCAACGTAAAAATGCGCCCGGTCATATGACCGAGCGCAAATTGATTTAAATATTAATTTTCAAGGAATCCTCTGTAATTTCTGACAATAAGCTGAGATTCGATCTGCTTTAATGTCTCAAGGATTACACTTACAATGATGATAAGGCTTGTTCCTGTGAAAGAAACGGAAGCACCGAATACACCACTGAAGATGTAAGGGATCACTGATACAATGATAAGTCCGATAGCGCCGATGAATACGACGTAGTTGAGGACTTTGCTCAGGTAATCGCTGGTGGGTCTGCCGGGTCTGATACCGGGGATGAATCCACCCTGTTTCTTCAGATTATCTGCAATCATAAGAGGATTGAAGGTAATTGAAGTATAGAAATATGCAAAGAATACGATGAGCAGGATGTAAACCAGCAAACCGATTGAATAGATCGGCTGCTCGGGATCACACCAGTTTCCGGAATTTAAGCCCTTTAAGATCTCTGCCCATACTCCTGTTCCCTTTGTTCCAACGAAGGAAGCAATGATGATAGGGAACTGCAGGATTGACTGAGCGAAGATGATGGGAATAACACCTGAGGTGTTGATCTTCAAAGGAATGTTTGAAGACTGTCCGCCTACAAGGCTTCTGCCCTGAACCTTCTTTGCGTACTGAACAGGGATCTTGCGAACGCCGTCATTTAAGATGATCACCATGATGATAAGTGCCAGGATGATCGCCAAAATGATCACTGCATTCAGGATCGATGTTGCAATAGGCTTGCCCTTTACGAACTGATCGAAAAGTCCGCTCAGATCGTTAGGGATTCTGGAAATAATATTGATTATAAGTACAATTGATATACCGTTGCCAATACCCTTCTCTGTAATTCGCTCACCGATCCACATGATGAATGCGGAACCTGCAACCATGGCAAAGATTGCTGTGATGACATTGAATGCATTGTAATTTACAAGCAATCCCTGTCTACCGAATCCGATAGCCATTGCAGCAGCCTGGATGAATGCGAGTGCAACTGTTACATATCTTGTAATAGCTACGATTTTCTTTCTTCCATCTTCGCCGTCTCTCTGCATTTCCTCTAACTTAGGAATAGCAATTGTGAGAAGCTGCATGATAATGGAAGATGTGATGTAAGGGTTGATGTTAAGTGCCAGGATGGACATATTAAGGAATGAACCACCTGTTATAGCATCGAAGAAACTGAACGCACCACCTGTTTGAGCCTCAAACCAAGATGAAAAATAATTTCTGTCAACTCCGGGTACCGGAATCTGTGATCCGATACGAATTACAACGAGCATAAGCAAGGTAAATAGAATCTTGTCTCTAACATCTTTAATTTTGAATGCGTTTCTCAGTGTTGTCAACATTACATCACCTCTGCTGTTCCACCAAGTGCCTCGATTTTCTCTTTAGCTGATTCGCTATAAGCGTTAACTTTAACGTCGAGTTTTTTGGTAAGTTCTCCGTTTCCAAGAATCTTTACACCATCTCTGGGATTCTTAATAACACCTGCTTCAACAAGAGCGTTTACATCAACTGTAGCACCATTCTCGAATCTCTCGAGATCTGATACGTTGATAGCAACGATGCGAAGTGTGTTTCTGTTTGTGAATCCTCTCTTGGGAATACGTCTGTAAAGAGGCATCTGGCCTCCCTCAAATCCGGGTCTGGGTGCTCCGGAACGAGCTTTCTGTCCCTTATGTCCCTTACCTGCGGTCTTACCGTTTCCTGAACCGTGTCCACGGCCTCTTCTAAAATTATCGCTATGCTTAGAACCTTCAGCGGGTCTTAAATTGGATAATTCCATTTGGCTGCACCTCCTATCCTTATACTTCTTCTACTTTTACTAAGTGATTGATTAAGCGGATCTGTCCTCTTGTAGCATCGTTGTCAGGAAGTACAACAGTCTTGCCAATCTTACGAAGACCCATAGATTCTGCTATTGCTCTGTTCTTAGGTACCTGGCCGATTAAAGATTTAGCCAGTGTAACTTTTAATTTCTTATCTGCCATTTTGTTCTCCTTTCACGCGTATATTTCGTGAGAAATTACGCTGTTACCTCATCAACAGATTTGCCACGCTTCTTTGCAACTTCTTCAGGAGTCTTAAGTGAAGCTAAGCCTGCGATGGTTGCAAGGACAACATTCTGCTTGTTGTTTGAACCAAGTGATTTGGTACGGATATTCTTGATACCTGCAAGTTCGCAAACCACACGGGCAGGACCACCTGCGATGATACCGGTACCTTCAGGAGCCTTCTTAAGAAGAACATTTGCTGAACCGTATTTTCCGATGAAATCATGTGTAATGGAATTGTTCTGGTCCATAGCTACTTCAACAAGGTGCTTCATAGCATCCTCTTTTCCCTTACGGATAGCTTCAGGAATTTCTACAGCCTTTCCAAGTCCTGCACCAACGTGTCCGTTACCGTCACCAACTACTACAAGAGCAGTGAATCTCATGTTACGTCCACCCTTTACAGTCTTTGTTACACGCTTGATAGTAACAACTTTATCAGTTAATTCTAACTGGCTTGCATCTATGATATTTTTCATGGTGTTTACTCTTCCTTTCCTAGAATTTCAAGCCAGCTTCTCTGGCTGCCTCAGCTAATGCTGCTACTTTACCCTGGTAAATGAAGCCGCCTCTGTCGAAAACTACTTCAGAAATACCTTTTTCAATTGCACGCTTTGCAATTACGGTTCCTAAGTATGCTGCTGCATCAACGTTATTGGTTTTCTCAAGTTCTGCCTTTACGTCTTTCTCAAGAGTAGAAGCAGCTACAAGGGTATTACCAACTGTATCGTCGATAATTTGAGCATACATATGATTATTGCTTCTGAACACTGCGAGACGAGGTCTTTCAGCAGTGCCTACAAAGCGGTTACGAATTCTCATGTGTTTCTTAACACGAACTTTAGATCTAGATTCTTTACTAACCATCTTCACACTCTCCTTATCTCTTACTTCTTACCGGTCTTACCAACTTTACGTCTGATAGTCTCATCAGCATACTTGATACCCTTACCCTTGTAAGGCTCAGGTCTTCTCTTGTCTCTGATCTCAGCTGCAAACTGGCCAACCTTTTCTTTGTCGATACCCTTAACGATGATGATGTTCTGTCCGTCAAGAACTGTCTCGATACCTTCAGGATCGATCATCTCAACAGGATGTGAATATCCAAGGTTAAGTGTAAGTGTCTTACCGGACTTAGCTGCTCTGTAACCAACACCGTTTACTTCAAGCTTCTTTTCGTAACCTTCAGTAACACCTACTACCATGTTGTTGATGAGTGTTCTGGTAAGTCCGTGGAGAGATTTCATTTTCTTGAGGTCGTTGGGACGGCTTACTACTACTTCAGCACCCTCAACCTTGATTTCCATTTCTGTAGGGAGAACTCTCTCAAGTGTTCCCTTGGGACCCTTAACGGTCACTTTGTTATTTTCTGCAACTTCTACAGTAACACCTGCAGGAATTGCGATTGGCATTCTACCTATACGTGACATGCCCGTACCTCCTATTTAAAATTAGGTTTATAGTTCCTTTCAGTGCGAAGAATTGCTATGCAGACTTTTCAAAATATTTAAATCCTGAATGTTTGCTTTTCATATTCTTCACCATTCGGAAGAATCGCTTTGCGATTCTTCTAAAGCATCAAGTTTTAACTTGATGCGATTTTACCATTCGGAAGAATTGCTATGCAATTCTTCGTAAAACTTTAGATTGTGTTAGTTTGCGTATTTTGCAAGCTTACAGAATCTTAAGTTTTTATTACCAAACAAATGCAAGAACTTCGCCACCAACAGCAAGCTCTCTTGCCTTTTTATCAGTAACAACACCCTGGTTTGTGGAAATGATAGCAATACCAAGTCCGCCAAGTACCTTAGGCAGATCTTCCTTGCCGGCATATACACGAAGACCGGGTTTGGAAATTCTCTCGATTCCTGAAATAATCTTATCGTTCTTGTCTACACCATACTTAAGTGTGATGTGGATTGTCTTGAAGTTGCCGTTCTCAACAACGTCATACTTTGCAATGTAACCCTCGTCTAAGAGAATCTGTGCAATAGCAAGTTTCATCTTTGATGAAGGAACATCAACTGTGTCGTGCTTTGCAGTGTTTGCATTACGGATTCTTGTAAGCATATCTGCAATAGGATCTGTCATTGCCATGATTTAGTTTCCTCCTTAAATATTTGACTTGAATCATGATTACATTCCCGTTTTCCGTGCAGCACGTTCATTTAAAACGCGTCACGGAACCTGGAACATAATATACTATTTAAAATGTCCTGGTAAAACATTCAGAAGAATTGCAGTGCAATTCTTCCAAAGCATTAAGCTTGCTTAATGCGATTTTACCAAGAAGCTTTCTTCACACCGGGAATCTCGCCTTTGTATGCTAACTCACGGAAGCAAACTCTGCAGATACCGTATTTCTTTAATACTGAGTGGGGACGACCACAAATTTTACAGCGGGTATAAGCCTGTGTAGAGAACTTAGGCTTACGAGCCTGCTTAATTTTCATTGATGTCTTAGCCATCGAATTTACCTCCTTAATTACTTAGCGAAAGGCATGTTGAAGAGTTTCAACAGCTCGCGTGCTTCTTCGTCTGTTTTTGCTGTGGTAACGAAAATAATGTCCATACCTCTTGTCTTGTCGATCTTGTCATACTCGATCTCAGGGAAGATGAACTGCTCTTTGATACCAAGTGCATAGTTACCTCTGCCGTCGAATGCGTTGGGGTTAACACCTCTGAAGTCACGTACACGAGGAAGTGCAAGGTTTACAAGACGATCAAGGAACTCATACATCTTGTCGCCACGAAGAGTGGTCTTGCATCCGATAGGCATGCCTTCACGAATCTTGAAGTTTGCTACAGAACCTTTTGCCTTTGTAAGAACTGCCTTCTGACCTGTGATAGCTTCCATATCAGCAACAGCGTTCTCAAGGATTTTTGCGTTCTCTTTAGCTTCGCCAACACCCATGTTGATAACGATCTTGTCAAGCTTGGGTACTTCCATGACGTTCTTATAACCGAACTTTTTAGTCATTGCTGCAACGATCTCATCGTTGTACAGCTCTTTAAGTCTTGCTGCCATTTAATTATTCTCCTTTCCTATTGATTAATCGATAACATCGCCTGTTGATTTTGCGACACGTACTTTCTTGTCTCCGTCCATCTTGAAACCAACTCTTGTTGCTTTTCCCTTGAAAACAAGCATTACGTTTGAAATATCAATAGGAGCTTCCTTCTGAACAATACCGCCGTTGGGGTTTGCCTGTGAAGGTTTTGTATGCTTTGTAACCACATTAACGCCTTCTACAACAACTTTGTGGTTCTTTACGTCTACAGAAAGAACTTTGCCCTCTGTATCCTTATCTTTACCGGCGATTACCTTAACGGTATCACCCTTTTTGATCTTTAACATTGACATACCGGCAACCTCCTTATAATACTTCCGGAGCGAGGGAAACGATCTTCATGAACTGCTTGTCACGAAGCTCTCTTGCTACGGGTCCAAAAATACGAGTTCCTCTGGGGGTCTTGTCATCTTTGATGATAACTGCTGCGTTCTCGTCAAATTTGATGTAGGAACCGTCTTTACGACGAGCGCCCTTTACGGAACGAACAACTACTGCCTTAACAACATCACCCTTCTTTACAACGCCGCCTGGTGTTGCATCTTTAACGGAAGCAACAATCACATCGCCGATCTGTGCATATCTTCTTGTAGAGCCGCCCATAACTCTGATGCAAAGTAACTCTTTAGCACCTGTGTTATCAGCAACTGCAAGTCTACTTTCTTGCTGAATCATGATTTTCCTCCTTTGACGGCTTATTTAGCCTTCTCTACGATCTCAACAAGTCTCCATCTCTTGTCTTTTGAGAGAGGTCTTGTTTCCATAACCTTAACGGTATCACCGATATTACATTCGTTATTCTCGTCGTGAGCTTTAAGTGTATATGTTCTCTTAACAACCTTCTTGTAAAGAGGATGCTTTACGTGCTCTTCAATAGCAACAACGATTGTCTTATCCATCTTATTGCTTTTAACTTTACCGATACGAGTTTTTCTTAAATTTCTTTCCACGGTTTAACTCCTTTCTTCGCTACGCGACTATGCATTTGTCTTCTCAGTAAGAGCTGTCTGGATACGTGCAATATTTCTTCTTACTTCTTTGATTCTTGCAGTATTGTCTAACTGATTGGTAGCGTTCTGGAATCTTAAATTGAAAAGTTCTTTCTTTGCGTCAACCAATTCCTTGGAAAGCTCTGCTTCGGACTTTGTCTTCAATTCTTCAAAATATTTATTTGATTTCATTATTCTACACCGCCTTCCAAATCTTCCTTAGAAACAATTTTACATTTACAAGGAAGCTTATGCATAGCAAGACGTAATGCTTCACGAGCCTGCTCCTCAGGAACACCGCCGATTTCAAACATTACACGTCCGGGCTTAACAACTGCTACCCAATACTCAAGTGTACCTTTACCTGAACCCATACGAGTTTCAGCAGGCTTTGCTGTTACGGGCTTGTCAGGGAAAATCTTGATCCAAACATGTCCTGTACGCTTTGTATAACGAGTAAGTGCGATACGTGCTGCTTCAATCTGATTAGATTTGATCCAGCAGGGTTCTGTAGCAACGAGACCAAATTCACCGTAAGTGATCTTATTGCCTCTCATGGCCTTACCGGTCATGGTTCCACGAAACTGCTTACGACGTTTCACTCTTTTAGGCATTAACATTTATTTATCGCTCCCTTCATTCTGATTTCCTTTTGTGGGAAGTACTTCGCCTTTGTAAACCCAAACTTTAACACCAACTTTACCGTAGGTAGTATCTGCCTCAGCAAAACCATAGTCGATATCTGCTCTAAGGGTCTGAAGAGGAATAGTACCTTCGCTGTAGAACTCTGTACGAGCCATATCAGCTCCGCCAAGACGTCCTGAACAAGATGTCTTGATACCAAGAGCGCCACTCTTCATGGTTCTGCTCATGCAAGACTTCATAGCACGTCTGAAAGATACACGGTTCTCAAGCTGCTGTGCGATATTTTCTGCTACAAGCTGAGCATCCTTGTCAGGTCTCTTGATCTCTTTGATATCAACGAGAACTTTCTTACCTGTCATTTTTGCAAGCTCGTTCTTTGTTACTTCGATCTCTGCACCGCCCTTACCGATTACAAAACCGGGCTTAGCTGTGTAGATAACAACTTTTACTCTGTCAGATGCTCTCTCGATCTCGATCTTTGAAACACCTGCGCTGTATAACTTCTTCTTAAGATACTTTCTGATATTGTAGTCTTCTACAAGATAATCTGAGAAGTCTGCTTCAGATGCATACCATTTGGAATCCCAATCTTTAATTACTCCGACTCTCATGCCGTGAGGATTAACTTTCTGTCCCATTTAACTTTAGCTCCTTTCCTTATTTCTTCTCGTCCAATACGACGGTAATGTGGCTGTTTCTCTTTAAGATTCTGTAAGCACGTCCCTGTGCTCTGGGGTGTACTCTCTTCATTGTGGGTGCCTGATTTGCATAGCACTCTGCAATGTAAAGATTCTCAGCGTTCATACCATTGTTGTTCTCAGCGTTAGCAATTGCTGACTCGAGAAGCTTCTTAATAAGACTTGAAGCATATCTGGGGCTGTACTCAAGGATACCAAGTGCTGTCTGCACATCCTTACCTCTGATTGCATCCAATACGAAACATGCCTTCTGAACTGACACTCTGGCATAAGATAATGTTGCCTTAGGTCTGTTGTCCTTTACGGCATTTCTTTCTCTCTTGATTTGGGATCTATGTCCTTTAGCCATAGATTTATGTCCTCCTTTCAATCATAACGCATCCGCTACACTAAATATTTTGCAGTCGGAGCCGGGCAGAAACGCCCTGGGAAGTGAAAGTAATTCTCACTTCCCGCAGCAACCCTCCCGGGTCGCTGTACGTTATCGCTTTAAACAAACTATCTAACCTTGGACTTCTTCTCGTCCTTGCCATGTCCTCTGTAAGTTCTTGTTGCAACAAACTCACCGAGCTTGTGGCCAACCATATCCTCTGTAACATATACAGGAACATGCTTTCTACCATCATGAACAGCAATTGTATGTCCGATGAAGGAAGGGAAAATAGTTGAACGTCTTGACCATGTCTTAATGACTGTCTTCTGTCCTGAAGCATTTAAAGCATCAACTTTCTTAAGCAGACTTGCATCTGCGAAAGGTCCTTTTTTAAGTGATCTTGCCATTGTTTTCTTTCCTCCTTAATTATTTGATTGCCTTGCCATCGCGTCTTCTTACGATGAGCTTGTTAGAAGCTTTCTTGCTCTTACGTGTCTTAAGACCAAGAGCAGGTTTGCCCCAAGGAGTACTGGGACCGGGACGACCGATACCGGTCTTACCTTCACCACCACCGTGAGGATGGTCGTTAGGGTTCATAACAGAACCACGAACAGTAGGGCGGATACCCATGTGACGCTTACGTCCTGCTTTACCGATCTTTACAAGGCTGTGATCAACGTTACCAACGATACCGACTGTTGCGCGGCATACGATGGGAACCATTCTCATTTCGCCTGAAGGAAGACGAAGTGTTGCATACTTACCTTCCTTAGCCATGAGCTGAGCTCCGTTACCTGCTGAACGAACAAGCTGTCCGCCCTTGCCGGGATAAAGCTCTACGTTGTGTACCATAGTACCAACAGGAATCTCTGAAAGAGGAAGTGTGTTACCGATTCTTACTTCGGCCTCAGCACCGTTCATAACGGTCATGCCAACCTTAAGTCCGTCGGGAGCAAGGATGTATGTCTTTAAACCGTCAGCATAAACGATAAGTGCGATGTTTGCTGTTCTGTTAGGATCATACTCAATGCTTACTACCTTTGCAGGAATTCCATCTTTATTTCTCTTGAAGTCAATTACTCTGTACTGTCTTCTTACTCCACCACCCTGGTGTCTGACAGTGATCTTACCCTGATTGTTACGTCCGGCGTTCTTCTTTAAAGAGTATGTTAAGCTCTTCTCGGGAACTGTCTTTGTGATCTCTGAGAAATCAGAACCGGTCATATTTCTTCTGGAGGGTGTATAGGGATTATATGTCTTAATACCCATTGTTTTATCTCCTTTTCTTTGTCTTTCGCGCGGGGATTGTCTCAGCCCGCATACATAAACCTTTGAAACATGGGCTTACGCCCGGATCATCTTAGAGACCTGCGAAGATCTCGATGTCCTTGCTGTCAGCTGTAAGTGTTACGATAGCTTTCTTTGTCTTAGCTGTCTTTCCTACAACCATACCACGTCTCTTGTTCTTTCCATCCATGTTAATGGTGTTTACTGACTTAACCTTTGTTCCTTCGAACATTTTCTCAACAGCCTCTTTGATCTGGCTCTTGTTTGCCTCGGTGTGAACAAGGAAAGTATATTTCTTATCGCTCATGCCGTTCATGCTCTTCTCTGTGAGAACGGGTTTGAGGATTACGTCATAGTACTTAATGTCTGCCATTATGCGTACACCTCCTCAAGTTTTGCAACAGCATCCTTTGTAAGAACTACTGTCTTAGCGTTTGCAACATCATAAACATTGATCTCGTTTACTGCCTCTGTGTTAGCATCTGCGTAGTTTCTTGCAGACATGATCACATTTGTATCATAGTCAGCTGTAACTACAAGACCCTTAACAACTTTGAGGTTTTCCATAACATTTGCAAAGCTCTTTGTCTTGATCTCATCGAACTTGAGCTCGTCAAGAACGATAAGCTTGTTGTTAGCTACTTTGTCTGAAAGAGCGCTCTTAAGTGCTGCTCTCTTCTCTTTCTTGTTAAGCTTGAAAGAGTAATCTCTGGGTACGGGAGCAAATACAACTCCGCCGCCCTTCCACTGGGGAGCTCTGGTTGAACCCTGACGTGCATGTCCGGTTCCCTTCTGTCTCCAAGGTTTTCTTCCGCCACCGGATACCTCAGAACGTGTCTTTGCCTTCTGAGTTCCCTGACGCTTGTTTGCAAGCTGCTGTACAACTGCCATGTGAACAAGGTGCTCATTTACTTCTACACCGAACACTGCATCGTTTAATTCGATTGTACCAACTTCTTTGCCTTCCATATTATAAACAGATACTTTTGCCATCTGATTGGTCCTCCTTTCGTCCTAAACTATGCATTGGCCTTAACGGTCTCTTTAATAGTAACTAATGCTTTCTTGGATCCGGGTACGGCGCCCTTTACAAGAAGAAGATTCTTCTCAGCGTCAACTCTTACGATCTCAAGATTCTGTACTGTTACCTTTACACAACCCATGTGTCCGGGCATTCCTTTTCCCTTGAATACACGGCTGGGTGATGAACATGCACCGTTAGAACCCTGATGACGATGGAATTTGGAACCGTGCTTCATAGGTCCTCTGTGCTGACCAAGTCTCTTGATAGCACCCTGGAATCCTTTACCCTTTGAAATAGCTGTTGCATCAACCTTATCTCCTTCAGCGAAGATATCAGCCTTGATCTCAGCTCCAAGAGTATAATCAGCTGCGTTCTCAAACTTGAACTCTCTAACGTATCTCTTGCTTGTGGTGCCTGCCTTCTTGAAGTGACCCTGCTCAGCCTTGTTAGCGCCGTGAGCGTGGATTACTGTCTTCTTTCCGGCTGCATCCTTGTTTGTGATTCTGTCTTTCTTCTCAACGAAACCTACCTGAACTGCTGAGTAGCCATCGTTTTCAACTGTCTTAAGCTGTGTTACCACACAAGGGCCAGCCTGAAGAACAGTTACGGGTACGAGCTCGCCGTCTGCATTGAAGATCTGAGTCATACCAACTTTTGTTGCTAAAATTGCTTTCTTCATTTTTACCTCCTGTTGTCTACATAGTGGACCAAACTGACTATGAGAGGCTTAAATTCGCCTGCGTTGCTCGAAACATCTAAGCTTCATATCATCATTTGTTCGTGTCTAGGAATGTAGAGGTTTTTGTTGTTTGTTGTTTTGTAAGAACAGTTTATTTAAACTTATTTGTTCTTCATTTTGATGTCGATGTAAACACCGGCGGGCATTTCCAGTCTCTGAAGAGCATCTACTGTCTTCTGAGTAGGAGTAATGATGTCGATCAGTCTCTTGTGAGTTCTCTGCTCGAACTGCTCTCTGGAATCTTTGTACTTATGTACTGCTCTAAGAATTGTAACAACCTCTTTCTTAGTAGGAAGAGGCACGGGTCCGCTAACCTGTGAACCTGTCTTCTTTACTGTTTCGATGATTTTCTTGGCAGATGCATCAACAAGCTGATGCTCATAAGCTTTAAGTGTAATTCTCATTACCTGATTTGCCATAAAAAAAGTCGCCTCCTTTTCGCACTTTTAAAATTCGAAGTACGACAAGCGGTGACTGTACACTCTCCCGTGTGTGTCCTAAATCTTAACGCAACGCTTTAATCGATCAAGATCCTTTGGACGTTAACACGTCGTTTCTGCCTGATGCAGACCTTAATTTGTACAGTGACTTGCCGTCAGTTTTCTAACTTGACATTCGCTCCACGGAAAAACCAGTGCCTTATTTCTAAGGAACTGCAACCTCACGCTTCACAGCTATCATGCCACAGCAATGTTTAGTATAACCAAACATATTTATTTTGGCAATACTTTTTACATTTTTTTTGTATTTTTTTTAGTACAATCCTAAAAAGATGTTTTTTCTTTCTAAAATGTCCTGTTCTTTACTTTTATCATATTTTAATTCGGAATGCAAGAAAGCAGCCGCCGGGGATTACAAAACTCTTATCCCTTAAAGCGACTGCTGCCTTTATTTTTTCATTATGTATTACTTTTGTAATGACTTTCTTCTATATATAGAAGGTACAGATACAATTAATTCTTTTTTGACATCTCGTCATATACATCTGTCACAAGGCTGTCCGGTGCTTTTGTGCAAAGTGAGACAACCACGATAAAAATACTTGCCACGAGGAATGCGGGCAACAGCTCGTAGATGTTCCAGATTCCTCCCATGGGACGTACCAGATATTTCCATACAAAGATCACGATGCCTCCGGAAACCATTCCTGCGAGAGCCCCCTGAAAATTGGATCTCTTCCAGAAAAGAGCAAAGAGCATTACGGGACCGAAGGTTCCGCCAAAGCCTGCCCATGCGAATGAAACGATCGTAAATACCGAACTGTCAGGGTTCCATGCAAGGAATACCGAGATGATGGCGATAACAGCAACTGTTAATCTGGCGGTGATCATGGCCTTTCTCTCAGAGAGTCTGATGCCGAACACATCCTGCATGATATTCTGTGACACACCGGAAGCTGCTGCCAAAAGCTGTGAATCTGCTGTGGACATTGTACATGCCAAAATTCCTGCCAGCACCACACCTGCGATCACTGAGATCAGGAATCCGTGCTCTGCAAGGATCTGTGAGAGCTTGATAATAATAGTCTCCGCATCGGAGGATGTTGTAAAATTCTCGATCCTGCCTGTTGATGAAAGTGCTTTTCCGATGATACCGATGACCATGGCAACGAACATTGAGATCACCACCCAAACGGATGCGATACGTCTCGAGATCTTTATCTCATTCTCATCTCTTACCGCCATGAATCTGAGGAGGATATGGGGCATTCCAAAATATCCGAGTCCCCATGCCATTGTGGACAAAACAGTGATGGGTCCGTAATTTAAAGCCGAGTTTGTCGCAATATCATATGTCTCGTTTAATGACAGGTAACCCGGAAGGCTCTTTGCGTTATCAATGACCACATCGATCCCGCCGGCAGACTTTATACCATAGATTACCATTACTACCAGAGCAAAAGTCATTACGATACTCTGGATAAGGTCTGTTGTGGATACGGCCAAAAATCCTCCCAGGATAGTATATCCCACGATGATGACCGCTCCCACGATCATGGCTGCGTGATAATCCACGCCAAACAGTGTGTTAAATAATGTTCCCACAGCCTTAAATCCCGAAGCTGTATAAGGGATAAAGAACACGATGATAATGATTGCCGCTATGCAGGTCAGGATATTTTTGTCATCATTATATCTCTTTGAAAAAAACTCCGGAACGGTGATGGCACCCACCTTTGCGGAATATCTGCGAAGCTTCTTTGCCACCAAAAGCCAGTTGAGATACGTTCCCAGTGCCAGACCGATTATGGTCCAGCCCACATCAGCCACACCGGAAATATAAGCAAGTCCCGGAAGACCCATTAACAGGTAGGAACTCATGTCTGAAGCCTCTGCGCTCATGGCTGCCACCAATGGTCCGAGTTTTCGTCCGCCCAGATAAAAACCTTCGCTGGATGAATCACCTTTTTTGTTAAAATAGATACCTATGCCCACCATGAGCACAAGGTACGCGACGATTGCGATCACAATTCCTGTCATGATAAATACTCCCCTTAAATAATTACTTTGTTGTTGTCATATGTTAACGTATTAAAGTATACTAATAAAGTTTCTCAAAAACAAGCCCTTAATTGAAATATTGGAATTTTCTGTTATGATATCTATATAATGAAGGCAATCATATTTATATAAGTAGAAACCGACAAAAGGAAAGATTAAAATATGTGGATCGCAGATAATTGGAAAGATTATGAAGTTCTTGACACTTCAAACGGAGAAAAACTTGAGAGGTGGGGGGATTACATTCTCGTAAGACCCGACCCCCAGGTTATATGGAATACACCTCACAACAGAAAAGAATGGAAAAGCAAAAACGGTCACTATCATCGTTCAAACAAAGGCGGCGGCGAGTGGGAATTTTTTGACCTGCCCGAGGAATGGCAGATAAAATACAGTCTTTGCGGAAATGAAAAGGATCCGGTCTCTCTTCTTCGCTTTAATCTGAAGCCCTTCAGTTTCAAGCACACAGGCCTCTTTCCGGAGCAGGCTACAAACTGGGACTGGTTTTCATCTTTAATAAGGAAGAAAAAAGAAAAATCGGATGAGCCCATAAAGGTCCTCAATCTCTTTGCCTACACCGGCGGAGCTACTCTGGCAGCTGCTGCCGCAGGCGCTGAAGTGACCCATGTGGATGCATCAAAGGGAATGGTAAACTGGGCAAAGGAAAATGCCGCATCAAGCGGTTTAAAGGATGCTCATATCAGATGGCTTGTGGATGACTGCCAGAAGTTCGTTGAAAGAGAGATCCGCCGTGGCAACAAATACGACGGCATCATAATGGATCCCCCTTCCTACGGCAGGGGTCCAAAGGGTGAGATATGGAAGATCGAAGAAAGCATCTGGCCCTTCATTGAACTCACCACTCAGATCCTGTCCGAGGACGCTCTTTTCTTTTTGATAAATTCATATACCACAGGTCTGCAGCCTGCAGTCCTAAGCTATATGATAAACACTGCCGTGGTCAAAAAATTCGGTGGCCACGTGGAAGCAGAGGAAATAGGTCTCCCCGTAACAGACTCCGGTCTGGTTCTCCCCTGCGGTGCCAGCGGCAGATGGAGTAAATAATTTTTACATAAGTGACGCGATCATTCTGAGGATCTTGCCCCCCAGGGTCTCGAAAAACTTTTGTTTTTTCAGGCTCTCCGGGGTGACTTCCTCACATTTTTTTAATGTCTCATTAAAGTCTTCTTCCATCTTTAATATCTCACTGTTTCTGTAAAAGAAAGCACCGCATTCAAAATGGTGATAAAAGCTTCTGTAATCAAGGTTAACAGACCCCACCACAGCCTTTTCATCATCTGACACAAACAGTTTTGAATGCACAAATCCCGGCGTATATTCATATATTCTGACACCTGCACGAAGGAGTTCAGGGTAATATGTTTTTGCAAGAATAAATGCATATTTTTTATCGGGGATGCCGGGCATTATGATCTTTACATCCGCCCCTCGCTTTGCCGCATAGCAAAGTGCCTCCGTGGTCTCATAATCAATGACCAGATAGGGAGTCATTATATGCAGATATTTTGCCGTGGTATTCATCAGGTCCAGATACACTCTCTTTCCCACATGCTCTTTGCCATAGGGGATCACCTCGTAGGGGATGCAGTATCCGTCATGGTTTGCATAGGCATCCTTTGGTGTATCGTAAAGACCTATGCCCTCATGATCTTTATCCGAGCCGCTGACCTTCCACATTTCCAGGAACATAAATGTGAATCTCCTCACACAGTCGCCCTTCATCTTTACGGCACAGTCCTTCCAGTGGCCGAAGCGCTCCTTTTGATTGATATACTCATCAGCCAGGTTCGTTCCACCGGTGTAAGCCACGCGACCGTCTATCACGGTGATCTTTCTGTGGTCTCTGTTATTGTATCTGGTGGAAAAAATGGGATGGATCGGGGAAAAGATCCTGCATTTTATCCCTTCTTTTTCAAGGAGCTTCGGATAAAAGGTGGGAAGGACCGACAGGGAACACATTCCGTCGTACATGACCCTGACTTCCACTCCCTCTTCCGCTTTTTTCTTTAACACCTGTAAAACCGAGTCCCAAAGCTGACCGTCCTCCAATATGAAATATTCCATAAAGATAAAGCGCTCCGCTTTTTTTAATTCCTCAATCAGATCCGGGAACCACTCATCTCCCAGTGAAAAATATTTTGCCTCGGTATATCCGAAGGCAGGACTGTTATCATAATCAAGCAGATACTGCGCCATGCCGTCCAATGCGTGATCGTGTTCCCTGATCCTGTTTCGAACATGGGGATCCTGCACCATCTTGCCCTTGTCGGCCTCGAAATTTTTCCAGACCTTTCTCTTTAAAAAATATACTCCCGGCTGTATTTCCATGAACAGATAAAACAGGCCTCCAAACACAGGGATCAGGGCTATGGGCAAAAACCATGCAAGTTTAAAATCCGGCACCCCGGGATCGTTAAACAGGTGAAGCACCACCACGGCGCTGATGAGTAACATTCCTATATAAATGTAATTACTGTAGCTGCTAAGCCATGCAAACATGAAATATGTCATAGTAAGCTGCACAAGTACCGCCAGCAGGATCACTATGGTCCTGCCGTAGATAAGCCTCTTAAGCTGCCTGATCTTTTTTCTTCTCTCGCTTAAACTTTCCATTACTTTTTCTCCGCCTTTGGCATGTTTACATTGTAATTTTGAGGGATGATCACCCTGCAGACAGTGCCCTTTCCGGGGGTGCTGTCTATGATGAGCTGTCCCTGGCAAAGCATCTCCAGCCTCTTTCTGGTATTTTCTATTCCCACATGACTGCTGCCCTTTGGAAATTCGGCTTTCACATCAAATCCGACTCCGTCATCCTCTATTATGATCTCGTAATTCGCCTCGTTTTCTCTGGTGGAGATCTTTACGGTTCCGCCGTCATCTTTTTTACAGACACCATGGCGCACCGCATTTTCCACAAGTGGCTGTATGGACAGCACCGGAACCAGGAAATTATGAGCCTGTATGTCATATTCCACCTTGAGATCATCTTCAAATCGAAGTTTCTCAAGCCACAGATATGTCTCCACATGCTTTAACTCTTTTGAAAAAGGAACAGGTGCCATCTCACTCATGGAGTCCAGGTTCATCCTGAGATAATCCGAAAAGTCACTGATGGCCTTTTGCGCAAGCTTTGCATCCTTTCCGGCCAGATAGTATATGGCATTTAATGAATTAAACAAAAAGTGGGGCTGGATCTGACTCACCACAATGGCCGTCTTCATATTTGTATTTTCCAGATCCTGCTTGGCAAAATTGATGCCTCGCTGCATGTAAATCGTGGCATATATGATCAGGAGCGAAAAGAATATACCCTCATCCATAATGTAAAGCTTTGGTACGATAAGCTGAACCATCATTGCCATAAGCGGAACTATTATAAAGGATAAAAATGCAAGTTTCTCCGCAATGGCAAGGTGCCTGTCTCTGACAAGGAGGATAAAGCTGTTTCCGATGGCCACTAAGGGTGCGATCTGTGTCATATAAAAATTAGGGCCGTAGGTTAAAACTCCGTCATGCACCTGTATTATGGCACCCATTGGGACATCGTGTATGATGGTTATAGCAGACATGATCATCAAAACGTCGATCATCTTGATCACAACGAAACTGCTCCTCCTGGTTATCACTATCTGAGAATAAAGGTAGTGCATGTATACGGATATGGTCAGATAAAGGAATATAAACCTTGACATATAAAAAAAGTACACGCCGATATCATTTTTGTTTATCTCCATCAATATGGTGATAACAGTAACCGTCAGCTGCAGGTAGTAGCTGGATAAAAGCATCAAAAACAGCCCTCTGGCTCGTTTTGCATCATTGGTCCTGTCAAGAGCCGAATAGCAATACAGGATTCCGATCGTTATCATCATCAACAGCTCACTGTTGATATTTATGACATCCGACCTGTCCTGCAGCGTATAATCCGCAGTCAGTGCTATAATTACTGTGTATAGAGCAAGCAAAATTGTGATGATGACACCGATGATGTCTATCTTTCTTCTGGTTTTCATTGTCTGTCCCCGGATTACCCTTACTTTTTTGCATTTTTTCTTATTATATCAAATCGCACATAAATATGTAAATTTCATGCTTGTATTTATCATTTTTTTAGAAGTATAATGCATATACGTCTATCAAAAACGATTTTTAGGGGGTATAATTTAATTAATTCTGCGGAGTATTTTTATGTTTAGGGGAACATGTTTCATAAAAAGAATGGAGAAATGATATGAACAACGATATGACTAAGGGAAAGATTCTCCCTGCGCTTATCAGATTTACCATCCCGATCCTCATAGGTGATGTTTTTCAGCAGTTATACAACATAGTCGACACCATAATCGTGGGAAGGACCCTCGGAGCAGGAGCCCTCGGGGCGGTGGGCGCCACCGGAACTTTGATGTTTTTGATCCTGGGATTTATCATGACCCTGGGCGCAGGCTTTGCGGTTGTCACCAGCCAGCGTTTCGGAGCCCACGACGAAGAAGGCGTAAGGAAAAGTTTTGCCAGCGCCATCATCCTCATGACAGGCTTCGGTATAATACTTACCGTTTTGAGCAGCGCCTTTCTCGATCCCCTGCTCAGACTCATGAACACCCCCGAGGATATTTATGCAGATTCCTACAGCTATATTTCAGTGATCTGCGGCGGACTCCTGGCACCTGTTTTTTATAACCTGCTCGCCACAAACTTAAGAGCCATCGGAAACAGCAAGATCCCTCTCTACTTTTTGATACTTTCATCTTTTTTGAATATCGCTCTTGATTTTGTATTTATTTTGACTTTCAAGATGGGTGTTGCCGGTGCAGCCCTTGCAACCATCGTATCCCAGCTTATATCCGCCGTGCTCTGTGCGATATATACTTTTATAAAAGTACCGGAGTTAAGGCCGAGAAAAGGAGACTGGAAGTTCTCTTCCGGCATAGTCAAAAGCCAGCTCACCATCGCCATACCCATGGCCATGCAGACAGCCATCACGGCTTCAGGTACAGTCATCATGCAGGCAGCCACAAACAGCTTTGGCTCAACGGCAGTTTCTGCCATAACTGCTGCCAATAAATGCAAGAACATATTCACCCAGCCCTTCATGAGCATCGGCTCCAGCATCGCCACATTCACCGGACAAAACTACGGCGCAGGCGATATGAAGCGTGTAAAAGAAGGCGTCTACACCACGGCAAAGATCATCTCGGTATATGCCATCATCGTGGCTGTTCTGGTATATGTTCTCCTTCCCTGGGAGCTTGCCATATTCATCGATGACGCAGCAGTTATCGACCAGCTCATGGTATGGGCTAAGCCTTACGTACTGGCTTCCGCTTCAATGTTCTTACTACTCGCCTATATCTTCGTATTCAGAAGCGCCATCCAGGGTGTGGGTAAATCCGTATATGCCATGATCGGCGGTATGATAGAGCTCCTTATGCGTGTGATACTGGCATTCCTTGCTCTTCAGTTTAACAGCTACTCCATCGCAATATGGTGCGATCCCGGTGCATGGATAGGCGCCGGAGTCTTCCTCACCGTCGTCTTCTTTATAGTGAGCAACAAAATGGAAAAGCAGTTAAATTCAAGGAAAAACCAGGAACAGGATCTGGCTGCAAAATAATTTTTACTTTAGTGTTGACGTGGCAGACTTTATCTGATAATATTCGATTGTAAACAATTTAATTGCCTGTTCATTTTTGGACCGGCAATTGATTAAATATAAACCCAATTGAAAGTGAGGTATTTTTATGTTTGATTTAAAAGGACAGGTAGCAGTAATCACAGGTGCAAGTTCGGGTCTCGGACGCCAGATGGCTCACGCTTTTGCTGAGCAGGGCGCTGACCTTGTAATCCTTGCAAGAAGAGTTGATAGATTGGAAGCTTTAAAGGAAGAGCTTGAGAAAAAAGGCGTTACTGTTCTCCCCATCGGATGTGACGTAACAGATTCAGCAGCTATCGACGCTGCAGCAAAGAAGGCAGAGGAGAAATTCGGCAAGGTGGATATCCTTATCAACTGTGCCGGTTCCAGCAAGGACAAGGGTGTTCTTGAGATGGCTGATGATGAGTGGGATTTCACAATCTCAACAGACCTTACATCAGTATTCAAGGTAACACGTGCTTTCGGTAACATCATGAAGAAAAACAACTACGGTCGTGTGATCAACATCGCTTCCATGTACGGACTTGTAGGAAACGACGAGATCCCCACAATCGCTTACCATTCATCAAAGGGCGGTGTTGTAAACTTCACAAGAGCAGCCGCCGCAGAGCTTGCAAAATACAATATCACAGTTAACTGCATCTGCCCCGGATACTTCTATACAGAGCTTACAACAGCAGTTCTTGACACAGAACACTTCCAGGATTTTGCAAAGACACACGTACCTATGAAGAGATACGGTAAAGAGGGCGAACTCAATGCCGGCGCTATCTTCCTTGCAAGCAAGGAGGCTAGCTATGTAACAGGTATCATGCTTCCCATCGACGGCGGTTATACCTGCGTATAAGCTTTCAAATATAACAAACTTTCTTTGAATAATGAAATAATAAAATGCTCAGTGATTTTTTCACTGAGCATTTTTTGTCATGGCAACGAGCAGGGAGCCTGCCTGACTTACTCTGGCAAACATTTGGCGACTGCTATAGAGATTTACATCTGTTTTTTGGCAGGCATTATCCGTCAATAGCCTTCTTTCTTCCTGCGTAATCTGTTTTCTTTGCGAAGAAGTGCAGCCTCCCATTCGGCTTTTTCTCCCTCGGTTTCCACGATTAGCTGTGGCACCGGTGTGGGCTTGTCATTTTCATCCATGGCAACCATTACGAAATATGCGCGGTTTATGGGTCTGCGCATACCCTGTATATCTTCCACATATGTATCCACTCTGACTTCCATCGAAGTGCGCCCCGTGTACGTAACATATCCGATGAGCACCAGCAGATCATTTAAAAATGCTCCCTGTTTAAATACCAGGTTGTCAATTGCCGCAGTGGTCACATTGTTTCGCATTGAATGCCGTTTTGCAACTATCCCGGCGGTCTCATCGATCAGTCTGAGCAGTGCACCGCCAAAAAGCCTTCCTCCGCCGTTTAGATCCCCCGGCTTTACCACATGTACAAGTTCGGTTCTTGAAAAATCTGCTCTTTTACCTTCCATAATTCCTCCTGCATTTACGGGATCACATTTTACGATCACATTTTCCCGCCCTTTTATCGACGGATGCAACACAGATTTGCGAACCGCTTTTTTCTGTTGCATTCCACGGCCATTTTACCTGTCTCTATGCAACACAGGTTGGCGAACTGCCTTTTCCTGTTGCATTCCACGGTCACTTTAGCTGCCTCTATGCAACACAGGTTGGCGAACTGCCTTTCTCTGTTGCATTCCATGACCACTTTTCCTGTCTCTATGCAACACAGGTTGACGATCTCCTTTTTTCTGTTGCATTCCACGGCCATTTTACCTGCCTCTTTGCAACACAGATTGGCGATCTGCCTTTTCATGTTGCATTCCACGGCCATTTTACCTGCCTCTTTGCAACACAGGTTGGCAAACTGCCTTTTCATGTTGCATTGGTCACTACCTGTAGCTTATTTTGCTTCCTCTGCGATTTTTACTACATCCATTGGATTGTAAATATGTTCGAAGCCTTCCTTTTCCGCAAGCTTTTGCCTGGATCCTTTCTTCAAATACCATAGGGCCTGCAAGGGCTTCATACCGATTTCTGAAGCCGCCTCAAGTTCATGACTTCCTCCGTCGCCCACATAAATACACTCCCGCGGATCTACCCCCAACTCTTTTACACATTTTTCAAAAATCCGTCTGTCAGGCTTTTGCAATCCCTGCTCAAAGCTTAAAAGTGCTACATCGAAATATTTAAACAATTCGCTATCCTTAATAAGCGGAGCCTCCTCAGAAAAACAATTTGTTATCAAGCCAGTCTTAATACCTCTTGATCTGATGGCTTCCAGCATCGGAACAATATCTTTGTTCACATGTCGGAAGCAATCTTCCTTTGCAGCCTTTCGCTTCTCCACAACCTTTGCAAAAAGCTCATCGTCATGGAGTCCGTTAGCATCCATTATAGAACGCACAACTTCTTCCAATGTGGTTTTACCCAAGGTTCTGTCATCATCAGCCGCATCCCAGATCTCACGAAATTTTTGTTCAGGCAAACCAAGATCCGCCGCCATATGTTCCCCAAAATACAAGGGACTTTCATAATGAGTTATCAGTGTCTCGAACATGTCAAAAATAACTGCCTTCATTTTTATCTCCTTATATGTTGCCAACATCACCTTCAATTCAGCAAGCGGACTATTTCTTTAAAACTTTTACGATGAGAAAGTCCGGCTTATGAAATAAATCACAGTATTCAGGATATCTTTTCAAAAGTTCGTCATCCGGCAGAGGCTCTATAAGTTTTTCTACTATAAATCCCGCCTTGGTAAGCGTGTTGATGATCGTAGAAAACATCCTGTGATATTTTTTTATTCCATCCACAAACCATTTGGATTCCTTTTCACCCTCCACGCCATATTCTGTCAGGTTCATATAAATCTTGTTGCCATTTTCATCTCTGGTCCACCTGTTAAATTTGCCTGAAAAGCAGGTGTTAAGCGGATTTTCCTGCGAGAAAATAAATGTGCCGCCCTCACTCATAAGTTCATATATTTTATTAACTACACCTTCAAAATCTTCAACATAATGAAATGCAAGCGAGCTGATGACCAAATCAAACCTGTCACTTAATCTGTCAATCTCTTCTATTGGCATATTCAGATATTCTACCTTGGGATCGCTGTTCTCTTTTCTCGCCGCCTCCAGCATTTTTTCGGAAATGTCAATACCGGTAACCTTGCATGCGCCTTTTTTTACGTACTCGATGCAATGCTCGCCAAATCCGCAGCCAAGATCCAGCACGCTCTTACCCTTTAGATCCGGCAACAACGAAAAAAGCGCCGGAATCTCGAAAAGAATATTCGCATTCTTTTCCTGATCTCTTAAATTCTTATATCCTTCAAAAAACTCTTGTTCATCAAAGATGTTTTGCATTGCCATAACCGTCTGTCTCCCCATCTTTTTTGATATGTCTTATTTTAAATTATATTGCATAAAATTGCCGTTATGCGTAAATCCAAAGGACGTATACAATTTTACGCCCATATCCGAAGCAGTTATCCATACCGCATCGCACCCGTGTTTTTTTGCTTCTTCCACGACTCTGCTAAGCAGTTCTTTTGCTATTCCCTTTCTTCGGTAATCAGGAACGGTAAACATACTGGATAATATCCCTAAATTCCCGCTTGGGCAGCCAAAATGCGGAGGTCTTTCCACAAAAGACATACCACTGGTGCCAATTATCCGCTCCCCATCCATAGCAACCCACGAGACATAAGTGCCATCTGCCATATGTTTGTGATAGAAATCCCTTAAAGCGTTTTCCAGAGAAACATCTTCCGGCACTGTTTTGCCTGCGGATACATACTCTTCTGTAAGCTGTCCTATCCGCATATGGATAAATTCATCAAGATCAGATTCTGCCATTTTCTTATAAATAATACCCATCCAACCACGCTCCTCACCTTATCATGAAAATTGAAGTTATTTGCTTACTAATTTCTCCTGAAGGCTTCCCCTCAAAGCGATCCATATTTCATAATATACTACAAAATCGAACAGTTTACATTAAAAATTCATTTATGTAATCGCCTATAACTCTGGTATTCAACGGTCGATATGAGCTCTCATGCAAGAGTAAAACATCGCGACCGATCAGAAGATTATTTTTTTCATATAGATCGAGCTTACTTAATGTGTTTTTATAGTAAGCAGGATTATCCATCATACCCAAATGCTCTATATACTTTATTTCTCCTGTGGAAATATTCATAACAGTAAAATCAGGATGAAATTCTTTGACTATTCCATCTGCCAAAAGTGACAACGGTCGCTCATACTTATATGGGACTCCTTTTCTTAACAATTCATCAGCTATGATCTTTTCTGATTTTGATCTGACACGCTCGCCCTTGATGGTATAGTATTCCGTTGGATCATGCTCTTCAAAAGGAAGTCCGCCGTAATCTTCCATTTCGAATCTTTTTATTTTCACACTTACAGGCATAATATCAGGTTCAAATAGAATTTGTTTTCCCTCATTCAGATCAGAATATAAGGCCACTATTTTCTTTTCCTGGCGCAAGATCAGTTTTAAATTCTTTATTTCTTTTTCCAATATTAAACGAAGTTTCTCTCTGTATTTCGCTATGGCAATTTCTTTTATTCTTTCTAATTCACTCTGTTTGCTAACATAGCTGTCATTCACCCAGTACTGATAGCTGCCTCGGATTTTTCTACAGGATAATCTGCTCTTTTCAGCGAGTCCGGTATCGCAGTGTGCTCGGTTCTTTGCATGCTCTGCATCAATCTTACACAATATAGCTTCATATTTTTTTATCTGGTTTAGTATCTTTTTAGTCATAGTAATTCCTCCTGTTAATTTCGTACAAATTATATTTTTCGTTGTTCTGTAAAAGGGAAGTAAATGGATAATGCAACACAGATGATGGGATGAGCTGTTTCGGTTGCATTGGTGATGGGCTTTACAGGGTTTTATGCTACACGGATTGAGGATTGGGCGATTTCGGTTGCATTGATGAAGGATTTTACAGGGTTTTATGCTACACAGATTGAGAGATGAGCATTTCCGGTTGCATTGGTGATGGGCTTTACAGGGTTTTATGCTACACAGATTGAGGGATGAGCATTTTCGGTTGCATTGGTGATGGGCTTTACATGGTTTTATGCTACACAGATTGAGGGATGAGCATTTTCGGTTGCATTGGCGATGGGGTTTACAGGGTTTTATGCTACACGGATGAAGAGATATGCGATTTCGGTTGCATTGGTGGTGGGATTTACAGGGTTTTATGCTACGCAGATTGAGGGATGGGCATTTTCGGTTGCATTGGTGATGGGGTTTACAGGGTTTTATGCTACACAGATTGAGGGTTGGGCGATTTCGGTTGCATTCGAGCGGGATTTCAAGGGCGAGCATGCAACTAAGTTGAAAAGGTGGGCGATTTCGGTTGCATTGGTGATGGGGTTTACAGGGTTTTATGCTACATAGATGAATTGATCGGCCATTTCGGTTGCATTGGTGATGGGACTTTGCTAAGATTTAATTCACACAAAACGAAAAGTGTTCTAATGTTAAGATGCATATGTTATATATAATACAGAATTCGGAGAAAATTGCAATCGAAATGCAATATACATCATATATACAAATTCAATATCAAAATTATATACCTAGAATGATTATTTTTAGCGATCGATAAATCATATTTAATCTATTACATCGGAGCATAGGTACTACCATAATAGTAGGCATTTAGCTAATAGATCAATACACCCCTCAATTCCTCTGTTGCATTCCTGCTCAATCATACTATGTAGTATCTGTGATTATTTGGGTGTTTGTAAAAATTTATGAAATACGCGCGCAGAAATCAGGCTGAAAATAAGAATTGTTAAAGAAAAAATAGGGCTCTTCCTAATCGAAGAGCCCTATCTGTAATCAATTATAGACTACTGACATTGAACTCAAATAAATTCGTATGAATTATGATTACTCAATGATAGTAGCAACACGGCCTGAACCTACAGTACGTCCACCCTCACGGATAGCGAATGTAAGACCCTGCTCCATAGCGATAGGATGGATGAGCTCAATTGTCATCTCAACGTTATCACCAGGCATGCACATCTCTGTACCTGCAGGAAGCTCGCAAACACCTGTTACGTCTGTTGTTCTGAAGTAGAACTGAGGACGATAGTTGTTGAAGAAAGGAGTATGACGTCCACCTTCATCTTTTGTAAGTACATAAACCTGTGCTGTAAATTTCTTGTGGCATGTTACAGTACCGGGTTTAGCAAGAACCTGTCCTCTTTCGATTTCAGTTCTCTGGATACCACGAAGAAGTGCACCGATGTTATCACCAGCCTGAGCCTCATCAAGAAGCTTTCTGAACATCTCAATACCTGTGATAACTGTCTTCTTTGTCTCTTCCTTGATACCAACGATTTCAACTTCGTCGTTCATGTGAAGAACACCACGCTCTACTCTACCTGTAGCAACTGTACCACGACCTGTAATTGTGAATACGTCCTCAACAGGCATAAGGAAAGGCTTATCTGTATCTCTCTGAGGATCAGGAATATACTCATCAACTGTGCTCATAAGTTCCATGATCTTGTCTCCCCACTCACCGTTGGGATCTTCAAGAGCCTTAAGAGCTGAACCCTTAATGATAGGGCAGTCTGTGAAATCGTACTCTTCAAGCTGCTCTGTGATCTCCATCTCAACGAGCTCAAGAAGCTCGGGATCGTCAACCATATCGCACTTGTTCATGAATACTACGAT
>JAILHH010000001.1 GCA_024695935.1 Acetatifactor sp.
ACCATAGAGACTATGTGGTAGATAGGAGTGAGGTGTAAGAGTAGTAATACTTTCAGCTGACACTTACTAATCAGTCGAAAGCTTAACCAGAGGTTAGGTTCTAAGGTTATGATTCATGTTCGGTTTTGAATGTTCAAAGAAGTCTTCAGAGTTCCTTAGTTATAAGGAACTTTTTTTGTATCTTTTTTGTGGTTTTTTTTATACTCATTTTTGCAATTTATGAGAATATACCAAAAAAAAGAATGTATATACAAAAAAATCTGATAATTTTTAAAGATTATTCTTTCATTTTTAAATTTCTATGTTATAATATTTCTATCATAGTCTAAACTAATATTCACAATTTGGTGAAAGTTACGAGGTGGAATGAATGGATACTAAAATTTTACTTGAGAATGGTACCAATGAACTTGAAGTACTTGAATTTACATTGGCAGGTAATTCTTACGGAATTAACGTTGCCAAGATTAAAGAGATTATTCCTTATCAAACAGTTACACCCGTTCCTAATGCCCATCCCAGTATCGAAGGTTTGTTTATGCCTCGTGATACTATGATCACAGCCATTGATCTGAAAAACTGCTTAGGACGTGGGGAATCAGAACATAGGGGATTGTTTATTATCACTAATTTCAATAAATTAAATATCGCTTTCCATGTTGAAGCCGTAACCGGTATTCACAGAGTAACATGGAGAGATATCATTAAGCCTGATGCTACCATCTCTACTACAGATGACAGTGTAGCTACAGGTATCATCAAAAAGGATGGAAAGCTTATAATCATTCTTGATTTCGAGAAGATCGTCAGTGATATCAATCCCGAGACAGGACTTAAGGTTTCAGAGATCAACGAACTCGGTGTTCGTTCAAAGAGTGACGTTCCTATTCTCATTGCAGAGGATTCACCTTTGCTTAACAAACTTATTGTTGATTCGCTCAAGAATGCAGGTTATGACAATCTCATTCACACAGAGAACGGTCAGAAGGCTTATAATGTTATTCAGCAGTGCAAAGCTGACGGAACTCTTGATCAGCATGTAAAGCTCATCATCACTGATATCGAGATGCCTGAAATGGATGGTCACAGACTTACAAAACTTGTAAAGTCAGATGATGTTACAAAGCATATTCCCATCGTTATCTTCTCATCCCTTGTAAATGATGAGATGAAGAAAAAAGGTGAGGCACTTGGCGCTGATGCTCAGTTGTCTAAGCCTGAGATCGGAAATCTGGTCCGTATCATTGACGGAATCGTGGCTGAAAAAGGATTGGATAAATAATAGTACATTTACCTGAGCCGGTTAAATGACCGGCTCTGTTTTTTTGGAGTAGTTATGGAAGATTTGTTTTTTGATGAATTAAAAAAAGATATTGAGGATGCAGAGCTTGTTTTGATAGGCCTTGGCGAAGAGTTTGACCCCACCGAAAAGTGTTCTGTGGAAGAATTCGGATCTTTTGCACCTGTGATAAATTCAGAGATTGATGCGGAAAAAGCAGACAGGATGACAAAAGGACTTGAAAAGCTTCAGGCTCTGATCGGTGGGAAAAATCATTTTTATATTTCCACATCCGTTAATCCTAGGATCAATAAGGTCTTTGTAAATGATGAAAAATTCGTTGCAACATGTACCGGTGCAATAGCTTTTCAGTGCCCTGCAGCATGTCTCGAAGGATACGCTTTCGGGGATGAAGAAGAGGTAAAAAAGATAGTAAGCATCAGGGATACAAAAGATTTTCAGCAATTTGGAAAGTGTCCGAAATGCGGAGAATACAGAGTGTTTAACAATATATATGCACCCAAATATGACGAGCAGGGGTATCTGCCCATGTGGCAAAAATATACCAAGTGGCTGGAGGGAACAGTTAATAAAAAACTGGTTATCATTGAATTGGGAGTTGGTTTTAAATTCCCTTCTATCATCAGATTTCCCTTTGAAAAGGTTGCATCTTATAATAAAAAGGCCAGATTTTACAGGATCAACGGGATCTTTAGCAGCTTAACCGATACCATATCGGAAAAAGGTCATCATGTTTCCAAGAATGCGATTGAATGGCTTGAATTACTGTGATAAACTTTAATTGATTAAACGAATAAACTACCCAGGGGGAAAGACATGTCATCACAGGAAGATTATCTTGATAGTTTATTAAAAGACATGACGGAAAATGTTCCGGAAAATTCAGCAGAGTCCAGATTGACGGAGTCTGGTTTTTATAATGCCAATAATACTGAAAATGAAGAAAAATCTGATGTTGAGGACTTAAGTTCAGAAGCCGAGGTCTTGAATTCCGATGTTGATGCTGTAAATACTATTTCTGAGGATTTGAATTCAGATACTGAGAATTTTGATGAGGGGGATCTTAATTTTGAAGATTTGGATTCCCTGCTTGAGGATGTGTCTCTCGACAGTTCTTTGGCAGAAACTGTGGAAGCAGAGGTTCCTGAAGTGGATGTTTCGGAATCAGTTGAAACTCCTAATATAGATGAAGGTGCCACGGAAGATTTTGATGCAAATGCAATTGAAAATATCGAAGAAAGCGTCGATGAAGACATTAATACAACTACAGATGAAATAAAATTCGGTGAGGGTGAATTTACAATTACCGACGAGGAACTTTATGGTGAATCGTCAGATCCTGAAGCTCAAAGTGAACCTGATTTTATGCCTGTTACCGAAGAAGAAACAGTTGCAGAAGATTTACCCATAGAAGATACAGTTGTAGATGAGTCTCCTGTTGAGGAGATGCCTTTAGAAGAGGCAGATACTGAGTTATCTTTAACGGAGGAAATTCCTGCAGAGGAAGATATTCCTGCAGGTGCTTTAGCTTCTGCAGATTTAGAAGTTATTGATGATACAGATGTTTTTGCTGAGTCAGACATTCCTATAGAGTCAGAAATCCCTGTAGAATCAGAAATCCCTGTAGATACAGAGATCCCCAATGAGACAGAGATGCCTTTAGAAGAGGCAGATACTGAGTTATCTTTGACAGAGGAGATACCCGCTGAGGAGGATATTTTTGCAGAGCCTGAAACTCCTGATGAAGCCGAAATTCCTGCCCGGGCGGGCGTGGTGGCAGAGGAAATCGGACCTGAAGTTATAGATGGTCCGGGCGACCTTTTAAATGAAACAGGCGATGTGGATGCAGATGCAGATATTGTAGCTCCCACAGTGGAAGACACCGCAAATATGTCTGCGGAAGATATTGAGAAAATGCTTCAGAACGCTGAGGCTTTAGGAAGTGAACCCGAAACTGCAGCTGAACCTGATCTCATGGATATGCTCGCTGCAGAAGACGGCGAGGACTTTAAGGATATTGAGGAAAGCCTTAAAAAAGATGAAAACAACGAGGCTATAAGTGCAGATATAGAGGCCATGCTCTCAAGTGACAGCGATGAAAAAGAAATAGACCTGGATGACCTTGATAATATAGATGATGTACTGAATGATTCTGTGGCCGGCACCGAAAACGAAGCCGTTGAATCTGAGGAATCTGAGGAAGAAAGCCCCAAAAAGAAAAAGTCTCTTTTCGGAGGTCGAAAGGGCCGTAAGGATAAAAAGAATAAGGGTAAGGACAAAGAAGCTGAAGCCGATGAAGAGGAAATGACAGACGAACCGTCAGGTCCTTCTGAGACGGAGCTTGAATTTGCTGCCATGCAGGAAGAAAAATCTGCCGAGGCTTTGGAGGAAGTCCCTGAGGAAACCGAAGAAAAAATTGTAGATCTTACAAATCCCGTCATCGACCTTGAGCCCGACGCAGGCAAAGAGGATGAGCTTACTCCCATTGATGATATGGATGATATAGATTCACTTCTTGCTTCTGCCAGCAAAACCGTGGATGCAAACGGTGAAGTGGTTGATGATCTTATGCCTTTGGAGGAGGATTTCCCCATTCTGGATGAAGGGGAAGACCTTGTTCCTCTGGATAGTGAGATGAGTGATGCACCAGCGAAGGATGCAGGTGAGCCAAAGGAAGAGGAAAAGAAAGGCTTCTTTGCGAAGCTTTTCAGCAAACTGACAGAGTCTGAGGATGATGATAAGCCCGAGGCCGAGCAGATCCAGCTTTCTGATGAAAATAAAGAGATCCTGGAGGAGATGGACAAAGACAAAAAGGGCAAGAAGGATAAAAAGAAAAAAGGCAAGAAGGGTAAGGGCAAGGAAGAAGGTGCAGATGCCGAGGCAACTGAGGGTGAAGACGGCGAAGAAGCACCAAAGGAAGATAAGAAAAAGAAAAAGGAAAAGAAACCTAAAAAGGAAAAGAAAGAAAAACTTGAGGAAGTCAGTCCCTATGCTTCCACAAAGAAACTTTCATTAAAAAAATGCCTTCCCATAATTTTATTTGCAGCAACCATAGGCGGTGTGATCTTGTTTGTGGTAAATGTGGGCGGAAGTTTTGCCATGAAGAATGCAGCCCATAAGGCATTTTATGAAGAGGACTATGAGACAGTATATCAGAATCTTTACGGTAAGAAACTGAATGAGTCCGAAGAAGCCATGATGGGTAAGGCCGAGAGTATTTTAAAGATCAAATTCTGGTTAAGAGAATACGAGATGTTTGCTGACAACGGTGAAGAAGCAAAGGCTTTGGATAATCTGATCCAGTCTGTTGGCCATTACGGCACTTTATATGACAAGGCGGTTAAGTATAATGCCGCGTCCGAAGTTGCAGAAGTATATTCAAAGTTCATTATGATACTTGGTGACAAATATCATCTGACCGAGGATCAGGCCTTTGAGATATATGAGACCAAGAATGATATCGATTATTCCAGAATGATCTATACAATTATCCGGGGAGGTCAATATGGTGACTGGGTTGGTCAATACGAGCTTTCGGAGGAAGAGATCCGGGCCATTTACGATGAAGTAAACGGTGGCAGTTCCTCTGCCGGTGACAAGATCCCCGGAGAAGAAGATATAAAAGAGACAGAATATATACTTGGAGAATAATTTTTATGATCGCTTTAATAGATTATGATGCGGGAAATATCAAGAGTGTTGAAAAAGCTCTTGATTTTCTTGGCGCGGAAAATGTTTTGACCAGAGACCCCTCTGTGATATTGAATGCTGATGGTGTTATCCTGCCCGGTGTTGGAAGCTTTGGCGATGCCATGGAGAGATTAAAGGGTTACGGTCTTTGTGATGTTATTAAAAAAGTATGTGAAAAAGGCACTCCTTTTTTGGGTATCTGTCTGGGACTTCAGCTTTTGTTTGATTCTTCCGAAGAATCAGTCGGTGTTGAAGGCCTGGGTATCTTAAAGGGAAAGGTTAAAAAGATTCCGGACGCGGAAGGACTCAAGGTTCCTCACATGGGCTGGAATGACCTTTCATATCCTTCAAAGGGTAGACTTTTTTTGGGGATTCCCGAGAATTCTTATGTCTATTTTGTTCACTCTTATTATCTTGAGGCACAGGATGAAAGCATTGTGAAAGCCACAACAGATTATGGCACACTTATACATGCTTCCGTTGAACAGAGAAATGTATTTGCATGTCAGTTTCATCCGGAAAAAAGCAGTGAAGTGGGTCTAAAGATCCTGCAAAACTTCCTGAATGTAGTAAAGGAGGGAAAATAATGTACACAAAGAGGATCATTCCCTGCCTTGATGTAAAGGACGGAAGAGTTGTAAAAGGTGTTAATTTTGTTAATTTAAAAGATGCCGGTGATCCGGCTGAACAGGCGTCTGTTTATGACAAGGCCGGCGCGGATGAACTTGTTTTTTTGGATATAACCGCTTCAAGTGATAACAGAGATACACAGCTTGAATGGGTCAGAGAAGTTGCTGCCAATGTTTTTATCCCCTTTACTGTAGGGGGAGGCATCAAGACTGTTTCTGACTTTAAAGCAATTCTCCGTGAGGGCGCGGACAAGATCGCCATCAATTCGGCGGCTATCATGAATCCGAAACTCATAAACGAGGGAGCTGAAAAATTCGGAAGCCAATGTGTTGTTGTAGCAATAGATGCAAAGAAAAGGCCTGATGCTGAAGGCTGGACCATCTACAAAAACGGCGGAAGAGTTGACATGAACATTGATGCCGTGGAGTGGGCCAGACGCGCCGAAAAACTGGGCGCCGGTGAAATCCTTTTAACCAGTATGGACTGTGACGGCACGAAGTCAGGGTACGACCTTGAACTTACAAAGGCCATCGCATCATCGGTTTCAATTCCGGTTATTGCCAGCGGCGGTGCGGGCAGTTTAAAGGATTTTTATGATGTTTTTGATGAGGGATGTGCAGATGCAGCCCTTGCGGCATCTCTTTTCCATTACAAGGAACTTGAGATCAGAGAAGTAAAAGAGTATTTGAAGGATAAAGGCATCAGTGTTCGTCTATGATGCCGGATTTGGAATATTATGGGAATGATCGAAAACGACTGGCTAGCGCCATTGTCGGTTGAATTTAAAAAAGATTATTATAAAGAACTGTTTAAATTTGTAAAGAAAGAGTATTCGGAATATACGATTTTCCCAAGGTCAGAGGATATTTTCAATGCTTTCCATTACACGCCTTTAAAAGACGTGAAGGTGGTGATCCTCGGACAGGACCCGTATCATGATTTCGGTCAGGCACACGGGCTTTGCTTTTCGGTTTTGCCCGGAGTGGACACGCCCCCTTCGCTTGTAAATATTTACAAAGAATTACAGGATGATTTGGGCTGCAGGATCCCTAATAACGGATGCCTCGAAAAATGGGCTCGCCAGGGAGTGTTGCTTTTAAACACGGTTTTGACTGTCAGAGCTCATCAGGCTAATTCCCACAGAGGAAAAGGCTGGGAAGAGTTTACGGATGCGGTCATACGTATACTGGATCGTGAGGACAGACCCATTGTTTTCATACTTTGGGGGAAGCCTGCTCAGACCAAGAAAGGGATGTTAAAAAATCCAAAGCATCTGATCCTTGAAGCGCCTCATCCCAGTCCGTTATCTGCTTACAGAGGATTCTTTGGCAGCAAGCCATTCAGTAAGACCAATGAATTTTTGGAAAAAAATGGACTTTCACCTATTGACTGGCAGATAGAGGACATATAAAATATAAAAGAATATTTGAGAATCAAAAGCAGGGTCGCTTAACATATAGGCGTATTCTGCTTTTTTGTTTGGAAAAATGAGAGTTAAAAATATTGACTTTAGCACATCAGTGTAATATAGTTTTACTATCGTTTTTCAACTTGTATTTACATCAGTTAATAAAATAAAAAAGGAGATAAACAATGACAAGAGTAGGAATTCTGGGATACGGAAATCTCGGCAGAGGAATCGAATCTGCCATTAGACAAAATAAAGATATGGAGCTTGTATGTGTTTTCACAAGACGTGATCCCGCATCGGTAAAGATAGCTACTGAGGGCGTTAAGGTTCTCAATGTTTCAGAGGCAGAGTCAATGAAGGACAAGATCGATGTCCTCATCATCTGCGGCGGTTCCGCAACAGACCTTCCAAAGCAGACTCCCGAGTATGCAAAATTCTTTAATGTTATCGACAGCTTTGACACTCATGCTAACATTCCCACACATTTTGCAAATGTTGATAAAGCTGCAAAGGAAAGCGGACATGTAGCACTTATTTCCTGCGGATGGGATCCCGGTATGTTCTCATTAAACAGACTTTATGCAAATTGCATTCTGCCTGAAGGAAATGATTATACATTCTGGGGTAAGGGCGTAAGTCAGGGTCATTCAGATGCAATCAGAAGAATTGACGGAGTATTGGATGCAAGACAGTATACCGTACCCGTTCCCGAAGCTCTTGCAAGCGTTAGAAACGGTGAGAATCCGGAACTTACCACCAGACAGAAGCATACAAGAGAGTGCTATGTTGTTGTCAAAGAAGGTGCAGATAAGGCAAGGATCGAAAATGAGATCAAGACCATGCCCAATTACTTTGCAGACTATGATACAACCGTTAATTTCATCTCTCAGGAAGAACTGGACAGAGATCACAAGGGAATTCCTCACGGCGGTTTCGTGATCCGTTCGGGAAAGACAGGCTTTAATAAAGAAAACAATCATATTATTGAATACAGCCTTAAACTGGATTCAAATCCTGAGTTTACAGGTTCAGTTATAACAGCATATGCACGTGCTGCCCACAGACTTGCAAAAGAGGGTCAGACAGGCTGTAAGACTGTGTTTGATGTGGCTCCCGCTTATCTTTCTCCTCTGAGCGCTGAAGAGATGAGAGCTCATCTTCTTTAATTGTTTTTTTTAACATACTGAATTTAAGTTTTTAGATTTTTGGTTTTGTGTTAATATAATATTGATGTGTTGATTCCCGGGTGGCACATGCCACCCGGTTTTTTTGCTTAACAGAGGGATAACCATGAGATATGGCAGTTTTTTAAAAGGAAACGGAACAGTGGGCTTTATTGCTCCTTCATTTGGATGTGCCACAGAGCCTTACGATCTGCTCTTTGACAAAACATTGGAAAAACTTGAAAGTATGGGATACCGATACAAACTTGGTCCTAATTGCAGGATCTCGGAAGGGGTGGGTATAAGTAACACCCCACAAAAATGCGGCCTTGAAGTAATGGATTTTTTTAAAGATCCTGAGAGTGACGTCCTTATTTCCTGCGGTGGTGGAGAGTTGATGTGTGAGATCCTGGACTTCATTGACTTTGATGAATTAAAGAAGCTTCCGCCCAAACTCTTTATGGGTTATTCGGATAATACCAATCTGATTTTTTTGCTTAACACTCTGTGTGACACGGCAGCCATCTACGGCCCCTGTGCAGCCGAGTTTGGAAAGAATACCTGGGAAGAGTCGGATAAAGACGCATTTCAAATGTTATGTGGTAATAAACTTGAAGTTCATTCATATGATAAATGGCAGGCAGACGATGAAAAATTCGAGGATATATATGCCGGATACAATATGACCCACGACAGGATCCATGTGATTTATAATAACGGAAAAGTGTTTAGATCCACGGAAGAGTACCCTGAGTTTTCTTTTGATGGCAGGATCATCGGAGGGTGCCTGGACTGCCTGGTAAATATCTGTGGAACAAAGTTTGATAAGGTTTCAGAATTTGTTGAAAGATACAGGAACGAAGGCATAATTTGGTTTTTGGAAAGCTGTGAACTCAATGTCTTTTCTATCAGAAGGGCGCTGTGGAATCTGGACAGAGCAGGATGGTTTAAATATACCAAAGGTTTTTTGATCGGCAGGAGTTTAAACGGCGGGGAATTATTTAACCTGGACAACACAAATGCATATGTGGGAGCCCTTTCAAAATACAATGTTCCCATTATTATGGATATGGATATAGGGCATCTTGATCCTATGATGCCTATACTGTCCGGAGCTTTTTCAGAAGTTTGCTCAAAGCAAAATCAAGTTTTGATAAAATTTCGATTAATTTAAGTTAATTGCTTGAAAAATTACTAAAAATAGTATATTATTCTAAATATATAACTGAATACTTATTAACACTAGGAGGGACTGCATGGTAGACGTTAACGTAATCAATCCGTTTCTTGAAGCAGCAATATCCACCCTTGAAATGGTTGCACAGATTAAACTTACCGTAGGAAAACCTTTCTTACGTGAGAACCTCGATTTTAGCGATGAAAATGTTCTAACTATAGTTGGTATTACCGGCGCCATGAAGGGTCGTGTTATTATGGCTCTTCCCGCTTCAAATGCTAAAAATGTGGCCAGTAATATGATGATGGGCATGCCGGTGGATGAACTTAACGAAATGGCATTGTCGGCATTATCAGAACTTGGAAATATGACCATGGGAACTGCGGCAACAATTTTCTCTACCAAAAATGTTTTGATAGACATCACTCCTCCCATGATTCAACATGGTACAGTGAAGATGGAAACTTTCAATTCCCAGATGATCTGTGTTCCTATGCTTAAAGACGGAACAGATTTCATGGAGATTAACATCATTTTAAAAACAAACAATTAAGGAGACTAACACATGGCAAAATCAGTACTTGTTGTAGATGACGCGGCTTTCATGAGAATGATGCTTAAGGATATTCTTACAAAGAACGGATTTGAGGTTGTTGGTGAAGCCGTAGATGGTGGTGACGCACTTAAAAAATATGAAGCGTTAAAACCCGATCTGGTAACACTTGATATCACAATGCCTGAGATGGACGGAATCACAGCACTTAAAGAATTAAAGAAAATGAATCCTGATATTAAAGCGGTAATGTGTTCGGCAATGGGTCAGCAGAGCATGGTTATCGAAGCTATTCAAAACGGAGCGAAGGATTTTATCGTTAAACCCTTCCAGGCGGAACGTGTTGTGGAAGCTTTGACAAAGGTTGGCAATATGTAAGATTTTTAAAGGTACATACATTGAAATGTATGTACCTTTTAGTTTCGAAATTTTACTTGTCAGGCAAACAATTATATGTTAATATTCATATTGTTGTTGAGAAGCCGGTGTGTCGGAATGGCAGACGAGGCAGACTCAAAATCTGTTTGTGGCAACACAGTGTGGGTTCAAGTCCCACCACCGGCATTGACTCCGAAAATTTTTTCGGAGTTTTTTACTTTATAGGAAATTGCTTCGCATTCCTATAAAGTAAAAAGCGCTCCGCTATGGATGCGCACTCGCACGATTGGTATCATGTTGACTGTCGTCAACCGCGCTCGGCGCGAGCATGTCGCAAGCGACATGCTTTTTTGTTGGCTGTAATTCTTATGTTCAATGAGCCATTCTTTGGTGGCACTTTTCCATGAAATGTAGTATATTATTTATGTATGTAAATTCGATGTTTTTTGTATACAATAATTGTATACAAGGAGGATTTATGGATTGCAAAGAGTTTGAAAAGCTTATACCTGACTTTATCGACAGGAAGCTTGATTATAAGACCCTTAACCGCTTTTATCGTCACAGAGAGGAATGTGACAGCTGCCGGGAAGAACTGGACATTCAGTTTTTGGTTTCAAAAGGTATGCAAAAGCTGGAGGAGGGGGATTCCTTTGATTTAAAAAAGGATCTGGAAAATTATCTTTCGGACGTGGAAAACGACCTTAAGATCCACCGAAAAAGGGTCATTAAAAATATTGTATTTGAAACAATTTCCGTGATCATCGTCATCGCAGGAGTTTTGTGGATATTGTTTTAGGTTGGGAGAGTATGAATAAGAAACTTGTTTTGATAGACGGACACAGTATTTTAAACAGAGCATATTACGGGGTTCCGCCCCTTACCAATGCAGACGGGCTTCATACTAATGCTGTCTATGGTTTTTTGAATATAATGTTTAAGATCCTCGACGAGGAAAAACCGGATTATCTAACTGTGGCTTTTGATGTCAGCGCACCCACTTTCAGACATAAAATGTATGATGAGTACAAGGGCACCAGAAAACCCATGGATCCGGAATTAAAAGAGCAGGTTCCCGTTATAAAGGACCTGTTAAAGGCTATGAATATAGTCATTGTGGAACAGGCCGGATTCGAAGCCGATGATATCCTTGGCACCCTTGCCAAAAAGGCTGAGGCGGACGGGCTCAGTGTTTCTCTTGTTTCAGGGGACAGGGATCTGCTTCAGATCGCATCCGATAACATCAAGATCTGTATACCCAAGACAAAGGGTGGCAGGACCGAGATGTTTACTTATTATGCAAAGGATCTGTTTGAGGAGCAGCATATCACACCGAAACAGTTTATCCAAAAGAAAGCTTTGATGGGAGATACCGCAGACAATATTCCCGGCGTTCCAAAGATCGGTGAGGTAACTGCGGGAAATCTGATAATTGAATTCGGAAGTATAGAAAATCTGTATGCAAATCTGGATAAAATTTCAAAGAAAAGCGTGAGGGAGTCCCTCGAAAACAACAGAGATCTCTGTGATCTGAGTTTAAAACTTGCAACCATAAAGACCGACTGCGATCTCCAGGTCGGATATGAGGATGCTGTGGCCGGGGACTTTTTTACTCCTGAAGCTTATGTGATCTTTAAAAAACTCGGTTTCAAAAATTATCTTGCAAAATTTAATTCTGAAGAGAGAAAAAATACTGAGACAAAATGTGATTTTAAACTTGTTGATTCCTGTGATGAATTTGTCACTGCTCTTAATAAATACAGTTCAAATTCCCATGTGGGACTTCATTTTGTATTTGAAAAAAAGGAGCTTCGCGGTATCGCTTTATGCGGCGAAGAATCGGAAACATATTTCCTTAATACGTGTATAGATCCTGAACCGGTTCAGATGACTTTGTTCGATCTTTTGGATGATGAAAAAGAATGCAAAGCAAAGATAAACAGTGAAGATTTTAAAAAGGTATGCGAAGCCATAAACAGTCTGTTGGGAAAAGTGAAATTATCCGTTTTTGACATAAAGCCCGCATACAGGATCTTAGACTATGAAAATCTGGAAAACTATTTTGATGTTTTGATAGGGGCATATCTGATAAATCCCTTGAAGAGTGATTTTGATATGGAAACTATTGCGGATCAGTATGTTTCCATGACTATACCCGGTTATAAAGAGGTCTTTGGAAAGGATGATTTTGAAACTGCTTTCAAGAATGATCCGAAAAAGGTATCGGCTTTTTACGGTACAATGGCTTTGGTTTCTTTTAAGAGTTTTGAGCCGATCAGAGCAAAACTATCCGAGTTTGGAATGGAAGACCTCATGAAAGATATTGAGATGCCTCTTTCATATGTTTTATATGACATGGAAAAGGAAGGGGTATCGGTTAACAGAGATGCTTTATTAGAGTATACGGATAGCCTTAAGGGGAGGATTACCGAGCTTGAAGATTCTATCCACGAACAGGCCGGGGATAGGGATTTTAATATCAATTCACCTAAGCAGCTGGGAGAGATACTCTTTGAAAAGATGGGGCTTGAAGGCGGAAAGAAGACAAAGACAGGTTATTCCACAGCGGCGGACGTCCTTGAGAAGCTTGCACCGGAAAATCCTATCATAAGCGATATCTTGGAGTACAGGACTTTGACGAAATTAAAGTCAACCTATGGTGAGGGCCTTGCCGAGTGTATAGCAGAGGACGGCAGGATCCATACAAACTTTAACCAGACCATTACGGCAACCGGAAGGATCAGTTCCACCGAGCCAAACCTTCAGAACATTCCAATGAGGATGGAACTGGGCAGACGCATCAGGAAAGTATTTGTGCCAAAGAAGGGCTTTGTATTTATGGATGCGGATTATTCTCAGGTGGAGCTCAGAATACTGGCTCATATGTCAGGGGATGAACAGCTGATAGAAGCCTACAAGAGTGCACAGGATATACACAGGATCACGGCTTCAAAGGTGTTTAATACACCCATTGATGAGGTTACGGATCTGCAGAGAAGGAATGCCAAGGCTGTGAATTTCGGTATCGTATACGGTATAAGTTCTTTCGGACTCAGTCAGGATCTGTCAATATCCAGAAAAGAGGCTGAAAGCTATATCGAACAGTATTTTAAGACCTTCCCGGGGATCAAAAAATATCTTGATGAAACCGTGGAAAAGGCTAAAAAAGACGGTTTTGTTACAACCTCCTACGGCCGCAGGCGTCCTATACCGGAACTGTCACAGAAAAATTTCATGATAAGGCAGTTTGGAGAACGAGTGGCAATGAATTCACCGATCCAGGGAACTGCTGCGGATATCATGAAGATAGCCATGATAAAGACCTGGAAGAGGTTAAAGGATGAAGGATTAAGATCAAAGATACTTTTGCAGGTACATGATGAACTTTTGATCGAAACTGCAGAAGACGAGGTGGATAAAGTCAGAGAGATCCTGACGGATTCCATGCAGAACGCAGCCGAATTAAAGGTTGAATTAAAGATCGATCTTCATATGGGTAACGACTGGTTCGATGCTAAATAGAAAGGCAAAAAGATGAGATTTATAGGCATAACCGGAGGCGTTGGAGCCGGGAAAAGCGCGGTTTTGGACTATATAAGAGATAATTACAACTGCAGGATTTATCTTGCCGACAATGTGGCCCATCTTTTGTATGAAAAGGGCACGGATTGCTATAAAGAGCTGGTGAAGCTTTTATCGGAAAGCATTCTGGATGAAGAGGGTAACATTGATAAAAAAAAGATGGCTGCCGCTATTTTTGCTGACGGATCGCTTTTGGACAAGGTTAATGATATCGTTCATCCGGCAGTCAGAGAATATCTCTTAAGAGAGTTTGAATTGGCAAAAGAATCAGGTGAGTATGACTTTTTCTTTGTGGAAGCCGCTCTTTTGATAGAGACGGGCTACAAGGATCTGGTGGATGAATTGTGGTATATATATGCGGATCCGGATGTGAGACGAAAACGCTTAAAGGAAAGCCGCGGATATGATGATAAAAAGATCGATTCAATACTGGAGAGTCAGCTTTCTGATGAGGAATTCAGGAAAAATTGTGATGTGATCATAGACAACAGCGGGGACCTTTTTGATGTCTATTGCAAAATTGATAAAATACTGGAGGGTTACAAATGTCATTAACTAAAGAGGGTCAGGGACAACTTGTTTTCGGATTGGATATCGGAACCAGAAGTATCGTAGGCACTGTGGGATTTATGAAGGATAATAAATTCCATGTGATAGCTCAGAGGGCAAAAGAGCATGAGACCAGAGCCATGCTTGACGGACAGATCCACGATATCATAAAGGTGGGCTCCAGCATAAAGGCTGTAAAGGAACAGCTGGAGGAAGACCTGAATGTGGAATTAAAGGATGTCTGCATAGCTGCTGCGGGACGTGTGTTAAAAACCGTAACCACCCATGCAGAGACCGACTTTGAGTCTGACAAAGAGGTGGAGGAGATCGATATCAACAATCTCTCAAGCTATGCCATAGAGAGAGCTTATGAGCAGTTTCAAAAGGAAAATGATACGGATCTGAAGTTTTATTGTGTGGGATACACCCCCATGCGCTATTATATGAACGGATATCAGATAGGTAATCTGGAAGGGCACAAGGCAAGGCAGATAGGCCTGGACCTGATCGCCACGTTTTTGCCGGATGATGTTGTGGATGGCCTGTACAAAGCGGTGGAGCTTGCAGAACTCCACGTTGCAAATCTGACTTTGGAGCCCATAGCCGCCATTCAGGTTGCCATCCCGGAGAAATTCAGGATGCTCAATATGGCTCTTGTTGATGTGGGAGCCGGCACAAGCGACGTTTCCATCACAAAGGACGGAACCATCACTGCATACGGAATGATACCTGTTGCGGGGGATTCCCTTACGGATATCCTGGTTCAGCACTGCCTTGTTGATTTTGACACCGCAGAGATGATAAAGAGAAAATCCGGTGTTGAAGATATAATAGAATATAACGATATCATGGGATTAAAGCAGACCATTTCCGCAAAGGAAGTCTCAGAACTTTTGCAAACAGAAGTGGAGAGCATGACGGAAAAGGTTGCAGAATGCATAAAGGATTTAAACGGTGACAAGCCTGTAAGCGCCGTGTTTGTGGTAGGCGGAGGCGGAACCGTTCCGGGTTATACCGAAAGCCTTGCAAAGAAGCTTGGAATAGTGACAGAGAGAGTTGCCATCAGAGGCGAGGAAGTCATGGGCAATATTGTTTTTGACATGGAAAATGCCGAAAAAAGTTCCCTTATGGTAACGCCCATCGGAATATGTCTCAGCTATTATGAGCAGAATAATAACTTTGTCATCGTTGATTTTAATGGGGAGAGAGCAAAGCTTTATGACAACGGACATCTGACTGTGACGGATGCCGCCATGCAGCTGCAGTTTCCCAATGAGGATCTGTTCCCGAAGCGCGGAAAGGCACTTACTTTTACCGTTAACGGAAAGAGCCATATGATGCGTGGTTCCCTCGGGGAAGCTGCCATTATCAAGGTAAATGACGAACCTGCGGATATGTATACCCAGGTTCACGGCGGGGATATCATTTCCGTTATTCCTTCCACAACCGGTGAGGATGCAAAGATCGAGATCGGAAGGATAAAAGAATTTACAGAGCAGATATCCATTGTTGTAAACGGCAAAAAGATCGTTCTGCCTAAAACAGCAAACGTATCCGGGAAACTGGTAAATGAATATACATCCGTTTTAGAAGGAGACAATATTGAGATCCACAACTATTATACCGTAAAGGAAGTTGCTGAATTTTTGGATCTTGATATCACAGGTGATATATTTGTAAACGAGACAAAGGCAAATTTAAATACAAAGGTTTATGAAGGATTTACCTTATCCTTTGAAAATGATGCCGTGTCTGTTTATGCAAAAGAAAACGAAAATAATGCAGAGGATAAAGAGCCGGATAAAGATCCTGTAAAAACCGGTGCTTCAGTTAAAAATGAAGGATCAGTATCCGGTCAGGGAAGTAACGAAATCCACGAAGAAAAACCTGCAGAAAAGAATGATGAAAGCGCAGAAGAATCAAACACTTCATCAACTGATCAGGTATTGAATATACCTTTAAGTGTGACGGTCAACGGCAAGCTTTACAGGCTTTCAGGAAAGCCATCCTATGTATTTGTAGACGTCTTTGATTATATAAACTTTGACCTTAAAAATTCTCAGGGCAGATCCATAGTCACTCAGTTAAACGGAAGAAGCGCTGAGTATATGGAAAAACTCAAAGACGGAGACGTTATAAATATTTATTGGAAATAAAGAAAGAAAATAATGAACTAAAGGTAACAGTTATGAGATTATGCAGTATTGCCAGCGGTAGCAGCGGCAATTGTATCTATGTTGGTTCCGATGCGACCCACCTGCTGGTGGATGTGGGTATCAGCGGTAAAAGAACAGAGGCCGGAGTAAACAGCTTAGGGCTTAGTATGAATGATATTGACGGGATCTTTATAACCCATGAGCATGCCGATCATATAAACGGTCTGGGGGTCATCTCAAGAAAGTATCAGATTCCTATTTATGCCACCCCGGGAACCATCGAAGCCATTAAAAAATGTAATACTCTTGGAAAAATCGATGAGGATCTGTTTATCCCTGTAAAGGCCGATGTGAAATGTGCTGTAAAGGATCTGTTCATTAATCCCATGAGGATCTCGCATGATGCCGCAGAGCCTGTGGCTTACAGGTTTAATTATGGCAAAAAAAAGGTTGCGGTCTGCACGGACCTTGGGGTTTATACGGATTATACAATCGAATGTTTAAGAGGATTGGATGCAGTTTTACTGGAGGCAAATCATGATGTGAAAATGCTTCAGGTGGGACCATATCCATATTATTTAAAACAGAGGATCTTAGGTGACAGAGGGCATTTGTCGAATGAAAATTCCGGAAGGCTTCTTGCAAGTATTTTGCATGACAACTTAAAGGCCGTGATATTAGGGCATTTAAGCAAGGAAAATAATATCCCTGAGCTTGCATATGAAGCAGTCAGAATGGAAGTCACCATGGGGGACAATCCATACAGGGGAGAGGATTTTAACATATCCGTTGCAAAGAGAAGCGAAGTATCCCCTGTTGTGGAGATAGCCTAAAGCATAAAAAACTTCTTGAAATAATTTAAGTCTTGGAGTTTAATTTAGAATAAAAGTGCGTACATGAGGAGAGAATTCATGAAAAAGACAATTATTACTGTAGTTGGAAAAGATACTGTGGGCATCATTGCCAGAGTGTGTACATATCTGTCGGAGAACAATATCAATATTCTTGATATCTCACAGACCATCGTCTCAGGTTATTTTAATATGATGATGATCGTCGATACCAACAATATGACAAAGCCTTTCGGAGATATGTGCGATGAGCTTGAAGTTCTCGGAAACGAGATAGGGGTCAGCATCAAGAGCCAAAAGGAAGAAATCTTTGACAAGATGCACAGAATCTAAACTGAAAGGTAATCAAGGTTATGATAAATTTAAAGGAAGTTACCGAAACCAACAAGATGATCGCGGAAGAGAACCTGGATGTGAGGACTATCACCATGGGAATCAGTCTTTTGGACTGTATCGATTCGGATCTTAACAGGGTTAAGGATAAAATCTACAAAAAGATATACGAAGCCACAAAGGATTTAGTGGTAACCGGAAATGAAATAGCAAAAGAGTACGGTATACCTATCGTAAACAAGAGAATTTCAGTGACTCCCATAGCCATCGTGGGCGGAGCCGCTTGTAAGACTGTGGAAGATTTCGCATCTATTGCAGAGACTCTTGATAAAGTTGCAAAGGAAGTGGGAGTGAATTTCATCGGTGGTTATTCAGCCCTTGTCAGCAAGGGAATGACACCTGCAGATGAACTTCTGATCAGATCCATACCTCTTGCTCTTTCAAAGACAGAGAGAGTATGCTCTTCCGTGAATGTGGGTTCCACAAAGACCGGTATCAATATGGATGCCGTAAAACTTATGGGTGAGATGATAAAGGAGACTGCAGAATATACAAAGGAAGATGATTCCCTTGGATGCGCAAAGCTTGTTGTATTCTGTAATGCTCCCGATGACAATCCTTTTATGGCCGGAGCTTTCCACGGTGTGACAGAGGCAGATAAGATCATAAATGTCGGTGTCAGCGGTCCCGGCGTTGTAAAGACAGCCCTTGAAAAAGTAAGAGGCGAGAGTTTTGAGATCCTCTGTGAGACCATAAAAAAGACTGCATTTAAAGTTACACGTGTGGGTCAGCTGGTGGCAAAGGAGGCTTCGCAGAGACTCGGAGTGCCTTTTGGTATCGTTGATCTCTCACTTGCGCCTACTCCTGCAATCGGTGATTCCGTTGCGGATATTCTGTGTGAGATCGGACTTGAGCACGCGGGAGCCCCCGGTACTACGGCAGCCCTGGCTCTTTTAAACGATCAGGTTAAAAAGGGCGGTGTAATGGCTTCTTCCTACGTGGGAGGTCTTTCGGGAGCATTTATTCCCGTCAGCGAGGATCAGGGAATGATCGATGCGGTAAATGCAGGAGCTCTTACTCTTGAAAAACTTGAGGCAATGACATGTGTATGCTCTGTGGGTCTTGATATGATAGCGATCCCGGGAGATACAAAGGCAACCACCATATCCGGTATCATTGCTGATGAAATGGCCATCGGTATGGTAAATCAAAAGACAACAGCCGTGAGACTTATCCCCGTTATCGGAAAAGGTGTTGGTGAAGTGGTTGAATTTGGCGGCCTTTTGGGATATGCGCCAATCATGCCGGTCAATAATTTCTCCTGTGATGCTTTTGTAAACAGAGGAGGAAGGATCCCCGCACCTATTCACAGCTTTAAAAACTAGATTTTTAAAAACAATAAACCCGCCTTGGATCATTTTCCAAAGCGGGTTTTATTTACATTATGACAGCTTCTTTTGACAAGTCGCTTATGATATTTTTTGAATATTTTCTGTGCAGGATCAGATCGTAATTACTCTCTATACGCATTTCTTCATGATATAAAAACTTAAGCTTTTCGTCTTTATAAATATATTTGTCATAATCATTTTTATTGACTATAAGCGGCACCACAGCATTGTTTGAGATATTTTTAAGTAAGGGCGCAGCACTCTTTTTAAAACCAAGGACCTTAATATATTTGCCGTAACCGCTTTCCTTGTAGGATTCAACTCTTTCCTGTAAAAGTCCCGTGAAAATATGAAGAAGTCCTCTGCTAATCGTTGAATATGCCACGTTTTTACTCTTTAACAGATCACAGAAATCCGTGCAGTTTCTGTATTCAGGGATCATTATACGAATTCTTTCCGACATATCTTTTGAAACATCCAGATATTTTTCAAATCCGTACAGACTTTCATTTAATAGTTTATAATGCAAAAACTCAGAATAATCATCCTTAAAAACAGGATATTTAAGGATCGTTTTATCAAAATCTGCGGGAAGAAGTTTGGTGATCTCAATAGTTTTGTTTTCTTTTATAAGGCTTCTGATCGCCAGGGCAGAAGCGATATTGCCTAAGGTCTCGCAGGAGTTATATCCGGGATCATTTCTTTTTGTGATATATGTATCAAAACCGATTTTGTGTTTTAAGATCGCAGTTTCATATTCCAGGGCAAGGATATTGTTCGGATCACTTAATAATCCCTGTTCTGCGCCGTAGATATCACAAAGAGCGTTTTGCCTTGCCAAGGCAAAGCTTTGGCCGTTTTTCAGATTTTCCTGAATGGCTGTTTTTAGTTTATGTTCTTCGGCGGATAAAATTTTTGCTGTATTTTTGAATCCCGTTGGATCATCGCTTTCAGCACCAAAGCAAAGAGTGTCAACCACGCCAAGCTTTGACAGGTTTACGACAGCTCCTTCCGCAAAATAACCTGCGGATGCGGAGGAGATAAGGGGACTTAACTCAAGCACCAGATCCGCCCCGTTTTTTAAGGCTTCTTTTGCACGTATATATTTGTCAGTTATGGCGGGTTCACCCCTCTGGACGAAGTTACCGCTCATTATCACTATGGAAAAATCCGCACCGGTGCTGTTTTTGGCATCCTTCAGGTGAAAAGCGTGTCCGTTATGAAAGGGGTTGTACTCGGATATGATGGCATTGATCTTCAAATTTTTACCTCGGTTTTTTAAAAAGTAAAAGCAAATATGTTTTTAATTTTATACAATGCATTTACTTGTATCATGTATCTTCAAATAGTATAATTAGTTCAGGATTGTGTTTCAAGACTTTTAGAGATACATGAAATATGTAACAGGCTTTAAATTTTATTTTGGTTTTGATGCAGTGAAGTGTACCTATTGTTTTGAAGGTAGCTAAAATGCTACAGAAATGGAGATATTGTATGGCATATATAGACAAGATTAAAGACAGAGCCAGAAGAGACAAAAAAACTATCGTTCTTCCGGAGTCAAATGACAAGAGAACGCTTATCGCGGCTTCAAAGATCCTTGAGGAAGGGATCGCAGATCTTATCATGATCGGTGATGAAGAAAAGATCATGGACGGTGCAGGATGGCTTGAAGTTGAACTTGACGGACTTCAGATCGTTAATCCAAAGACCTGCGAAAAACTTGACTCATACGTGGATCTTCTCTATGAGACAAGAAAAAATAAAGGTATGACACCGGAGAAGGCAAGAGAGATCCTTCTTTCCGATTATCTTACTTTCGGTATAGTTATGGTAAAGGCAAATGATGCCGACGGAATGGTGGCAGGAGCCTGTCACTCAACAGCTGACACATTGAGACCTGCACTTCAGATCTTAAAGACAGCTCCCGGAGTCAAACTTGTATCTGCTTTCTTTGTACTCGATACAGTTATGAAGGACCTTGGAGAAAACGGAACCTTCCTTTTTGCTGACTGCGGATTAAACCAGGATCCCACAGCTGAGGAACTTGCGATCATTGCAGATACTTCCGCAAGAAGCTTCAGAAATCTCGTTGGTCCCAAACCTGTTATAGCAATGCTTTCTCACTCTACAAAGGGCAGTGCTAAGCATCCGCTGGTAGATAAGGTGGCTGATGCGACCAGGATCGCTCATGAGCAGTATCCCAATCTTACCCTTGACGGAGAACTTCAGCTTGATGCCGCACTTGTTCCCGGAGTTGCAAAGACAAAGGCTCCCGGTTCAGAAGTTGGCGGAAAGGCAAATGTTCTCGTATTTCCTAACCTTGATGCAGGAAATATCGGCTACAAGCTTGTGGAGAGACTCGGAGGCGCAGATGCTTACGGACCCATGCTCCAGGGTATCGCAAAACCTGTAAATGACTTATCAAGAGGATGCTCATGGCAGGATATCGTAGGTGTTGTTGCACTTACTGCTGTTCAGGCTCAGTTAGTATAGATTATAAAAGGAGATCATTTTTATGAACGTTTTGGTAATAAATTGCGGAAGTTCAAGTCTTAAGTTTCAGGTGATCGATTCCGTATCAGAGAAATGTCTTGCGAAGGGACTTTGCGAGAGGATCGGCATCGAGGGCAGTATGATCAGCTATACTCCCGACGGTGGGGAAAAAGAAAAGAAAGAGATTCCAATGCCTGATCATACAAAGGCGATCAGCCTGGTGCTCGAGGCTCTTACAAATGAAAAGACAGGAGTCATCAAAGATCTTTCCGAGATCGGTGCTGTCGGTCACAGGATCGTTCACGGCGGAGAAAAATTCGCAAATTCTACTGTTATAGACGATGAAGTGTTAGAGGCTATAAAAGAGTGTAACGACCTTGCACCTCTTCACAACCCCGCAAACCTTATCGGTATAAATGCTTGCAGAGAACTTATGCCGAATACTCCCATGGTTGCCGTATTCGATACCGCATTCCATCAGACAATTCCCGCCAAGGCATATATGTACGGTCTTCCCGTATCTTTATATGAAAAATACAAGATCAGAAGATATGGTTTCCACGGAACCAGCCATTCATATGTTTCACACAGATGTGCTGAGCTTATGAACAAAAAATACGAGGATGTAAAGATGATCGTCTGCCACCTCGGAAACGGTGCTTCCGTTTCAGCCATCAAAGATGGAAAGTGTGTTGACACATCCATGGGTCTCACCCCTCTTGAGGGACTTATCATGGGAACCAGATCCGGTGATATCGATCCTGCCATCATCGAGTTTTTGGCTCACAAGGAAAATCTTTCAATCGATGAAGTGATGACAATACTCAACAAAAAGTCCGGAGTTTTAGGACTTTCAAACGGTGTATCCTCTGATTTCAGAGATATCGAGGATGGATACAGAGCAGGAGATAAGTACATGACCCTTGCAATGGAAGCTTTCTGCTACAGAGTTGCAAAATATGTGGGTGCTTATGTCGCTTCATTAAACGGTGTCGATGCCATCTGCTTTACGGCAGGTATCGGAGAAAACGCTCCTGTTGTCAGAAGCCTTGTATGTGAATACTTAGGTTACCTGGGCGTTTGCTTAAATGAGGAGAATAACAATAAGAGAGGTCTTGATATCGAGATATCAGAGCCCGAATGTGCCACAAAGGTGTTTGTTATCCCCACAAATGAGGAACTTGCCATTGCCAGAGAGACTGTAGCTTTGGTTAAGTAATTTTTTAAAACATTTGTTGACAAATGATTTTTCCCTATGTATAATAATCGAGTGTGTGAAAATTCTACGCACTTTTAGGAGTCAGCATGTTAATTAATTTATCCGATGTTTTGACAAAGGAAGGTAAGACATTAAAAACGCAGGCTGATATAGAGATGAAGGAATTTAAAAGTGGTTTCGGTTCATTTGAGATCACGGAAAATTCCGGAGTTTTTCTTGAGATAAGCTTTAACGGTGTGAATGAAGCGATACTTAAGGGAAATGCAAAAGTTTCTTTCAGCGCTCCCTGCGACAGATGCCTTAAAGACACATCAGTTGATCTTGATATGGATTTCGAATATGTTATCCATGGACCTGAATTTGTCGGTGAGGATGAAGAGGATGATGACCAGAAGCCATTCATTGACGGTTATTATCTTGACACTGAGGCTCTTATTAATAACGAGATTTTAGTGAATTGGCCATTAAAGATCCTATGCAAGGAAGATTGCAAGGGTGTATGTCCCGTATGCGGACAGGATCTAAACGAAAAACAGTGTGGCTGTGATACTTTTGTCCCGGATCCCAGAATGGCAAAATTTCAAGATATCTTCAACGCGAATAAGGAGGTGTAACGATGTCTATTTGTCCTAAGAATAAATCTTCAAAAGGTAGAAGAGATAAGAGAAGAGCAAACTGGAAGATGAGTGTTCCCGGATTGGTAAAATGCAGCAAGTGCGGTGCACTTATGATGCCTCATAGAGTTTGTAAGGCTTGCGGTTCTTATAACAAGAAGCAGGTTGTCAGCGTTGACTAATTAATATATTCAACATGAATTTACGGCTTTCTCCATTATTTTGGAGAGAGCCTTTTTCATTTTAGGAGGAAAATAATTTTCTGATACATGGCGGTTTACTTTTCCTTTTTTTTCTTGATTTTTGATAGTCCCTTTAGTATAGTTAAAGAGATGTTTATGATGCACGAAAGGAATTATGGAAATGGCAGAAATGGTCAGAGTTGCCGTTGACGCAATGGGCGGAGACAATGCTCCCGCTGAGATAGTCAAAGGCGCAGTTGAAGCTGTTAATGAAGATGATCGTGTGAAGGTTTTGCTGGTGGGCATTGAGGAAGCGGTCGCTTCTGAGTTAAGTAAATATACTTTCCCGGCAGACAGGATCGAGATCGTAAATGCTTCTGAAGTTATCGAGATGGGTGAACCTCCCGTTATGGCCATCAGAAAGAAAAAAGATTCCTCCATCGTAAAGGGCCTCACCATGGTTAAGTCAGGTGAAGCTGATGCTTTTGTCTCTGCCGGTAGTACAGGTGCCGTTTTGGTAGGCGGAACCGTTATCGCAGGCAGGCTTAAGGGTGTTGAGAGAGCACCTCTTGCTCCCCTTATCCCTAACAAAGACGGAGCCTCGCTTCTTATCGACTGCGGTGCGAATGTTGATGCAAGACCTTCTCATCTTGTTCAATTTGCAAAGATGGGCAGTGTCTACATGGAAAATGTTGTGGGCATTAAAAATCCCAGGGTCGCTATCGTAAATATCGGTGCAGAGGAAGAAAAAGGAAATGCGCTTGTCAAAGAGACTTTTCCTCTTTTGAAGGCTTGTCCCGAGATCAATTTCATCGGAAGCATAGAGGCCAGAGATATCCCGGCAGGAGCAGCGGATGTCATTGTCTGTGAAGCTTTTACGGGAAATGTTATCCTGAAAATGTATGAAGGCGTGGGCGCTGTACTTATTTCAAAGGTAAAAGAAGGTCTCATGACAAACTTAAGATCAAAGATAGGTGCTCTTTTGATCAAACCTGCTTTGAAAAAGACTTTAAAGGGCTTCTCCCTGGAAGAATACGGCGGAGCTCCTTTGCTTGGACTTAACGGTCTGGTCGTAAAGACCCACGGAAGTTCAAAGGCAATTGAAATCAAACATTCGATCTTGCAATGTATAGATTTTTCAGAGATGAAGATCAATGACAAGATCCGCGAGATTATTTCTTGCTAACACAAAAGAAAGAAGGATTTTTAAATGGAATTTGAAAAGTTAAAACAGATTATTGCAGATGTACTCAACGTTGATCCCGAGGAGATCAAGCCTGAGACAACTTTTATGGATGACCTTGGTGCAGATTCACTCGATGTTTTCCAGATAATTTTGGGAATCGAGGATACTTTTCAGATCGAAGTACCTGCTGAGAAGGCCGAAAAGATCACAACTGTTGAGGAAGCTGTTGAATTGATCAAAAGCGCTATCAATTAGTTTTATGAAGACTTCAAGTATTCCTGGATGATAATCATTCAGGAATACTTGTTTTAATATCGGAGATTTTGCATGAGTAATACTTTTGATGATTCTATTTTAGAGGAGAGGATCGGCTATAAATTTAAAGACAGATCACTGCTTATGAGAGCTCTTACCCATTCCTCTTATACCAATGAACAAAAGATAAATAAAGTTGAGGACTATGAGCGCCTTGAGTTTTTGGGAGATGCTGTTTTGGAGCTGGTGACCAGCGAAACTCTCTTCAGGGAACATCCCGAAATGAAAGAGGGACAGCTTACCAAACTGCGCGCATCCATGGTATGTGAGCAGGCACTGGCTTATTGCGCAAAAGATATCAAACTTGGTGATTTTATCAAGCTCGGAAAAGGTGAGGAAGCCAGCGGCGGCAGAAACCGTGAAAGTATTACAAGTGATGTCATGGAAGCACTTATAGGTGCCATGTATCTGGATGGCGGTATGGATGTTGCCAGAAAGCATATCGAGACGTTCATATTAAATGACCTTGAGGAAAAAGTATTGTTTGTAGACTCCAAAAGCTCGCTCCAGGAGCTGATCCAGGGCGTTTTACACAGAGATTTTGAATATGAATTTGTGGGAGAAAAAGGTCCCGAACATGACAAGACATTTGAAGTAAAGATCGTTATGGACGGGGAAGAAATTGGTCGCGGTGAGGGTCGCACCAAAAAGGCTGCACAGCAGGCAGCTGCCTATGAGGCATTAGTATATTTAAGGGGAAAAGGTTATGTATTTAAAAAGTATTGAAGTACATGGATTTAAGTCCTTTGCCAATAAAATTCTATTTCAGTTTCACAATGGAATTACAGGTATAGTAGGTCCCAACGGATCCGGAAAAAGTAATGTTGCGGATGCGGTCAGGTGGGTACTTGGAGAACAGCGTATAAAGCAGCTTCGAGGCGCCAGCATGCAGGACGTCATCTTTTCCGGTACTGAGCTCAGAAAGCCTTTAAGCTATGCCTATGTTGCCATCACTCTTGATAATTCAGATCATCAGCTTTCCGTAGATTATGATGAGGTTACTGTCGCAAGACGTCTCTACAGGTCGGGAGAGAGTGAATATCTGATAAACGGTACTCTTTGCCGTTTAAAGGATGTAAATGAACTATTCTATGATACCGGTATCGGTAAAGAAGGATATTCTATTATCGGTCAGGGTCAGATCGACAAGATATTAAGCGGTAAGCCTGAGGAAAGACGTGAGCTTTTCGATGAAGCCGCAGGTATCGTTAAATTTAAAAAGCGTAAGGCTGCAGCCATTACCAAACTGGAAAATGAAAAGGCAAATCTCCTGCGTGTAAACGATATTTTATCTGAGATCTCAAGACAGGTCGGACCTTTGGAAAAGCAATCTGAAAAGGCAAAGATTTTCCTGAAAAAGAAAGAGGAATTAAAGACTTTAGATCTCAATGTGTTTATGCTTGAGAATAACAGACTGAACGATCAGTTAAATCAGGTCTGTGAAAAATATGATATTGCCAATAATGAACTTACTGCCGCAAATGAGAAATTTGAAGGTGTCAAGGAAGAATACGAGAGAGTTCAGGCTGATATCGAGTCACTTGATATAGCTATAGAAGAAGCCCGTCAGAATCTTTCCGACACAGGCCTTAAGAGAAATCAGCTTGAAGGCCAGATCAATGTCCTCAAGGAACAGATAAATTCCGATAAAGGAAGCGAAAAGCATCTTACAAATCGCCGTCAGGCCCTGAATGATGAGATCGCCGCAAAAGATGTGGAAAAGGAAAATATCCTCAGAGAAAAGAGCGGCATTGATGAGCAGGTAAAGGATATTGTTGATGAAGCCGGTAAGGAAAAACAGGCTTTGGAAGAACTTCAAAACAAGATCGAACAGTTAAACTCCGCAATTGAAAGCGGTAAAAATACCATTATCGCGGAACTTAACCAGCGTGCTGTCATCAAATCCAAAATGGGTCGTTATGATACCATGATGGAGCAGATAAATATCAGAAAAGCTGAGCTTAATTCCAGGATCCTTCGTGCAAAGACCGATGAGGCAGAGCGTGAGGAAGCCATTAAGGCTTTGGAGGAAGAATTTCAGGATATCACAAAAGAGATAGGCAAGTTAAACGAGACCATCGCCGCAGGTGAGAATGAACTGGGAGAGATCAGGATCACACTTACGGATAAGGATACTCTCCTCAGAGAAAAGGAAAACAAGTTCCACCAGGAAAAATCAAAACTCGATGCCCTGAGTAATATCACAGAGAGATATGAAGGCTACGGCGGTTCCGTAAAGCGTGTTATGGAGAAAAAAGATTCCGTAAAAGGAATCGTAGGTGTTGTAGCCGATATCATAAAGGTTGATAAAAAGTATGAGACTGCCATCGAGATAGCACTCGGCGGAAATATCCAGAACATTGTCACAGACGATGAGGATACCGCAAAGAAGATGATCTCATATTTAAAGGAAAATAAGCTTGGACGTGCCACATTCCTGCCTCTTACAAGCATCACAAATCCTCAGGAGTTTAAAAATCCCGAGGCTTTAAGTGAAAAGGGGGTCATCGGAATGGCCGATGAGCTGGTTGACATTGACAAAAAATACAAAGACGTTGCCAAGGCAATGCTCGGACGTATTGTGGTCGTTGACAATGTGGACAATGCCGTAAAGATCGCAAGGAAATTCGATTACGGTATCCGTATGGTCACTCTCGAAGGAGAACTTCTTGTTCCCGGAGGAGCCATCAGCGGAGGTACATTTAAGAATAACAGTAATCTCCTGGGACGAAGACGTGAGATGGATGAACTCGAAAAATCTGTCAAAGCGCTGTCCGCCGATATTGACAGATTAAACATCGAGATCGAAGAGGACAAGACAAAGAGAAACAAGCTTCGTATGGAGATAGAGACCTTAAAGACAGATCTTCAGCGCAAATCTATTGAGCAGAATACCGCCAGGATCAACGTGGAGGCGGCAAGAAACCGTATGGAAGAGGAAGCGGAAGGAGTTGTCAGCTTAAAGGCTGAACAGCAGGATATCGAATCCCAGATCTTTGAGATCACAAACAGCAAGGAAACCATTAACGAGGAACTTAAAAATTCCGAGGAAAGCGAAGCAAAGACAAAAGAAGACATCGATGCATTTCAGGCAGAACTTGATAAACTTCGCCATGAGGAGACCGAGGCTGCAGCTAAAGTTAACGAATGGGATATCAAGGTGGAAAAGATGCTTCAGACCCAGGGCTTCCACCAGGCTAACGTTGATCGTATAAATGAGGAAATATCCGCAAGACAGTCAGAACTTGACGAGATCGTTGAAGCCCTTACTAAGACTGCAGCTGATATTTTGGAAAAAGAGCATAATATCACAGAGATCACAAAGACTATCGAGGCATCCCATGATGCCCAGTCCGAATCTCAAAAGAAGCTTTCTGCAGATATTGCCAGAAAAGAAGAACTTTCCGCAAAGCAAAAGAATTTCTTTAATTCCAGAGAAGAACTCTCCGACAAGATCACCAATCTTGACAAGGAAGTATACAGATTATCTTCTCAAAAGGAAAAGTTCGAGGAACAGATCGAAAACCAGATCAATTACATGTGGGAAGAATATGAGATCACTCTTTCCGATGCCGCAAGCGTCAGAAACGAGGAGATGAATGATCTGTCCGCCATGAAAAAGGATATTGCTTCAATAAAGGACGAGATCAAGAAACTGGGTGATGTCAATGTTAATGCCATTGAGGATTACAAGAACCTCATGGAGAGATACACATTCCTTCAGACACAGCATGACGATCTGGAAGAAGCAGAAAAATCTCTTGAGGGTATCATTGCAGAACTTGATGTAAATATGCGCAAGCAGTTTACGGAAAAGTTCGCAGAGATCAATCATGAGTTTGACAAAGTATTCAAGGAACTGTTCGGAGGTGGAAAAGGTTCCATCGAGCTTATGGAGGATGATGATATCCTGGAGGCAGGAATCCGTATCATAGCTCAGCCACCCGGAAAGAAACTGCAGAACATGATGCAGCTCTCCGGTGGAGAGAAGGCCCTTACTGCCATCGCGCTTTTGTTTGCGATCCAGAACTTAAAGCCTTCACCCTTCTGTCTGCTTGACGAGATCGAGGCTGCTCTTGATGATAACAACGTGGGAAGATTTGCAAAATATCTTCACAAGCTTACCAAGAATACGCAGTTTATCGTTATCACTCACAGACGAGGCACCATGGAACAGGTGGACAGACTTTACGGTATCACCATGCAGGAAAAAGGTGTTTCCACCCTTGTCAGCGTAAATCTTATCGATAAAGATCTGACGGATTAATTAAGGAGACCAAATGGGTTTTTTTGAAAGATTAAAAAATGGATTATCAAAGACCAGAGACAATTTCGTCAAAGGTATAGATAATGTTTTCAGCGGTTTTTCATCCATAGACGAGGATCTGTTTGAGGAACTCGAAGAGATACTCATAATGGGAGATTTAGGTGTAAAAGCCACTGAAGAGATCCTGGATAAATTAAAAAAGGATATCAAAGAAAAGCATATCAAGGAGCCTGAAGAGTGCAAACAGCTTTTAATCGATTCCATCATGGAACAGATGAAGCAGCCGGAGGATTCCTATGCTTTTGAAAATGAGCAGTCCATAATTATGGTCGTAGGTGTGAACGGTGTGGGAAAGACTACATCCGTGGGAAAACTTGCCGGATTGTTAAAAAGTAACGGCAGGAAAGTTCTGATCGCAGCCGCCGACACATTCAGGGCAGCTGCCGGAGATCAGCTTGAAATGTGGGCTGAGAGAGCCGGTGTCCCCATGGTAAGAGGTACCGAAGGAGCAGATCCTGCCAGCGTTGTTTATGATGCTGTCAATGCCGCAAAGGCCAGAAATGTAGATGTTCTTTTGATCGATACCGCAGGAAGACTCCATAACAAGAAAAATCTCATGGAAGAGCTTCGCAAGATGAACAAGATCGTAGACAATGTTTTCCCCGATGCACACAGGGAAAACCTCATTGTTTTGGATTCTACCACAGGTCAGAACGCTCTGGTTCAGGCCAGAGAATTCGGAGATGTCTGTGACCTTACGGGAATCATCCTTACAAAGATGGACGGAACCGCAAAGGGCGGTATAGCTATTGCCATTGAGTCCGAGATTGATGTCCCCGTTAAGTTTATCGGTGTGGGAGAAGGTATCGAAGACCTGCAAAAATTCAATTCCGAAGATTTTGTAAATGCTTTATTTGACATTTCACAATAAAGTGATAGAATAGCCTTGATAAAAATTTTAAAAGAAGCTTTACAGCCGAGCAAATCCGCATATATTTCATATGCGGATTTATTTTTTGGGGGATTTAAGCCATGTTTGATAATTTAAAATCTAAAATGACTGATTCGGGAATTATGAGTATCTTAAAAGAGAATGAGATAGATAAGAAAAACCTTGAAAAAAAGACTAATTTTCAGAGACTCCTGGATTATTTTGTGATCACTGTGGGCGCTTTTTTATATGCTGTTGCAGTAAGCCTGTTTCTGGACCCGAACAATTTTGCACCGGGAGGAGTTACAGGTGTTTCCATCATACTGAGCCGTTTCGTGAATCTTGAGACAGGTACTCTGATCTTTATCATCAATATTCCGATTATGATACTGGGCATGGTGAAGTTTGGTTTCAGATTTATTCTTTCAACCATATATTGTACCTCCCTTGTTTCATTTTTTACCAATTTATTATCGCCGCTTGGGGCTGCCACGGATGACAGATTTTTGGCTTCCATTGTGGGCGGTGCGCTTACTGCGGTTTCCCTTGGAATTGTATTTAAGGCCGGTGCCACCAGCGGAGGAACGGATATCATTATCAAGGTTTTGAGATTAAAATATCCATATTTAAAGACCGGGGCATTATTTATGATAATGGACTCCACCATCGTTGCCATATCAGCCTTTGTTTTCCATGATCTGAATACAGCGTTATATGCCGGTGTTGTAGTGGTAGTCACTTCGCTTTTGATCGATGTGGTGCTTTATGGAAGAGACGGAGCGAAACTTATATTTATAATCTCAGACTATTCTGAAGCAATTACGTCAAGGCTCCTTGAGGAACTGGATGTGGGAGTGACTCATATGGATGGAAAGGGCGCTTATTCCGGAAAGGAAAAGCAGGTCATAATGGCCGCAGTCAAAAAGACCCTCGCCGGCAAGGTGGAGACCATCGTAAAGGAGGAGGACCCTCTGGCTTTTATGATCATTAGCTCAGCCACCGAGATCTACGGAGAAGGGTATAAGAATATTTTCAGTGAGAAGCTATAGGTGATGCCTGTTTTTGGGTGCCGGTCCGACTTAAAATTGTAAACTATGAGAATAGTCGGTATGCTATATCCGACCGAACAGACAAATATTGTAAATTAGTCGGTAAAAATTACTTCTCCATTAGAAAAGTAATGGAAAACCACCTGCTAAATGAAGAAAAAGCTTAGCTTAGTCGGTTTATGAGTACCGACTATACTAAGCTTTTAATAGTTTTAGTAGGAATAAGGATTCGAAATGCATCATATTAGCTATAACTAAAATGAGTAATATATCTATTTGTATGAAATACAATTTTTGTTTGATTTGATAAGGGTATCCTTCACTTATGAAGGAGAGATCGATAAGCAATCGGTCTCTTTTTTTTACTTGATTTTTTAAGTCTTTAAAAAATAGAATTAGGGATTATTTGAAGATGTAGAATAATAATGATAAGGCCTGTAGCTATTGTAAGTGAGATTGGACAAACGTAGCGTGTTCATGAGAAAAAAAGATAGTTACTGCGGCTTGATTAGTTCTTCGAATGTTACATCAAATAGGTCACAAATCTTTTGTAATTCAATATCAGTAACGTAACGCTTTTGTGTTTCAATCCTGGTTATAACATTTTTGTCGACATCGCATCCTCTAATTTGTAATTGATGAGCTAAATCGCGCTGTGAAAGACCATACTTTTGTCTTAATTTTATAAGGTTATCTGCTATTAAGTTTTTCTTTCCTAAATCTGATAGTGGCTTTGGCACAAAACATGCCTCCTTCTCATACCTTGAAATCTAATTTTAGCCCGAAAATACGTGCAAATCGGTTGTAAAAATGAGACAAAAATGATAACATTAAAAAATAAAGATAGAAGATTTTTATGCAAAGTAAACAAATTAGTGCTGCAGGTGATTGAAAACAAAAATAGGAGGCATCATATGGCAATCGTTGAAGTTGTTAAATATAACGGGGCGGCAAATGTTTTTGCCTGGAAATATCCAAGCGAAGAATTAGGTACTTGGACTCAGCTTATCGTAAATGAATCTCAAGAAGCTGTGTTGTTTAAAGGTGGAAAAGCATTAGATGTATTTGGAAGTGGAAGACATACTTTAGAGACAAAGAATATTCCCCTATTAAATAAAATAGTAAATCTTCCCTTTGGCGGGAGATCTCCATTTACGGCGGAAGTATGGTATGTTAATAAGCTTTTCAAACTTGATATCAAATGGGGGACAGCATCTCCAATTCAGATCCAAGACCCTAGATATGGAGTATTTGTACCTGTAAGAGCTAATGGTATGTTTGGAATTCAGATTGATGATTCTAATAAGTTTCTTGTTAAATTAGTAGGCTCTATGCCAGTCTTTGACGAACAAAGCATTATTAAGTATTTCAGGGGATTGTATGTTACGAAGGTCAAGGATGCTATTTCTTCATATGTTGTAAAGAAGGGAATAAGCTTACTTGAAATAAATGCTTATATCGATGAACTTTCTTCATTTATGAAAGAAAGAATTTGTCCTGAAATGTCAGATTATGGAATTAATTTAGTTAGTTTTTTCGTAAATGAGATAAGCATTCCTGAAGAGGATCCTGCGGTAAAGAGATTAAAGGATGCATTAGCTAAGAAAGCTGAAATGAATATTATTGGATATAACTATCAGCAAGAAAGATCGTTTGATACGATGGAATCTGCTGTTAAAAATGAAAGTATGGGCGCAGCACCGTTTATGGGAGCTGGAATGGGAATCGGTATGGGTGTTGGCGTCGGCGGTGTAATGGCAGGTTCTATGGCAAATCTTGCAGGACAGATGAAGTTTGATGGAAATGATAATATGATTGAATGTCCTAAATGCCATTCGAAAATGGTTAAAGGTCAAAGATTTTGCGGATCTTGTGGATTTGATGCTCAGCAGGAAGAAACTTCATCCACCACAATAAAAATAATAAAATGTGCAAAGTGTGGAGCAGATAATAAAGGAGCAAAATTCTGTATGGTGTGTGGGAAAAAATACATTCCCTGCCCTGAATGTGGTGCTGATATGAATGAGGGTGAAACATCATGTGGTATATGTGGACATGAACTTCCTATGAAGTGTCCCAGTTGTGGTGCAGATTTGCCTAGAGGTATAAAGTTCTGTCCTGAATGCGGAGCATCTGTGGTTAAGAAATGCCCTAATTGTGGCGTTACAATAGAAGGCAATCCTAAATTCTGCCCTGAATGCGGAGAAAGTTTGAGGTGATTGAATGAATAGATTAAAAACAGCCACAACAATAGGATGCGTATGTATTCTGGCAACTATTATTATTTTTGCACTCTTTCATCCAGTAATACGACTATCAACAATTGTTGCATTTATCTTTATGCTGTATGCAGAGATTGTATTTTTTGGTGGTTTTCTATTTGTTGAGATCTTGGCAAAAAGAACTTCGGGAATACTTAGTAGAGCTGGAGTAGGTGTGACTATTGCGGGTTATTCTATCGTGGTTTTTCTGTCATCATTATTGTATTTGTTACATGGAAGCTTCTTTGTTCGACGGTTTCTAATATTACAGATATTCTTCTTTGTTGTAGCGTTTGCTATAGTTGCTATTTTAGCCTCATTTGCAAATTCTGCAGAGACAAGTGATTGTAAAATTCTGCAAGCTGATGCGATGATAAATAATTTCATAACAGAATTATCATTGATAAGAGAAAAAGTAAAAGATAAATCATTAATTGACAAATTAATTGAATCGATTCGCTTTTCGGATTCATCGGTTGTGGTTGATTGTGATATAGAAATTGAAGAAAAGATTTCACAACTAAAGAAAATTGTGGCGGATGAGCAAATAGAATCCGAAGAGTATAAAAAACTGATTGAAGAGATAGAAATCTTAATAAAAAAGAGAAATATTCAAACAAAAAATATGAAGCAAGGTGGAGTCTAGGAGGAGAATGATTATGGAAAAAGTAAAGAAATCGCCGTCATGGGTTGCTATTGTATTATGGTTTATTTTCTTTTGGCCGGTAGGTGTTTATTTGCTAATTAAGAAAGTTACAAATGACAAGTCAGCCGCAATGCACAATAGCAAAGTTCTGCTAGGCATAGGTATTTTTTTTCTGTTTTGTGCGTTTGTTATGATTACACAGTTGTTTGATTCTTCATCAGATACCAGTTCGACGCTATCTGGAGTTCTGTTTTACGGAGCAGGTGGAGGCGGGCTTATTTATGCGGCTAAACGTCTAAAAGATACTGGTGAAAGATACAAGAAGTTCATTGATATAGTAATTAATCAGAGGCAGACAACGATTGATAATATCGCTTCTCAAATGGGGCTTGGATATGACGAGACCGTTAATGGTTTGCAGAAAATGATTGATAAGGGTTACTTTAATGGGGCTTATATAGATCAGGGAAATCATGAAATTGTGTTGCTTAATATAAGTAATAACCAACCTATGGTTAATGATCATATTACAAATGTGAATGCTCAGCAGAGGACAGTTAAGTGTCCTAATTGTGGTGGAAATAATATTATTTACGTAGGGCAAGTTGCAGAGTGCGAGTTCTGCGGATCACCGATAGAATAAATAATAGTTATTGTGTATTAAAGGAATATAATGCCATCTATTTATTATTTGAATTAATCAAAAGACATTCAGTGATTGTAAAACGATGAGTTTGGGAGAGAAAAAATGACTAATCTGCAACTAGAAATAGATGAGGGTATACTTCTTGAAAGTGATTCTTCATCATGGCTATCAAATGAGGATTATATACTTGAAAGTCTTGTTCTTACTAACAAGCATCTTTATTGTGTCTGTGAAAAAAGTAATGGTATTTTTAAAGGATATTCACATGAGACTATTACGTTTCTAATATCAGAAATTAAGATTATAAATGGACAAGCATTGGTAAAACAAATAAAGATAGATGGCAGATGGTGCCTTCAAATTCAATTTAATCAAAGCATTGAATATTTTGAATTTTATGAAGTGCCAAAGAAAATTATTCCTACTTGGGTTTCTGAAATAAATAAGGTCCTGGGAATTGAGGAAATCAGTGAGCCTACAAATGGAAAAGAAACAAAATCCCAAAAGAGCGTAAGAGTTAGTAGTTTTTTTGTAAGCAAGAATCTTAAACAAGCAAATGAGACTGCAAAAGAGGCTGATTTGCTTGGTGAATCACAAGCCATCCAAGAAGTTAAACAAGATATAAAGCAAGAGATTAAGGAAGAGATAAAGCAAGAACTTAAGTTAGAAGAAAAAAGCGAAGATAATTTATTATATTGTATTGAATGTGGAAGTAAACTGTGCGAAGGAACTAACTATTGTCCGGAATGTGGTCGAATGTTAGTTCCTGGAAAAAAACATATTTTTTCAGATAAAGGGAATGCGGTGACATGTCTGGAAGAATCTGTCGACGTTTCAAGTGAACAGAAGCAACAGAGTGATGCTGAACGCTCACAATCAAATAAACAAGAAGAATATGTTGGAAAGGTTTTCAAATGCCCAAATTGTGGAGATATAATTGATTCGTTTACTCTGATTTGTCCATCCTGCGGCGTCGAGTTAAGAGGGATTGAAGCTTCAAAAACTTTGCATTCATTTATGCTAGAGTTAAAGAATTCAGCATCAGACAGAGAAAAGGCAGCTATCATCGGTAATTTCCCCGTTCCAAATACAAAAGAGGATATTTATGAGTTTTTTGTAATGGCATCATCGAGTGTACTCGGGGAGAACTCTGAAGTGTTATTTGATGCATGGAATGTTAAAATGAACCAGTGTTATCAGAAAGCAAATTTATCGATAAATGACGAGGCTGAGCTTGATAAGATACAGAGGATTTATGATAGTACATGTAAGCAGCTTGAGAAAAAAAGATCTAAACTCAGCGTTAATAAGATCATATCAGTAATAAAAAAAGTTTTTTCCATTTTCCCTAATCCTATAGTTGCAGTAGTTTCGGTTTTTTTGGTAATTTTTGAAATTGAAAGACTGATACGCTTGGAATTCAATGGAACTGACATAATTTTTTGCGCTTTGATTTTAGGGCTTACATATAAGATATCATCCAAAAAACGAAAATGATTTGTGTACTTAATGTGAAAGGGTGTCAAGAAAAAATACTTGACACCCTTTTCTTATTATTGTATTATAGCCAAGGTGATTTAAATGGAGAAGATATTTGAGCAGGCTCTGTTGTATGATTTTTACGGGGAACTGCTTACTGAACATCAAAAGAATATTTATGAAGCGGTAGTCTTTGATGATATGTCACTTTCAGAGATAGCTCTGGAGCAGGGCATATCCAGACAGGGTGTGCATGACCTTGTGAAGAGATGTGACAAGATACTGCTTGGCTATGAAGAAAAACTCCATTTGGTTGAAAAGTTTACCGATGCCAAGAAAAAGATAGGCGGCATTGTGGAACTGCTGGATTCAGCTTCGGAAAACGCTGAGAACGTAGGAGAGAAACTTGAGTCCATCAAAACTCTTTCCAAAGAGCTTTTGGAAGATTGGTAGGATAAAGCATGGCATTTGAAAGCCTTACAGATAAACTGCAAAATGTTTTCAAAAACCTGAGGGGCAAGGGAAGACTTTCCGAAGAGGATGTTAAACTTGCTTTAAAGGAAGTAAAAATGGCTTTGCTTGAAGCCGATGTTAACTTCAAAGTTGTAAAAAACTTTGTAAAGACTGTTGAGGAGAGGGCTGTGGGACAGGATGTCCTTACAGGCTTAAATCCCGCTCAGACAGTTATAAAGATAGTCAACGAAGAGCTTACATCCCTCATGGGAAGTGAGACAACCGAGCTTTCGTTTCAGCCCGGAAAAGCCATTACGGTCATAATGATGGCGGGTCTTCAGGGTGCCGGTAAAACTACTGCAACCGCAAAGATCGCAGAGAAGTTAAAGACAAAGGGCAAGAAAAGCTTACTGGTTGCATGCGATATTTACAGACCTGCAGCTATTGAGCAGTTAAAGATAAACGGTGGAAAGATAAATGTTCCCGTATTTGATATGGGTACTGACAATCCTCCTCTGAGAATCGCGACAGAAGGTATCAAAGAAGCCGAAAAGATCGGTGCAAATGTTGTGATCTTAGATACGGCGGGACGACTTCATGTCGATGACGATATGATGAAGGAACTTGCCGAGATCAAGGAAAAAGTCGGTGTTCACCAGACCCTTTTGGTAGTCGATGCTATGACCGGTCAGGATGCCGTTAACGTGGCAAACGAGTTCAATGAAAAGATCGGTATCGACGGAGTTGTTCTCTCAAAGATGGATGGCGATACAAGGGGCGGTGCCGCACTTTCAATCAAAGCGGTTACCGGAAAACCCATATTGTTCGTAAGCCAGGGTGAAAAACTTGAGGATCTGGATCAGTTTTATCCGGACAGAATGGCAGGCAGAATCCTGGGTATGGGAGACGTGCTCTCCCTTATTGACAAAGCAACTCAAAGCATTGATATAGATGAAGAAAAAAGCCGTGATATGGCCGGCCGTATGAAGAAAGGTAAATTCGATTTTGAAGATTACCTTGAAAGCATGAAACAGATGCGAAAGATGGGCGGACTGGCAAGTATCATGGGAATGCTTCCCGGGCTCGGGATGAAGAATATGAATGTGGATACGGATGAGTCGGAAAAACAGCTTAAGCGCACTGAGGCCATCATCCTGTCCATGACTCCTGAGGAGAGAAAAAATCCCAAGATATTAAATCCCAGGAGGAAATTCAGGATTGCCAAGGGTTGTGGCCTTGACATTGCAGAGGTCAACAGATTCGTAAAACAGTTTGAACAGACCCAGAAGCTGATGAAACAGTTCGGAGGCGGCAAAAAACACGGCCGCGGAATGTTCCCCGGTATGGGCGGTTTCGGCGGAATGGGCAAAGGCGGATTTCCCTTTTGATCCATTTAAGTAAATAAATTTAGTTGGATATGAACATTTGAAAAAAGGTTCTTACCATATATAACAATCATTTTTTTTAAAACGGAGGAAAATAAAATGGCAGTTAAGATCAGATTGAGAAGAATGGGACAGAAGAAGGCTCCTTTCTATAGAATCATCGTTGCTGATTCTCATTCACCCAGAGACGGTAGATTCATCGAGGAGATCGGTACATACGATCCTTCAACAGATCCCAGCACCTTCAGAATCAATGAGGAAGCAGCTAAGAAGTGGCTTGCTAACGGTGCTCAGCCTACAGAGGTTGTTGGAAAACTTTTCAAGGCAGCCGGAATTGAGAAATAATAAGTTAGTCTGCGCCGGAGGTGGATTATGAAGGAATTAGTGGAAGTAATTGCTAAAGCCTTAGTTGACAAACCCGAAGAAGTTGTAGTTACAGAAAAAACAGAGGGCAAGAATATTATTATCGAGCTCCACGTTTCTTCTTCCGATATGGGAAAAGTAATCGGAAAACAGGGCAGAATAGCTAAAGCTATCAGAGCTGTAGTAAAGGCAGCATCATCTAAGGACAACACAAGAGTTGACGTTGAGATCGTCTAAAATGAATTCAAGGAGAGGCACACAGTGTTTCTCCTTGTTTTAATCAAGAGGATTTATATACGCAGGAAAGAGAGATTATGGAAAAAGAATTCAAGATCGGTGTGATAACACAGCCTCACGGTGTCAGAGGAGAAGTAAAAGTATTTCCCACCACTGATGATCCCGGCAGATTCAAGAAATTAAAATCCTGTATTCTGGATACGGGCAAAGAGCGAAGCGTTGTAGAGATAGAGAGTGTCAAGTTTTTCAAACAGTTCGTCATAATCAAATTCAAAGGCTTTGATTCCATGAATGATGTGGAAAGGCTCAGACAAAGTGAACTTTTGGTAGAAAGAGAAAAGGCAGTGAAACTCTCTAAGGATGAGTATTTTATTGCCGATCTCATAGGTATAGAAGTCTTTGATGAAAATGATGTAAAGATCGGTGAGATCACTGATGTGATGCAGACAGGTGCCAACGATGTTTATGTCGTAGGGACAGTTAGCGGTGAAGAGATCCTCTTACCCGCCATCAAGGACTGTATTTTGAATGTGGATATTGAAAATCTGAAAATGACCGTTCATATCATGGACGGATTGATATAGGAATAAAACATGAAATTTTCCGTGCTTACCCTGTTCCCGCAAATGATCGAGGATGTTGTAAACACCAGCATCATCGGAAGGGCTAAAAAGAACAATTTAATAGATGTATCGGCTGTAAATATCAGGGATTTTTCCGATGACAGACATGGAAAGGTTGATGATTATACTTATGGCGGCGGAGCAGGTATGCTTATGCAGGCTGAACCTGTGTTTAAGGCCCATGGTTTTGCAACAGAGGGTAAAAAGGTCCGCACGGTTTACGTTACACCTCAGGGAAAGCCTTTTAACCAGGAAATGGCAAAGGATTTTGCCGGTGAAGATGAACTGGTCATAATATGCGGCCATTATGAGGGTATAGATGAGAGAGTTTTAGAGGAAGTTGTAACGGATTATGTCTCTGTGGGAGATTTTGTCTTAACCGGAGGAGAACTTGCTGCTCTTATCATAATTGATGCCACATCCAGATTTATAAACGGAGTTTTAAACAATGATGCATCCAGTGAGACAGAGTCCTTTCATCTGGATCTCTTAGAATATCCACAATATACCAGGCCGGAAGAGTGGCGCGGAAAGAGGGTTCCGGAAGTGCTCTTAACCGGAAATCATAAGGACGTGGAAGCCTGGAGACTTGAAAAGTCAATAGAAAAGACAAAGGCTGTACGCCCGGATCTTTATCTTAATTATGAAAACAGACAAAATATCATAAACAAGCTTTCAAAGAAAAAGAGAAATAATATCTTTGCCATTGAATCCCTTAAAAGCGGCAGAGGGACGGTTTTTTATGAGGATGAAAATTTCCTTTTGATAAGAGAAACCGAAGGCGTATTTTTGGAAGTTACATATACAAATACAGAAAAAATGGCTGATGCAGAAAGTATTTATGAAGGCCTGCTTGGTAATCTCTCAGGGAAAATACGCTTTTTATATACAACGGATCCTTTATTGAAGACAGTTTTCGAAAAGAAACAGTTATTTAGCGGATTTAAAGCTTTTGACATGTTTTGTTATACAGTCAGAGAAAATCTGAAATGTAAGACGAATTCCTATGACAGGGATATTTATGATCTTAATGAGATCATGGGAATAACAGTAAAAAAAGAAATGAGCAAGGGTGACGAGGCAGGCCTGTCATTTCTTATAAACAGCTTAAAGACATCAGGAACTCCTTTTGTCTTTTGCACAGGCGAAAATAACCGTATTATCCTGGAAAAACTCGGTCTTTACAGAGCGGACAGAGAGATATTTGTGTTTACAAATAGATAGATGACCGTTATTAATTTGCGTATTTTTATATATTAACAAATTGAATGCAAAATGATACAATAGATACTAAGTATTCAGAAAATATTTACTTGAAAGGGTATGGTGAATCTATGTTAAGCAAAGAGCAGTATCTAAGTATCGACAAAAGAGTATTTATTGTAATCATGGTCATGTCGTTTTACATGATCCTGTCAAAGATCTATCCATTTACCAACGGAACCGCAGCGGGAACGGATCTGTTTCAGCTGATATTCGTTGTTTTGATGTGTGTAATTTCAATCGAAGGTTATGTGGGATTTCGTGGTAAGAGGATCAGCGGTTCTCTTATGACCGGTCCCGCGGCTTTATCTTTTGCAGTTCTTTTGATCCTGGGCACAGAGGAAAGTATTTTCGTTTATGCATTTCCCGTTCTTATTGCTTCCATTATGTATATGAATAAAAGGTTTGCCGTTGTGGGATCCCTTATTATTTTAGTGGCAAATCTGGTTAAATCCGTAACGACGGCGGTGCTTCATATTCAGAATACGGGAAGCCCGGAGCTTCGTTGGATTATATCCGTAATTGTATGTATCGGTGTATATGTGGTTATGGATATTTCAGAGAAGTTTAATCTGGGAAGGATTCAAGAGGCTGAAAGAGCCGCTCAGATTCAAAAGGAAAACATCGATAAGATGAATGCCACCGCAGATCAGATCAATACCAGTTTTGAACAGGCAAATGATTCTCTGGTGGATCTGATGGATTGTATCAATTCCAGCGACATTTCCACTCAGAATATTGCAGCGGGAATGCGTACAGCTTCCACAGCGGTTGCGGAACAGTCAGGTATGTGTGATGAGATCCAGAAAAATACGGATAAGGCAAAAGAAGAAAACAGTAAGGTCAAGGAAATTTCTGATGTTACCGCAGACAATGTTGCCGCAGGTGCAAAACTTATGCGTGATCTGAAGGCACAGGCCGCAGATGTGGAAAATACCAGCAAGGCTACTTATGAAGCTACTACCAGACTTACATCAAAGGTTGATGAAGTACAGAATATAATCGGAGATATTTTGAATATTTCCTCACAGACTAATCTTCTTGCATTAAATGCTTCCATCGAGGCGGCAAGGGCCGGAGAAGCGGGAAGAGGATTTGCCGTTGTGGCAGATGAGATCAGACAGCTTTCAGAGCAGACCAAATCTGCAACCGAAAAGATTACAAATATCATCGGAGAACTGATATCGGATGCAAAGGTTGCGGGGGACAGCGTAGAACATTCTGTTGAAACCATTGCAAAGCAGACGGAAATGATCGATGTCACCGAAGAGAAATTCCAGGTTATTGATGCTCAGGTTGTAGATTTGAAGAACAGTATCGAAAGCATGGATAAGTCCATGATGGATATAGTTCAGGCCACTGATGTCATCGCAAACAATATCAGCAATCTCTCAAGCACCACGGATTCAGTTACTCAATCCACCAACGATGGCACAGAAAAGAGCCGTGAAGCTGTTAAAAAGATGGAAGAGTGTGTTGAGAAACTTGCAAACATCAGCAAGCTTGCCGAGTCGCTGAAAAGCTGAAATCGCCGAATATTTTGAAAAATGCTTGCAATTTATAATGTCTTATGATAACATACCAATGTTGTCAAAAATCAGATGGTCCTCTGTTACTATATGTATTAAGAACATCCCATTTATCAAGGAGGCTTATAATGAGCGATATTATTAAAGAGATCGAAGCAGCACAGCTTAAAGAGAACATTGATGATTTCAATGTAGGTGATACTGTAAAAGTTTACGGTAAGATCAAAGAGGGTAACCGTGAGAGAATCCAGGTTTTCGAGGGTACTGTTCTCAAGAGACAGGGCGGAAGCAACAGAGAGACTTTCACAGTCAGAAAGTTCTCAAACGGTGTTGGTGTTGAGAAGACTTGGCCTTTACATTCTCCCAATGTAGAGAAGATCGAGGTTGTCAGACGTGGTAAGGTTAGACGTGCTAAGCTTAACTACTTAAGAGACCGTATCGGTAAGAAGGCTAAAGTTAAGGAACTTGTTAAATAATATAAGCAAGCCAAAGGGCAACTACTTTTGTAGTTGTCCTTTTTATTTTCAGCAATATATGGTATACTTTTTCTTGGTAAAATACAAAAGTTTAAGGATGAAATTATGGCACGCAACAAGGGATTAAGCTTTTATCGCAGAAAGAAGAAAATTAATAACGCCGTCATAAGAGAGATCTTTAACTGGTTCTTCGGTATTTTCGCTTCGGTTTTTCTGGCCCTTGTGGGAGTATATTTCTTTGGAATGAGCGTCAATGTGGTGGGTATTTCCATGGAGGATACTCTTTATAATGCTCAAAAGATCTTAGTCAACAGATTCGTCTATATAATAACTTCTCCCAAGATAAATGATTGTGTTGTATTCCTCCCAAAGGGTAATGAAAATACCCATTATTATGTAAAAAGAGTCGTGGGTGTGCCGGGGGATACTCTCTATATCGCGGACGGTGTACTGTATGTTAACGGCAAGCCTTCGGAGCTTTATGAAAACGGTATTTCCGATCCCGGAATATTATCAGTGGAATTGACTCTAAAGAGCGGAGAATATTTTTGTATAGGTGATAATCCGGATAATTCCGAAGATTCCAGAAGTGCCAACATAGGCGTCGTAAGAGACGAATATCTGGTGGGAAAAGCCTGGTTCAAATTCAAATGTCCGGGCGGAAAAGCCGGATTTATAGACTGATATTACAAATTACATTTTGATAAAGGAAATATAGATGAGTGAGAATAAAACTACCATAAACTGGTTTCCGGGTCATATGACCAAGGCCAAGAGGATGATGGAGGAGAATATCAAGCTGATCGACTTGGTCATAGAGCTGGTTGATGCAAGAGTCCCTCTCTCCAGCAGAAATCCCGATATCGACAAGATGGCCGCAAACAAATACAGAATTGTTCTGTTAAATAAATCCGATATGGCAGATCCAAGGGCAACGTCCGAATGGATCTCGTATTTTGAAAAACAGGGCTGTATCACGGCAGAGATAAATTCAAAGACCGGTGCAGGTGTTAAAAATATCCAGTCCCTGGTGCAGGCTGCCTGCAAGGAAAAGATCGAAAAGAATTTAAAGCGCGGCATCAAAAACAGGCCCATCAGAGCAATGATCGTTGGCATACCCAATGTGGGAAAATCCACATTTATCAATGCTTTTGTCGGTAAGGCTGCCACAAAGACAGGTAATAAGCCCGGTGTCACAAAGGGTAAACAGTGGATTGCAAAGGGAAAAGATCTGCAGCTACTGGATACTCCCGGAATCCTGTGGCCAAAGTTCGAAGATCAGGAAGTGGGCAGAAGGCTTGCTTTTATAGGTTCTATCAACGATGAGATCATCTATACGGATGAACTTGCATGCGACCTTTTGGAATATCTTAAAAAACTCTATCCTGACTCTTTAAAGGACAGATATGGCATCGATTCTTTTGACCTCACCCCTGTGGAAATATTAAAGGAGATCGCTCTTGTCAGAAAGGCGATCCTAAAAGGAAAAGAGCCTGATATCAATAAGGCTGCAGGCATACTTATCGATGATTTTCGAAGCGGGAAACTGGGGCGCATCTCTTTAGAAAGGCCAAATAAAAAACTCGGAGGAATTAACCTAGCATGAATAAGGTTTTAAAGGAATTGTTGAGCACTGCATTATATATACTTTTTATTCTCTTTGTAACATATATCGTTATCACTTATGTGGGACAGAGAACACTGGTTGAAGGCACCAGTATGATGAACACTTTAAGCGACGGGGATAATCTATGGGTTGATAAACTGTCCTACAGATTTAAGGATCCGGAGAGGTTTGATATTGTGGTATTTCCGCCCAGAAGCGACCTCTCAACCCATTATATCAAGAGAATAATCGGTCTTCCGGGAGAGACTGTAAGGATCGATGAAGAGGGATATATATATATTAACGGAGAGATCCTTGACGAGAGTTTCGGCAGAGAAGTTATAAGGGAAGATATGCGTGGAAGAGCTGAAAATGATGTTATCCTCGGACCGGATGAATATTTTGTCATGGGAGATAACAGAAATGAAAGCCTTGACTCAAGATTTGATATAGTCGGAAATATCAAACGAAATGAACTTACCGGAAAAGGAGCATTCCGGATCTGGCCTTTAAATAAATGGGGTAAGGTTAACTAAATGGAAAGTGCAAGCAAGATCAAAGAAATATTAAAGGCTTCTTCCGATAATGAGTTGCCTGAACTTATAAAAGAATTTGAAAACGATGACAGAAAAGCTGTTGTTACTCTGGTTGAAGCGGCTAAAAAGAGACTGCAAAAACTGGAGATAGAAAAAAAGCGTATAGAAAAGCTGTGGGAATTTGAGAGAAAATATCCTGACTATGAATTTATCTGCGGAATAGACGAGGTGGGGAGAGGACCCCTGGCGGGGCCCGTTGTGGCCGGAGCAGTCATACTTCCAAAGGATTGTGACATTCTCTATGTTAATGATTCAAAGAAATTATCCGAAAAAAAGAGAGAAGAGCTCTATAGCATTATTGAGGAAAAAGCCATAAGCGCAGCGGTCGGATTTGCATCCCCCGAGAGGATAGATGAGATCAACATCCTGCAGGCAACCTACGAGGCAATGAGAGAAGCGATTTCAAAACTTTCACCTGCCCCGGATCTTTGTCTTAATGACGCCGTAAAGATTCCCGGTATCGATATAAAGCAGGTACCCATCATAAAAGGTGATGCGAAAAGCATTTCCATCGGTGCGGCCAGCATTTATGCCAAGGTTACCAGGGACAGGATGATGGTGGATTATGATTATGTATATCCCGAGTACGGATTTGCTTCAAATAAGGGATACGGCAGTGCAGAGCATATTGCGGCATTGCAAAAATACGGTCCCACTCCCATCCACAGGAAAACTTTTATAACACATTTTATCTAGGAAGATCATATGAATTTGAGCGAATTGTTCTTTGGAAACAATCAAATATCGAATTCAATTCAAACACCCGCCGGCGAGTCGTATCAGTCAAAGATCGATGCCGGTGCGGCTTTGACTCGTACAATCATGTCTTTGATCCCCGGTTCTACCATTACAGGTGAAATCCTCTCAAGAGAAAACGATCTGGCAGAGGTAAAAATAGCCGGAGATATGATCCTGAATGCAAAGATAGATGCTTCTATCAGTCTGGAGACAGGAAAACCCATAACATTTGAAGTAAAAAACAACGGACGAAACCTAAGCCTTTCTCCTTTGTTTACAAATACAGCGTCATCTCAGACAGCGACGAAAGCACTTAACATGGCATCACTTCCTGTAAATGACATTACTCTTGCCATGACAAGAAATATGATGGGTAAGGGTATGAGTATCGACATAAACTCACTTCAAAATACTTACAAGGACATCATAAATTTCGGAAATGACAAAATGGACAGTATCATTTCACTCCGTGAGATGAACTGCCCGGTAAACGAAAAGACTTTGCAGGAATACAAGGCCGTATCAGAACTTGAGTTTAAAATGGAGGAGGGTTTTGCAAAAACCTTTGACAGCCTTAGGAATGTATTTAATTCTCTTTCTGAAGGCGGAAATACCAAAGAGGCTGTAAGCCTGTTAAACGATCTTCAAAACCTGTATGAAACCTTTAAATCCGAGAGTGAAGTTAATAATGTCAATGGAGAGCAGGTTAAAAACCTATTGCCTGATGGAGACACTGCTGAAACCGGTTTTACTTTAAAACCGGCTTCGGAACCTGTAAATAACGGAAATACCTTAGAAACAGTATCAAATGAATCAGGAAAGACTCTCCTAAATGAGGGCGGGGATCTTAATACTCTTGATACCGCAAAAGGAACTGTCGGTGATAAGGGGAGCCTGATTTCATCGGATCCTTACGGCTTGGAGAAAACTTACGGATCTGCCGATCCTGATAATAAAATTAAGTCTGAAAATATAAATCCTAATGAGAAAAACGGTAACAATGGATCAGGGATTATCAAAAATAACGGTTCGTATTTTTCGGGAGAAGTATTTAATGAGATTCCGGATAAAGAAACCGTGGATAAGTTTTTTGATAAATTAAAGACCATGGTTCATTTAAATGAAAAGGAACTTGCCTCAAAAGAGGAGGTCAGGGAACATTTTTCAAAGGTTTCCAAGATGGGAGACTCCCTTGGAAAGATACTCGATAATCTGGAAGTGACTGACAGGACCGCTGCACTTTTAAAAGAAACCGTTACAGGAATGAACAATCTTTCCGAAAACCTGGAGTTCATAAATCAGTTTAATAATCTCTATACATTTATGCAGATGCCTTTTAAATCTCTTGACGGACAAGAGGACGGAGATCTGTATATATATGCCAATAAAAAGCATCTTGCGGACAGCGACGGCACCATTACCGCCTTCCTTCATTTAAAGACCAACAATATGGGTCCTGTTGACGTGTATGTGGCCATGACGGGCGAAAATATATCCACTGATTTTTATGTTGAAAATGACCGTATTTTGGACTTTTTAGAGGCCAATATGGATCTGTTAAACAGGAGACTGACTGAAAAAGGATATAATCTTGAAGTGAACGCTTCCCTTTCAAAGGACATGAAGAATAATCCTGCCTTCCCCGGTTCGATGCAAGGTAACGGTACCGGTGAAGCAGGAAAAAATGTTCCTTCCGGAGAGTATTCCTTTGATGTAAGGACATGACAAGCCGGATAAAAGAGCATTAACAAAAGTCCATCGGTATTTAAGGGTTAGTTTTTATATATTTTAATTCGATTTTAGAGGGAAAAATATGAGTGATTCAAATAAGCAAAAGAGAGCGGTTGCTCTGGGGTATGATCCTTCGGATGAAGCACCAAAAGTTTTGGCAACGGGAACCGGAGTCCTTGCGGAAAAGATCATAGATAAAGCAAAAGAGAGCGAAGTGCCCGTTCACAGGGATGATAAACTGGCAGAAAATCTTGCAAATCTGGATGTTGGAGAGTACATTCCTCCTGAGTTATATGAGGTTGTGGCAGAAATATTGGTATTTGTAAATTCTGTGGACAATAAACTTGACAGGATAAAGGATAAGGTCAGATGACAAATACCCGTGAGATCGGCTCAAATAAAGAGAATATTGCCAGGATGTTTTTGGAGCAAAATAATGTAAAGATCCTCGAACAAAATTTCTATTTTCACAAGCTTGGAGAGATCGACCTGATCGGCAGAGTCACCGAAAATGTCACAACTCCCATTGTTAACAGATCCGTCGAATATCTGGTGTTTTTTGAAGTGAAATTCAGAAAAGACTGCGGACACGGATATGCAGCCTTTGCGGTAAATAAAAAGAAGCAGGCACAGATAATCCGCGTGGCTGAAGGGTACTTGAAAGCAAAGGGCATAAATGGTAATATACCTATACGTTTTGATGTAATAGCAATTGACGGTGAAAAAATCAACTGGATAAAAAATGCCTTTGGGCGTTCATAATATTTTGAATAATATTAATACTAAATTAAGCAATATTTATAAAAATTCACAAACCAGTATGGGATAATCTTTTCGATATATCATTTCTTTAGGGGAAAGGAAACAGTATGAGTAATATTTTAGTGTGTGATGATGATGCAGAGATCGTAGAAGCCATAGAGATTTATTTAAAGCAGGAAGGTTACAATATCTTTAAGGCTTATGACGGAATAAAAGCTCTGGAGATAATCCAGAATGAGGATATTCATCTCATAATCATGGATGTTATGATGCCAAAACTGGACGGTATCAGAGCTACGCTTAAGATCAGGGAAAACAGTTCTGTGCCCATCATAATGCTTTCTGCAAAGAGTGAGGATACGGATAAGATTCTGGGCCTTAATATCGGTGCGGATGATTATATTTCAAAGCCCTTTAATCCATTGGAACTTATTGCCAGGGTTAAATCAAATTTAAGGCGTTATACAAGTCTTGGAAGCATCAATCAGAGCAATAAATCAGTTTATAAAGTGGGGGATCTGGTGATCGATGATGAGACCAAGTCCGTTACCGTTGACGGAGATAAGGTAAAGCTTACTCCCATTGAGTTTAACATCCTGCTTTTATTGGTAAAGAATGCAGGCATAGTATTTTCCATCGATCAGATCTATGAAAAGATCTGGAATGAGGATGCCATCGGAGCGGACAATACGGTTGCCGTTCATATCAGACATATCAGGGAAAAGATAGAGATCAATCCAAAGGAACCCAAATATTTGAAGGTTGTCTGGGGCGTCGGTTACAAAGTGGAAAAACAGGATTAGTATATGAAAAAATTTACTTTTCAAAGATTTATATTTGAGCTTTTATCCCATATCGTGCTGGGATTTCTGGCCCTCATCATAGGCTTGATCCTCTCTTTGTCAAATATTGAGATCAATTCCCTGTCCGGTACAAAGGAATATAATTTTGATTTTTTTAAGACGGTGGGGATCTTTGAGGATTCGGAACTATTTTCGGAGCTTTTCAAAGAATCCATAGAAGATATCGCAAGGCTCGTTGTCATCAAGGAACAGTTTGAGGATAAAGGCAGTTTTAATCCCTCAAAACTCATTGATGTCACTAATTTTGTGGAGAGAAAAGGTGAATATTCGGGAACCTTCGCCACGGCAGTCTATGAATTGGACGATCTCATCAAATGGGGCAGATTCGGAATAGAATACGAAGACTTTTCCATGGGTTCATACGGCTTTGCTGAATTTTTCGGAAATATTATTTATCCCGAGAATTTTGCCTTTGATCAGTATGGAAATCTGTATTTTGACGGCTTTTATACTGTTGATACATTAAACTCAGTGGATTTCTATTTTGATAATCGTACGGTTTTGACACCGGAAGCCCACGATGCTTTGGTGAGCGAGATCCAGGAAAAATACGGTCTTGGTTCCGAGACAGGCGTAAGTCTTCATGTTCAGGCCGAACTTGACAGTATGACTTATTCCGAGATCATGGATCTGGTGGTGGCTTATCTTGTGACATCTCTTCAGGACGAGATCGACTTAGAGACCAGTGATGCCGGTGAATTAATGGTTTCCTTCAGCATGATCAGTGAGAGATATGCTACCTATGACGGTCAGAGTACTATCTTTACCTGTGTGGACAACTGGATTGATTATTTCGCCCTTCAGAATAATCTGGTGGATGCCATTGAAAGTATTTCCGTAAATTACGATCAATACGTAAAGAGTATGGAATATTACGGTGAAAATGAGGGCAATCTGAAATATGCCATTCGTATGACTGATGACCTGGGTGTTAATCATACTTTCACGAATATTTCCGAGCGGGAAAATTATTCCGATGAGCAGCTTACAGAGTATTTTGGTGAGTACAGAAAGTTTTTTATCTATTATCCCGATTCCCTGGATTTTACGGGTAACTCATCCTTTACCGAGGAGACTATTTTTAATATCATCAGAAATTATGATTATGCTTATCCCACAAATACCATGATCTGGGTAGGTGTTGATACCAATTATCCCATAAAGGATGCGTTTTATGATGCAAATCTGGCATATAACAGAGTATCCCAAAACAGCAGAAGACTTCTTGTGATCATGCTGATACTCCTTGGCATGTGGCTCATAGATCTGGTTTATCTGACCATGATCATGGGCAGCTCATCATTTGATGAGTCGGAAGGGGAGATAAGCCTGTATCCCATAGACCGGATAAAGACGGAAATCTTATTGCTTTTCGGGCTTGTGATGGCAGGACTCATAGCCACGGAGTATTCATATTTTTACGATCTTGCCCTTCGGGCAGACTTTGGAGTGTGGTTTGTTTACGGCTTCTGGATAAGTCTTTCATTCAGCCTTGTCTGGTACAGCCTTGTGAGAAGATTCAGGTTCAGGACTTTGTATGAAAACAGCCTGGCCAGGTCTTTGTCCGACTTGTCAAAAAAAGTGGTGGATTTTTCGTCAAAACACGTGGATTCGGCTTTTTCATCCATCATGACTTACTTTTTGTATATTCTCATTAACGGTGTATTTTTGTATGGCATATACAGATACAGAGACCAAAAGCTGGGTATTATCCTGATAGTGATCCTGTCCGTTATAGACCTTGCCGTTGCAGGTATCAGATTTAAAACTACCGCAGAGAGAAATGATATCATGGACGGAATCCGCAGGATCAGAGACGGTGAAGTAGACTATAAAATAGACAATGAAAATCTTCATGGATACAACAGAGAACTTGCGGATGCGGTTAATAATATCGGAGAGGGTATCAGAAAAGCTGTCCGCACTTCCATGAAGGATGAACAGATGAAGACGGATCTTATCACAAACGTATCCCACGATCTAAAGACTCCGCTCACGTCCATCATAAATTATGTTGATTTGTTAAAGAGGCTTAAGATCCGGGATGAAACCGCAAATGCTTATATTTCCATCCTGGATTCAAAATCCCAGAGATTAAAGACTTTGACGGAAGACCTTGTGGAGGTATCCAGAATATCGTCCGGAAATATCAATCTTGAAATGGGAAAGATCAATCTCTTCGAACTGGTAAATCAGGCGGCAGGAGAGTTTGCGGACAAATTCGAGGACTCAAATCTCACTCTTTTTATAAACAAAAAAGGGTCGGATATGAATGTATATGTGGACAGCAAGAGAATGTGGCGAGTGATCGAGAATCAGTTCAATAACATATGCAAATATGCCCTTGAAAATTCCAGAGTTTACGTGGATGTGGAAGAAAAGGACGGCAATGTGGTACTGTCTTTGAAAAATATTTCAAAGGCTCAGATGAATATCACCCCGGATGAACTGACAGAGAGATTTATCCGCGGAGATTCTTCCAGAAGTACTGAGGGAAGCGGACTGGGACTTTCTATTTCCAAGAGTCTGGTGGAAGCCATGGGAGGAAGTTTTGAGATAGTTTTGGACGGAGATCTGTTTAAGGCAGTCATTTCCTTCCCGGTTTATAAAGAAAATGAAGAATAAAAAAGTCCCTGCATTGCAGGGACTTATTTATTGCACATCTGATGCACGAAGGTATTAATTTGATTTTTCTCTCTTGTTATATTCATCAAGAAACTCACGCATTTTCTCGGCAGGAGTCAGGATATTTGACATTGAAGCATCATGATTCATGAAATCGATGATGGATGCAATGAATTTATAAAGGTCTGCCTCAATGAAGTAAGGTCTGTTATAAATTTCGGGAGGAAGAGCTGTGAGGTTTGTGGTGATTATCTTGTCGAAATCGCCTCTCTCATAAGCTTCGTCAAATTTTGAAAATCCTTCCGTAAACAGACCAAAGGAAGAGCAGATAAATACATGTTTTGCCTTCATAGCCTTAAGCTGTTTTGCGGTATCTATCATTGAACCGCCGGATGCGATCATGTCATCGATGATGATAACGTCTTTTCCTGTCAGGTCGTCGCCCAAAAATTCATGTGCAACGATAGGATTTTTGCCGTTTACGATGGTGGTATAATCCCTTCTCTTGTAGAACATTCCGGTGTTAACACCAAGTACGGAAGCAAAGTATATTGCTCTGTCAAGAGCGCCTTCGTCAGGGCTTATGACGATGAGATGATCCTTATCTATGATCAGATCGTTTTCGCTGTTTAAAAGTGATTTGATAAATTGATATTGAGGCATGAAATTATCAAATCCGTTTAAGGGTGTGGCATTTGCAACTCTGGGGTCGTGAGCATCGAATGTAACAAAGTTGTCAACGCCGTAATCCTTTAATTCCTGAAGCATGAAAGCACAGTCTAATGACTCTCTCAAAGTTCTTCTGTGCTGACGGCTCTCATACATAAAGGGCATGATGACATTGATCCTTTTTGCCTTTCCGTTACAAGCGGCAATAACCCTTTTTAAATCCTGATAATGATCATCGGGAGACATGTAATGCTTATATCCGTTCAGATCATAGGAGATACTGTTGTTTACCACATCCACAAGTAAAAACAGATCCTTTCCGCGGACACTTTCCAAAAGTTCAGCCTTTGATTCGCCGCTGCCGAATCTGGGTACATTTATGGGGAGCAGATATGAACTCTCGATGTAACCTTCAAAAGCGGGATCGTTTTTGACTTTGCTGTTTATCTGTTTTCTGTAATCAACTACATAATCATTGATCCTGCGTCCCATTTTTTCTGCTGAAGGAAGTGCTACGATCTTTAAAGGTGCCACAGGCATTTTGTTTTCAATACTCTCAAGATTTGGCAATTTTTAATGCCTCCTGTTCATGAATTTTAACATCTATTTTATATCATTATGCTAGTGACACGTCAAGGAAATTCGAGTACAATAAAATATGTATGTGAAAGCGGTCTCATACTTTTTTATGTATGTTTTTACTTTATTTTACAGATCGTTTTTAAAAAGGAGATTTTAAGTGACAGGCGATAAGAATATAAAAGGACATTTGGTCAGTAAGATCCTGCCCGGTTCCATCGCTGAAGAGATGGAAATCGAACCCGGGGACAGACTGTTGTCCATTAATGATACGGAAATAGAGGATATATTTGATTATCAGTATCTGGTTCAGGACTCGGACATTGATGTGTGCATACAAAAACCTGATGGTGAAGAGTGGGTCCTTGAGATCGAAAAGGATCCCGACGAGGATCTGGGTATTGTATTTGAAAGCGGCCTTATGGATGAGTACAGGCATTGTTCCAATAAATGTATTTTCTGTTTTATCGATCAGATGCCAAAGGGCATGAGAGAGACCCTTTATTTTAAAGATGATGACTCCAGACTCTCATTTTTGCAGGGTAATTATGTAACCCTTACCAATATGTCCGACAAGGATGTGGAGAGGATATGTAAATATCATTTATCCCCTATAAATATCTCGATCCAGACCATGAATCCGGAGCTTAGATGTATGATGCTCCACAACCGTTTTGCCGGCACTGCTTTAAAAAAGATAGACAGACTCTGTGAAGCCGGTATTGTCATGAACGGTCAGATTGTTTTATGTAAAGGTGTAAATGACGGAAAAGAACTGGAATATTCCATTGAAAAACTGATGGAATACATGCCCCATTTTCAGAGTGTTTCGGTAGTACCCGTAGGTCTTTCAAAATACAGGGAAGGGCTTTATCCGCTGGAGCCTTTTACAAAGGAAGATGCTGTAAAAGTCCTTGAGACAATACATAAATATCAAAAGATCTGCTATGAAAAGTATGAGAATCATTTCGTTCACGCATCGGATGAATGGTATATCCTGGCGGAGGCTAAGCTTCCGGATGAGGACAATTATGACGGATATAATCAGCTTGAAAACGGCGTCGGAATGATAAGGCTTCTTTTGAATGAATTTGAAGACGCAAAAAACATAAGGCTGTCAAATAAAATGATCCCTTCTGCAGATGTCCGCGGAGAGATATCCATGGCAACGGGGCTTTTGGCTTATCCCTTCATAAAGAAAATGTCGGATGAGATCATGAGCTTTTATCCCAATATAGAGATTCACGTCTACGGGATAGTCAATGAGTTCTTCGGAGAAAAGATCACAGTTTCAGGGCTCCTTACAGGTGGGGATCTCATGAAGCAGCTTCAGGGGAAAAAACTTGGGGAAAGACTTATCTTACCGGAAAATGTGTTAAGGAGCGGAGAGGATGTTTTCCTAGATGACTATCACGTATCAGACCTTGAAAAAACTTTACAAGTAAAGGTTAATATTGTAAAATCTACCGGGTACGATTTTTGGAACATAGTTGACGGAAAGGAAGTATAAAATGGCAAAGAAAAAAGGCAAGCCTATAGTGGCTATCGTGGGACGCCCCAATGTGGGAAAGTCCACTCTTTTCAATGCTCTTGCAGGCGAGGATATCTCCATTGTAAAAGATACCCCCGGTATTACAAGAGACCGTATTTATGCCGATGTTACATGGCTTGACAAAACCTTTACCTTGATAGATACAGGTGGTATTGAGCCTGATTCGGATGATATCATTCTTTCACAGATGAGAGCCCAGGCTGAGATTGCCATGGAGACCGCAGATGTGATCATTTTCCTTGTGGATGTGAGACAGGGACTTGTGGATTCCGATTCAAAAGTTGCGGACATGCTCAGAAGAAGTCATAAGCCTGTTGTGCTTGTGGTCAACAAGGTGGACAGCTATGAAAAGTTCATGCCTGATGTGTATGAGTTTTACAATCTCGGCATCGGCGATCCTCATCCCGTTTCATCCGTAAACAGACTGGGATTCGGTGACATGCTTGAAGTTGTATGTGAGTATTTCCCCGAAGACCTGGCAAATGAAGAGGAAGATGACAGACCCAGGGTTGCCATCGTCGGTAAACCAAACGTTGGAAAGTCTTCTCTTATCAACAAGCTTCTGGGTGAGGACAGACTCATTGTTTCCGATATTGCCGGAACCACCCGTGATGCAGTTGATACTGAGATAAAATATAATGACAAGGAATATGTATTTATTGATACGGCGGGACTGCGCAGAAAGAACAAGATCAAAGAAGATTTAGAGCATTTTATGATCGTTCGAACCGTGGCTGCTGTTGAAAAGTCGGATATCGTGGTGCTTGTGATAGACGCGACTGAAGGCGTTACCGAGCAGGACGCAAAGATCGCAGGTATTGCCCATGACAGAGGAAAAGCTGTTATTATCTGTGTAAATAAGTGGGATGCCATTGAAAAAAATGACAAGACCATTTATGAATACACCGACAAGATCAGAAACATCCTTTCGTACATGCCCTATGCCGAGATCCTGTTTGTATCCGCAAAGAGCGGTCAGCGTCTGCCTAAGCTTTTCGAGACCATAGATATGGTTTCCGAAAATCATGCCATGAGAGTTCAGACAGGTGTTCTCAACGAGATCATGGCGGAAGCTGTGGCAATGCAGCAGCCCCCTGCGGACAAGGGAAAGAGGCTTAAGCTTTATTACATCACTCAGGTATCGGTTAAACCCCCTACCTTTGTTATCTTTGTAAATGATAAAGAGCTTATGCATTTTTCATATACACGTTATATCGAGAATCAGATCAGAGACACCTTTGGCTTTAAAGGTACGCCTCTCAGATTTATCATAAGAGAAAGAAAGGAAAAAGAGCAATAATGGAAAGGCTGTTATGTCTCTTACTCGGTTATGTTTTCGGACTTTTCCAAACCGCAATAATCTATGGAAAAGTTCATGGAGTCGATATCACAAAGCATGGAAGCGGTAATCCCGGAACTACAAACACCCTGAGAGTTATGGGGGCAAAGGCCGGTGGAATGGTGCTTCTGGGCGATGCATTAAAGACCATCATCCCTATAGTGATCATCAGATGTACTCTTGGAGCCGCTCATCCCGAGATGAAGCTTTTATATGCACTTTATGTTGGTGCAGGTGCAATACTTGGACATAATTATCCTTTTTATCTTAAATTCAAAGGCGGTAAAGGTATCGCAGCAACAGCAGGGCTTATCATCGCATTTAACCCCTGGTTTGTGTTGGTGGGAGTGATAGTTTTCTTTGGAAACTTCTTTACAACACATTATGTTTCACTGGGTTCCCTTCTCGTATATATCACCTTCATGATCGAGATGGTTCTCTTTGGACAAAAGGGCTGGCTTGGCGATATACCGCAGGTTGTACTTAATGAAATGTATGTAATAACATTCCTTCTTGCATGTCTTGCTTTTTGGAAGCACAGGACCAATATCGTGAAGCTGATAAACGGAAACGAGCGAAAGACTTATCTTTCAAAGGACAAAAATAAGGCAGAATAACTTATATCGGGAGATGATTAATATGGCAAAAGTAACTATACTCGGCGGAGGAAGCTGGGGAATCGCCCTGGCGGTACTTCTTGATAAGAACGGTTGTGATGTCACCATCTGGAGTGCTCTTCCAAAGGAGATCGAGACCCTTAAACAAAACCATGAGCATCCTATGCTACCGGGGGTAAAACTCTCCGAGAATATGATATTTACAACAGATGACAAAGAGGCTGTAACTGGTAAAGACATGATCGTTATGGCAGTTCAGAGTTCATATACCAGATCCACTGCAAAAAGGCTTTCACCCCTTGTAAGGGAAGGTCAGATCATAGTGGATGTGGCAAAGGGTATTGAGGAAGGAACTCTTATGACTTTATCTCAGCAGATCAAGGAGGAGATGCCACAGGCGGATGTGGCTGTTTTGTCAGGTCCTTCCCATGCTGAGGAGGTCGCAAGAGAGATACCCACGACCATCGTTGCCGGAGCAACTTCAAGAAAGACTGCTGAATTTGTGCAGAATCTGTTTATGAACGAGGTTTTCAGAGTTTATACAAGCCCTGATATTTTAGGCATGGAGCTTGGCGGTTCTTTAAAGAACGTTGTGGCCCTTGCGGCGGGAATTGCAGACGGACTGGGATACGGAGATAATTCAAAGGCAGCCCTTATCACCAGAGGGATCGCAGAGATATCGAGACTTGGTATCGCCATGGGCGGAAAAGCCGAGACTTTTTACGGTCTTACAGGAATCGGCGATCTGATCGTAACCTGTGCCAGCATGCATTCCAGAAACAGAAGAGCCGGAATTCTTATAGGTCAGGGAAAGACTTATGAGGAAGCAATGGATGAAGTTAAAATGGTGGTTGAAGGCGTATACAGCGCGAAGGCTGCCGTTGAACTGGCTCATAAATACAATATTGAAATGCCCATCATAGAGCAGGTCAACAAAGTCCTTTTTGAGGGAAAAGATGCGGCACTTGCAGTTAAAGAATTGATGCTTCGCGACAGAAAAGTGGAGATCAACGATACCTGGGAAGATTAAGGAGATTACATGAACAACGAGTTTTCTAGTACACAGGAATATGTTGCCAGTGAAGAACTTATGGCATCCGTAAATATTGCCATCGCTTTAAAAAAGCCACTCCTCATAAAGGGTGAGCCGGGAACCGGAAAGACCATGCTTGCGGAAGCGGTTGCAAAGGCACTTTCAAAGAAACTTATCATATGGAATATTAAATCCACCACAAAGGCTCAGGATGGTCTGTATGTATATGATACAATTCAGCGACTCTATGACGGTCAGTTTGGCGAGGAAGGTGTAGATGATATCGCCAGATATATAAAGCTGGGTAAGCTCGGTGAGGCGTTTGACAGTGATGAGCAGGTGGTGCTTCTTATCGATGAGATCGACAAGGCGGATCTTGAATTCCCCAACGACCTTCTGTGGGAACTTGATCAGATGGAATTTTATATCAATGAGACAAAGCGCACAGTAAAGGCAAAGCATCGTCCCATTGTTATCATTACATCAAATGCGGAGAAGGAACTTCCCGATGCATTCCTCAGAAGATGTATTTTCCATTATATTGAATTCCCTTCAAGGGAGCTTATGGAGGAGATAGTAAAGGTTCATCATCCGAATGTGGAGGAGAATCTGCTACAGAATGCAATGGATGTGTTTTATGCCATCAGAGGCATCAGAGATATCCGAAAGAAACCCAGCACCTCAGAACTTATTGACTGGGTAAATGCACTTCAGATAGGCGGCATCAGCGCAGACAGGATAAAGGAAGCGCTTCCTTTTATCGGAGTTGTGGTTAAAAAAGACGAAGATCTGGAACTTGCCAAACACGAGACATATTAATTTTTTTAGATCGTTATACGGAGAATTATGTTTATAAAATTTTTTGAGACTCTTCGTGAAAAAGGATTGAATGTTACCCTGGGAGAATGGCTTGATCTTCAAAAGGCTCTGGAGATGGGACTTTGTGAAAGTTCCCTTACTCAGTTTTACTATGTTGCCAGGATGATCCTTGTAAAGAGCGAAACCGATTATGATAAATTTGATATGGCTTTTGAAGAGTGTTTTAAGGCAACACAGAGGGAAACCGAAGTGGGCGCGGAAATGCTCAGATGGCTCGATAAATCCGATATGCTGGAACTTGCCCATGAAGAGGCAAGGGATCATTTAAACAAGATGGAAGAGGCTCAGATCGACAAAGAGGATGTGGAGCAGAAATTCAAGGACCGTTTAAAAGATCAGGATTCTGAACATAACGGCGGAAGCTTTTGGATCGGAACCATGGGTAAAACCTCATTCGGAAATATGGGCGGTAACGTGGGCGGCGTCAGAGTCGGCGGTCAGACCGGATATCAGTCTGCTTTTTCCGTTGTGGGAGCCAGAAGATTTCGAGACTTTCGTGATGACAGAGTCCTTGATAACAGGCAGTTTCAGCTGGCCTTTAGAAAACTCAGACAGTTTTCATCTAAGCTTGATATTCCGGAGACGGAGCTTGACATAAACGGTACTGTGGACAAAACCTGTAATAACGGGGGATGCCTGCAGATCGTAATGCAAAAGCCCAGAAAAAATTCCGTTAAGCTTTTGCTTTTAATGGATTCAGGCGGAACCATGATTCCTTTTTCCGCACTTTTAAACGACCTGTTTCAGGCCGTTCATAAATCAAACCATTACAAGGATGTAAAGACATATTATTTTCATAACTGTATTTATTCCCATGTCTATAAAACTCCGGAGTGTGACTACGGTGACTGGGTTGAGACCGAGTGGATGTTCAGAAACCTGGACAGCGATTACAAGGTGATAATCGTGGGAGATGCTGCTATGGCTCCCGAGGAACTATGGTCGAAGGATGGCAATTACAGAGGTCCTAACGACGGTCTCACAGGTTATGAATGGCTGGAACTCATAAAGAAAAAATATAAAAAAGTCGTCTGGTTAAATCCAAAGATGGCTCCGGGTCATGCGCCCTGGAGAGAAGCGGAGACAGCCATAAAGGAAATGTTTCCCATGTACAAGCTTACAGTTGACGGATTAAACAGAGCGATGACCAAGCTTATGACAAATAAATAAAACAGATCATTAAAAGCCCAGGTATGGCCGGGGCTTTTAATTTGGGCTGTGATTTTTAAAATCAATATTATCGGAGTTTATATGAAACAGAAGTTAAAGTGGGCACTGGCATTTTTACTGCCGGTTTTCAATTACCTTTTAGTAGGATTTTGCACTTATAATCCAATATTAAATACATATTTCAGGGCACATATCTTAAATATCCTTTTATTTGAAGGCTTAGTGCTTTGTTTTTGGGCGATATTTGGCAGATTAAATGTGGCTATCTGTATAGAGACCGTGCTTTCCGTAATATTCGGTGCAGCATTTTTTTATGTACTCAGATTTAAGAATACTTCCATAATGCCATGGGACATATTCAGCTTTGGAACCGCAATGAGTGTTGCGGACAATTATGATTTTACTCCCGACATTCGTCTTACTATAATATTAACCTGCTTTGTCCTGGTTTTCGTTATCGGTATATTTGCGGGAAAAGGTGATAAATTAAAGATTAAAAAGAAGATTCTGGTGGGTGTTTTAGGTCTTACCATGATCACAGGTGTGACCGGCCTTGTACAGAATCCTGCATTTGTAAAAGCGTATAAGCTTTATTCCGTCCTGTTTTATCCCGACAGAATGACTTACAGAAACGGAACACTGGTAGGTTTTTTGATGGAAATAAAATATATGGTTCCCGAAAAACCCGAGGGTTATGACAAGACTTTGATAGAGGATAATTATAACGAGCTTGTGGAGGAGTCACTAAAACAAATCCCTGAGATCTCAAAACAGGATCTTCCAAACATCATTGTGGTGATGAATGAAACTTTTGCGGATCTGTCAATGTATGGCAGTCTGAATATCGAAGAGGACGTAATGCCTTTTGTGAGAAGCCTTAATAAAAACGGCGCAAATACAAAGTCAGGTACTTTAAATGTGTCAGTTTTTGGTGGTAATACTGCCAATTCCGAATTTGAGTTTCTGACGGGTCAGTCCATGAACTTTTATCCTGAGGGAAGCATTCCATATCAGCAATACATCTGGAGTGAACTTCCGAATCTGACTTCCTACTTAAAAGAGCTGGGTTATTCCACAACTGCAGTCCATCCTTTTAAGCCCGGTGGCTGGAGCAGGACTAAAGCCTATCCATATCTTGGATTTGACAGGTTTTTATCTGAGGGGGATTTTGAGGATCCGAAGCTTATCAGAGAATATATTTCCGATGAATCCGCCTATGACAAGGTGATAGAACTTTTTGAGAACAAGACGCAGGATCCCATGTTTACTTTTCTTGTGACCATGCAAAATCACGGCGGATACACAGAGGATTTTCCCAATTTTAATGTGGATGTTTTTGCTGCAAATATCAGAAATCCTGTGGTGAACAGATATCTGTCCCTCATCAAATATGCCGATAAGGCAGTGGAAGGCTTGATATCTTATTTTGAAAATGTGGATGAAGATACCATCATCGTATTTTTCGGAGATCATCAGCCTGCAGCTTCTGTCACATATCCTGTAATGTATTCCAAGGGTATTGATGTTTATAATCTCACCGATGAAGAGGAAAAGAAGTGCTACAAAGTGCCTTATTTTATATGGGCTAATTTTGATATAGAAGAAGAACACGATCTTGAGACCAGCGCTAATTACCTGTCCCTTGATCTGATGGATGTGGCAGGCATCGAGTATTCTCCTTTTATGAAGGTCGTTAACGATGCCAGAAAAGATGTGCCCTTGTTAAGTTCAAAGATCAGACCTTACAAAGAGACTGACAGCTACAGAAAGTACAGAGATACAGCTTATTATCTGTTATTTGATTACGGAGATAAATAAATATGAAAAATGAAACGGGAAAGATGAAAGTTTTAAATTACATATTGGCTTTTGTTTTACCCGTTTTTTTGCTGCTTTATGTTTTTAAAGTGAGGCAAATTTATCCTTTTGGCTCTAAAACCTTTTTGTTTTCGGATGCCTCATTACAGTATCTGCCATTTATAAGAAGCTTTTGTCAGGCGCTTGCTGAGGGTGGTTTTAAGGATATTTATTTAAGATTCGGCCTTGGAACGGAATTACCTGCTGTGTTTGCCTATTATCTGACAGATCCTTTAAGCCTTATTGCAGGATTTTTAAGTGGGGCTAACAGTATCGATTATCTGACCGTTTTAACTGTAATAAAAATATCTCTCTGCTCCGTTTCTGCTTATTTTTATTTTGAACATCACTTTGAAAGAGTTTCGCTCCTTCCGCTTGCTGCGGCATATTTTTATGCTTTCAGCGGATTCTTTGCGGCATATGAATATAATTTTATATGGCTTAATTCTTTGATGGTTTTTCCTTTGACTGTTTATTTCCTGGAAAAATTCGTTGAGAACAAGTCAAAAAAAGGGCTTGTCATCACGCTTTCCCTGTCAATATTTTTTAATTTTTATATAGGCATGATAATCTGCATTTTTCTTTTGGTTTATTATCTTGCTCTTATTTTTGATCTGGGAAAGGGTAAAACTTTTGTAAAGGATGTTTTACAGTTTATCAAGTGCATGGCACTTTCAGTATGCATAAATGCAGCCATACTTTTCCCGGTAATGGGATTTATGATAAATAATCCTTCATTAAATCCTGAGAGTAAAGGTGGCGGGTCGTTTATTTTCTTTGACCTCTTAACCTTTTTATCACGGCATATGACGGGAGTTGATACGAATCTTTCAAACGGTGAGATACCCAATATTTATTCAGGTATTTGGATTTTTATCCTGATACCGCTGTTTTTCCTTACAGACAGCAGATATATTTCAAACAGAAAAAAGATCTCAAGAGGGGTTTTACTTTTATTTCTTATTGCAAGCTTCATGATAAGACCTCTGTATATTCTGTGGCATGGATTAAATTACCCCAATAACCTTCCTGCAAGATTTGGATTTATATATGTGTTTTTGCTTTTATCCATGTGCGTTGAGAGCCTTAAATACAAGCATTCACAAAATGTAATGATCAGTTCTTTTGTGTTTGCAATAGGAGCGGTATTTTGCAATATCTATTATTCGGGAGCCGAAAATGAATTAAAACACGCAGAGTGGTATGGCGGCATATTTGTATTGTTTTATTGCATTTTCGGTCTGTATTTCCTCTTTTCCAAAAAGATTAAAAACAATAAGGGCTTTGAATTTATTTTGTTTATAGCCCTGATATTTGAGTGCGGATTTAATTTCTATGCCACAGGTATAAGGACTGTGGACAGAGAGCGTTATGTAAATATTTACGCCTGTGGAGATGAAATTAAAAATTGTTTTATTGATGAAAAGAAAGATGCGTTTAGAACCGAGACCTTTCCGAAGACTGATATAAATTCCGGCCTGATGTATGGCTTTAAATCCGCAAGTCTGTTTTCGTCTTTTGTAGACGGTAATGTTCAAAAATTATATAGGAGACTTGGCATGATGACGGATGATGTCAGCTACTGCCTTGAAGGGGCAACGCCGCTTTCATTTATGATGCTAAATGTGGATCGTGTACTTATACCCTCATCCAAATTTGAAGGGGAATTATTTGAACTTACAGGGGAAACAAGCAGATTTTTAGCGGATCAAAAGCTTAACGGTGAAACAGAGTATCTTTATGATTTAAAATATTCAGTGCCCTTTGGATATGTGATCCCGGAGAGCTTTTTTATAAGTTCTAACAGTGATTTATCGGATCTGCCTGATGAGATCCTTGTGAATATGAGTGAATTTGAAGGCCTAGATCCCGCCGGATTTCAGAATCTGATCTCAAAAAAATTATGCGGTGAAGAATTATTATTACCTGTTAAATCTCTTAATGATGAAAACGGGGATCATTATATTACAGAAAGTGACGGATATTATTTTGCATTAAACTGCGGGGAGGAAATAAGCAGGGCAGTGGTAAAAGGGGGACTGATTTTTAAAAGACCCGTTAAAAACTTAAAAAACAGTGAGATAATTGACTTTGGTTTTGTAAATAAAGGAACCGACCTGTCGGTTTATGACGGATATGGGAAAAGTACCTTTACAGGTTCTTTTTATAAGTTGAATTTAAGTGCATTGGAAAAGATCAGTGAGACTCTAAATACAAACACAACAGGGATAAAGGTATTTTCCGTTCCGTACAGCAGGGATTTTTCTGTTTATATTGATGGGAAAAAGACTAAGACATACAGGTTTTTGGACTCTCTTTTAGCCGTAAAGGTTACGGGGGATGAAAGCAATATCGAATTAAAATATGTTCCTAAAGCCTTTTTGGTGGGAGCATTAATTTCCCTGATAAGTCTTTTTATATTTATATTTGATATTAAGAAAGGTCAGAATTTAAGGGATTAACATCGGAAATTTTCCGTTGACATTTATTTTTGGATTAATTATAATCAATTAAAACATGAATTTAGCGTTGAAGAGAAGAAGTAACCGGAATAATTGTACTGACAGAGAGTTGCCGGCAGGTGAGAGGCACGAGGAAAATCCGGAGAAATACATCTTGGAGCTGCAGAGGTGAACTTACAGTAGTCTTTGCCGGTGGGCACCGTTAACGGCCGGGGTATTGATTGATACCTGTTAAGGCAGTATTTGTGAGAATACTGTGAAAAAAGGTGGTAACACGAGACAGATGCTCGTCCTTTAAGGGACGGGCTTTTTTTGTTATTGCAACGAGCCGGGTAGCTGTCTGAGTTTACTCAGGCAGATATTAGGCGACTGCAAATCACCGAAAGGCATAGGCCTTGAGGTGATATCGAGCAGGAGTCAGCCTGCTCGATAAATAACTTTATTATCGCTAAATTTACTGTGAAAATCTATATTAAAAAGGAGACTGAAAATGGGAATTTTCGAAGAACTTAAGGAGCGCGGACTCCTGGCACAGCTTACCGATGAAGATCTTATCAGAGATATGATCAATAACGGTAAGGCAACATTTTATATCGGCTTTGACTGTACCGCAGACAGTCTTACCGCAGGTCATTTTATGGCGCTTACTCTGATGAAGAGATTACAGATGGCAGGTAACAAGCCCATCGCTCTTATCGGTGGAGGTACCACTATGATCGGTGACCCTTCAGGACGTACCGATATGAGAAAAATGCTCACCAGAGAAGATATTGATCACAATGCTGAGTGTTTTAAAAAGCAGATGGAGCGTTTCATTGATTTTGGCGAAGGCAAGGCTATGATGGTTAACAATGCAGACTGGCTCCTTGACTTAAATTATGTGGAACTGTTACGTGAGGTAGGCCCCTGCTTTTCAGTTAATAACATGCTCCGTGCCGAGTGCTACAAACAGCGTATGGAGAAGGGACTCAGCTTCCTTGAATTCAACTACATGATCATGCAGTCCTATGACTTTTATTACATGTTCCAGAAATACGGCTGTAATATGGAGTTTGGCGGTGACGATCAGTGGAGCAATATGCTTGGCGGAACAGAGCTTATCAGAAAGAAACTCGGCAAGGATGCTCATGCCATGACTATCACACTTCTTACCGATTCCCAGGGCAGAAAGATGGGTAAGACTGCCGGTAATGCGGTATGGCTTGATCCCAACAAGACATCTCCTTTTGATTTTTATCAGTACTGGAGAAATGTTGACGATGCCGATGTTATAAAGTGTATCAAGATGCTTACATTCCTTCCCATGGAAGAGATCAGAGAAATGGAAAAATGGGAGGGTGCTCAGCTTAATAAGGCCAAGGAGATCCTGGCTTATGAACTTACAAATCTGGTTCACGGAAAAGAAGAAGCAGATAAGGCACAGGATTCCGCAAGAGCTTTGTTCGGAAGCGGAAATGCTTCTGAGATGCCCACTGCAACACTTACTGAGGCAGATTTTATGGACGGAAAGATCGATATTCTTCAGGTCCTTGTAAAAGCCGGTCTCAATCAGTCAAGAAATGAGGCAAGACGTGCCGTTGAGCAGGGCGGTGTCGTAGTAAACGACGAGAAAGTGACAGATATAAAGACTTCCTATGATGCCGATGCGTTTAAGGGCGACGGTTTAGTGGTCAGACGCGGAAAGAAGAATTTCAAAAAAGTAGTAATGTAAAATTATTAATTTTGACCCACTCTCATCTATATTTTGGGCTGTGTCTATGGAATTTAGATAAATTGCTCAATATGTAGAAAAAGGAGAGTGGGTTTTTTGTTGCTTTTTTCATAACAAATTAGTATAATATATTCGGACGTTTTGCTTATATTTTCCGGAAATTATGGAGGTATACAATGGATTCTTATGAAAAACTGCTTCAATGTCTTAAATGTGTCAGAAATAAATCCGATTTCGTCCCTAAGGTTGCCCTGATCCTGGGTTCGGGTCTTGGAGATTATGCCAACAATATCCGTGTGGATTCTCAGATCAGTTATCAGGATATTGAGGGCTTTCCGGTTTCCACCGTTCCCGGTCATGACGGAAAATTTCTCTTCGGTTATATCGATCATGTGCCTGTTGTGTGCATGAAGGGAAGAGTTCATTACTATGAAGGATATGATATCGAAGATGTGGTATTACCCATACGCCTCATGAAAATGATGGGTGCGGAGATACTGTTTTTGACAAATGCCGCAGGCGGTATCAATCTTGATTTCAATGTTGGAAATCTGATGCTTATAAAGGATCAGATATCCTGTTTTGTTCCAAATCCTCTCAGGGGAAAGAATATATCCGAACTGGGTCTCAGATTCCCGGATATGACTCATATTTATGATGAACAATTAAATGATATTATAAAGCGTAAGGCTTATGAACTTGAGATCTCTTTGAGAGAAGGTGTTTATGTTCAGCTGCAGGGACCTTCCTATGAGACTCCCGCAGAGATAAGAATGCTGCGCACCATGGGCGGCGATGCGGTAGGTATGAGTACCGGCGTGGAGGCTATCGCAGCAAGACATATGGGTATGAGAGTTTGCGGTATATCCTGCATCAGCAATATGGCTGCAGGTGTGTTTGACAAGCCTCTTGATCATGAGGAGGTCAGAAAGGCCGCAGATATGGCTTCCGCTAATTTTACTAAGCTTGTTACCGAATCTGTCAGAGGATTTTAATATGTTTGATGTAAGAGAATTGATCTTCAGTGCTTTGGAAGCAAGAAAAAGTGCATATGTGCCATATTCCCATTACAAAGTGGGCGCGGCACTTTTATGTAAAGACGGTTTGATCTTCAGAGGGTGTAATGTGGAGAATTCATCATACGGAGCTACGAATTGTGCTGAGCGAACAGCATTTTTCAAGGCTGTTTCCGAAGATGAAAGAGAGTTTGAGGCTATTGCCATAGTGGGGGCTCTTGAAGGCAGAGAACCTACTGAATATGCTTATCCCTGCGGCATCTGCAGGCAGGTGATGAGTGAATTTTGCTGGGATGATTTTAAGGTCATTGTGGCAAATTCTGTTGATGACTATAAAATTTATACTCTGGGTGAACTTTTGCCCGCATCATTCGGAGGCGATTCCATCAAATGAATATCAGACTTTATAATGCGAAAATCCTGTCAATGAATGCCGATGAGGACATTTTTGACGGAGAGATCTGGATCAAAGATGACAAGATTGTTTATGTGGGAGATGTAAATTCAGGTGTTTTCGGGTCTGAAAACGAAGATATCCCCCTTAAACAGTGGGACAGGGAGATAGATTGCAAAGGCAATCTGTTAATGCCCGGTTTCAAGGATGCTCACACCCATTCCCCCATGACATTTTTAAGGTCCTATGCGGATGATCTTCCATTGGACAAATGGCTTAACGAAAAGGTTTTTCCCAATGAGGAAAAACTTGATGGAGATTCCATCAGAGCCTTTGCAAAGGTGGCCGTTCTGGAATATCTTCACAGCGGTATTACAGGTATTTTTGATATGTACCTGCAGCCGGATGTGGTGGGTGAAGTCTGCGAAGAAATGGGTATGAGATGTGTTCTTGTAAGCGGCCTGAATAATTTTACATCATCCATCGAACAGACTCAGAAAGAGTATTTAAGGTGGAACGAGCCGGATTCCCTTATCAGCTATAAACTTGGATTCCATGCAGAGTATACCTGCTCGAGAGACCTTCTTATCAGGTTATCGGAGCTGTCCCACCATTATAAGGCACCTGTATATTGTCATCTTTCCGAGACGAAAAAGGAAGTTGATGAATGCGTCTCAAAATACGGTATGACGCCTACAGTATTTTTAAACAGCCTGGGACTTTTTGACTTTGGCGGAGGCGGTTATCATTGCGTTTATATGACAGGTCAGGATATGGATATATTTGAGAGAAGGAGACTCTCAGTTATCACCAATCCCGCTTCAAATGTCAAACTTGCCAGCGGAATAGCTCCCATCAAAGACTTTTTGAACAGACATATTCCCGTTGCCATAGGCACCGACGGACCTGCCAGCAATAATTCACTTAGTCTGTTAAAAGAGATGTATCTGGTATCCACTTTGTCAAAGATCAGGGAGAACGACCCTGCAGGCATCGATGCCTTAGAGATAATGAAAATGGCTACAGTTAACGGTTCAAAAGCCATGGGACTTCGCGACAGCGTGTGCCTTGAGAGAGGTCAGAAGGCGGATATCGTTATGATCGATCTGAATCAGCCTAATATGCAGCCTGTAAACAATATCCGTAAAAATATTGTTTATTCAGCTGATGACAGTAATATCAAGATGACCATGATAAACGGAAAGATCCTTTATTATGACGGTGAATATTTTGTGGGAGAAGATCCCGAAAATATTTACAAAAGTGCCAATAAGCTGGTAAAGCAACTGCTTTATTCATAAATTACATGAACATTGACAAAGGAGGTTACTATGTTCGAAAAAATCTTCAAATTGAAGGAAAACGGCAGTGATGTAAAGACAGAAGTCTTAGCCGGTCTTACCACTTTCATGACCATGGCTTACATTATTGCACTCAATCCTAATCTGCTTACTAATTGGGATAGTGGGTCGGATCTTTGGAAGGGTGTTTTCCTGGCAACCTGTGTTGCTTCATCCATCGGTATGTTTGTGATGGCCTTTCTTGCAAACAAACCTTTTGCAATGGCTCCCGGAATGGGACTCAATGCATTCTTTGCGGTTGTTGTGGGAAATATCGCAGGTATCACCGGATTAACTTATCTCGAATCCTTCCAGGCTGCACTTTGCATCATTTTGGTGGAAGGTATTATATTTATAATCCTTTCTGTGTTTAAGATCAGAGAAAAGATCGTAGATGCCATCCCTCTCGGAGTAAGAATGGGTATCGCACCTGCCATCGGTCTTATGATCATGAATATCGGATTTGGTTCAAATGTGGGTATTTATTCATCCACGGGCGGTCCTTTTTATGTTATGAGAGATTTCTTTGGTTCTCTTTCGGCAGGATATGCAAAGACTACAATGGGTGAAGGATACAGTAAGATGGTCCTCACTGCAGTAACAATGCTTATCGGACTGTTTGTGATAATAATCCTTTCCGCAAAAGGCTTTAAATTCTCAGTTATCGTGGGAATGCTTGTGAGCAGTGTTATCTACTGGGTCGCAGATGCGGCATTTTTAAAGGAAGATCCCTTTGGTGCCATTAAAGGCGCAAGCTGGCTTCCACCCTTTAAGGAAATGGCAGAGACCACTCTGTTTAAGTTTGATTTTCCTGATTTCTTTAAGATAGGATGGGCAACAGCCCTTACTCTTATCATTACATTCTGCCTCATCGATATGTTTGATACCATCGGAACTTTGGTTGGTACCGCAGAGAGAGCCGGAATGCTTGATAAAGACGGAAAGATGCCAAAGATGAAGGAAGCTCTTCTTGCGGATGCAATTGGTACTGTTTCAGGTGCCTGCACCGGTACTTCCACAGTCACAACCTTTATCGAATCCGCTTCAGGTGTTGAAGCAGGAGGCCGTACCGGTCTTACAGCACTCACAACAGGTATCATGTTCCTGTTATGTATGTTTATCAGTCCCATTGCGGCAGTTATTCCCGCAGCAGCCACATCCGCTGCTCTTATCTATGTGGGTATCTTAATGCTGTCCGGTTTAAAGAATGTTCACTTTGATAATTTTGAAGAGAGCGTTCCTGTTTCTCTGATGTTACTGGCAATGCCTATTTCAGGATCCATCGGCCATGCCATCGGTATCGGACTTATCGCATTTACTGTTATCAAACTCTTTACAGGAAAGGCAAAAGATGTTTCAGTTTTAACTTATATTCTTTCTGTTATTTTCCTTGTAAAATTCTTCGCAGCAATTTAAAATTGACTTTGAAAATGGCGGGAGAGTCATTCTCCCGCCTTTAATTTTGCTTGATAATAAGGCACAAACGGAGATACGTATGGAGCAATATGTAATTATATTTTTTATAATCCTGTTTTTTGCGATAATGATCTTTTCACAGATCTTAAATAATAAAAAGAGAAAAAAAGCCCTTATGGAGACCCTTAAGAATATCAGAGGGAAGCATCCTGAGAAAAGAGTAGACTCCGAGAGATGGAATCATATAGGTGCATACTTTAAAAGGTCGGCATCAGGGGAGCATGTAGATGATATAACCTGGAACGATCTTGACATGGACGATATCTATAAAAGACTGGATTATACCCTTTCTTCAAGCGGGGAAGAATATCTGTACAGACTTTTAAGGGAAAGCTTTAACAAAAATATTGTGGATCCGGATAGACTTGAGAAAATGGTCGCAAGATTTAAAGATGATGACGACTTGAGGATCAGGCTCTCTGTGATACTTAACGACCTGGGCCACTCCGGAAAGTTTTCTCTGTGGGAATATATGGATAATCTTGACTATTTGGGAGAGCGCTCGAATGTGTCCGAGTATCTCTTAAATTTGTGCTTCATAATACTTATCGCTCTGATACCCATCAATCCTGCTGTTTTTACGGTGCTTACGGTACTGTTTATACTTTACAGAATCATCACTTATTTTCGATTTAAGGGTGAGATTGAACCGTATCTGATCAGTGTGAGGTTTTTATCGGAACTTGTGTCAAGCTCCGATCAGATGTCAAACTTTGATGAGTTAAAAGACTTTGCTGATGAAGAACTTTACAAGAGCTTAAAGACTTTTTCAAGGATTAAGAAAAGCGCATCATTTTTGGCTAAGAGCGGATCAAATTATTCCACTTCTGATTTCTCCGAGATGTTTATGGATTATATAAAAATGATGACCCACGTGGACATCATTATATTTAATAATCTCTTAAAAAAGATAAACGGTAATCTCGAAAAAATAGAAAAGATATATGATTTTGCAGGTTTCCTGGATGCGGCTATCTCAGTTTACCTCTTTAGAGAATCAATTGAAACTTACTGCATTCCAAAGAGAGGTGATTTTATAAAGGCATCTCAGATTTACCATCCTCTTTTGACAGACCCTGTGAAAAATGATATTACTGCAGAAAAGTCAGTTCTTTTAACTGGATCAAATGCCTCAGGAAAATCCACATTTTTAAAGGCTGTTGCGGTTAATGTGATCCTTGCAGGGGCAATAAATACGGCTACTGCGGAGGAATTCTTTACACCGGACTTTAGGATCTATTCCTCCATGGCACTAAGAGATTCCATTCAGGACGGAAAGAGCTTCTTTGTGGTGGAGATAGGATCCCTTAAAAGGATTTATGAAGGAAGTTTAGCGTCAAAGAGACCTGTCATCTGCTTTGTGGATGAGGTCTTAAGGGGAACCAATACGGTTGAGAGGATCGCTGCTTCCACCTCGGTTTTACAGGAGTTTGCAGAGAATGGAATTATATGCTTTGCCGCAACTCATGATATTGAACTTACTTCCACTTTAAGCGGGCTTTTTGATAATTATCATTTTGAGGAATTTGTGGAAGACGGGGAAGTCAAATTCCCTTATAAACTTTTGGAGGGGCCTTCGGTTTCAAGGAATGCATTACAGCTTATCGGGCAGTTTGGATTTCCTGAAAATGCTGTCAAAAAGGCAAGGAAAATGGTGGAACAGTTTAACGATAAGGGCATATGGAATTCTTGACTTGATTATGTTAAATTGATATACTTTTTTTTAGAGAACGGAGGAAAATAATTATGGTCAGTTTTTTTAATTCATTTTTATCTTATCTGGTATTGGTTTTAATTTTCATAATTGTGGCCGGAGCCGGAGTTTTTGTTGGTATAAAGCTCAGCAACAGAAAAAATAAAAAAGAAAACTCCGAATTCGAAACAACACAGGAATAAATATCAGGCAGAAATCCTTTGGGGTTTCTGCCATTTTAATATTTGATCATTTTTGTGAGGGATTATGGCCAAGTCTGAAAATCAAAAGAAAAAAATATTATATATCCTTGATATTTTGAGCAGGGAATCCGACGAAAAGCATCCGATAAAGACCAAAGATCTCATCGAAAAACTTAAGAGTAAAGGTGTGGAAGCAGAGAGAAAAAGTATCTATACAGATATAGATACTTTGATCGAGTTCGGTGCAGATATAAAAAAGCTTTCATCCAGAGAGGGCGGCGGGTGTTATCTTGCTTCCGGAAAGTTTGAACTGGCTGAGCTTAAGCTTTTGGTGGATGTGGTTCAGTCTTCAAAATTTATCACAGAAAAAAAGTCCAGAGAACTCATACATAAGCTTGAAAATATGACATCTTTGTATAATGCCGGCGCTTTGCAGAGAGATGTTTTGGTTTCCGGCAGGGTAAAGACTGAGAATGAGAGCATTTACAAGAATATTGACAGTATCCACAATGCTATCAGAGAAAATCATGAGATAAGCTTTGAATATATGGACTGGAACATAAAAAAAGAGCTTGTAAGGCGTGATGATAAGATCAGGGTGGTGAGTCCCTGGAATCTGATCTATGTGGATGAAAATTATTATCTTGCCGCATATGATGATGTATCCGGCATGATCCGCCATTACCGTGTGGACAAGATGGGCAATGTGAAAGTTTTAAGCGAAAACAGAAAAGGAATCGATGTCATGAAGTCGATCGATGTCACCGAATATACCAAAAAGACCTTCGGAATGTTTGGCGGAGAAGAGGAGACTGTTTCATTGGTATTCCCCAATCGTCTGACAGGTGTGGTGGTGGACAGATTCGGTAAGGAAGTTACCCTTCGAAGTATTTCCGAAGAAAGCGTAAAGGCAAGAGTCAAAGTAAAATTGAGCGGTCAGTTTTACGGATGGCTCTCCGGTATCGGAAAAGATATAAAGGTCGAAAGCCCTGAATATGTAAAGAATGGATACAGAGAGTATCTCTCGGATATATTAAAGGATTTCGACTAAGCACTTTTTTTTCGGGGGAAAGAAAATGAATGAAGTTAACAATAAAGAGATCAATCTGAAATACAATACGGAATACAGACCTTCAAAAAGTATTTATGTCATAAAAAAAGACGGTACTTTTGAGCCATTTATAATCTCAAAAGTCCTTACAGCGGCGTCTCTTAGCGCTAACAGGGTTATGGTTGATTTTACCGATGAGGATAAGAGAAATATCTGTAGGCTGGTGTTGTTAAAGATCGATTCCCTGCCTGAAAATAATGTGACTGTTCCCATGATGCACAGCATTGTGGAAGGAGTTTTGGATGAGATAAATCCTTCGGTTGCAAAATCCTACAGGGATTACAGAAATTATAAGCAGGAATTTGTAAGGATGCTTGATGAGGTTTATAAAAAAAGCCAGTCCATCATGTATCTGGGGGACAAGGAAAATTCAAATATGGATTCATCCCTTGTTTCCACCAAGAGAAGCCTTGTCTTTAACGAGTTTAATAAACAATTATATAAAAATTTCTTTTTGACTCCGGAGGAGATATCCGCCTGCAACGACGGGTATATTTACATCCACGATATGTCCAGCAGAAGAGATACCATGAACTGCTGTCTCTTTGACATAAAGGAAGTCTTAAAGGGCGGGTTTGAAATGAGTAATATTCATTATAATGAGCCAAACTCCCTTGATGCCGCTTTTGATGTTATAGGTGATGTGGTATTAAGTGCCGCCGGACAGCAATACGGAGGTTTCACTCTTCCAAGCGTTGACCTGCTTTTGGAGCCTTTTGCGGAAAAATCCTTTGACAAATATACTCATAAATATATGGACTTAGGGTTATCAGAGGAAAAGGCAAAAACCGCTGCATTAAATGATGTTAAAAAGGAATTTGAGCAGGGATTTCAGGGATGGGAATATAAATTTAACACTGTTGCATCCAGCAGGGGTGACTACCCGTTTATAACGGTTACCACAGGTACAGGCACCGGTAAATTCGCACGTATGGCAACTCTTAAGATGCTGGAAGTCAGAAAAGAAGGACAGGGAAAAAAGGGTCATAAAAAACCCGTATTATATCCAAAGATCGTATTTTTGTATGATGAAAATATTCACGGTGAAGGATGCGAGGGAGAGGATCTTTTCAATGCCGGTGTAGAATGCTCCATGAAGGCAATGTATCCGGACTGGCTTTCCCTTACAGGTGAAGGATATGTGCCTGAAATATATAAAAAATACGGAAAGATCATTTCACCCATGGGATGCAGGGCATTTTTATCCCCCTGGTTTGAAAGAGGTGGCCTATATCCTGAAGATAACAATGATGGGCCCGTATTTGTGGGAAGGTTTAACATAGGTGTGGTTTCTCTTAATCTCCCAATGATATTTATGAAATCAAAGGAAGAAAACAGAGATTTTTATGAAGTTTTGGATTATTATCTTGAGCTTATCAGGAAACTCCATTTAAGGACTTATGAATATCTGGGTAATATGAAAGCATCCACAAATCCCCTTGCATATTGCGAGGGCGGTTTCTACGGCGGGCATCTAGGCAGGAATGAGAAGATTGCACCTCTGTTAAAGACTGCCACCGCCAGCTTTGGCATAACCGCATTGAACGAACTTCAGAATCTGTATAACGGAAAGAGCCTTGTAAAAGACGGTGAGTTTGCACTCTCTGTAATGATACATATCAACAAAAAGGTTGATGAATTTAAAAAGGCGGACAATAAATTATATGCCATTTACGGAACTCCCGCAGAAAACCTTTGCGGACTTCAGGTTCAGCAGTTTAGAAAAAAATACGGTTCTATAAAGGGCGTTTCGGACAGAGAATATGTAAGTAACTCTTTTCATTGTCATGTTTCAGAGGATATCACTCCCATTGAAAAGCAGGATCTTGAAAAGAGGTTCTGGGATTATTTTAACGGCGGTAAGATACAGTATGTGAAATATCCCATAAATTATAATGTGACTGCCGTGAAGACTCTCATAAGGCGCGCCATGAAATACGGTTTTTATGAGGGTGTAAATCTGTCCTTATCCTATTGTGAGGACTGCGGACATGAGGAACTGAATATGGATGTATGTCCAAAGTGCGGCAGCATGAATCTGACAAAGATAGACCGAATGAATGGTTATCTGTCATATTCGAGGGTATATGGGGACACTCGCTTAAACAAAGCTAAAATGGCGGAGATCGCCGAGCGCGTCAGCATGTAGCGACAATTATATTTTATTATTAAGTGTCAGTCAGGACCCGCTTCGGGTGTAAAGATAACATTCGGAGAGAAGCGGGAGGCTGTAGGGATGCCACCAAGCGAGTTTTTGCAGACGCGAAGGTTTACCGAAGCGGCGAGGACTGTTTGAGCGACCGGCGCTCTGCAGACAGGACCCGCTTCGGGTGTTAATTTTTTCATTTGATCTAATTTTTACTGACAGAAAAAATATATTGTCAAATTGGCTATTTTTGTAACTAGGAGAATTTATTATTATGATGTATCATAATATAACAAAAGATGATATGTTAAACGGTGAGGGATTGAGAGTGGTTTTGTGGCTGTCCGGGTGTGATCACAGATGTCCCGGATGTCAGAATCCCCTTACCTGGGATCCTGAAGAAGGTCTTTTGTTTGACGAGGATGCAAAGAAAGAGATATTTTCATATCTGGGCAGAGATTACATTTCCGGCATCACTTTCTCCGGAGGTGACCCTCTTTATGTAAATAACATTGATGAGGTTACTGATCTTTGCAAAGAGATAAAGGAAAGATTCCCTGATAAGTCCATATGGCTTTATACGGGAAATACTTATGAAAATATCAAAAAACTTGAGATCATGAACTATCTTGATGTGGTTGTTGACGGTGAGTTTGTTCAAAAGCTCCATGACAATAATCTGTTATGGAAGGGCAGTTCAAATCAAAGGGTCATAAATGTTAAAGAGACGATTTTACAGGGATCGGAAAACCCTGTTTTATATTGTGGGGATTACTAAAGTGAGTAAAGGAAGGATAGTAGGTTAATGAAGAAAGTAGCACAGTTTTTTAAGGTTTCAAAGGAAAATTTTAAAGCTGCCATTCAGGCGGATTTTCCCGGGTATTCGGATGAGATCATCGACGTTATGTATGATTCTGTCAAAAAGCCGAGACGCGCCACAACAGGAAGCGCCGGTTATGATATTTTCACACCTTTCAGTTTTAAACTCGGACCCGGAGAGAGCATCAAGATACCCACAGGTATCAGAGTAAGGATCGATGAGGACTGGGTTCTCAAACTTTATCCCAGAAGCGGTCTCGGATTCAAATTCAGACTTCAGTTAAATAATACTGTGGGTATTATTGACAGTGACTATTTTAATTCCGACAACGAAGGACATATTTTTGTGAAGCTCACAAATGATTCAAAAGAAAACAAGACCATTGAGATCGAGTCCGGTCAGGCCTTTGCCCAGGGAATCTTTGTGGAGTACGGCATCACTGTGGATGATGATGCGGATGGTGTCAGAAACGGCGGTTTTGGAAGCACCACTGTCTGATCTGATCTCACATATTTATATTTTTGGAGGCAAGAAATGTTTAAGTTAGTTTCTGATTCAACTACCGATCTGCCCGAAAGTTATTTTGAAGAGCACAATGTTGAAGTTTTATACCTTTCATGCATGCTTAACGGAAAGGTTTATAACAAGGAAAATCCCATTAGTCCCGAGGATTTTTATAAGGCCATCGCAGAGGGCGCAATGCCCACCACAAGTCAGATCAATCCCGAGGAAGCAAAGGAAGCATTTGAGAGGATCATCAGAAATGAAAAGAATATTCTATATATTGCTTTTTCCTCAGGCCTGTCCGGTACTTATAATGCTATAAGACTTGCAGCCGAAGAGATAATGGAAGAAAATCCTGACGTAAAGATCATCGTCATCGATTCGCTTGCAGCATCCATGGGAGAGGGACTTTTACTTGATAAGGCCGTCAGGCTGCGGGACGAAGGAAAAAACATGGAGGAAGTTGCGGAATATATAGAGAGTCATAAATTGAATCTTTGCCATGTTTTTACGGCAGATGACCTGATGCATCTCTACAGAGGCGGACGTGTCAAAAAATCCGCAGCTATCGTGGGCACCATCGCAGCGATCAAACCCATGATGCATGTGGATAATGAAGGGAAACTTATTCCTCTTTCCAAAGTCAGAGGCAGAAAAAAGTCATTGACCGAATTGGTTAATATGATGGAGGAGAGGATAGGAACATACAGGACCAAGAACCAGTTTGAACCTGTATTTATCAGCCACAGCGCCTGCATTGAAGATGCAAGATTCGTTGCAGATCTGGTGACAGAGCGTTTTGGATATACTGATATCCGAATTTCAGATATCGGTCCCGTCATCGGTTCTCATACCGGTATAGGAACAGTTGCCCTTTTCTTCTGGGGAGACAATAGATAAAAATAAAAGGGGTGGATAAAATGGACAATCGCTTATTTAACAACTCACACGTAATCTCATGGCTTCAGTATTTCTCTGATAATACCGAGGTGGATCTGGAACATGTAAAGATCCTCGATATCACCAGAAAGAACAAGAATCTCATACCTGCATGCGAGGCTCACAGATGTGTGCTTGTTTTTACCGAGGCAGGTCACAAGGATATCTTTTATCGTATGTACAATGCAGGGCTTGGGGACTGTGAAGTGGTTTACAATGAAGGTTCTGAACCTGTGGGTCCCATAAAGAGAAACAAAGTATCGGATATGATAGACAGAGGTATCAATGCTTCTGCGGGAATGCTTGTCTTAAATGACAATGCCCGTACCACTTTAAAGTTTGGTATCGACAACAGAGAATTTGCTACCGGCAGTGTTAAATATGTGGGCAGTGAGATCCGTTCCATCATTCTTTCAAAAATGCAGGTTTCGGACGGAAAGAATATCTGTGTTATATCCGGTGAGTCCATTGCCATTCAGTCTGCTATTTTGGACGGTGAAGGTTCTGTTATCGCTGTTGAATATAATTCCGATGACAGAAGGACCCTTGAAGACAATGTTGACCAGTTCGGTCTTAACAATGTTACCATTATCGATCATGTGGATGAGGAGAATTTTAAGGGCCTAGCAGTTCCCGATGTGACCATGCTTGTCGCAAGCGCCAGCATGGAGCAGGAGATGGAATATCTTATAAAGCTTAATCCGAATATGGAATTTGTGGTTTATACTCTTGATTTTGAAGTTGCCGCTTCCATGCTTAATGTCTGCAAAAAATTCGGTATATCAGATCCCGAGATAATCCAGGTAAATGTATCAAAACTTACCAGCAAGCACATCTTCAGTGTTCAGCCTGCTCCCTGGATCATCACATTCAAGGCAGGAGAATAAATTTCTTTTCGTAAAGCATGATTTATGCTATAATATCTCGGAATACGTTTAAGGGAGATAAAGATTATGTATATTACTTGTTTGGATTTGGAAGGTGTACTTGTACCTGAGATCTGGATCGCTTTTGCAAAGGAGAGCGGGATCCCGGAGCTTACCAGAACCACCAGAGATGAGCCTGATTATGATAAACTCATGAAATGGAGAATCGGTATCTTAAAAGAGCACGGACTTGGCTTAAAAGAGATCCGGGATACCATCAAAAAGATCGATCCCATTCCCGGTGCAAAAGAGTTTCTTGATGAACTCAGATCTTTCTCACAGGTAATCATTATCAGTGATACATTTACACAGTTTGCCGCACCTCTTATGGAGAAACTGGGAATGCCCACTATTTTCTGCAATGAGCTGGAAGTTGCAAAGAATGGTGAGATCACAGGATTTAAGATGAGGATCGAAAATTCCAAGTATACCACCGTAAAGGCATTGCAGAGTATCGGATACGAAACGATAGCCAGCGGCGACAGCTATAATGACCTTGGTATGATCAAGGCTTCAAAGGCCGGATTTTTGTTTAAGAGTACTGATAAGATCAAAGCAGACAATCCGGAAATACCTGCATACGAAAATTATGACGAGCTTCTTGATGCGATTAAAAAAGCAATGGTTTAGGCCATTGCTTTTTAAAGGTTTTTAGTATTATAAATGGATCAGTATTGTTTGATTGGAAGGTAATTGTATGGAAAACACTATCGACAGACTCTTTCGCTATGTAAAGATCGAAACGACTTCAAGCGAAGAGAGCGGAACTCACCCCAGCTCTGCAAAGGAATTTGACCTTGCAAGGCTCTTGTTACAGGAATTAAAGGATATGGGAGCGGACGATGTTTATCTTGATGAAGAGCATTGTTATGTTTATGCCACTGTTCCCGCATCTGAAGGTTATGAGGATAAACCGGTTCTCGGCTTTATTGCTCATATGGATACGTCTCCCGCAATGAGCGGAAAAGATGTTAATCCCCGCATAATCGATTCTTATGACGGAAAAGATATCGTACTTAACAAAGATTTAAATGTCATCATGAAGGTGGAGGATTTTCCCTTCCTTGAAAGCTATAAAGGGGATTCTCTGATCGTTACTGACGGAACCACACTCCTTGGCGCCGATGACAAGGCCGGTGTGGCTGAGATAATGACGCTTGTGGAGTATCTGCTTAATAACACTGACAAAAAGCACGGAAAGATCCGTATTGCATTTACTCCCGATGAAGAGATCGGAGAAGGACCGGATTTTTTTGATGTGGCATTATTCGGAGCGGATTTTGCCTATACCGTTGACGGCGGAACGCTTGGTGAACTTGAATATGAGAATTTTAATGCCGCAGGCGCCAAGGTCGTCTTTAACGGAAGAAACGTTCATCCCGGATCGGCCAAGGGAATAATGAAAAACTCCATACTTATCTCATCGGAGTTTCAGTCCCTTTTGCCCGCATTCCAGAATCCCATGTATACCGAAAAATATGAAGGATTCTTTCATCTGGATTCCATAAAAGGAAATGTGGAGCAGACAGTCTGCGATTATATAATAAGGGATCATGACAGGGATCTGTTTGAAGAAAAGAAAAAAGTATTTTTGAAATGCGCAGATTTTATCAATGAAAAATACGGTGAAGGTACATGTGTTGTGGATCTTAGAGACCAATACAAAAACATGAAAGAGATTATGAAGGATCACATGCATCTGATCGAAAATGCCAGGGCTTCTATGGAAGAACTGGGAGTTGAGCCAAAGATATCTCCCATCAGAGGAGGCACCGACGGTGCACAGCTTTCATTTATGGGACTTCCTTGCCCCAATCTCTGCACAGGCGGGGAAAACTTCCACGGTAAGTATGAATTCGCATCCGTATCAGGAATACTAAAGACTGTTGAGATATTAAAGAGAATCGTTGAAAAGTATTCATGATCGATTTAAGAGGAATAAAAATTTGAGTAATTATAATGATGTTTCCGAAACGGAAAAACAGGAACAGTATATTGAAAAATGCAGAGCCGAGGTAGAGAGAATATCAGGAGAGCTTGGCAGGAAGCTTACCTGTCACGTCACCACATTCGGATGTCAGATGAATGCCAGGGATTCCGAGAAACTTGAAGGTATCCTTGAAAAGGCGGGATATGTCATCGTGGATGATGAGAATTCCGATTTTACCATTTTTAATACCTGTACTGTCAGGGATAATGCCAATCAGAAGGTTTACGGAAGGCTTGGACTTTTAAGCAATTATAAAAAGAAAAACCCCGGCATGAAGATCGCTCTCTGCGGCTGCATGATGCAGGAAGAAGTTGTTATCGAAAAGATAAAAAAGAGTTACAGATATGTGGATCTGATGTTTGGAACCCATAATATCTACAAATTCCCGGAGCTATTATATAACTGTCTTACTTCCGACTCCATGATCATCGATATCTGGAAGGAGTCTGAAAAAATAGTTGAGGAACTTCCCGTAAGGAGAAAATATTCCTTTAAATCCGGCATAAATATTATGTTTGGATGCAACAATTTCTGCAGTTATTGTATCGTTCCCTATGTCAGAGGACGTGAGAGAAGCAGGGAGCCCCAAGATATCATCAAAGAGATAAAAAACCTTGTTAATGACGGTGTAGTGGAAGTCATGCTCCTTGGCCAGAATGTCAATTCTTACGGAAAGAATCTGGAAAACCCCATTTCCTTTGCCGAACTTTTGACTGAGATAGAAAAGATAGAGGGACTTAAGAGGATCAGATTTATGACACCTCACCCTAAGGATCTGTCGGATGATCTTATAAGAGTTGTTAAGAATTCGACAAAGATCTGTCATCATATCCATCTGCCCATGCAGTCAGGTTCTTCAGAGATACTTTATCGCATGAACAGAAGATATACAAAGGAGCAATATCTTGCTTTGGTTGAAAAGATCAGGCGTGAGATCCCCGATGTATCTCTTACGACGGACATTATCGTAGGCTTCCCGGGAGAGACTGACAAAGATGTTGATGATACTATCGATGTCATAAAGAAAGCTGATTTTGACAATGCCTTTACTTTTATATATTCAAAGAGGACAGGAACACCTGCTGCCGGCTGGGAACAGGTGTTGACGGAGGAAGAGATCAAAGCAAACTTTGACAGGGTCTTAAAGACAGTTCAGGAAACCTCCAGAAAGAATGTATCAAAATACGAGGGCAGTATCATGGAGGTTTTGGTGGAAGAAGAGAATGAAAACGATCCTTCCATGATGACGGGAAGGCTTGCAAACAATACAGTGGTCCATTTCCCTGCAGGTAAAGACCTCATAGGAAAGCTTGTTAATGTTTCCCTTGATAAATGTTATGGATTTTATTATATCGGCCATATTGTTTAAATTAAGATAAAAAACTTGATTTTAAAACATTGAAGTATTATTATATCAGTCGTGTGTGTTTATAAAATTTTTATAAACACATGCGACTTTGTTTTTTGATATGTATAATTTTAAATTCTTTATTTTGAAAGGGAAACCAAAATGGATAAACTTAAACCAAAGCTTTTTTCGGTAATGAAGACCTATACAAAAGAGCAGTTTGTTAAGGATGTGGTGGCAGGTATCATTGTTGCCATCATAGCACTTCCTCTTTCCATAGCTCTTGCCATCGCTTCAGGAGTTACACCTACGGCAGGTATATATACAGCCATCATCGCCGGATTTCTGGTTGCATTCCTTGGCGGAAGCCGCGTACAGATTGCAGGACCCACAGCTGCTTTTGCTACCATAGTTGCGGGTATTGTTGCAAAGGACGGAACACAGGGTCTTATGATCGCCACCATCATGGCAGGAATTCTCCTTATCATCATGGGATTCTTGAGATTCGGTGTTTTACTTAAGTTTATCCCTTATACCATCACTACGGGATTTACCGCAGGTATCGCAGTTACGCTCTTTATCGGACAGATCAAGGATTTTGCGGGAATCAGCTATCTTAACGGTGAAAAGCCCATCGAGACATCAGAGAAAGTGATGGCAATAGTTAATAATATTAAAACAGTAAATGTCTGGGCACTTGTCATCGGATTTGTATCCCTTGCCATCCTGATTTTATGGCCCAAGGTTTCAAAAAAGATCCCCGGAAGCCTTATTGCAGTTATCGTATCTGCCATGATCGTAAAATTTGCAGGATTAAATGTTAATACTATCGGAAGTCTGTATCCCGATCTTTCAAACAAGCTTCCCTCACTTACAGTTACACTTGAGACCTTTACACTTACAAATATCAGAGGACAGCTTTCAAATGCGGTGACCATCGCTATCCTTGCAGGGATCGAATCTTTGCTTTCCGCAGTTGTTGCTGACTCCATGATAAATTCAAAGCATCGTTCAAATATGGAACTTGTGGCTCAGGGTGTTGCTAATATCGGTTCTGCATGTTTTGGCGGTATCCCGGCAACAGGTGCCATTGCAAGAACTGCTGCCAATATCAAAAACGGAGGAAGAACCCCTATAGCAGGTATGGTTCATTCGGTTACTCTGGTGCTGGTGCTGGTACTTCTCATGCCTTATGCCAAACTGATCCCCATGCCCTGCATAGCAGCCATCCTTTTCCAGGTTGCATATAATATGAGCGGATGGAGAACATTTGTAAATCTTTGCAAATCATCACCAAAGAGCGATATTCTGGTCCTGCTCACAACATTTATACTTACAGTAGTATTTGACCTTGTGGTTGCAATTGAGATCGGTATTCTTCTCGCAGCTGTTTTGTTCATGAAGAGAATGAGCGATGTGACAAATGTAGAGGGCTGGGTTTATCCCGATGACGAGGACGACCCCGATTCCATTTCACTCAGAGTCGTACCCAAAAATGTCCTGGTTTACGAGATTTCAGGTCCCATGTTCTTTGGAGCTGCAGACAAGATCCTCAGGATCTCTGTCAATGATGACACTAAAGTTCTGGTTATCAGAATGAGAGGTGTAAATGCAATCGATGCAACTGCAATGCACAATCTGGAGCAGCTTTTCGACACATTTACCTCAAAGGGCATCAAGTTTGTATTTTCACACGTAAATGACCAGCCCATGCAGGTAATGACCAAAGCCGGTTTTGTTGAAAAAGTCGGAATTGACAATTTCCAACCCCATATTGATGAAGCATTAAAGAGAGCTGAAAGTTTACAATAACTATATTTTGTGGTAAGATAGTCGCGGATGCACAACCAAGTGTGTCCGCGATTTTTGACTTTTAAATATATTTTGAAAAAGAGAGTTTTATCAATGGAAAACATAGATTTGACCGGGGTTACTCCCATGATGCAAAAATATCTGGAAACAAAAAAAGAGTACAACGATTGTATTCTTTTTTATCGTCTGGGAGATTTTTATGAAATGTTTTTTGATGATGCTTTGATCGCATCAAAGGAACTTGAGATAACACTCACCGGTAAGAGCTGCGGTCTTGAAGAGAGGGCTCCCATGTGCGGTGTGCCTTATCATGCAGCCGAAGGGTATCTGAGCAAACTTGTGAGCAGAGGATATAAGGTTGCAATCTGTGAACAGGTTGAGGATCCAAAACTTGCCAAGGGCCTTGTAAAGAGAGAGGTTGTGAGGATCGTTACTCCCGGAACCAATCTTAATATGCAGTCTCTTGATTCTTCGAAGAATAATTTTATTCTCTCAGTTGTTTATACAGACGGTAATATCGGTCTTTCCGCTGCCGATGTCACAACGGGAGACTATTTTGTCACTGAGGTTTCAGACCTTAGAAAACTTATGGATGAGGTTATGAAATATTCACCCTCTGAGATAGTTTGCAATGAATCTTTGAATCTGAGTGGTTTTGACTTAAAGGATTTAAGGGAGAGACTCCACATATCCGTAAATACCCTTGAACCCCATTTTTTTGACGACGATTCCTGCAGAAGGATACTTTTAAAGCATTTTAAAGTAAATACTTTTATCGGACTTGGTATAGATGAATTCCCCATGGGTATTATCGCCGCAGGGGCCCTTATGCAATATCTGTATGAGACTCAAAAGAGTGAACTTGAGCATGTAAGACATATTTATCCCTATCTTACAAGCAAATATATGCTCCTTGATTTTTCCACCAGAAGAAACCTGGAGCTTACGGAAACTCTCCGTGAAAAGCAAAAAAGAGGTTCCCTTCTCTGGGTCCTTGATAAGACAAAGACAGCCATGGGAGGCAGACTTTTAAGAAGCTATATCGAACAGCCCCTTATCGAAAAGGATGATATAGAATTAAGACTTGATGCGGTGGAGGATCTTAATAAAAAGACCATAGCAAGGGATGAGATAAGAGAATATTTAAATCCCATTTATGACCTTGAGAGACTTCTCAGTAAGGTTATTTATAAAACCGCTAATCCCAGGGATCTGATCGCTTTTAAGAGCTCTCTTTCCATGCTTCCTTCAATTAAAACTGTCCTTGCTGATATGGATGCGGATCTTTTAAAAGAGATAAATTCGGATATTGAGGGATTGGAGGATATCTGTTCACTTATCGATCAGAGTATTAATGAGGAGCCACCCATTACCATCAGGGAGGGAGGCATCATAAAGGACGGTTTTGATGACACCATCGATATGCTCCGAAATGCAAAGCATGACGGAAAAAGATGGCTTGCCGAACTGGAGGATGTTGAGAGAGACAGAACCGGAATTAAGAATCTGAAGATAAAATACAATAAAGTTTTCGGTTATTATTTTGAGGTTACAAATTCGTACAAGGATATGGTGCCTGATGATTTTATCAGAAAACAGACCTTATCAAATGCAGAGAGATTTACCACACCAAAACTAAAAGAGCTTGAGGATACCATATTAAATGCCGAGGACAAACTGACTACCCTGGAATATGATATGTTCTGCAAGATAAGGGATTCCATTTCGATGGAGATCGACAGGATACAAAAAACCGCAAAGGCTATTGCCAAGCTGGATGTTTTTGCATCTCTTTCCCTGGTTTGTGAAAGAAATCATTATTGCAGACCAAAGCTTAATACGAAAGGCGTTATAGATATAAAAGACGGCAGACATCCTGTTGTGGAACAGGTTATAGATAACGATCTGTTCATAGCAAATGATACCCATCTTGACAATGCAAACAGCTGCATCAGCATCATAACGGGCCCCAATATGGCGGGAAAATCCACTTATATGCGTCAGTCCGCCCTCATAGTGTTGATGGCTCAGATCGGATCCTTTGTGCCTGCAAAAAGTGCAAATATCGGCATTGTGGACAGAATATTTACAAGAGTCGGAGCATCGGACGATCTGGCAAGCGGTCAGTCCACATTTATGGTGGAAATGAATGAAGTGGCTAATATCCTAAGAAATGCCACTTCAAAGAGTCTTCTTATTCTGGATGAGATCGGAAGAGGTACATCGACCTTTGACGGTCTTTCCATTGCCTGGGCAGTGATCGAGCATATCAGTAACAGAAAGCTTTTGGGTGCAAAAACCCTTTTTGCCACCCATTATCACGAACTCACCGAGCTTGAGGGCAAAATGAGCAATGTAAACAATTATTGCATTGCCGTCAAGGAAGTCGGAGATGACATTGTATTTTTAAGAAAGATCATCAGGGGTGGTGCAGATAAGAGCTACGGTATCCAGGTGGCAAAACTTGCAGGTGTCCCTGATATGGTAATAGACAGGGCAAAAGAGATCGTTGAACAGCTTTCTGACAATGACATAACCGAAAAGGTTCAAAGTATCGCAGTGGATACTAAGGGTGAATTAAAGTCAAAGAAGGTACCTGTTGTGGATGAGGTTGACATGGGTCAGATGTCTTTATTTGACACTTATACCGATGAAGATGTGATAAACGAGATCAGAGACATCGAGATTTCAACCCTTACTCCGCTTGATGCAATGAATACTCTTTACAGGCTTCAGAGTAAGATCAGAAACCGTTGGAACGGATAAGGATAATTTTGGGAAAGGACCGTAAAAAATGGCAGAGATCAAAGTTTTGGATTCGGATACGATTGACAAGATAGCTGCAGGTGAGGTGGTGGAAAGACCGGCCTCCGTTGTAAAGGAACTTGTGGAGAATTCCATTGATGCAGGAGCGACTGCACTTACGGTTGAAATAAAAGACGGTGGCATTGAATTTATCAGGGTTACGGATAACGGAAGCGGTATTGAAAAGGATTATATTAAAAATGCTTTTTTAAGACATGCTACCAGCAAGATAAGAAATGCCGAGGATTTAAATTCCATAGTTTCTCTGGGATTTAGAGGTGAGGCTTTATCCAGTATAAGCGCTGTGTCCAAGGTGGAGATCATCACAAAATGCGAGAATGACTTAACCGGTCAACGGCTTTACCTTGAAGGTGGTGTCATAAAAGATTGCGACGAGGTGGGAGCGCCAAAGGGTACCACCATGATAGTTAAAAATCTTTTTTATAATACTCCTGCCCGTAGAAAGTTTTTAAAACAGCCTCAGACCGAAGCCGGTTATATTGCGGATCTGATGGAGCATCTGGCCTTAAGCAGGCCCGATATTTCATTTAAACTGATCGTTGGCTCAGCTACCAAGTTTCATACTTCCGGAAACGGCGACCTGAAGGAAGTTATCTACAGGATCTACGGAAAAGATTTTGCAACGGAGATCATTCCCATCGATTATTCAGACGGACTGCTTTCTTTACAGGGGTATCTGGGAAAACCTGTTCTTGTGCGCAGTAACAGAAATTTCGAGCTTTTTTATCTTAACGGCAGATTTATAAAAAGTAATGCTATCTTTAAATCCATAGAAGAGGGCTGTAACGAATATCTGATGCAGCATAAATTTCCTTTTTGTGTAATTCATATGACAATCGACTGTTCAAAGGTTGATGTCAATGTTCATCCCACAAAAATGGATGTGAGATTTTCGGATACTTTCCTTATCTGTGACACAGTTACTAAGGCCATCCGTGATACATATTCAAAGGGTGAATATTTCCCTGACGGATTAAGGGAAGATAAAAAGCCTGTGATAAAGGTGGAAAAGATCCTTGCTCCGGAACCCTTTGAGATCAACAGGGTGAAAGAGACAAGGGTTTCGGAGGAAGCCGATTATCATACCAATATTGAAAAGAGTCATAATGATTTTAAATCAAATCCTGTCTGGTCAAGAGTTCTTGAAAAGGATGAAGATCCGGAGCTTACAGGTTTATTTGAGAAAGTAAATGACCTTAGGGAAGAAAATGAAAAGTTCACTGCTGCAAATGAAAACATTTCAACCGATGATTTTGTATTTGAAGAAGATGAGCCCGGTTTTTTAAATTCTGCGGGTGACTGTATTGAGAATGGAACAGAGAAAAGCTCTCATGAGGTTAGTGAAGATGCCTTAAATCCTGTATATGATCCAAAGTCAGATGAAGTTGTTGAAGTGACAAATCCGACCCAGCTGAATCTCTTTGAAGAAAGGATCCTGCAGGAGGAAAACAGGAAATATTTTAAAGTTATAGGTCAGGTTTTTGATACTTATTGGATAGTTCAATATGAAAAAAACATGCTCATAATCGATCAGCATGCCGCCCATGAAAAGGTAAAATACGAGCGATTCATTAAAAGGCTCAGGGACAATGAGATCTTTTCACAAAACCTTATGCCGCCCATAATCGTAGCATTGAATCCGAATGAAGTGGACATAGTCAACAGATATATGGATTCATTTAATGAACTTGGTTTTGAAATCGAGCATTTCGGCGGAAATGAATATGCATTAAGGGCCGTTCCCATTGACTTATACGGATGTAATGAAAAGGAAATGTTTTTGGAAGTTCTTGATGAAATGGGTGAGGGGATGAAGCTTGAAAAGGTGTCATCGGTTCATGACAAGATCGCTTCCATGTCTTGTAAAGCCGCTGTAAAGGGTAATACGAGGTTAACCTTAAAAGAAGCCGAAGATCTCATCGATGAGCTCATGAGTCTGGATAACCCTTACAACTGTCCCCACGGACGCCCTACCATCATCAAGATGACGGAGAGAGATCTGGAAAAGAAGTTTAAGAGGATAGTTGATTAGTATTATTAGATATACAACGAAGCGGGTCCTGGCTGCAGGGCGCCAGTCGCTCAAACAGTCCTCACCGCGAAAAGGCACGCGTCTGCGGAACTCGCTTGGTGGCATCCCTACAGCCTCCCGCTTCTCTCCGAATGTTATCTTTACATCCGAAGCGGGCCTCGTCTGCAGGGCGCCAGTCGCTCAAACAGTCCTCGCCGCGAAAAGGCACGCGTCTGCTAAAACTCGCTTGGTGGCATCCCTACAGCCTCCCGCTTCTTATTTGATTTAACAATATAGAATGGGAAATGGGCGGAAGTTGTTATTTTAGTCTTTTTAAGAAAAGGAGAACTATGGCTGAAAAACCTCTCGTGATAATCACCGGTCCCACCGCAGTGGGAAAGACGAATTTGTCTATAAAGCTTGCAAAACGAATTGGTGGAGAGATAATTTCCGCAGATTCAATGCAGGTATATAAGTATATGGACATCGGCTCAGCAAAGATAAAGCCTTCCGAGACTGAGGGTGTAAAGCATTACCTCATAGACATTTTAGACCCCAGGGAAGACTTTAATGTCTTTACATTTAAAGAAAAATGCGTTGAAGCCATAGAGGAGATATATAAAAACGGACATATTCCCATTATCGTAGGGGGAACCGGATTTTACATCCAGGCCGTTTTAAATGATATTGATTTTGCCGCAGACGAATCCTGCGATGAAGCGCTAAACGGAAGTATCAGAAAAGATTTAGAAGATTTTGCAAAAAAATACGGTGCCCATGCACTTCATGAAAAACTGCTTGATATAGACCCGGGTTCCTATGAAGAGATCCACGAAAATAATATAAAGAGAACCATCCGGGCCATTGAGTTTTTCATGTTAAACAACAGGCCAATATCCGAACACAACAGGCAGGAGAGGGAAAAAAGTTCAGTTTATGACTCCTGCTATTTTGTGTTAAACTGCCCCAGAGATATTCTTTATGAGAGAGTTGAAAAAAGAGTTGATATCATGATGGAGGAAGGGCTTTTAGCCGAGGTTCAGAAATTAAAAGACCTTGGATGCAAGCCGGATATGACATCTATGCAGGGACTTGGCTATAAAGAACTCCTCAGATTCTTAAACGAAGGCGGAAACCTCGAAGAAGCCGTAAATGACATAAAGATAAATACCAGACATTTTGCAAAGAGACAGTTGACGTGGTTCAGACGTGAAAAGGATTGTATCTGGATCAACAAGGATGAATTTCAAAATGAGGAAGAAATCTTAACTTTTTTACTTGAAAAATGTAAAAGTCGGGGTATTATATCATAAGGAAAAAAAGTACAGGAGAACTTATGAGTAATTTATATAATTTTGAAGGTTATAAAAAGCTTGGGATAAGCCCCGAGGTTTTTGAATTTTGTGAAAAGATATGGAAAGATCTGAAGCCCCGTTTTGATGCCATTGACGAGGTGTCTGAGATCAATCAGTTAAAGGTTCTTTCAGCCATGCAGGAATGCAATGTGGCGGAAAGCTGTCTTTTGGGTACGACCGGATACGGATATAACGACCTTGGAAGGGATACCCTTGAAAAGGTTTATGCAAAAGTTTTTTCTACCGAGGATGCACTGGTCAGACCTCAGATCACTTGCGGTACTCATGCTCTTGCCCTGGCTCTTATGAGTAATCTTCGTCCCGGAGACGAACTGTTAAGCCCTGTGGGAAAGCCCTATGATACTCTGGAGGAGGTAATAGGTATACGTCCTTCAAAGGGTTCTTTAAAAGAGTATGGCATAACATATTCACAGGTGGATCTGCTTCCAAACGGTGATTTTGACTTTGACAATATCAAAAAAGCCATTAATGAAAAGACTAAACTTGTGACTATCCAGAGATCAAAAGGTTATCAGACAAGACCTACGCTCTCCGTAAAACGTATCGGAGAAGTGATCAAATTTATCAAGGATATTAAGCAAGACGTGATCTGTATGGTTGATAACTGTTACGGAGAATTCACAGAAACCATCGAACCCACCGATGTGGGGGCGGATGCTGTTGTAGGGTCTCTTATCAAAAACCCCGGTGGAGGACTGGCGCCCATCGGAGGTTATATAGCAGGTACAAAAGAATTTGTGGAAAATGCGGCCTACAGACTTACAAGCCCCGGCCTTGGAAAAGAAGTCGGCGCAAGTCTGGGAATACTGCCCCAGTTTTTCCAGGGATTTTTCCTTTCGCCTACAGTGACTGCAAATGCTCTTAAGGGTGCCATCTTTGCGGCTAATATTTATGAAAGATTAAATTTCAGTGTGCTCCCGAATTCTACTGAATCCAGACATGACATTATCCAGGCTGTCACATTTAACGATCCCGATGCAATGATAGCTTTTTGCAAAGGCATACAGTATGCGGCTCCCGTGGATTCCTTTGTCACTCCCGAGCCCTGGGATATGCCCGGTTATGATTCAAAAGTAATAATGGCTGCAGGTGCGTTTGTAAGCGGTTCATCCATCGAGCTTTCCGCTGACGGACCCATAAAACCGCCATATTCTGTTTATTTCCAGGGTGGCCTTACCTGGCAGCACGCAAAGTTTGGGATAATACGTTCTTTGCAGGAACTTGTGAACGCCCATCTTGTGGACACGGATAATCTTTTGTGCTAGTATATTAATGGTCTTTTTGCGCGGAGAAGGCTAATGAGGAACTTATGAAAGAAGTAGAAACAACAAACAAATTTTTGCCCTACGAGAAATTCAAAACTTACGGTCCGGACTGTATGTCCGATGCTGAACTTTTAGCCATCATGTTAAGGACCGGAACGAAGGATATGAGTGCCCTTGAACTGGCAGAAGCGATCCTTCAAAAAAGCAGAAGCTTAAAACCGGGACTTTTAGGATTAAACGACCTGTCTCTTAAGGAACTAATGTCCATCAAGGGCGTGGGAGAGGTCAAGGCTGTCAAATTAAAGGCCCTGTTTGAACTTTCCGTCCGCATCAGTTCCACAACGGCTTCAGCAGATGTGGAAAAATTCAATCAGCCCAATGATATTGCAGACCATTATATGGAAAAACTCCGTCATAAAAAGACAGAGAATGTCTGTGTAATGTTTTTGGACAGCAAATGCCGTCTGATCTGTGAAAAGACTCTTTCCACCGGCAGCGTTAACATGTCTCTCATATCACCCAGAGATATTTTTATAGAGGCATTAAAAAACGAAGCGGTGTATCTGATCCTTATCCACAATCATCCCTCAGGGGATCCGGCACCCAGCAAGGATGATATCAAACTTACAAAGATCATCCATAAATACGGTCTTGAAATTGGGATCAAACTCCTTGATCATATCGTGATCGGAGACAATACTTATTTTTCATTTAACACTGAACATTTAATGTAGGAGGATACGTTTAAGTGTCAAACAATACGTTCGGTATCGACCTCGGTACATATAATATAAAAATTTACAGCAAGAACGATGACAATGTTTTTATCGAAAAAAATATGATCGCCATCGAAAACAAGAATAATATCTTTGCTTACGGCGATTCCGCATACGAGATGTATGAAAAGGCTCCCTCAAATATCAATATCAGTTTCCCCCTTTCTAACGGAGTTATTGCTGATATCAAAAATATGCAGACCCTTTTGAAACTCTTTATCGGATATCTTGAAAAGGACAATTTTAAACCTTCCGATTTCTATATTTCCGTTCCCACGGATGTAACTGAGGTTGAAAAGAGAGCGTTTTATGATCTTGTAAAGGATGCCGGAGTTAAGGCTAAAAAGATCATGGTGGTGGAAAAGGCTGTGGCCGACGGTCTGGGACTTGATATTGATGTTAAAAATTCCGTGGGCGTACTCATTGTAAATGTCGGTTACGAGACTACGGAGATCTCCATCCTGTCTCTTGGCGGAATAGTCCTCAGTAAGATCATAAAAGTCGGAGGACTTAAATTTGATGAGGCTATAAAGAATATTGTCCGCAAGGAATATTCACTCTTTATCGGAGGAAAAACCGCTGAAAATGTAAAAATGTCCTTAAAGGATCTTGAAGCTGAGCACAAGGGTGCAGTGGTTTACGGAAGAGATATCGTGACCGGCCTTCCCGTAGAGCGCGAGATACCCACAAAACTTGTTGATTCCTGCCTTGAGGAGCATTTTAATTCCATTATAGACAATATCAAGGTTATCCTTGAGAGAACTCCCCCGGAACTTGCGGCTGATATTTACAGACACGGAATTTATCTTACCGGTGGCGCAAGCCAGGTAAATCACCTTGCTGAAAAGATCGCAAACGGTACGGGCCTCAGAGTAAACGTGGTATCCGAACCTACTGCAAGTATCGCAAAGGGTCTTGCAAGGATCATAAAAGATGACAATTACAAATCAGTATCCTATTCGATAGAGGGAATGAGTAAATAATGAGTCCCATTGTCAAAAACAAAGGAGAAAGGTTTTCTCTTCCAAGTAAATACTGGCTTGTTATCCTCTCTGTCATATGTGTTTTGCTGATGGTCTTTTCCTTTGGTAGCAAAAATTTTGCAAAGCCCTTTAATTATGCCTTCGGATATGTGATCACACCTCTTGAAAACGGTATAAGTAAGCTTGGCGGATGGCTTTCCGGAAAGAGCGAGGAGATAGTTGAGATCCGGGCTCTTATCAGGGAAAATGAAGCTTTAAAAGAGCAGGTGGCTTTACTTACCGAAGAAAATACAATTCTGCAACAAAACAGATATGAATTAAATAAGTTAAGAGACCTGATGGAGCTTAATGAGGAATATGATGCCTATAACAAAGTGGGCGCCAGGATCATCGCAAAGGATACAGGCAACTGGTATGCATCATTTATCATCGATAAAGGCGAAGATGACGGTCTGGGCCTTGATATGAATGTAATCGCAGACGGTGGTCTGGTGGGCAGGATCACATCCATCGGAGCAAACTGGGCCAGAGTCACATCGGTAATATCCGATGATTCCAATGTCAGCGCTATGACCCTTGCTTCGTCCGATACCATGATAGTATCAGGTTCACTGCAGCTTATGAACGAAAACAGGATCACTTTTTCCCAGCTGAGAGATGATGACAATGTGGTTGTTGAGGGAGATAAGATAGTCACATCAAATATCAGTGACAAATATCTTCCCAACATTCTGATCGGATATATCAGCCAGATCCAGGTTGACAACAATAATCTGACAAAATCCGGATATATTTCTCCGGCAGTTGATTTCGAGCATCTTTCCGAAGTGCTCGTCATCACTGATTTAAAGAAAAGCACCGGTGAGGAACAATAAATGTCAGTACTTTTTTCAGTACTTTTGATTTTTATAAGTTTCATATTGCAATCCAGCGTTTTTTCACATTTTGAAGTCGCCGGTATTGTACCTAATCTGCTTATAATCGTCACAGCTTCTCTTTCCGTAATGCACGGAGAGAGAAGAGGACTGATTGTAGGCTTTTTCTGTGGCCTTTTACTGGACATATTCTGTGGAGGGCTCCTCGGCTTTTATGCCTTTATAATGATGATGATCGGTTTCATCAACGGAAAATTTTACGGTATATTTTATCCTGAGGAGATAAAGCTTCCCCTTGCCCTTATTTTTGTTTCCGACCTGACTTACGGAATAGTTATTTATATTACTTTATTTTTGCTGAAGGGCAGATTTGATTTCGGATATTATTTTTTAAAGATCATTATTCCGGAATGTCTCTATACAATGGTTGTAACCTTTGTATTTTACCCTTTGATTTTAAAGATCGATACACTGATCTCAGGAAGAGACCAAAGAGGAGATTACTAATTGTTTGAAGATTTGTTAAATGATTTTTTGAATTTCATAACCAGTCGTCTTACGATACTTATCCTTGTCTTTGTGGCTCTGGGTGGGGTACTTATTTACAGATGCTTTGACCTGCAGATCGTTCACGGCGAGGAATATCTGCGGGATTTTGTGCTTCAGACTGAAAAGACCAGGAATATTTCAAGTTCAAGAGGCAATATTTTTGACAGGAACGGGAATCTTTTGGCCTATAATCAGTTGGCTTATTCCGTAAAGATCGAGGATGTTTATGAGTCTTCTTCAAAGAAAAACGCTGAACTGAACGATACCATCTACAAGCTCATAAAGATGGTTGAAAAAAACGGAGACAGTATAAATGTTGATTTCAAGATCTTTGTAAACGAGGACGGAGATTTTGAATACAACGTTGAGGGAACGGCTCTGTTGCGTTTTCTGGCTGATATCTACGGTTATACCACTGTGGATAAGCTTACGGATCTACAAAAGAAAGCCTCTCCTCTGGATATTATGGAATATCTTAGCCGAAACTCCGGAAAAGGCGTGTATTATGCCATCGGTGAAAATGATGAAAAAGGCGAATTTGTGCCGGGAATGGGTTATTCAAATGAGGACTGGTTAAAGATCGTTTCCATCAGATATTCAATGTCTTTGACGTCCTTCAGAAAATATATCGGTACCACAGTTGCCTCGAATGTAAGCGATGAGACCGTGGCCGTTATAATGGAAAATTCCACGGATCTGCCCGGCGTGACCATCGAAGAAGATACCGTCAGAAAATATGTGGACAGCAAATATTTTGCCCATGTGCTGGGATATACCGGAAATATTTCATCCGAACAGCTTCAGACTTTGAACGATCAGGTCATCGAAGAAGGCGGAGAAGCGGATACTTATTCCTTAAACGATGTGGTAGGTAAAAGCGGTATCGAATCCTATATGGAGACTACCCTCCAGGGAACAAAGGGATATGAGAAGGTGATAGTTGATGTCACAGGAAAAGTCATCTCTATTTTGGAGACTCAGGATGCAGTTGCGGGAAATGATGTCTATCTGACAATAGATAAAGATCTGACCATTGCTACCTATAATATCATTGAACAGAAGCTTGCAGGTATGGTGGCTGCAAAGATCATTAATACCAAGGAATATCATGGCACAGAAAACTCCTCCAGTTCCGATATAAAGATACCTATTTATGATGTATACTATGCGACCATAAACAACAGTATCATCAATATCAAACATTTCACCGATGAAAATGCCGGCGAAAAGGAAAAGGAAGTATACTCTAAATTCTTATCCTACAGAGAACAGGCATATGAAAAACTCAGGAGAGAATTACTTGAGACAAAGACACCATATAACAAGCTTTCCAACGAATATCAGGTTTACGAGAGTAATATCGTCACACTTCTTAATAAAAACGGCATCATAGATTCCGATAAGGTTGACACTTCGGATCCTACATATATCGCCTGGACCACGGATGAAGTCATAAGTCTTTGTGAGTATTTAAATTATTGTATTTCCATGAACTGGATCGATGTTACAAAGCTTAAACTTGACGATAAATATTCCGATTCTTCTGAAATATATGCAAGGATCGTTGATGAGATAATCGAGCTTGTTGACGGAAATACCGAGCTTCAAAAGAGATTTTATAAGTATATGCTTTTATCAGATGTGATCTCCGGAAGGGATATTTGCATAATTTTGTGCGAACAGGGTCTCGTGGATGTGCCCATCGAGGATGAAAGTGCCATTTATGATAATAAGATTTCCGCTTATCAGTTTATGATGAACAGGATCACAAATATCGATATTACTCCGGCCCAGCTGGCCCTTGATCCATGTAATGCTTCGGTTGTTGTCACCGATGTAAATACCGGTAACGTGCTGGCTCTTGTCACATATCCGGGATATGACAATAATAAGATGGCAAATTCCATTGATGCGGAATACTATGCTCAGCTTATTAATGACAAGTCTAATCCCCAGTATAATTTTGCAACCCAGAATAAGACCGCTCCCGGATCCACCTTCAAGATGGTTTCCGCTTCCGCGGCACTTATGGAAGGCATTTTGGATCTTAATGACAGGATAAACTGTACCGGTCTGTTTTCGCTGATCACTCCTTCGCCAAAATGCTGGAAAACAAGTGGTCACGGATATGAAAATGTTACGACTGCTATCAGGGATTCGTGTAACTATTTCTTTTATGATGTGGGTTATCTGCTTTCCACGGGGTCCGGTTCTTTTGTTCCCGAGGAAGGGCTGGCAGAACTTGCAAAATATGCGGATATGTACGGATTGTCCGAAAAGACCGGAATTGAGATAGGAGAGGAAACACCTAATGTTTCCGATTCCGATCCCGTGCGAAGCGCCATCGGACAGGGCACAAACTCCTATACCACAGTAGGCCTTGCCAGATATGTGACCACTGTGGCTAACAGTGGAACCTGCTTTGATCTGACACTTATTGACAAGGTATGTGATTCGGATAAAAATACACTTTTCCAGAACAGCCCCAAGGTTAGAAATATTGTGGAGATGCCTGACAGTTACTGGAATTCCATCCATTCCGGTATGAGAATGGTGGTTCAAAATAAGGCTTATTTCTCGGATCTGGCTGTAAATGTGGCAGGTAAGACGGGAACCGCCGAGCAGAGTAAATCAAGACCAAACCACGCGCTCTTTGTGTGCTATGCTCCCTATGAAAACCCGGAAGTTGCAATAGCCACACGTATTCCTTTCGGTTATTCTTCGGATTATGCGGCTCAGCTTACCAGAGAAGTGATCAAATACTATTACGGTCTTGCCGAGGAAGATGATATTATTACCGGAACCGCAATTGAAAGTTCAAATGCCGTTTCGAATGAAATGTAAATATGTTCAAGGAGATTTTTACTACTAAATGGAAAATGTTGTCATAAAAAGTTTTCAAAACGGAATAACACTTTTGATCAATGTAGACAGTGATATCGATGATGTCGTCAAAGAGGTCTCACTTAAATTTTCCGAGGCTAACAAGTTCTTCGGAAACTCAAAGATGGCAATATCCTTTGAGGGAAAAGTCTTAAATGACGATCAGAAAAAAGAAATCATAAATGCCATCAATAAAAGCTGTGATATGAAGATCGTCTGCATCTGTGAAAAGGACAGAGAAAAAAACAGAGAATTTTCAAGAGCTCTTGCGAAGGTTGATTCCATTGCATCACCTGAAGATGTGGCAACTGTTTACAGGGGAAGCATTGTAAATAATGATAAGATCGAATTAAAGAATTCCCTTGTGGTTGTGGGTAGTGTAAATCCCGGATGTGAGATATGTTCCGAGGGAAATATCATTGTTCTCGGAGGCCTTTACGGCATTGCCATTGCGGGAAACGAATCGGAAGGAGACGGACATTTTATTTTCGCTCTTGAGATGGAGCCTGAATATATGGAAGTTGACGGCAGAAAGATAAGTCTCCAAAAGCCTTCAAAGTGGCCCATAAAGGCCAAAGTTCTTCCAAAGATCGCATATTTAAAAGACGGAAGAGGCGTTATTGAAAATTACAGTGGCGAAAAGGCTGCAATGTTTGATTTTTATAAGGATTAAAATATGTTTACAAGATTTAAGTTAAAGGATTATGACTTCAGATTGATCATACCGGTGATTCTTTTGTCTGTGATCGGGGTAATGGTAATAGGATCCGCTCAGGAATCTTTAAAGAGCAAGCAGCTTTACGGTGTCATCGCAGGTATCGCTTTGATGCTCATAATTTCCTTTGTGAATTACTCCTTTGTGCTTAAGTTTCAATGGCTCATATACGGATTAAATCTCCTCCTCTTAGCCATGGTATTTTTTGGCGGAGAATCCTCCCATGGTGCCCAGAGATGGCTTGTTATCGGAGGTATCCAATTCCAGCCTTCGGAAACTGCCAAAATCTTATTGATTTTATTTTTCGCACAGTTTATTATGAAATATAAGGACAAAATCAATACGATCCCCGTACTTTTAATGTATGGTGTTTTTGCTGTTATTCCCTGGGCTTTGATAGCTTTGCAGCCTGATCTTTCCACCAGTATAGTAATAGTTGTGGTGCTTTGCCTTATGTTGTTTGCAGGTGGTATCAGTTACAAGATCGTATTTGCGGCTTTTGCCGTTGCAGTGCCTGCTGTTATCGTGGTAGTCTCTCTGGCACTCAATCCAGATTCGGATATACTTCGCTCTTATCAAAAAGAGCGTATCCTGGCTTTCATAAATCCGGAAGAGTATGCTCTGGATGAGGCTTATCAGCAGTTGAATTCCGTTACGGCCATTGCCTCAGGTCAGCTTGACGGCAAGGGTTATAAAAATAATGAGATAACGTCCGTCAAAAACGGAAGATATTATTCCGAGGCACAGACAGACTTTATCTTTGCCGTTATCGGAGAAGAATTTGGTTTTAAAGGCAGTTTGATAGTAATAGTTTTACTGTTTTGGATCGCACTGGAATGCATTATGGTTGCCATCAAAGCCAAGGACGTGGCAGGATGCGTGATCGCTACCGGTGTGGGGGGATTAATAGCTTTTCAAGGTTTTTTCAATATCGGAGTTGCGACATTTATACTCCCTAACACAGGTCTTCCTTTGCCATTTGTAAGTTATGGACTGACATCACTTCTCAGTCTGTATATGTGCATCGGATTTGTGTTAAACGTACGATTGCAACCTAAGAAAACGACAAAATTCAGTTAGAGAGGGTGTGTTCATAATATGAATATTGCTTTGATTGCACATGATGCAAAGAAAAAACTGATGCAGAATTTTTGTATTGCATACAGAGGTATTTTGACTAAGAATGAATTGTTTGCCACAGGTACTACCGGCAGACTGATAGAGGAAGTAACCAATCTTTCCATCCATAAATATCTTGCCGGACATTTGGGCGGAATGCAGCAGATCGGTGCTCAGATCGAGCATAATCAGATCGACCTTGTGATCTTTTTAAGAGATCCCATTAAGCCTAAGAGTCACGAGCCTGACGTAAATGATGTCGTAAAACTTTGCGATATGCACAATATACCGCTTGCCACAAATCTTGCAACAGCTGAGTTACTTATCAAATCACTTGACAGAGGAGATTTAGAGTGGCGTGAAATGTACAAATAGGATCATTTTCTTTTTATTAACGGTTACCATTAGCTTTTCGCTTTGCGGATGCGGTAACCTGTCATACAAAAACGCATATTCTCCGAATTTAAATATATCAGCTTTTGATATTATCGGAGATTCTTCACATGTTTTTGCGGATTCTTTTGCCTCACCTCTTGTGGTGGACGAGGGGGATATTCTCCCTGAATCCGTAGATATGTCTGAAGCCGGTTCGGCCATATTGTATTCATTGGATGACAGAACCGTCCTGTTTTCAAAAAATGCCAATTTAAAAATGTATCCCGCCAGTCTGACAAAGGTCATGACTGCTCTTGTCGCGCTTAAATACGGGTCTCCGGATCAGGTTTTAAAGGCTACGGGAGCCGTTAATGTGACAGAAAGCGGTGCCACTCTTATCGGACTTAAAGCGGGAGATACAATGACTCTTGATCAGGCGCTTCATGTTCTGTTAATAAACTCTTCAAATGATGCGGCGCTTCTTATCGCAGACTGCATCGGTGGAAGCGTGGAGAGATTTGTGGAAATGATGAATGAGGAGGCTGCAAGAATCGGCGCCACAAACACCAGCTTTTGCAATCCGAATGGGCTTACGGATGAAAACCATTATACCACTGCTTATGATCTTTATCTTATCTTTAATGAGGCATTAAAGTATGAGGAGTTTAAGGAGATAATTCCCATGACTTCTTACGAGACTGTTTATTACGATCAGAACGGCAAGGCAAAAAATGTGTCCATTTCTACCACCAATCAGTATTTAAAAGGGGTTTATCAAAGTCCTGACGGAGTTACCGTGATCGGAGGAAAGACCGGTACCACTAATGCCGCGGGGCATTGTCTCATACTTTATTCCAAGGATGATTACGGCGCTTCATATATTTCAGTGATATTGTCTTCATCATCAAGAGAAAAAATATACGAAGAAATGTCAGATATGCTGTCACTTGTCAAAAAATAAGTTGTCTTTTCATAGGGCATATTCTATAATTGATTTATATATTAAACTTAATATCAATCAAATTTCAGGAGGGCTTTCTATGGTTGAGTTAATTGTGGGGAATAAGGGTAAAGGCAAGACGAAGCATCTGCTTGACAAGGTAAACAAAGCGGTCAAGACCGCTTCAGGCAATATCGTTTATCTTGACAAGAACACCGACAACATGTTTGAACTTAATAACAAGATCAGACTTATAAATGTATCTCAGTATTTGGTTGATAACCCTGGCGAATTCGTAGGTTTTGTCAGCGGTATTCTTTCTCAGGACAATGATCTTGAACAGATTTATATAGATTGTCTCCTGATCCTTGCAGGTTCGGATGAACCGGATCCCATATTCGATGCTTTGAGAAAAATCGATAAATTGAGCGAGAAATTTGACGTGGATTTCACCGTCGTTATTTCTTATGAGGAGAAAGCATTCCCCGAAGATCTGAAAGAAAAGATTATTTTGGCCCTTTAATTTGTTTGAAAATTATTGACCCCGGAAATCCGGGGTCTTTGCATGAGTAAAAGAAAACAGAAACCGGAGATCAGGCTTATGGCTTCGAAAAATCAGAAAGTAACTAAATACAGAAGACCATTAAACTTAAACCTGGGAGTTATTGTTTTTGGTGTGATCATCATCTATGTTCTTATCGTGGTGGTCATATATTTTAAGAGTGAACATATTGTCAGATATGAGGTTTTAAAGGGATCTCTTACAGGTAACAATACTTACACAGGCCTGGCTCTCAGAAATGAAAAGGTCATAAATGCAGATACCTCGGGATATTTTAATTTCTATACAAGAGAAGGTAGCAGAGTTGCCGTAGGAGACCTGGTATATACCGTGGACGGCACGGGAATGGTTGCTGAATATATCAAAAACCTCGGGGCCCAGGAAAACTCTTTAAGTGACAGAGAATTAAACGAATTTCGTAATGAGATCATAAATTTCTCCCATGGCTTTGATGAGAGAGATTTCAGTTCTCTTTATAATTTTAAATATGAGCTTAAAAATACGGTTTTAAAGCTCACCGGCGAGGAACTTCTAAAGAATATAAAGGAACTTGGAAGTGATGCCACTGCCGCCGGATCCATCGACTATCGATATGCTACTTCCAGCGGTATCGTAAGCTATTGGACAGACGGATATGAAGGCTTTGATCCCTCCATGATCAGCATGGAAGTTTTTGAAAATCCGGAATATAACAGAAATACCATACTTTCAAATTCTCTTTTAAGTGTGGATGATCCTGTTTATAAGATTTGCTCAGACGAGTCCTGGTGCATCATTATTCCTGTCGATGCAAACAGAGCAGAGGAGCTTTTGGCCGAAGGATATGTAAAAGTCAGATTTTTAAAAAATCAATATGTTTCCTGGGGAAAGGTTTCCGTGATTAACGGAACTGACTCAAATACCTTTGTAAGGCTTGATTTTACTAATTCCATGGTTACATTTTCCGGAGACAGATTCCTTGATATTGAGCTTGTGGTGGATGATGAGAACGGATTAAAGATACCGAATTCTTCCATAGTTTCCAAGGATTTTTATCTGGTACCGGAAGAGTTTATCATTTCTGAATCGGAGGATACTTATTCGATTTTAAGACAGAGTTACAATGAAGAGGGTAAGCCCGAAGTATTTGATGTGGAAGTTGAGATTTACAGCTATGACAAGGAAACGCATGAGTATTACATCGACAGTTCAGCATTTGATGCAGGCACCGTGATACTTGCCAGGGATACTCAAAAGGACTTTGTCTTAAGCAAACGTGCAACCCTTACGGGCGTATATAATATGAATAAGGGATATGCCGATTTCAAGGAGATAATCATTCTTTCACAGAATGATGAATATTCCATTGTAAAAGGAAATACGACCTACGGACTTCAGGAATATGATTATATAGTTTTGAATGCCTCGGTTGTGACGGATGACCAGTTTTTGACTTATTAATGTTGACATAAAGCCAAAAAACATTGATAATATTTAGAGTATGTTAAATAAATTTTCAGGTGGGAGATAATAAATAATGGGCGCTATTGATAAGTTTTTAAATTACATGAAACTAAACGGCGATGCCGACGATTATGATGCGGATGATGATTATTTTGATGAGGAAGATGAAGAGGATATCAAGCCCTCTGTGAAAAAGACTACAGAGGAGCCTGAATTTGAGGAACCTCAGAGAAAAGTACAGCCTAAGATCACACCCATCAGACAAAACAGCAAAAAGCTTCCCGGTTCGGGAATGGAAGTATGCGTTATCAAACCGCAGTCTGTGGATGAGTCAAGGGAGATCACGGAGACTCTTCTTGCTAACAGAACCGTTGTACTTAATCTTGAAGGCCTTCAGCTTGATATAGCACAGAGGATCATTGATTTCACATCCGGTTCATGTTATGCCATCGGTGGAAATCTTCAAAAGATTTCAAACTCCATTTTTATTGTTACTCCTGCTTCAGTTGATATATCCGGAGATATTCAGGGTCTTTTTGATGGTTCCTTCGATACGTTAGAACATTAATTTTTGATTAAAAGCTTCCTGATTTCAGGAAGCTTATTTTTTGGGAGATTTTATGACTGAAAGATTAGAGATATTAAATAACAGAAAACATTGCTATGATATTGTTTTCACAGATAATTTTGATTCTCTTTATGAAGAGATGAAAAACCTTAACCTTACCGATAACAAGATCTGTATCATTACAGATTCAAATGTTGAGCAGTTTTGGTTTGACAAGATTTATGAAGCTTTTTCACCGGTTAAGGACAGGGTATATAAATGCGTGATACCTGCGGGAGAAAGCTCAAAGAATCTTGAGAGTATCAATTCCATATATTCTTATCTTATTGAATCAGGCTTTGACAGAAAAAGCGTACTCATTGCACTTGGAGGCGGTGTCGTGGGGGATATGACAGGCTTTGTTGCCGCTACATTCCTTAGAGGCATTTCCTATGTCCAGGTTCCCACCACATTACTTTCCCAGTGTGATTCATCCATAGGCGGAAAGACTGCCGTTGACTTTAACGGTTATAAAAATATGATCGGTGCTTTTTATATGCCTTCTTTTGTTTATATGAATCTGTCAACTCTTTCAACCCTGCCTGACAGACAGTATTATTCAGGATTTGCCGAAGTGATGAAATACGGTATCATAAAGGACGAAGAGTTTTATAACTGGCTCATTGAAAATATGTATGAGATCCGTGACAAGGAAACCGAAACCCTTATTGAGATGGTTTACAGATCCTGTCAGATCAAAAAGTATTATGTGGAAAAGGATCCCAAAGAAAAAGGGGACAGAGTCATATTGAATTTTGGTCATACCATCGGACATGCCATTGAAAAGTATATGAATTTTGAACTGTTTCACGGTGAATGTGTGGCCCTTGGATGTGTCTGCGCAGCCTTTATTTCCATGAAAAAAGGTTATCTTGATTCGGATGAATTTTATGAAATCCGTGATATGTTTGTTCCTTTTTGCCTGCCCATATCCGTTGATGATATTGACACCAAAGAAGTTTTGCGACTTTCTAAATCCGACAAAAAGATGGACAATGGCATCATCAGATTTATTTTGATAAAAAAGATCGGAAAGGCTTTTATCGATACTACCGTTACGGATGAAGAGATCCTTGAAGCTTTGGACGAAATCAACTTTACGGAAGAGGATGCACATGAATAATACAGTTACAGTTAAAAGAAGTAAAATGCTGATCATAGACCTGCTCATATTTGCGGTTCTGGTATTTTTGGATCAGCTTTCTAAATATTTTGCCATTGTCAGATTAAAAGACAATGCGCCATTTGTGATCTGGGAGAATGTTTTTGAGTTTAATTATCTTGAAAACAGAGGATCTGCCTTTGGAATGCTCCAAAATCAGAAAGTTTTCATCCTGTTTGTGGGCGCTATTTTTATGGCTGTCATCCTGTTCTTTTTGTTCAGGCTTCCTGAGACGAAAAAGTTTGTTTCCATCCATGTGCTGCTTTCATTTATCGTGGCAGGCGGTATCGGAAATATGATAGACAGAGTCAGATTTGATTATGTCGTGGATTTTCTGTATTTCAAACTTATAGATTATCCCATCTTCAACGTGGCTGACTGTTATATTGTTGTTGCGACCATTGTACTTTTTGTTTTGTTTATATTTGTTTTCAAAGAAAAAGATTTTGAGTTTCTGAACTTTAAACAGAATAAATACAGAGAGATCAAATAGTGGAAGACAGATTTGTGTTTGAGATAACTGAAGAAAATGAAGATGAGAGGATCGATAAGTGTCTGAGTATGCTTATCGATTCTTTGTCACGTTCTTTTATTCAAAAGATGATCCGGAACGATCAGGTTTTTGTAAACGAGAACACTGTGAAGGCAAATTATAAAGTTAAAGCCGGAGACAGTGTGTGTTTTGAACTGCCTAAGGCCGTTGAACCGGATATTTTGCCCGAGGATATCCCACTTAACATTCTCTATGAGGATAAGGATGTGATCGTGGTAAATAAACCAAAAGGCATGGTGGTTCACCCTGCTGCAGGTCATTACTCAGGGACACTGGTAAATGCCCTTATGTTTCATTGCGGACAGGACCTTTCCGGGATAAACGGTGTTATGCGCCCCGGTATTGTTCACAGGATAGATATGAATACCACCGGCAGTGTCATTGCATGTAAAAATGATGCGGCTCATAATCTGATCGCCGGTTATTTAAAGGAGCATTCCATAAAAAGAGTATATCATGCCATTTGCTACGGCGTGGTAAAGGAGGATGAAGGAGTTATCGACGCTCCCATCGGCAGGCATCCCACTGACAGGAAGAAGATGGCGATCAATTATAAAAACGGTAAAAATGCCGTCACTCATTATAAGGTTTTAAAGAGATTTGAAAAATATACTTATATTCAATGCGTCTTGGAGACGGGGCGAACTCATCAGATAAGAGTTCATATGGCTTCCATCGGACATCCGCTGTTAGGGGATGATGTTTATTCAAACAGAAAATGTGAATTTAATCTGACTGGGCAGACTCTTCATGCAAAGATCCTTGGCTTTAACAGGCCTTCGGATGGAGAGTATATTGAGACGGATGCACCCCTTCCGGAGTATTTTGAAAAGCTTTTAAATATTTTAAAATAAGCTTTTTTATCAGGCATGTAATTTTTCAGATTTTTTAACTGTTATACAGGTATTTGTTTAATTATTAATTTGCAAAATCGTCCAAAATTCAGTATAATAATGATATAAAAAAGGGCGAAAGGCAGGCGATGATATGAATACTATTATTACCATAGGAAGGCAGTTTGGATCCGAGGGTAGAGAGATCGGTGAAAAAGTTGCTGCGCGTTTTGGAGTCAAATGTTATGACAAGGAGCTTATCACAAGAGCGGCCAAGGAAAGTGGTTTTTGTGAGGAAATGATTCTAAATCATGACGAGAGGCCTACCAACTCATTTCTTTACAATCTTGTACTTGATACATATTCCTTTGGCTATAATACATCATCATTTGTTGATATGCCCATAAGTCATAAAGTATTTCTGGCACAGTTCGATGCCATTAAAAAGATCGCATCGGAAGGCCCCTGTGTTATAGTAGGCAGATGCGCAGATTACGCTTTGGCAGATTATCAAAATGTCGTAAATCTCTTTATTTACGGTGAGGAGCATGCAAAGATAAGGCATATCATGGAAACCTATAATCTTTCCGAAGATAAGGCTAAGGATATGATGGATAAGAAGGACAAGCAGCGCCAGAGCTATTATAATTATTATTCTTCCAAAAAGTGGGGAAGAGCTGACAGTTATGATCTTTGCATCAATTCAACAAAACTCGGGGTGGATGGAACCGTTAATCTCATTGCCCAGTACGTTGAAGATTTTGAGAAAAAGTAAGTTTTTGCTATTGTGCGAAAATATTTATCAATTTAGTTTAATATAAGTATTGACTTTAAGAGGCACCTCATGTTATTATACTACGGTATGCCGCATAACTAGGTATAAGCATCGAAAGATCACCAAAGTTAGCGAGTAATGTGAACGAAGGAAAACCGTAGTTCATCGATAAGGAGGTGCCTCATTATGTACGCAATTATTGCAACAGGTGGCAAACAGTACAAAGTTTCAGAAGGAGATATCATCAAAGTTGAGAAGCTTGATGCAGAAGCCGGAAACACAGTTACTTTTGACCAGGTTATCGCAGTAAGTGACGCTACCCTTAAGGTTGGTGAGGATGTTAAGAATGCATCTGTATCAGCAACTGTTATGGAGCAGGGTAGAGGTAAGAAGGTTATTGTATATAAGTACAAGAGAAAAACCGGATACCACAAAAAGAATGGTCATAGACAAGCATACACTCAGGTTAAGATTGATAAGATCAATGCATAATTATGACTAAATTTGTTTTTAAAAAAAACGACGGAATATACAATGGTTTTTATTGTATGGGACATGCCGGTTTTGCAAAGAAAGGTAAGCCTGACATCCTCTGTTCAGCAATCTCTGTGTTGACCATCAATACGGTCAATTACATTGAAGAGATTGTAAAGGATCCCATCAGATTGGAATCAAACGAGGAAACAGGGTTTATTAAACTTGATTTTAACGGTGAGCCAAAAAAAGAGTCACTTTTAATGCTGGATTCTTTGGTTTTCGGATTACAGAATCTTGCAGCTGAGTATGGTGACAAATATTTATCAGTAGAATTCGAGGAGGTGTAAACCATGTTAAATATGAACCTTCAGTTTTTCGCTCATAAAAAGGGAGTTGGTTCTACCAAGAACGGTAGAGATTCCGAATCCAAGAGACTTGGTGCGAAAAGAGCAGACGGACAGTTTGTTAAGGCCGGAAATATTCTTTACAGACAGCGCGGAACAAAGATTCATCCCGGTATCAATGTAGGTATTGGCGGAGATGATACACTGTATGCTTTAGTTGATGGCGTTCTTCGTTTCGAGAGAAAAGGCAGAGACAAGAAGCAGGCTTCCGTTTATCCTGTTGAGGAGAACTAATTTTTTGATCTTTCAGGGCTTCAAACTTATATGGTTTGAGGCCCTTTAAAGTTTTTATCTTAAAATGGATTTTTATTAAATCTGTTCTAAGATAAGATCTTTAAATTCATTTTCAAATTTTGTGAGGTAAAAATTTATGTTTGCGGATAGAGCAAGAATTTATGTAAGGAGCGGAAAAGGCGGCGACGGACATGTTTCCTTCAGACGCGAGAAATATGTGCCTGCGGGCGGCCCCGACGGCGGAGACGGCGGACACGGCGGCGATGTGATATTGCAGGTCGATGAGGGACTTAATACTCTTATCGATTTCAGACACGTTCGTAAATACAAAGCTCAGGACGGCGAGGAAGGCGGCAAAAAGAACTGCCGCGGAAAAGACGGAGAGGATATTATCATTAAGGTTCCTGAAGGAACTGTGGTAAAGGAAGCCGAATCCGGTAAAGTTATCACTGATATGTCCGGCGATAACAGACGTTTTGTACTTTTAAAAGGCGGAAAAGGCGGTAACGGTAATCAGCATTATGCCACAAGCACCATGCAGGCTCCCAAATATGCCCAGCCCGGACAGCCTGCCAGAGAACTGGAACTGTTTTTGGAACTTAAGGTCATTGCCGATGTGGGTCTTGTAGGATTTCCAAACGTTGGTAAATCCACATTTTTATCCAGAGTCTCAAATGCCAGACCAAAGATCGCAAATTATCATTTTACGACTTTAAATCCAAATCTCGGTGTGGTTGACCTTGAAGGCACAGGTGGATTTGTAATTGCCGATATCCCCGGCCTTATTGAAGGCGCTTCAGAGGGAGTGGGACTTGGTTTTGAATTCCTTCGCCATATAGAGAGAACAAAGGTTATCATCCATATTGTTGATGCTGCAGGCACTGAGGGCAGAGACCCTATTGAAGATATTTATACCATCAATAAAGAACTGGAAAATTACAATGCTGATATAGCAGCCAGACCTCAGGTCATCGCTGCCAACAAGATCGATGCATTTATGGACAATGCCGAGGAGATCATTGAAAAGATAAAGGCAGAGTTTGAGCCCAAGGGAATCAAGGTATTTCCCATCTCAGCTGTCAGCGGAAGCGGTATAAAAGAGCTTCTCTATTATGTTTATGATCTTGTACAGTCCATCGGAAAAGAGACTACAATATTTGAAACAGAGTATGATCCCGAAGCTGAGATATCCTTAAATGACCTTCCTTATGAAGTGTTCTATGATGAGGAAGAGGATGAATATGTCATCGAAGGACCAAAGATCGAAAAAATGCTGGGTTATACAAATCTGGAATCTGAAAAGGGCTTTAAATTCTTCCAGGATTTCTTGAAGGATTCCGGAATTTTGGATGAACTCACAGAGCTTGGCATCACCGACGGCGACACTGTCAGAATGTATGGACATAAGTTTGATTATTATAAATAATTGATTTAAAGAAAGAGGTAATATAATGACATTGACCAGTAAGCAGCGCTCTTATTTAAAAGGGCTTGCAAGCACCCTTGATCCTGTTTTTCAGATTGGAAAATCCAGTGTGACACCTCAGATAACAGAGGCGATAGGAGAGTGCTTTAACAACAACGAGCTTATAAAACTTGCAGTTTTAAAAAACTGTGCAGACGATCCCAGAGAGATCGCTGAAGTTATAGCTGACAGAACTCATTCCACAGTAGTTCATGTTATCGGAAAAAAGATAGTGCTCTACAAACCCGATAAAGATAAGCCAAAGATCGAACTTCCCAAATAAGTTTTTAATCTTTTCTCAAAAGGTGGAATTATGAGATACGGTGTTTTAGGCGGTACATTTAATCCCATACACAAAGGTCATGTAAAACTTGCCAACGAGGCTAAGGTTCAGGCAGATCTTGATAAGGTTTACTTTGTACCGACAGGTGTACCTTATTTAAAAAAACAAAATACAGTTTTGGATTCCGGTCACAGATTAAAGATGGTGGAGCTTGCCATCTCTGACTATGACTGTTTTGAAACATCGGATATGGAGATTAAGCGAAAAGGTAATACTTACACTTATGAAACTTTACAGGAGTTTCATTCTCTTTACCCTGATGACGAACTGTTTTTTATAATGGGTGCGGATTGCCTTTTTACCATTGAAAAATGGTACAGACCTGAGATCATATTCGAACTTTCCACTTTGATCGCTGTGGGGCGGGACGATCTTGATGAAAGAGATGTAAAGATAAAAGCAAAAGATCTGGAGGACAGATTTGGTGCAAAGATCATTATAATCGATTTTGAAATGATAAACATATCCTCGACAATGATCAGGGACTCACTGAAAGAAAATGAGTCAATGCCCGATCTTTTGGATGAAAAAGTGTTTGAATACATAAAAGAAAATCATCTTTACGGAGTAAAATGATCATATAACACTTTGGAGATACAAATGAAAACTGCTGAATTTATAAAGATCAGAGAATCCCTAAAAAAAGAGCTTGATGAAAAGCGTTATGAGCATACACTGGGGGTCTCATTTACGGCTGCGGCCATGGCCATGAAGTATGGCGTTCCCATTAAAAGTGCTCAGCTGGCCGGTTTATTGCATGACTGTGCAAAATGTCTTACCGGCAAACAGAAGCTTTCCATATGCAAAAAGAATGATATACCGGTTTCGGAGTTTGAAAATAATAATCCTGATATGTTACACGGTAAAGTCGGTGCTTTTATTGCCGCCACCCAATACGGTGTTGAGGACGAGGATATCTTAAATGCCATAACATATCATACAACCGGCAGGCCCGGAATGAGTAAACTTGAAAAAATCATCTATATTGCAGATTATATAGAGCCAGGCAGAAAACCTCTGCCGGATCTGGATGCCATCAGAAATGAGGCGTTTTCGGATCTTGACGGATGCCTGATCCATTTATTGAGGTCCAGTCTTGATTATCTGCATGAAAGCGGAAGACCAATTGATGATATGACGGAAAAGACATATAAATATTACATCGAAGAAAATATATAAAGGCGGTAAGAGTAATGAATTCAAAGGAAATGGCATCCCTTGCTATTGAAGCATTGGAAGATAAGAAAGCAGAAGACATTAAAGTGATCGATATCAGTGAGATATCACCGATCGCGGATTATTTTATAATAGCAGGCGGTCATAATGTAAGTCAGCTTCAGGCTTTAAGTGACAATGTGGCCGAGAAACTTGGGGGAGTAAATGTACACGCGAAACAGGTTGAAGGATATAATACGGCTAACTGGATCCTTATGGACTATGCCGATATCATTGTTCATATTTTTGATAAAGAGAACCGTAATCTTTATAATCTTGAAAGGCTTTGGAGAGACGGTAAAGAAGTGGATATTGAGAGTTTAAAATAATGATTTTTTTAGTTTATAGTTTATTGTTTTTAAAATGATTAAGGGAAGTATCTGACTTATGATCGGATACTTCCCTTTTTGTAATTGTCTTATTTATAGAATCTGAAGACTCCGAATACTTTTCCGAGGATCTGGCAGTCATCAACTATGATGGGATCCATATTGTCATTTTCAGGCTGAAGCCTTACATGACCGTCCTCGCGATAAAAGGTCTTTACTGTAGCGGAGTCATCTATAAGTGCTACAACGGTCTCGCCGTTATGAGCTGTATTGCAGGAGTGAACAAAAACCATGTCTCCGCTGAAGATTCCTGCGTTTATCATGGAATTACCGCGCACGTTTAAGATGAAAGAATCTCCGGGAGGCGCGAAATTGGCGGGGATAGGAAAGTATTCTTCTATATTTTCTTCAGCAAGGATAGGAGTTCCGGCAGCCACATTCCCAACCACGGGAATGCTGACCATCTCGGTCCTCATTATCTGAAACGAATCATCGCATATTTCGATGGCCCTTGGTTTTGTGGGGTCTCTCTTTATATATCCGTTGAGCTCAAGCCTCTCTAAGTGAGCAAAAACTGAAGATGTGGATTTTAAGTGAACCCTGTCACAGATCTCTCTGACAGTTGGGGGATATCCTTTCTTAATGATCTCTTCTTTTAAAAAATCAAGGATTTCCTGTTGCTTGGGTGTGATTCCTTTACTCTTCATCAATAATCCTCCTGAAAACCGAATCTATGTTCTGATTTAAATCAAGTATATCATGTTTATTTTGAAATTGCAAACGTATCTTCCAAAAATATGTTCGAATTTTTTGTTGACAAACGAAACTCTGTTCGATATAATTCAAATCAGAACAGATGTTCAGAACGTAGTTTCTTGACGGAGGAGATTTATTATGGATATCAGAAATATGGATGAAAGAGAACTCAGATTATACAAAAACAAATTGCGCAGAAAGAAGATCGTCAGGAGAAGGATGATCGTTTTTGCTCTGGCTGTTTCAATGATCCTTGTGACTTTGATCTCTGCCTTCAGTTTTAAATCCAGCGCTGAATCATCCATAGATCATGAATATAAATATTATACATCCGTTACGGTAAAATACGGCGATACTTTATATGATATAAGTGACAGATACATCGATTACGATCATTACGCTTCAAAGGCTGAATATATCAGAGAAGTTGCTTCCATTAACGGTTTAAATTCAAAATGTGACATTATTTCCGGGCAGATGATCATAGTTCCTTATTATTCGGCTGAATACAAATAAACTTCGTTTAAATTTATTGTAATAAATTTATTATAAATTGAATATTTTGCTGTTTCTTTATCAATTACTGCCAATTTGCCTTCAATACGTGTTATAATATCCTTAAATTAAATCTTGGAGGTTTAGCTTATGGATATCAATAAATATTTAGACAAACTGGAAGAATCTGTAACCCTTACAAAGAAAGATTTACTGCTTGGCGGTCTGGTGGTTTTGCTTACAGGAGTGGCATATGGCGCCATCAAAGCTTCGAAGTACAAAGACAAAAGAGTCTCACGTTTTTATGCAGATGAAGACTCCGATTATTGATCTTTGAATTCTTATCGATAACTTTGACTAAAGGATACAGCATATGAAACGATTATTGAACAACCAGTATTTTAAATGGGGTTTTACGGCATTTTTATCGATTGCTGCCAGTGTTATATTTATCTATCTTATATTTTACAGTTCGGAATTTGCAGGTGATTTTAAGTTTATTACCGGCATTCTGACACCTGTCATTTCGGGTCTTGTGATCGCATATATTCTGACGCCTGTGATGAATTTTATCGAGTATAAAATATTTGTCCCCATCAGAAATTTTTTTAAAAAGGATAAGACGAACAGAAACGGCAGTACCGTTACTCATGCGTTCGCTATTTTATTTACCATAGTTTTCTTTGTTTTATTACTCTATGGTTTTTTCAGATTGCTGATATCACAGATCGTTCCCAGTATCGTAAATATCACAAATAATTTTGACAGTTACATCGATAATTTTACCAAATGGATAACCAGGTTGATGTCTGAAGATTATCCTGATCTCGGTAATAAAATCACCGAGCTGGTGGACAAGTATTCAATTGAGATAGAAGACTGGTTAAATACAACAGTAATGGACAAGACCGCAGTTGTCATAAAGACTTTATCCTTAAGTGTTTTAGCTTTCTTCCAGGGATTTTGGCACTTTATCATCGGTTTTATCATTTCCATATATGTTCTTGCCAGCAAAGACAGGTTTGCAGGTCAGGCAAAGAAAATGGTATATGCTCTCTTTAACAGAGATTTTGCCAATATAATGCTCAATAATTTCAGTTTTACCAATAAAACCTTTGTGGGATTTTTAAGCGGTAAAATAATGGATTCCATCATTATAGGCATACTTTGTTTTATCGGAACATCTATTATGGGAACACCTTATGCGGCCCTGGTCAGCGTTATCATCGGAGTGACCAATATAATCCCTTTTTTTGGTCCTTACCTGGGTGCAATTCCCACAAGTATTTTTATTCTCATAGTCACACCAACGGTTCCCATGAACTGTGTTAAATTCATAATTTTTATACTGTTGCTTCAACAGCTTGACGGAAATGTCATCGGCCCCAAGATCCTGGGCGAAAGTACCGGTTTATCCGGTTTCTGGGTAATCTTTTCGCTGACTTTATTTGGCGGATTATGGGGTATTCCAGGAATGATCCTGGGTGTTCCGATCTTTGCTGTTATATATGCAATGATCACTTCATATGTGAACGCACTTCTTATCAAGAAAGAATTAAGTATCAATTCCTGTGATTATATAAATGCATGTGAAGTCGATCGTGACGGAAATATCATTGAATTTGTACCTGATTATAAGCTAAGGAGTAAAGAATTAAAGAACGTGGAATACGGTTCCACATTTAAGACTACCATTGAGCAGAATCAAAAGAAAAGAAAAAATGATATCATAAATTTTGCAGACAATACTGCATCAGATAAAGATAATTTTAACGTTGATCATAAGGATAATGATGAATCTCAAGACATTGATAACATTAAAACTTCTACAGTTTTATCAGATAGTATTGATTCTGATGAGTCTCATGATTAAAAAAAATTTTTATTGATTGGATATTTGAAGTTATGCGTTTTGTAATACAGAGAGTTACCCATGCCGAGGTTGTGGTTGAAGGCAATAAGATCGGCGCAATTGATAAAGGATTCCTGGTCCTTATCGGCATATCAGCCACTGATACAAAAGAAATTGCCGATAAAATGGTTAAAAAGATGATCGGACTCAGAATTTTTGCGGATGAAAATGACAAGACAAATTTAGACCTTAATTCCGTTAACGGTTCACTTCTTTTGATCTCACAATTTACTTTATATGCTGATTGTAAAAAGGGAAACAGACCCTCATTTACAGATGCCGCAAAGCCTGACATGGCAAATGAGATCTATGAATATATCATCTCAAAATGCAGGGAATCGGTTTCAAATGTCCAAACCGGCGAATTTGGTGCCGATATGAAGGTCAGTCTCTTAAATGACGGACCATTTACCGTGATCCTCGACTCTGATGTGATTTTATAATTTAGTTTATTTTATTATTAAACATCATTTTATCAGATGATATAAATCTGAAATAAATCATTAACTGTAAGGGTCGACCTTGGCAGCCTGGCGCCTGTGGGCGTCCTCGCTGGCTGCATAATGCTTTGCTGTGGTATTAATGTCGGAATGGCCCAAAACGTCGGCTACAAGCCTGATATCACCGGTTTTGTTATATAGAGCCGTGCCATAGGTAGAACGCATTTTATGAGGCGATATTTTCTTGTTTGATACGGCTACAGCCGCATATTTACCCACCATTTCCTGTACGGAACGCACAGCCATTCTTTTCTTTCTGGTGCTCATAAAAAGCGCTTTTTCCTTGTCGGATTCGATATAATTTTTCCTTTCAAATTCAATATAATCAAGGAGAGCTTCCTCTGTGACATCATCAAAGTAAAGAATATGCTCTTTACGGCCTTTTCTGACAACACACATGGATCTTTCCTTGAAATTGATATCATTCATATCAAGTCCCACACACTCGGAGACACGGATTCCGGTTCGCAGCAGGAGAGTAAGTATTGCATAATCCCTGTATTTGGTTTTATCAAGGACTTTTCTTTGATGTTCTGAACCAACCTCTGAATATTTGATCACATTTAAAAAGTCGTTTACTTCATCAGGTGTAAGTCTGGTTATAATATGATCGTCATCCTTGCGGTTTTGCTTATTTGCGCCCACAGTCGGGTCCGTCTGCATAAATTGATGCTCGCACATATATTTATAAAATGATCTTAATGCTGACATTTTCCTGGCAATGCCGCTTATGTTATTCTGCAGATCGGCTTTACCTATAACAGTTACGTCTCTGGCTGATAAATACTTTTGATATTCATTAATATCCTGAAAAGATAACTGATCCAGTATATTTAAAGGTATATCGATGGTTTCGTATTTTTGCGCAGGGGGACAGAATTCCTTCAGATAAGTCAGGAATGTCTGCAGATCGTATGCATATGAAATTGCTGTATTTGGATTTCGCATGGCTCTGGAATCAAGAAATTCATAAGTATAAGTCGGAAGAGTTTTCTTCATGGCTTCAAGCTTTATACGATAATTTCTGTCTTTTTGCTTATTAAATTCAGAATCTCGACCCATATTAAAAAAACCTCCGATAAGTGTGGATTTAGGCTGCGCGCAGTGACTCTTACGAAATATATGCACTTTTTAGCGTTAAATTGAGATTTAACGCTATGTTATAAATCCATATTACCCTCTTTTCAGCATAAAATCAAGCATTTTCAATATGTTTTGAGGGTAATTTTAATGGATTAGATTTAAAGAAATAATGTAAATATTTTTATTTTACGACCGATCTTCCGATCTGAAATAGATTTCCTTAATGGACGGGCCTGATTTTTTCCTGGTAAATTCGGCCAGATCCAAAGCCGTTAAATCTTTAAAACAAATTCCGGACGGATCTTTTTTTGATATGGCTTTTAGATACTCTATAAATTCAGCCCTTTGTTTTTTATCTTTATAATTTATAAAATCAATGATGATTATGCCTGAAATGTTCCTGAGTCTTATCTGTCTTAATGCTTCTGACGCTGCTTCACGGTTTAGATCATCCACAGGCTGTTTCCCTTCTGTTTTGGCACTGTTAACGTCAATAACGGTCAAAGCTTCCAATTGGTCGATCACAATATTGCCGCCCGATTTTAGCCAGATTTGACGCTTTAAAATGGATTCTGCTTTTGAATCCAGTCCATATAATGAATTCAGGCTTAAATCTTTGTCATCATATAGCCTTATTTTCGGCTGTTTTTCCGCATTTACACCATTTTCAGATGTTAAAAATGCTCTTGTATAAAGTTCGTGATCCTTGTTATTTTCAACGATGATCTCATCAAAGGCTCCGAAACTTATGGAATTGATCTTATTTCTGATACTTACACTTATGATATCACCTTGATTTAAACAGGAAAACAGTGTTTTGTGACTGCTCTCCCTAAGGGTTGTTAATAGTTTAACAAAACTTTTCCTTAATCTTGATAAAATTTCATCGTTTGAATACTCTCTGCAGGCTGTTCTTATGGTCAGATCCACGGGATATTCGAATTCCTCCAACATTTTTTGGATCATAGAAAAGTCAAATCTGTTTTTTTCTTCTTCAGAAAGCTTTTTTGAATAATGAAAAGTACTGCTCTTTACACCTGTTTTAAATACAAACAGATCATCGGTATATTCGATATTGCAGGTAATAAAAGGAAGCTTGGTCTTAATCCTTTCTCTTTCTATCTTTACGATTATCTCATCCGATAAAAGGATCCTGCCATCGTTTTTTCTGTTTAATACAAGTGGTAAGTCTCCTTCTTTTAAAGACATATAACATATTTCACCCTTTTGTATCTCCACAAAAACAGATCCGTTATTCCTGTCAATATTTTGAACTCTGCCCACATATATAAGGCCTGTTCGGTCTTTTTCGGGATCAAACAGATCAAAGCCTTCCAATCTGTTATCCTTTATAAAGAATACTGCCTTTCTGTCTTTATACTTTGAGATTATTATTTTCCCCTTTTTGGTATTTCTCAAAGCATTTTCCTCGCTATTTAAATGTATATTTGATACTTTTACATCCCTGGACATCAATATTCCTCATATTAAAACACATTCATGGGCTGATATAGCGGCTCTTCTTCAGTGCCGTTATTTTTATATGTTTCCTCACGGGTTACATGAAAAAATATATTTTCAGGTTCCTTTTCGTCATTGACTTCATATAATTTGGATATTACCTGAGAAGGCTTTACATTTCCGGAACTTGAACAGTCTAAAAGCATGCTGTAACCTTTATCTGTGACCTTTATATCAAAAAGACCCGGCTTTATATCAACTTCTCTTTTCCCTGCTTTTCCTGTTTTTTCAATTAAAAGCTCATCTTTTTCAAGCATTTTTGAAAGACCGTCCGACAGATCAAATGAAGGCATATATCCATCCTTAAAGATAACTGTATAAAGAGCCGCAGCCACGCTGCTCATGGCATTTTTTGCATTGTCAGGCAGTATCGTAACATCTGTGACCTTTATGCCTTCAACGGAAACGGCATTGATCCTATCCATTATATCCTTACAGTTTGTGATGGAGTTAACTTCGATATCCATATATTCTCCGTTACTTTCAACACCTACACTCAAAGGCTGGGCAAAGCTCATCACCTGATGAGGTGAAAATCCGGAAGTATATTTTACATCGATCTCAGACCTTCTGATGGCTTTTTGAAAGAATCTCATCACATCCAGATGTCCTATGAATCTGATGGGGCCAAATTTTGTGAATTTTATCCTTAATTTCATAAAAATCCCTTTCGAATCAATACTTTTACGGATACATGAATATATTAATGCCCGGGGCAAATTCCACATTTAAACTCTGCAGCACCGCAGCCCTGACATTTAACGGCACAGTTTTCGGAGATCTGCTCTTTTGATGCTCTCTCCCACTCTCTTTTAAGATATGCTTTTGAGACACCGCAGTCGATGAAATCCCAGGGCAGAATTTCATCCGTATCTCTTTCTCTTTCCGCATAAAACTCAGGGGTGAGACCACATTCTTTTATGGTATCTATCCAGACATCATTTTTGTAATATTCGCTCCAGGCATCATAAAAGCATCCTTTTTTGTATACTTTTAATATGACATCACAAAGTTTCCTGTCTCCTCTTGCAAGAACACCCTCCATGACGCTGGCATCTGCCTCGTGCCAGTTATATTTAATGCTTTTTTGATTTAAAACCTTTGAAATGGCTTCTCTGGTCTGATAAGCCTTGTCCAAAAACTGTTCCTTGGAGCATTGGGGCGCCCATTGAAAAGCAGTAAAGGGCTTTGGAACGAAAAATGAAGTACTGACCACTATCTGAACCTTGCCGTTAACTCTCTTTTCCTTGGGAACAGTCTCAAAGAATCTGGCTGCGATCTTGTTTGCAAGATCTGCAATCCCTTCGATGTCTTCCAAGGTTTCATAGGGTTGACCAAGCATGAAATATAATTTAACCCTTGTCCAGCCACCCTCAAAAGCAAGCTCCGCTCCGTTTAATATTACTTCTTCCGTTAATCCCTTGTTAATGACATTTCTCATTCTCTGACTGCCGGCTTCGGGAGCAAAAGTAAGGCTTGATTTTTTGACATCCTGAACCTTACTCATGACATCCAGTGAAAATGCATCGATTCGTAGAGACGGAAGGGAAATATTGATATGTCTCTTATCACACTCTTCTATCAAAAAATCCACAAGCTCAGGGAGTTTTGAATAATCGCTGGAACTTAAGGAACTTAGGGATAATTCCTCATGTCCGGTATTTTTGAGCATTGTTATGGCATATTTTTTGAGTTCATCCAGACTTTTTTCGCGAATGGGTTTATAAACCTGACCCGCCTGGCAGAATCTGCATCCTCTGATGCAGCCGCGCTGTATTTCCAGCACCACCCTGTCCTGAGTGACCTTTATGTAAGGCACCACGGGAGCCATGGGATAATACGCATTTGAAAAGTCCTTTACGATCTCTTTTTTTACCTTTTCAGGAACACCTTCCACATTTGGAGTAAATGAGGAAATGGTTCCGTCCTTATTGTATTTAACATCATACAGGGATGGAACGTATAAACCGGGGATACTTTTGGCAGCTTTTATTAAGAATTCTCTTCTGGACTTATTCTCTTTTTTATAATTTCTGTACAGATTAATGAGGTTTTCGTATTGAGTTTCGCCTTCTCCGATATAAAAAATATCAAAAAAGTCAGCGATGGGTTCCGGATTGTATGTGCAGGGACCTCCGCCGATAACGATTGGATCCTCCTCAGTTCTGTCAATACTTTTAAGAGGGATCTGCGACAGGTCCAAAACCTGTAAGATATTGGTATAGCACATCTCATATTGCAGTGTGATCCCCAGAAAATCAAAATCTTTTATGGGGTCCTGGCTTTCCAAGGCAAAGAGAGGAATACTTTCCTTTCTCATGATGGAATCAAGGTCAACCCAGGGTGAATAAACTCTCTCACACCAGACTCCTTCAAAGGAATTTAAAAGTCCGTAGAGAATCTGAATGCCCAGATGGGACATACCGATTTCGTACACGTCGGGAAAACACATGGCAAACCTGACATCTACTTTTGATCTGTCCTTTATCACGCTGTTATATTCATGACCGATATATCTTGCGGGTTTATCGATCTTCATAAGTATATCTTCGCTTAAAGCTAATCTTTCACTCATCAAAAATATCCTTTCTGATAAAAGCTTGTTAAAAATTATCTGCAGATATTACGCATTAATGCAACATCTTCGGATATTACCGGTTTGTCAGAATATCTGGCTTTTTCATATATGTCGGACATACCTTTTTTTTCAAGTATCTTTTCACATTCTCTTGAAGTCAGATATAACAGACTGTTATCATCACCTGATTTTGTCAATAATAACTTGCTTTGACGTATCCTCTTTTTATAAATATTTCTTATCTGCATTCTGGGGCTTAAGTTCATGAACAAATTGAAACTATGTTTTTCCTGAGGTTTTATGTCACTTTCTATTGCTTCATGAACTTCCTCATAGTCACTGTTTTCTATGACTGTAAGGGGCTTTTGTTTTTTGTACCTTGCGACTATAAATTCATAAATCTTTTTAAATACAAAAACAGACAACGCAAGTATTAATACTACCACAAGGAATGTGGTAAGTAAATCCACATATTTCCACACAGGAGAAGCTTCTCCTGCCACAAAAAGGTCACCGTAATTTGTGGGAAGTTCATTTCTTGTTACTTCCTCCGCTTCTGTTTGAACAACTTCCGGCTCAGGTAAAAGGGATAACAGAAAAATTATGGATTTTCTCATAAATTCGGCAATATTTTTAAACAGATCGGATATTAACTTAAAACTGCTGAGTATAAAGATCAAAACTCCGCCAAGGATCACATAAAAGCATAAAAGGACTGAGTTTGATCTGAATATGCTTTTTACGGGGATGTGGGCGGCAGAAGCTAAATTAACATTTACGAAATTTACGAATCTGTCCAGATACATTTTCAAAAAATATAAACATAAGGAGATCAAAAACAGGATGACCATCAAAAGGTCATATTCCCTGTAATCAAATCTGTGTAATATAAATAAGCTTACTATCCCAAGTCCTCCCGTAAAAACCGGAGAAAAGGAAACGGAGAGCTTATCTGTAGTTGTAGTAAATAAAAATACAGAATATATGGAATAAAAAAATGCAATGATCGTAAAGAGAATCCTTGTACCCAAAATTCCCGAAGGCAATAAAAAGATCATTACAGGCATGATCATATTTAAGATTAAAAAAACAAAAGTCTTTTTAATATTTATCCTCAGAATATATTGTAAAAACATAACGGCCACGAAAATGATCCACCATCCCGCACCGGGCAAATTCTTTGCATGGGTTACATTTCCAAGGATGGATGAAGCTGCGTAAAAAGCAAAGAATAAAGTTATGCCGTTTATTATATTTGTAAAAAGTTCTTTGATGGAGCAGATCCGTGAAGATTTAAATTCATTCATACTCTAATTTACAACTCCAGATTCTTGATATTGATCTCAACAAAATCTTTTTCAAAAAAGGATATGTCCGTATCCTCTTTTTTAAAGGGTTCCTCCGTTGGATAATAAAAACATAACTTTCGTTTCTTTTCCTTTATCTCTTTTACGATTCCGTAAAGGTCTTGATACATATTGGGAGAAACTATGATATAAACAGAATCAGAGGTATCTCTTTTCTTTAAAAACTCATAATTTGAGAGAATATTCCCGGGGTTTTTACTAAGATCCACCCTTGCAAGGGCCTTGTAAACATTCATAAGTTCACCCCTGCCGGTTGATATTTCTCTTTCTATGCACTCATCCGTGATAAGGTCTCGCCCGTTTGATGAAAGTGTCACAAAAACCCCTGAGGAAACAAAGAATTCCAATAGTCTGGCAACTATATCAAAACAGCATTCCACCGCTTTTTCTTTCTTTAAAACGCCGTTATCTTCCACGTCAAGTAGTATCTTAACATCCGGCGATGAAGTATAATTATGTTCATTTACCATAAAATGATCATTTTTTGCGGAAGCCTTCCAGTTGATATCCTTCATGGAATCAAATGGCTGATATTCTCTGATACCTTTAAATTCAAAGGGATCTGTGGAAAAATTTCTCTTTGTAATGATATCACCGTTTAAGGTCTTTAATGAATGATCAAAGATGTCACTGTGAAAAGGCTTTGGGATAACATAAATATTTTCATTTATTTTTTTCTTTTCAACAAATTCCAAAGTCAGGAACAGATCCGATGCAATAAGCTCCATGGATTCTACCACGTAATATCCTCTTTTCCCGGCGACGAAGGAAATGGTTCGGGTTATCTTTTCGTTTCCCTTTACGTGAAAAATGTCATTCCTGTAATAAAAATCCGTTGATTTTGAGCCTGTTTCATTGTCAAATTTCAGATTTCTGGAAGTCCTGAACTTGACTTTAAGCATGCTTAAAGGGAGTTTTTTTCTGTTTTCTATAACCTCTGTGAGAGAACTTTTATCGCCTCTTGTGACGGTTCCCGATCTGAATTTAATATCAGCCCTTATACCCTTTGACCAGTTTTTCTTGTAAAAATTTCCCTGGATGATATATAAAAGCCCGGCAAGAAGGCCTATAACGAATATTTGCAGCATTTATGAAAATACCTCTGTTGGAACCTTTGTCTCTTTTATGATGTTTTCGATAAGATCGGAGTTTTTACCGGTGTTACCGTAACCTGTGATGACTCTGTGGGCCAGTACATTTACTGCCACTTCCTTTACATCATCGGGTGTTGCAAAATCTCTTCCGTTTAAGTAAGCAGCTGCCTTAACGCATTTAAGGAGATTTATCAAACCTCTGGGACTTACTCCCATTACTACTCCGTCAAGGCTTCTGGTGGCATCTACGATCTCGGTCATGTATTTTAAGATATCTTCATGAACCGTGACTTTTTTGGCTTCTTCTCTTAAGTTAAGGAGCTCTTCTTCATCAGTCACACTTTCAAGCGTAAGCAGAGGGTCATCTGTCATATACATTTTTAAGATATCGATCTCCTCTTTTTCAGTGGGAAGTCCCATGGACAATTTCATCATAAATCTGTCAAGCTGAGCCTCAGGCAGAGGAAAAGTTCCCGCGGTTTCAATGGGATTTTCGGTAGCTATTACAAAGAAGGGCTTTTTAAGCCCATAGGTTTCTCCGTCGATCGTAACCTGTCTTTCTTCCATACACTCAAGAAGACCTGCCTGAGTTCTGGGTGTTGCACGGTTGATCTCGTCCGCAAGTAAAATATTTGTGAAAACAGGGCCTTTTCTAAGTTCAAATTCATTTTCTTTTCTGTTATATATATTTAAACCTGTGATATCTCCCGGCAACAGATCAGGAGTAAACTGGATCCTTGAATAATCAAGGTCAATGGATCTTGATAAAGCTTTTGCAAGTTTGGTCTTTCCTGTTCCCGGTACATCTTCAAGGAGCACATGACCGTCGGCTATCAGGCAGACAGTCAGCATTTTTATGATATTTTCTTTTCCGACAATTACTTTTCCTATATTCTTCTCGATCTTTTCTAGAAATTCTTTTCCCTTTAACATAAATACCTCTTCTGTAATCTGAATTTTGTGGTTAAGCCCATAAATACATTTTATACAGAAGAGGTTTTTAGGTAAAGTTCTATTTTTTTAATTAAAAATATGATACCGAAACTAATGATCACATCTTTTTTTCGATGATTTGATTAAAAAAACATGTTTTGTTTCCGGTATGACAGGCTGCTCCGACCTGGGAAACCTTTGCCAGGATCGTATCCAGATCGCAGTCTGCGTAAAGTTCCTTTACATACTGAAAGTGTCCGCTCGTGAGACCTTTTATCCAAAGTTCGTTACGGCTTCTGGAAAAATAAGTCATACGACCCTCCTTCAGGGTATTGTAATAAGCTTCTTCGTTCATATAAGCAAGCATCAGCACTTCATTGGTTTCATGATCCTGCACTATAACAGGGATCATACCGTCGCTGTTAAGTTTCAGATCCGACCATTCGAATTTAGGTTTGGTCATTCATTTTTCCTGCCTTTATTATAATGATCCCTTGGTGCTCAATACACCTTTTACTCTCTGATCAAAGCTTGTGGCTTCGTCAAGAGCCTTGGCAAATGCCTTAAAAATAGCTTCTATCATATGATGATTGTTAATTCCGTCAAGCTTTTTTATGTGAAGATTCATGCCGGCCGAATATGAAACCGCATAAAAGAATTCACGTACAAGCTCAGTATCCAGATAACCCACCTTGGGAACTGTGAATTCACAGTCAAAGTTAAGATATGGCCTTCCGCACAGGTCGACGGCACACATTACCAGAGTCTCATCCATGGGAAGGATGAAGGAACCGTATCTTTTGATACCTTCTTTTTCTCCAATGGCTTCTTTTATGGCATTTCCAAGTACTATTCCGCAGTCTTCAACAGTGTGATGAGAGTCAACCTGCAGATCACCGTTAATTTTGACTTTAAGATCAAAAAAGCCGTGTTTTGCAAAGCCTTCAAGCATATGATCGAAAAATCCGATGCCGGTGCTTATCTCACTTTTTCCCGAGCCGTCGATATTTAATGACATCTCAATCTGCGTTTCTTTGGTATTTCTGTTAATCTCAGCAATCCTGGCCATAAATATTTTGTCTCCTTTTTATTCAAATCTTACTTTGATGGAATTTGCGTGAGCCGTCAGTCCTTCATTTTCAGCAAAGCATTCTATATCCTTGTGAACTGCTTCGAGGGCTTCTTTTGAGTAGGAAATAATGCTTGATTTTTTGATAAAATCATCCACATTTACAGGTGAAAAGAATTTTGCCGTACCGTTTGTGGGTAAAATATGATTGGGACCTGCAAAATAATCACCCAAAGGCTCCGAGGAATACTCTCCCAGGAATATTGCCCCTGCATTTCTTACCTTTGTCATTGTCTCAAAAGGATTCTTTGTTACTATCTCAAGGTGTTCTGATGCAATTGCATTTACTGCATCTAAGGCATCCTCCATATTTTCTGAAACAAGGATATATCCATAGTTTTCAAGAGATTTTTTTAATATCTCTTTTCTCTCTAAAACTTCCACGAAATTATCCACCTCTTTTGAAACATTTTCAGCCAATTGTTTTGAAGTTGTTATAAGTATAGCGCTTGCAAGTTCATCATGCTCTGCCTGACTTAAAAGGTCCGCAGCAACGTATCTGGGATTTGCGGTTTCATCCGCAAGGACTAAGATCTCGCTTGGGCCTGCAATGGAATCAATGCTTACATATCCGTATACCGCTTTTTTGGCAAGGGCTACATAAATATTTCCGGGGCCTGTGATCTTGTCTACCTTTGGAATACTCTCGGTACCGAATGCCATGGCTGCGATTGCCTGGGCTCCGCCTACTTTATATATTTTGTCAACTCCTGCTATGTCTGCTGCGACCAGTGTTCCGGGATTAACTTTTCCCTCTGCGTTACAGGGAGTTGTCATTATGATCTCATCAACTCCCGCAACCTTTGCCGGGATCACATTCATGAGTACGCTTGAAGGATATGCGGCTTTTCCGCCGGGAACATATACACCTGCCTTTTCTATGGGTGTTATCTTCATTCCCAGGATGGTTCCGTCAGGCTTTGCATCAAACCAGCTGTTTCTTAGCTGCTTTGCGTGAAAGATACGTATGTTTTCCGCAGATTTTTTAATCACTTCGATAAGTTCGGCATTTAATTTAGAGTAAGCGTCCTTAATCTCGCTATCTGTAACCAGGATATTTTCACTGTTTAAGTCAAATTTATCAAATTCTTTGGTATAATCAAAAACTGCCTTGTCACCGTTTCTTTTTACGTTTTCGATGATCTTGTACACCTTTTCTTCAAACTGTCCGTAATTATTGGGACTTCTCTTTAAAAGGCTGTTTAATATATCATTTTTTGTATCATTGTTTAATTCTATTATTCGCATTTGATTTCCTTCCCTGAAATAAAAAATTATTTTTCTTCCAGTTTTTCTCTGAGTTTTGTGATAATATTCTTTATTCTGTCATTTTCAATCTGAAGACTGACGGGATTTACAATAACTCTTGCGCTTAAGGGACAAATCTCCTCAAGTATCTGTAATCCGTTTTCTTTTAATGTGGATCCGGTCTCCACGATATCAACTATCACGTCGCTTAATCCAACGATGGGGCCAAGTTCCACCGAACCGTTTAATTTAATGATATCCACGGTCTGATATTTTTTATTATGGAAATAATCCCTTGCGATACCGGGATATTTACTTGCTACACGGATCCTTTCGTGATGCTTTAAAAGCTCGGCATTTTCAGCGGGTCCGCAGACACACATCCTGCATTTTCCAAAGCCCAGATCCAGAACTTCATATACATTTCTGTTCTCTTCCATAATGGTATCTTTTCCCACAACGCCGATGTCGGCTGCACCGTATTCCACATAAGTGGGAACATCCGGGCCCTTTGCCAAAAAGAATTTAAGTTTATATTCCTCATTTACAAAAATAAGTTTCCTTGAGTCTTTGTCCTTCATCTCCTCACAGGTGATGCCTATGGATTCCAAGAGATCCATGGTTTTATTTGCAAGTCTTCCTTTGCCCAAGGCAAAGGTCAAATATCTGTTTTCGCTCATTTATTTACTCCGTTTTATGTCTGATCTTTATACCGATGGGATAAGTTCCACATTTATGCCTGCTTTTCTCTTTTCCCTTGCCTGATGAAGTTTTTCTTTAAAATCATTTTCATCTGCAGAGTCGTAAAAAATTGTGATCTTTTCATCGGGGATCTTTATAACAACATCCTGACCCTTTAATGCTTCTATCAGCTCATCGATCACGATAACGAATCCGATGGCCGCGGCATTTTTTCCAAAGGTTTTAAGGAGATTATCATATCTTCCGCCTGTTACGACAGCATTTCCCACACCAAAGGTATATGCTCTGAAAACAATGCCTGTGTAATAATTGTATTTGCTAAGGATACCCAGATCAAAAGATACATATTCCGCAACATCATAGAGCTTTAACAATTCATAGAGCTTTTCCAGTCTCTCGATGGCATCGATGCTCTTTTTGTTTTTTACTAGAGCCTTTGCTTCGTCAAGGGAATTTAATCCTCCGAAACTGTCTGCTACCTTTAAAAGCTTTGATCTGTAGGGGTCTTGCACTTCTCTCTCATCCAACAGGTCCACAGCGGCAAAATAGTTTTTTCCGGAAATACATTTCCTTAGAGCATTTTCGGTTTCATCATCAAGTCCTGCTTCTTCACAAAGCCCCTTAAAATATGACACATTTCCGATGCTGATACGAAACTGCTTTAAACCTGAACTTTTCAGGCACTCAACAAGAAGAGAAATTATCTCTGCGTCTCCGTATACCGAAGGCTCATTAATAAGTTCTGCTCCGATCTGAGTTACTTCTTTTAATTTACCCTGCAGATTAGATGTGTTTGTAAAAGTATTTCCAAGATATGAAAATCTGACAGGAGAAGTTTCCTCCATAAAATACTTTGCGGCACATCTTGCTATGGAAGGAGTAAAATCGGGACGAAGCACCAGAGTGTTGTTTTCCTTGTCAAAAAACTTGTACAATTCCTTGCTGGGTGTGGTTCCTATCTCCTTTGAAAAAACATCAAAATATTCAAAAGTCGGTGTTTGTATGTCGTTATATCCATAGCTGTTAATAACCTGATGGACATTACATTCAACCGAAATCTTTTCCTTATATTCTTTTCCGTATATATCACGGACCCCTTCGGGAGTATGTAATAAATTATTAGTCATATAAGCTCTCACTTTCACGCTTTACTGTGCTACCAAATTAGCAAATTAGCAATCTAAATTGCTTTCGAGTATAACTGACATTGATTTTTTTGTCAAGCATTAATCTCTAAGTTTCAGATCAAGGCTTATCATATCAAGGTAGGGCACCATAATGCCGTCATGGCCTTCAAAAAAGAACCTTTCGTCAAGCTCCTCTATCCTGAAGCTTTTTCTGCCGCCGTTTTTGGCTCTCTCCCAAAAGGGCAGAAATTCGGAAAGTCTCAGATAGTACAGTTTTTCTTTGTGGGAATAGTATATCAAAAAGAAAGAAATGCCTTTTTGCCTTTCAAAGGATTTCATGAATTCCACCTGATGCTCATGGATGTTCTGCAAGGAAAATGTGTCCACAGCGCATTCTTTTGCATCAAAACAGACAGGTATGCCCTGCACTGCACCGATGTAATCCACGGTACTTTTCTGGTCAAAATAAGCCAGGGTTATCTGCCTGTTAGTCTTATCGATCTTTATAGGTGTTATGGGTGTGGGAATTTTCTGGATGAGGCACAGATCTGCCCCGAAATATTTTTCGTTTGTCCTGTTTATCATTTCTTCCAAAACAGAACCGCGAAGTCCCCTGCTGTTCCAAGTTGCCATTTTACTCCCCTTATAAATCAAAATAAGCTATTTTCAATATTCTTAAACATATCCGGCTTTTCACAGATAATCTCCCTAAAAGACATTTCCCCTAGTATTTCATTGTCCGGGAATTTTAATTTATAACTGTGAAGCAATTGGCTTTTAAGGCCGAATTTGGTCCTTAAACGAGAATTTATATCCCGGTCACCGTAACGGGTGTCTCCGATAACAGGATGTCCCAAATGGGCTAAATGAGCTCTGATCTGATGGGTTTTACCTGTATAGAGGTCCACTTCAAGAAGTGTAAACTCATCATTTGTTTTTATGGGCCTGAAGCCTGTCTTTATATAAGTATCCTCATTATCCGTTTTTTTATCCGATACAGAAACCTGATTCAGATCATGGTCCTTTTTTATATATCCATCAAGGATAAAAGCCTCTTTTATGCAGCCTTTAGCGATGGTAATATAGGTTTTTTCTATTGTTTTGTCGGAAATGTTTTTGTTTAAAAACTGAAGCCCTTTCAAGGTTTTTCCAAATATTATTATCCCGGTGGTGTTCCTGTCGAGTCGATTGACAATGGATGGAGTAAAAGTATGAAGGTCTTCTTCTTTTATCTCATTGTTTTGCAGCATATATCCAATGAGATATTCGTTGATTGAAATATCGGTATCCGTTGCCTTTTGCGACAAAACTCCGTAAGGTTTATCGGCAAGGATCATATTTTCATTTTCAAACAATATACGGATGCCTTTAAGAGACCTGTAGGCTTTAATATACTCATCGGACTTTTTATTTACATTGTTTTCTTTTTGACCCGAAAATTTTGAGAATGTCTCGTCGGAAAAATAGAATTTAACATTGTCGCCCGTATTTAATACTTCATTTCCCTCTGCCTTTTTGTCATTTAAAAGGATATTCTTTTTTCGAAGCATTTTGTAGACAAAGGATGCGGAAATTTCAGGCAAAACCTTTTGTATATATTTTGTAAATCGCTGTCCTGACTCGTTATTTTTAATAATGAATTCTTTCAATTTCTTTCTCCGGCATCACAATACAACGCTTAAAAGAGTTGACATTACTGAAAGAGTCCTGTCCTCACTCTCCTCTGCAGAAGCATTCATGGAATCAAGTCTTTCCGTATATTTGTTTATATCCGTAAATATCTTTACATTTACATTCTTCAGATTGTCATTTTTTAAAATCTGGTCTATATGTTCATAAAAGGCTTTTTCATCAAATTTTTCCGACTCGCAAAAACCGCATACAGTATTCCCTTTTATAACAAGATGACCTATGTTGAAATTCTGCTTATAGGATGTAAATACACAGTCATAAAGGACACATAAACTTCCCGCATGTTCTTCGATGAGCCCTGCCTTGTCCTCGGATAGGCTTTTGTATCTTAAAAACATAATGGAATTTACCAGGGATTTTGAAGCAGGCAAAAATCCCAGTACTGCCACAACAGTCAACAGATTCCTCTTTGTCTTTGTGGTAATGATGCCTCCGACCAAAATTGCGATGGATATACCGAAATAAATAATAGTTCTGGCGATCTCATAATATGTCTGAGTCTTTATATAATTCTTTGTTCCTTTATAATTTTCTCCTGAGATCAATCTGGAAAATTTCATTTTTAATTTCACAACCTCAATTCATAAATTTGATGATCCTTGACGTGATGGGAGCACCTGTGAGTACATAAAGGGCTTTCTGGTCAATACCGAAAACCGAAACTGCTTTTCTTTTGGCAGAATCTTTTAATGCTTTCATCACTATCTTTTCCGGGTCTCTTACAAAGTTTCTTTTAAACCTTGGCATTTCTTTATTTTTATATGCTTTATCCAAAAACGGTGTGTTTACGGGACCGCAGATAACGGTGGTGATACTGATACCGGTGCTTTTAAGTTCAGCGTTAAGGGCCTGTCCGAAACTTAAGACAAAGCTTTTGGAAGCGGCATAAACATTGAATCCCGGCTGGGGTATAAGTGCTGCCCCGGAACTCATAAGTATAATGCGCCCGAATCTGTGCATATAGGGCAGAATCTCATATATACACTGCATGGGTGCTTTAATATTTACATCCACAGTCTCTATGGAGTCCTTTATATCCGTGGCAAAAAAGTCGTCGCTTATGCCGGATCCTGCAGAGTTTACAAAGAGACAAACCGTTGCACCGTGATGATTTAATGCCTTTTTTACCTGCAAAAACGAAGCTCTGTCGGTTATATCTACAGGAAATATCCGAACAACGTGATTGGTTATAAGCTTTTTTGCTTCTTCAAGTTTATTTCTGTCCCTCGCCACAAGCCATATCTCGTCCAAAGAATAAAAATTTTCATCGATCTTATATGCAAATTCAAGGCCAATACCGCTTGAAGCTCCGGTTATCAATGCTATTTTCATCTTTTATCTCCTGTTTTGATAACTTAAACTTTATTTTACTTTCTCTTTTTGTTTTTATTTGTTTTTGAGCCGGTTCTGTCGCCCTTTTTTATCTTATTATCCGCTTTCTTAAACTGCCTTGGCTTTATAAGACATTTTTCGTCAAATCCGATGAGGTCGCTTCTGCCTGCTTTGATCAAAGCTTCTTTTACAAGATCGTAATTTTTCGGATCTCTGTACTGAATGAGGGCTCTCTGCATGGCCTTTTCATGAGGATTTTTGCATACATAAACACTTTTTCCCGTTCTGGGATCAATGCCTGTATAATACATGACGGTTGATATGGTTGAGGGAGTGGGATAAAAATCCTGCACCTGCTCAGGCATATAACCCATATCTCTTACGCTCTCAGCAAGTTCCACAGCTTCCTTTAAGCCGCTTCCCGGATGTGAACTCATTAAATAAGGCACAAGGAACTGCTTTAGTCCCAGCTCCTTATTCATCTTTTCATATTTTTGAACAAATTTTTGATATACTGCATTTTCCGGCTTTCCCAAAAGCTGCAAAACAGAGTCGGACACATGCTCCGGAGCCACTTTTAACTGTCCTGAAACATGATATTTTACAAGCTCTCTCAAAAATTCGTCGTTTTTGTCACACAAAAGATAATCGAATCTGATACCGGAACGGATAAAAACTTTTTTTACCTTTGGAATAGCTCTGAGTTTCCTTAAAAGTGCCACATAATCGCTATGATCTGCATTTAAATTGGAGCAGGGCTTTGGAAACAGACATTGCTTATTTTTGCAGACACCGTATTTTAACTGCTTTTCACAGGAGGGATGCCTGAAGTTTGCCGTGGGACCTCCCACGTCGTGAATATATCCCTTAAAATCCGGTTCTTTTGTCAGGTCTTCTGCGTCTTTTATGATGGATTCATGGCTTCTTACCTGAACGGTCCTGCCCTGATGGAAAGTCAGTGCGCAAAAACTGCATCCGCCAAAACATCCACGGTTACTGGTAATTGAAAACTTTATCTCTTTTATGGCAGGAACTCCGCCGTCTTTTTCATACATGGGATGATATGTTCTCATATATGGAAGTGCATATATGTCATCCATTTCCATGGTTGACAGTGGAGCGCTTGGAGGGTTTTGCACCACAAAAATTTTATTTGGATACTCTTCGATCAGGCTTTTACCGTTTGCAAAATCAGTATTTTCATATTGGATCAAAAAACTTTTTGCATATAAAAGCTTATCTGCCTTCATTTCTTCATAGGAAGGAAGAACGATGGGGTCCGTAACGCCCGAAATATCGGAAGTCTTATAAACGGTTCCCGGTATGAAAGATATGTCCTTTATGTCGATACCGGAATTTAAGGCATCGGCTATCTCCACGATGGACCTTTCTCCCATTCCGTAAGAAATCATATCCGCTCCGGAATCCAAAAGGATGGACCTTTTAAAAGAATCTGACCAATAATCGTAATGAGCGAGTCTCCTGAGTGAACTTTCTATTCCACCGATTATTATGGGAGAATCCTTGTATGTTTTCTTTATGAGATTGCCGTAAACTATTGTAGCTCTGTCGGGGCGTTTTCCCATGACTCCCCCGGGAGTGTAATTGTCGTAAGTTCTCTTCTTTTTTGAAACAGTATAATGGTTTACCATGCTGTCCATATTGCCGCCGCTTATCAAAAAGCCAAGACGAGGCTTACCTAAAACTGTAATGCTTTTATCATCCTTCCAGTCAGGCTGGGATATGATGCCGACTGAATAACCTCTTGATTGAAGAACCCTGCTTATGATAGCAGGGCCAAAGGAAGGATGATCCACATATGCATCACCGGAAACGTATACAAAATCAAGGGTATCTATCCCCTCTTCTTCCATATCCTTTTTGCAGACAGGCAAAAAACCATTACTCATTTAATTCCCTCATCAATTCTCTGAAATCTGAAAGATAAAAATCCGCTTGGGCCTTTTTTTGATCTGTAACATCAAGTGAGTATTCATCTTCTACGGCACAGACTTTCATTCCTGCGTTTTTTGCAGCCATTATACCCGGAATGATATCTTCAAATACCAGACAGTATTTTGGTTCGATACCTATCTCTCCGGAAACTGCAAGATATATATCAGGTGCAGGCTTACCTCTTGAGACTTCTGCGGAGGTCATGATACATTGAAAATATTCTCCCAGATTATGAACATTTGATATGTTCTCCACCAGTTCTCTTGAATTGCTGGTTGCAATGCCCAGGATGATTCCGTTTTCTTTGCAATAATCCAAAAACTCTGGCACTCCCGGCTTTAATGGAACCTCACAGAGATATTTATTCCATGCCATTCTGTTCCATTCTCTCTTCATTTCGTCAATGGTGTCGGGAATGTCGAAATGCTCTTTAAAATAAATTGCAGTTTCATTAAAACTCATTCCTTCGATCTTTGACTGAAGATCAGCAGGCATATCAATACCGAATTTTGACAGATATTCAATATCTATATCCTTCCAGAGCCACATGGAATCCACCAAGGATCCGTCAAGATCAAAAATCACTGCTTTAATATTGTCCAACATATTAGTTTTCATAAAGGGTCTTAATCTCCTGATCCGTCAATTCTCTGTACTGTCCGCTTTGAAGGTTTCTATCCAGGCTTACCCCGCCCAAAGAGATCCTCTTAAGAGCCAGCACATTGTTGTCGACTGCTTTTAACATACGTTTGATCTGATGAAATTTCCCCTCATGAATCGTCAGATAAATATTGTTTTCGTCTATTATCTCAACTTTGCTTTGTGCCGTGAGATTTTTTTCGCCGATATCAACTCCGTTTTCAAGAGTTTTGATATCGGTATCATTTAATGGCTTTTCAATTGTAACAAGATATTTTTTGTCCACATGTTTTTTTGGTGACAACAGCCTGTGTACCAGTTCGCCGTCATTACATACTATTATAAGCCCTGTGGTATCCTTATCAAGTCTTCCGATGGAAAAATGAGTATTTCTTAACTCTTTTGGCAAAAGGTCCATTATGGTGGGTGTGTCAGAGTCTGTGTTTGCAGTCAATATCCCTTCCGGTTTATTCAACATATAAAATGAAAATTTTTTATATCTGTATTCCCTGCCTTCGTAAGTGATCAAGGCGCTTTCCTCATCCACTTTTTCATCCGGTTTTGTAACGATACTGCCGTTAACCGAAATCCTTCCCTTTGTGATAAGCTTTTTAACTTCGCTTCTTGTTCCGATATTAAGTTCGCCCAAAAGCTTATCAAGTCTCAATGTCTTTTTTTCCTTCTGTTTTTCTTTTTCCCGGATCCACCCTTATATAATAGCAAAAAAATCAACAAAAATAAAAACAATACTGAAACACTCAGTAAAGAAAGTGTTAAAAAATTTTTAAAGGTCTTTATTTTCTCAGTATTAATGCCGCTTTCGGGAACAGTTACATTTACATTGTCTTCACCGGATATAATCGTTTTATCCGAATCCTTTATGCCTGTATTCCCGTACTCAAATTTCCTGGGATAGTAAATGACATTACTCTCTGTAAAATCATCAAACAGATTATAACATCTGACGATGACCTCGGGTTTTATTCCTGAAGGGATCTCAATCTCCAAGTCAAAATCGGAATCGTAGGTTTTTTCAAAATAATTATACCCCGGCCACTCCATCAGTTTGGAATATGTCAGACCACCGTCATAGCTGTAATCATAATACATTAAAAGAGAATCAAAATCCTCTCCCTTAACATTTACCCTTAACAGCCCTTTTTCCTCATCTGAATCCTGCAGGGTTACTGAGCAGATGTCCGGAGGAGTCTTTTGATTCAAGGTAACTTCATTTTGTCCGTTTTTTTCGGAATAGACATAGTCATTTAAAGAATAATCTATGTTAAGTAGAGAACTTTTTAAGCCAAAGTATTCGGCAACGGCATAAGCATCAGTCTTTCCGAAATCATACCATTGATCAAGGGTCCTGCAATATTTATTGTCCCTGTCTTCATCAACATGACAGTGCTCGAGTATGACAGCGGGAATGTCAAGTTTTACAGACTGCCTGATTATTCCGTAATAATCTGAACCCTCTTTGTTTTGCTTTGTCTTTATACCTCTGATGAACAGGCCTTTTTCGGCCATTTTATTCAAAAAAATATCACCGAATTGAACTCCATAGGAATTATACGGGGCAAATTGTGATATCCAGATCTCACTTCCGAAAAGATCGTGGTCAACAGATGCATTGTAATGAATACTGAAGAGAAAATCCGCGTCCACAGATTTTGCAAACTCTGCCCTTTGTTTAAGGCTAAGATCCACATCTTCCGTTCGTGTCATATAAACTTTCACGTCATCAAATTTTGAAAGTATTTCATACATTGATGTGGCTGTTGCCAGAGTCATTTCTTTTTCCAGAAAGCCATATTCTATTGTGCCTTCGTTTTCTCCGCCATGACCGGGATCTATCACGATCACCAGTTCTTTGCCATAGTCGAGTGTTCGCTCGGCAGCTTTTGATACAAAAGAAAAACCGTTTATGCAAATAATAAATACTGCGAAATAAACTGCTCTTAAGCCAATGTGTTTCATTGATTTTACCTTTAAAAATAACCGGCTTCTGTAATGGAAACCGGTTATATGATATTCTATTAAATTACATCGAGATTGTCATCTGAAGGATCCTGTGATTCCTCTTCATCCAGCACATCTTCCTGAACCGAAGGATGTAACTCCGCTTTGTTTGATCGAACGATCTCTTTGTATCTTTCCAGGGAATTCTGGATGTTTTGCAGATTAAGAGTTGCAGCCTGATATGAATCGGAGATCACATTGTCAAGTCCGTTTAACATATCATCCATATATTGAGCCGCCGCAAGCTTGATATTATTTGACTCCGTTGTGGCGGTATCTAAGATTTCCTGAGCCTGCTGTTGAGCCATCTTTACAACTTCATTGGCGTGTGCATATGCCTGTTGCATGATCTCATGCTCATTAATAAGCTCGTTGGTCTTGATATTGGCATCTCTGACCAGTGCCTCGGCACGCTCTCTCGCATCATTTAAAATAGCTTCTTTATTGCTTATTATCTTTTGGTATCTCTTGATCTCGTCAGGAGTCTTCATTCGAAGTTCTCTGATGAGTTCATCGACCGTTTCCTTGTTAACGATTATTTTGTCGTTTGACATAAAAGCAGGTTTACAACAATCAATATAAGATTCAAGTTCATCAATAGCCTGTTCGATTCTGCTGCTCATCAAATGTCTCCTTTATCGATTAATATTATATTTTTTATAGATCAGATCCCCTACAAATTCAGGGACACATTTACTGACATCACCGCCGAAGCTTGCGATCTCTTTCACACTGGAGGAACTCAGATACGAATATTCCAGACCGGTGGTCAAAAATATGGTATCAAGCTTACCACCCGAAAGCTCTTTGTTGGTCTGAGCGATCTGAAGTTCGTATTCAAAATCGGTTATGGCTCTTAAGCCTCTGACCGCAACATGAAAATTGTTTGCGGCCGCATAATCGATCAGCAGACCACTAAATGAATCAACTTTTACATTGGGCAGATCTTTTGTTGCCTCCTCAAGTATCTTAACACGTTCCTCAACAGAAAACAACGGTGTCTTTGCCCTATTGTCAAGGACCGCAACCGTCAGTGAGTCAAATATCTCAGAGGCTCTTTTTATGATATCTAAATGCCCAAAAGTCACCGGATCAAAACTCCCCGGATATACAGCTCTTTTCATAAAGTTCTTCACTCCTTTTTCTGAATAAATACATGCTTATTGGTCTTGTATTTCTTTTCTTTTATAAGTTCATAACCCATCTCATCAAGATAAGAAAAATCAGTTTCAAGTGAAGCTTCTACCACAATAAGCGTATCATCCGTCACATATTTTTGTGAATGTAAGAGGGATAATATCCTCTTTTCATGTTCGAAATTATAAGGAGGATCGATAAATATCACATCAACCTCTTTCTCATAAATATTATACAGAGCGGCCGAAGCATCCTGCTTTAGCACAACAGCTTTGTCTGCCAGTTTTGTGAATTTAAGGTTGTGTTCGATGCAATCGAGTGGTTCCTTTGCATTCTCGATAAAATAAGCCTTTTTTGCCCCACGGCTCAACGCTTCGATACCGATGGCACCGCTTCCGCTGAAAAAATCTACAAAGACAGAACCGGGCACATCATTTTGAAGCATATTAAACAAAGTTTCTTTTATCCTGTCGGTGGTAGGCCTGGTTCCTTCACCACCGGGACATTTTAATGGCAAGCTTCTTGCCGAACCTGCGATAACTCTCATATTTTTCCTTTCAAGGTTATTTCAAAGATCAGACTCTTACTTTCGTACCTTTGGCATCACGCTTTAAGGTCTTAAGATTGTTTAAAGACAGGATCTTACCCTTAAAATCAATGCTGTATTCCTGACCATAGTTTAAATAGTAAACAGCTTCCAAAGTATCACCGGTATTTAATTTCATACCTCTTACACCCACAGCGGTCTTTTTCTTTTCAGGTATCTCTTCCACGGAGAATTTCAGGAAAAATCCCTCTTTTGACTGCAGTACGATATGTTTTTGGTCGTATAAAGGCATGACTGAAATGACCTTATCATCATCCAAAAGCTTTGTTGCGGCTACGGTCTTTTTGGATACTTCAAATTCTCCGCCATCCACTATCTTCATATTGGCCTGAGCTGTAACAAACATTAACTGCTTTAAGTTGAGTTCTGACTGACTTGAAACACATACAATGTCCTCTTCCGCTGAGGAATAATTGGATACATTGTCAATGGGAACTCCCTTGTCCCTGAACTTCGACATGGGCAGATCCAGAACCTTTACGGTATGCATCTGGCCTTTGTCCGTAAAGATACAGATCTTTCCGTTATTTTTACAGAGAACCTTGTATTTGTTCTCGCTGTCGGCTGCTTCTTTGTTTCTTTCATAGGTGGACATATCGACGATTTTGGCATAACCGAATCTATCCATGAGAAACATTACATCCATAACTTCGAATTCTTTTTCTTTGTAAACCGCTTCCTCTACATTGTCGATTAAGGTTCTTCTTTTTCTGTTAAACTCTTTTTTGAAGCTGTCCAGCTCATTCATGATAACGGTAGCCATGGATTCTTTTCGATCCAGAATATCTTCATATCTGTAGATATTTGCCATGGTCTCTTCGTGCTCATTGATGAGAGCTTCCAGCTCTAAGCCGATGAGTTTATAGAGGCGCATCTCTAAAATGGCATTTGCCTGTCTGTCTGTGAACATAAGCTGGCTCGCCATGATCTTTGACTCTTTTGATTTGAATTTAATGCCTTCTGTGACACCGTGAACGAGACATTCCTTTGCCATGGCACGGTCCTTTGAACCTCGGAGTATCTCTATTACAAGGTCGATCACATTGCAGGCTTTAATGAGACCTTCCTGAACCTCTTTGCGTTCCATCTCTTTTGCAAGAAGGTTCGTATACTTTCTCTTTGCGATCTCAAACTGAAAATCTACATTGGCTTTTATGATCTGTTTTAAAGACATGGTCTCCGGTCTTCCCTCGGAGATGGCTAACATATTTACGCCGAAGGTGTCCTCTAACCTTGTCTTTTTGTAAAGAAGATTTACAAAATTTTCGGCATCTGCATCTTTTTTAAGCTCAATGACGATTCTAATGCCTTCCTTTGAAGACTGGTTTGAAATATCAACAATATCCTGAGTCTTTTTGGATTCCGCAAGCGATGCCACATCCATTAAAAACTTGGTGATATTAGCACCGATCATGGTATAAGGTATCTCGGTAATGACCACATTGGTCTTTCCGGCTTTGCTCTTTTCAAACTCAACCTTACCCCTGACTTTTATCTTGCCGACGCCGGTCTCATATATTTCTAAAAGGTCATCCTTGTTTGTAACGATGCCCCCCGTGGGGAAATCGGGACCCTTTACATATCTCATAAGTTCTCTTACGGAGATGTCCTCGTTTAACATATATGCTTTTGTGGCATCGATTATCTCTCCGAAATTATGAGGCGGTATACTGGTAGCCATACCGACTGCGATACCTTCCGATCCGTTGATCAAAAGATTGGGTATCTTAACGGGAAGAACGGTGGGTTCTTTTTCCGTCTCATCAAAATTCGGCATGAAGTCCACCACGTCTTTGTCAAGATCCGCCAGAAAAGCATCCTGGGTAACCTTCCTAAGTCTGGCTTCCGTATATCGCATTGCAGCGGCTCCGTCGCCTTCGATATTTCCGAAGTTACCGTGACCGTCCACAAGGGCAAGACCTTTTTTAAAATCCTGACTCATGACCACGAGGGCATCATAAATCGAGCTGTCTCCGTGGGGATGATATTTACCCATTGTATCTCCGACTATACGGGCACTTTTTCTGTATGGCTTGTCATATCTGATGCCCAGTTCGTACATATCATAAAGGGTACGTCTCTGAACAGGCTTTAATCCGTCTCTCACATCCGGTAAAGCACGGGATACGATTACGCTCATGGCATAGTCAATATATGACTTTTGCATTTCTTCCGAATATTCGGTTCTGATTATTCTATCTTCCATCCTAAGTCACCTTTAATTTAAATCAAGTTCTGCATCATGGGCATGATCGTGTATAAATACCTTTCTGGGCGGTACATCGCTTCCCATCAACAGTTCGGTCATCTCGGAAGCCATTCTGGCATCTTCGATCTCCACGCGCTTCATCATTCTGCGCTCGGGATCAAGAGTCGTCTCCCACAGCTGATCCGCATCCATTTCACCGAGACCTTTGTATCTCTGGAGTGTAAAAGGACCTTTATGATTTTTCCTGTAATTTTCCAGAGCCTTGTCGTCGTAGAGGTATTCCTCCTCGCCCTTTGCAGGCATAGCCTTGTACAGAGGTGGCATTGCTATATATACATGACCTTCATAGATAAGTTCCGGCATAAATCTGTAAAACAGTGTAAGGAGCAATGTGGAAATATGAGCTCCGTCCACGTCCGCATCCGCCATGATGACTATCTTGTCATAGCGAAGCTTTGTAATGTCGAAATCGTTTCCGTATCCTTCGGAAAATCCGCATCCGAAGGCATATATCATAGTCTTTATCTCTGCATTTGCAAGAACCTTGTCGATACTGGCTTTTTCCACATTAAGGATCTTTCCTCTGATGGGCAAAATAGCCTGATACATACGATTTCTGGCAGTTTTTGCAGAACCTCCTGCAGAATCACCCTCTACAATAAAGATTTCGCACTTTGATGGGTCTTTAGACTCACAATTTGCAAGTTTTCCGTTAGAATCAAAGGAATATTTTTGCTTTGTGAGCATGTTTGTCTTTGCTTTTTCTTCGTTTTTACGGATCTTTGCTGCCTTTTCGGCACATTCGATAATGCTCTTTAAGGTCTCTAAGTTCCTGTCAAAGAACCTGACGATCTCATCACCCGTAACCTTTGCAACAACCTTTGCGGCATCCTGGTTATCAAGCTTTGTCTTTGTCTGACCCTCGAATCTGGGATCCGGGTGCTTGATGGAAACAACTGCGGTAATGCCGTTTCTTACATCGGCTCCGGTGAAATTCTGATCCTTATCTTTTAAAATATTTAATTCTCTCGCATAGGAATTAATGACATTTGTAAACTGAGTCTTAAAGCCTGTAAGATGTGTTCCGCCCTCTGAGTTATAAATATTATTACAGAAACCAAGGACATTTTCGTGGAATTCATTTACATACTGGAATGCAACTTCCACCGTGATGCCTTCGCTCTCCCCCTTAAAATAAACCACATCATGAACAGCTTCGCTGCCCTTGTTGATATCTTTTATAAATCCCACAATACCTTCGGGCTCATGGAATTTAATGACTTCGGGTGTTTCAAGCCTGTTATCCGTATAAAGAATCGTCAGATTGGGATTAAGATATGCAGTTTCATGGAGGCGGCTCTTTACGTCATCCTCCTTAAATCTGGTTTTATCAAATATGGTATCATCCGGCAAAAAATTAATGCAGGTACCGGTTTCCCTGGTCTTTCCCACAACGGGCAAAAGTCCGTTTTCCAGTTCAACAGTAGGGATACCTCTCTCATATTTGTCCTCATAGATCAGTCCGTCCGATTTTACTCTGACGGTAAGCCTGTTGGAAAGAGCATTTACAACGGATGAACCCACACCGTGAAGACCACCGCTGGTCTTGTATGCATTATTGTCAAATTTTCCGCCTGCATGAAGGGTTGTAAATACAAGTCGCTCTGCGCTCATACCTTTTTCGTGCATTCCCACAGGGATACCACGTCCGTTATCCTCTATTGTGGCGGAACCGTCTGCTTCCAAAGTAACTTTTATGGTATCGCAAAAACCGGCAAGATGTTCATCCACCGAGTTGTCAACGATCTCATAGATTAAGTGATTCAGACCTTTGGTGGATACGCTTCCGATATACATACCGGGGCGAACACGCACCGCTTCAAGGCCCTCCAGCACTGTGATGCTGGAAGCATCATAATTATTTGCTTTAGCCATTTTTCACTCCCCTAAAATCAAGGATTTCTATTGGGGGAAAATTACCCCAATTTTCTAGAATTATATCATAGATTTTGTGGTAATAAAAGAGCAAACCACAAAATAAAGTTTTTTATATGGATCTGAAATCAACCTGTAAATCACTTAACTCTTCCACCTTTTTGCGGATAAGTATGTGATCATCGGCATTTAAAAGAGGATCCGTCATCATGATTTTGTCGACTGCCATATCTGCGGCTTTTAAGGCAGTGGCATCGGAGAAAACATTTGCGATCTTAAATTCAAAATCACCGCTTTGCCTTACACCGAACATATCTCCCGGACCTCTTAACCGCATATCTTCGGATGCGATAAAAAATCCGTCATTTGATCTGTTTAGTATATTCAGGCGCTCCATGGTCTTTTCATCATTTTTTGAGCTTATAAAGATACAAAAACTTTGAGCATCCCCTCTGCCAACGCGTCCTCTCAACTGATGAAGGGATGAAAGACCGAATTTTTCAGAGTTTTCTACCATCATAACTGTGGCATTCGGTACGTTTATGCCTACTTCGATAACGGTTGTTGAGACCAGAACATGGATCTTTCCCTCAGCAAAATCCTCCATGATCTGATTCTTCCCGGCCGCCTTCATCTGACCGTGGAGGTATGAAACTATTATCCCGTCAGGCAATGCTTCACGTAATTTTTCCGCATAATCAGTTACATTTTCAAGGTCACTTTCCTCGCTCTCTGTTACCATGGGGCATATAACATAAGCCTGATGGCCGGCGGAAACTTCTTTTTCGATAAACTTATAAGCCTTTTCCCTGTATGAAGTATTTACGACACAGTTTTTTATGGGAAGTCTGTTTGCAGGCAGTTCGTCGATAACGGAAATATCCAGATCTCCGTAAAATATGATCGAAAGGGTCCTTGGGATCGGAGTTGCACTCATGACGATAACATGAGGTATACGTCCTTTTCCCACTAACTCTTCCCTCTGCTTTACACCGAATCTGTGCTGCTCGTCCGTAACGACAAGAGCCAGATTTTTAAATTCTACCTTATCCTGTATAAGAGCATGCGTTCCTATTATGAAATTAACTTCACCGCTTTTTATTTTTTCCTGTACAGCCCTTTTTTCGGATGCTTTCAGGGATCCTACCAAAAGAGCGGGCCTAATATTTAAATTATATTTTTTTACATGATCGGATATGGCTTCAAAGTGCTGCTTTGCAAGAACTTCCGTAGGAGCCATAAGAGCAGCCTGGTATCCGTTTGCACAGATTTCCAGCATTGCCAGAAATGCTATGATGGTCTTTCCGGACCCCACATCGCCCTGTATCAGTCTGTTCATACATTTGTTGGATGAGAGATCTTCTTTTATCTCTGCCCATACTTTTTTTTGCGCATTTGTAAGTCTGTAGGGCAAAGCTTCCAAAAACCTGACCGTATCGGCCGTCTCAAAGCATACATAATTGTTTGGAGTTTCATTTGCAAGGGCTTTGTTTCGTCTGATTGCCATCAAAAAGAAAAAGAATTCTTCAAAAGAAAGTCTTTTCTTTGCCTCTGCCACTTCTGCCTCATCCTTAGGAAAATGTATCTTTTTAAGAGCCTCCCTGTGAGTCAGGATGTCAAATTCGGTAAGCATGTCCTCCGGAAATATCTCCTCTTCGGAAGGATAATTGTAAAGTGAATAATAAATATATTTTCCGATAGTTTTGCTGGAAAGTCCTTTTGTCAAAGGATATATGGGTATAAGTTCATCTTTTGAGTCATAATATTCATCAGGCTTTAAAATCTGTGGCTGGTCCAAAACAGTGACTTTGCCTCTCAGCGATGTTTTTCCTCTGAATATATGTACTGAACCCGGCTTTAGTACATTTTTAATATAGGGCATATTAAAGAATCTCACATAAACTGAACCTGTTTCGTCCTTTATCAAAATTTCGCAGATAGTAACTCTTTTTCCCTTGATGATCTTTACGTTGCCCACTACAGTTCCCTTTACTATGACTGCGGAAAGAGGCACGATCTTATCAATATCAGTAATATCCTGGAGCTTATCATAATCTCTCGGATAATGATTTATGAGATCATTTACGTTTACAATGTTTAATTTAGCAAGAAGACCGGCCGTCTTCTCGCCTACTCCTTTTACATCAGTTATGGGGATCGACATATTGCCTCCGAAAAATTTTTTCGTTTTAAAAAGAGGAGACAAAAGTCTCCTCTAAAATAATAAACTTATTGAAATGTTTATTCAACACTTACAACGTAGTAGTAAACGGGCTGTCCGCCTGCCTGAAGTTCGATATCGTATTCAGGGAAGTTTTCCTCCACAAGGGCTTTAACAGCCTTTGCGTCCTCCTCAGTTACATCACATCCGTAGTAAACGCTGATAAGCTCACTGTCATCGTCAACCATTGCTTTTAACATATCAATGATAACAGCATTCAGGTCGGTACCGTTTGCAAGAATTCCGCTGTCTCCGATGCCCATGAAATCGTCTTTTTTGATCTCTTTGTCATCGATAACGGTATCTCTGACCGCATACGTAACCTGGCCGGTCTTTACAAGACCGATCTGGGAGATCATATTCTCCTCATTTGTATCCACTGAATCATCGGGAATGAAATTGATCACCGCCGCGATTCCCTGAGGGATGGTCTTTGTAGGGATCACAATAAGATTCTTGTCAGTTGTAAGCTCTGCAGCCTGATTTGCGGCAAGAATAATATTTTTATTGTTGGGAAGAACAAAAATATTCTTCGCATTAACTTTTTCTACAGCATTTAAAATGTCTTCGGTTGAAGGATTCATGGTTTGACCGCCTTCAATGATCTCATCTACTCCGAGACTTCTGAAGATCTCATTGATACCGTCACCCACAGAAACTGCCAAAAATCCCACTTCTTTGGGAGGCTCCTTCTTTTCTTCCATAGTAGCATTTTCTTTTTCCGCCATCTTGAAAAGCTTTTCCTGATGCTCAAGACGCATATTGTCGATCTTTATATTGGAAAGCTGACCGTATTTTAATGCCTTCTGGATGGCAAGTCCGGGATCATTGGTATGAACATGGACTTTTACAACATCTTCATCCGCAACGCATACTATCGAATCGCCGATGGATTCGAGGAATGCCTTGAAATCTATCTCCTGCTTGATGTTAAAGTTCCTTTCAAGCATGATGATAAACTCTGTGCAATAACCGAATTTGATCTCTGCCTCGGCCTGGGCTTCGTAGGATGATTTCTTTTCACCGTTTGGCTTTTTGTCAAGATTTAAATTGATTTCTTTTCCAAGGAAAGCATCATAAGCACCCTTGAAAACTTCAACAAGTCCTCTTCCGCCTGAATCAACAACGCCCGCCTGCTTCAAAACGGGAAGCATCTCGGGAGTCTGACTAAGAACATAATCGGCATGCTCTATGATCTCTTTAAATACTTCGGTAAGATCCGTTACTCCGTTGTCAGCAAGGTCTTTTGCCTTATCGGCAGCACCCTTTGCAACTGTGAGAATGGTTCCTTCCTTGGGCTTCATAACAGCTTTGTAAGCTGTTTCCACAGCTTTTTCAAATGCTTCCGCGATAATATATACATCAACAGAGGATTCTGTCTTGATCCTCTTTGTAAAACCTCTGAATAACTGTGAAAGGATAACACCTGAGTTTCCTCTGGCTCCTCTTAAAGAACCGCTTGAGATTGCCTTGCAGACAGCCTCCATATCGTCATCATCATCCATAGCCTGTAATTCTTTGGCTGCTGACATGATGGTCATTGTCATATTAGTACCGGTGTCTCCATCGGGTACGGGGAAAACATTGAGTTCATTGATAAGCTCTTTATGAGCCTCAAGATTCCCTGCGCCGGCTAAGAACATCTTTGAAAGCATCTTAGCGTCGATTGCTTGTATTTCCACTGTAAAACCTCCTTAATCAATCACTCTTACACCTTCGACAAAGATGTTGATCTTTTCTATTTCAATTCCGGTGAACTCTTCAACCTTGTATTTTACATTGCTGATAAGATTTTCGGACACAGCATGGATGCTGACGCCGTATGCAACAATAACATGAAAATCAAGGGTGAGTTTGTTGTTGTTGATCGAAACGGTGATACCTCTTGTGAGACTGTCTTTTTTCAAAAGCTTCACAAGTCCGTCCTTCACGTTAACTCCGGCCATACCGACGATACCAAAGCATTCAACGGCAACTGATCCGGCATATTGAGCGATAACTTCATTATCGATGACAATATTTCCCATGTGGGTATTCATTGTAGAACCCTTCATATTAATCACCAAACCTTTCTCTCGTTTTTGCACGCTACACTGTATTGTAACAGTTTTACACTGAAAATGGAACTAAAAAATTGATTTTACCAAAATAAAAAATATGCTTGCTTTCTGTAAAAGATTCTGTTAATATATCAATGTTGCGATATTCTCGCATACTTAAATTCGAAAATAATAAGCTTACTTTTAAGCATAGGTTTAGGAGGTGTCAAGATGGCAAAGTGTGATATTTGTGGTAAGGGCGTTCATTTCGGAAACAACGTAAGCCATTCTCATAGAAGAAGCAACGCAATTTGGAACTCTAATGTTCAGAATGTAAAGTGCAAGGTTAACGGTGGTGTTAAGAGAATGCACGTTTGTACAAGCTGCATGAAGAGCGGAAAAGTTGAGAGAGCTTAATTAATTCGCAAATTATTAAGAGGTAGGATTTCCTACCTCTCTTTTTTTTACATTTCTTCTCTTCTTCTCTGGAATTCATCATTGATCGCCTGCATCAATTCCTCGTCTCCCAGCACATTGTCGGGATGAAATATCTTTACAAGGTCTTTGTATCTCTTGCGCAGAGTAAGGGGATTGTTGGTGTTTCTGAAAAGTAATGCTATCAGATTATCATCCACTTTTATGGAACCGGAGTTTGAAAACTTTTCGGCAAGTTCTCTGTCGTATTGTTTTTTCTCCGCTTCAAAACGCTTCCTGTCACTCTCAAGCTGTACAAAACCGGCCTTTAAGATCTCCATCTTTTTGTCAAAAAACAGATTTTCTTCCTTAAGACGTTTTCGTTCCGTGACGATGCGAAGGTTTAACTGATCCATCTCATCCTTGTATTTCAAACGCTCATTAAGGAATTTTTCCTTTGCTTCGTCTAAGTCCTTTTCTCTGTTTTTTAATCTGATATTCTCTTTGAAAAGCCAGATTTTCGCACTCTGTAACTCATCAGGGTTCTCGGCGCGTAAAATATCTTCCCAATCAATCATATCTACTCTTCGTCTTCATCTCCAAAAGCAATATCGACAGCTTCTTCTTCGGAAATCTCGTCGTCCTTACCCTTGTTTTTCTTTGAAATCTTGTCTAAAACTTCGGGAACCATATCGATGATCTTTGTAATGGCATCCTGGTTCTTGATATTTACAAGTCTGGTCTGACCGTTCTGGATCACAAGCACCGCACTGGGAGTCATCTTTCCTCCAAGACCACCGGCACCGTTCTCTGAATTTTTTGAACCGTTTGAGCCGCTTCCTGCGCCAACGCCAAAGCTGACATCAACCAAAGGTAATATAATGGTATCCCCTATTTTGGTAGCTTCACCAACCACGGTTTTTGTGGATAATACTGTATCCATTCCCTTTAATAAAGACTCCACAACGCCCTGAAAATGGTTTTCGCGATCTGCCATAATTATTTATTCTCCTTATCAATCTCAAAATGTGAAATCAATTTCTTTAAATCTCTGTTAAAGATCAGTCTGATGGACGACCTCAATATAATTATTATAAAGATTCTTCCTTTTACAGTAAAGTCCCCATTTAAAATCTCTTTTTCAAAATCCGGTGTTATTTGATAACTGCCCTTAAGCTTCGTATGGAGTATACATAAAACGCCATATACAAGGCCTGTTTTGTCCGGAGCATCAAATCCAAAAGTAAGGTTTCCGCTCATAAACCTTGGGAATATTTCTTTTAAAATGATATAGATATCATTTAATGCGGATCTTACTCCAGGTTCAAGCGATGGAGATCTCAATAATTCAAACAAAGATTCTTTTGTAAATTTGTATTTCTTTTTGGAACTTTTTTTATTTTTTCCATGTTTATGATCGGATTTCTTTTTTGAATCTGCGTTTTTCTTATTCTTATACCTCTTTTTCTTTTTCTTATCCTTATTTTTATCCGTATCTTTATTTTCTTCGTCTTTTTCTTTTGCCGAAGATTTAAGGTCAGTTTTTATAAACCTGATTCCAAAGATACGGATGGTTAGAGACATATCCGAGGAAAAACTCAGATAAAATATTCCCAAAAGCCACCTTATAACGGCATGAAAATCTTTACTGTTATCTTCCGCCCCAAATCTTGCTCTTACCTTGTATCTGACAGGAACAAACAAAATTGCAAAGATGGATATCAAAAGGATCAGAAACAATGAAAGCAATACTGTTCCGAATATCTTTAATATGGTGATCAATGCTCCCGGCATTTTAAGTACTCCTTAACATTTACATTTCCGGTCTCTTTAAGGCAATCATCCACAATGGTCCTCACCAGTTCAAAAGCTGATGCTTCATCATTGGTAAAGCCATATACACGGATCTCTTTATCCTTATAATATTTTTGAAAAAACATATCGGTCCTTATTATATCCAACTGATCCTTTTCGTTTGAAGCAAAAGTAATGCAATACAGTTTAAATATATATGGAAAACGAATACATTTCTTGATTTTTCTTTTTATTTTATTATATGTCAGGTCCTGAGACATATATATATTTTCATCAAATAAAAATACAGGCATAAAACCCTCCACACTTTGAATATTA
>JAILHH010000021.1 GCA_024695935.1 Acetatifactor sp.
CGCGTAGGCCTGAAAGAATCACAAGGTAAGGTTTTAATTGAAGTTCAAGACTACGGCGAAGGTATCCCCGCATCGGAAATAGATCATATATGGGATAGATACTACACCTCAAGGCAGCGTAAAGGTAAAGGTGTTTCCGGTCTCGGACTTGCCATAGTAAAACAGATCGTAGGGATACATAACGGAAAATGCTATGCCCTATCAAAAGAAGGCGAAGGCTGTACATTCTGCCTGGAGTTACAAGATCTTTACTGAACTTCTTGTTGGTCGCGATCTGAACCTCGTAACCCGAACCGGCAACTTTCTTGTAGTTAACGGTCAGAGTCTCTTTTGCGAGCTTAGATATACACATCCGGCTCCACGCCGCGGTCTGCATCATAGAAAACACCGTTCTTGTAGAAACCTTATAAAATCAGGCCGCCATTAAGCTCCTCTGAGCTTTTCAAGCGACCTGATCATTTTTATTCTTTACCCCCCAAACACAACAGTAAAATTATCGACTCCAAAGGCGACTGAATCGAATAATATCTCTCCGGACAGTGTACCGGTTTCGAAATCATATGTAAGATTCGGCTTTGCTTTGTATACTATATCAGAATTATAGGAGAATAACATAATATAATGAGTATTTATATCCATTTCCACCGGTTCGTATGTGATACTTCCGTCAGGATAACTATAATCACCAGACAATATTAGTGTTATATTACCGACTTTTCCGGTAATACTTATAGAAAGGTCGGACTTTGTCCTGACATGAAGAGTAGTGTTTCCTGAGGCCGGAACACCATTGGGATAATCCTCTTTGGTTACAAGCCTGAATGAAGTAGGAACGTCGGTATCTACTTCTTCTTTCATAGCAATTTCGGTAACGGTTTCTAATAGGAGCTTACTATCGCCATATCTGGTGTTGATAGCATCCGCGAAGTTGACGTTTATCGTATTCTTTATGCCAAAGACGCCTTTTTCGCTTGTATATTCTGCTATCACGTTTAATCCGTCGGAATAGCTCTTGTCAATTATGCTTATATTGTCGACTGCTGTCTTTTCGCTGCAGTGTGACTCTATTGCCACTTTTAACATATCTATCAATGTTGCATCATCTACCTCATTGGTAAGGTATGTCAGGCCGGAAACAACACTGTTTCCTGAACTCGAATAAATCCATTTATTATCATAATAATAAAATTCCAGGTTTATAGTGCCTTCGCATTTTGCTATGCCGTTGTCCCATACAAAGCCGCAATCAGCAGTGGCGTCTTTGTATCCATTCCGGTACTCGGTATTATTTACTTCCAGCGTCATATACTGACAGGCAAGATTCTCTCCATTATAGGATATATTGATCAAATCTGCTGAGTTCTTGACAGTTTCAGCATCCAGTTTTTCGTTTCTTCTCTCTAAGCTAAGCGATGATTTACCAAGGGCTTCCCACTTATAATCTCCCAGGTAAGAATACTCGAGCATAAGAATTTCTTCTGTTCTTGCGTAATTATGCCCGATGTCTATCCTTGCCGGAATAGTCAATTGAAGTCCGTTTACTACAGCCTCGTCATAGTTATAGCTGATCGTGTCTTTAAGATAGCCGCTGCTGATGTATGAATCATGGTTATCGGCATCAACAAATATTTCTTCATCACCGGTTAGTGTAAGACTAGGGAAAGGCAGTTCATCCTTATCACTTATTTTATGATCAGGATATACGATATAATCACCATTGGTTATTTTACTTAATTCATACTTTCCATTGATCTTGGCATATTCTACCCTGACGTCGGTTTCCATTCTGTCGTCATTATTTTCATTGACCGCAACTACATCGTAGGATGAGGTGAGCAGATTGTCTTGTTTTACTTTTTCGCCTTTTTGAATGATACCTTCTGCATTAAAGCTGTCGAAAGTATTATTGATGTATGTTTTTATTTCTTCCTCAATAGTTTTATCCGCAGGCGGAAGTCCTCTTACAACCCTGTAAACAATGAATCCGACCAGGAGCGCCAAAGCGACCATAGCGACTATTATAATGGCCTTTATACCACGTTTTTTATTTTTAGCCTTTGTGTTTTTAAGTTCGATTTCTTTTACGCTGATCTTTTCGATGAGTGATTTGCTCTTATTTATCAGCTCTTCGTTTGTAGTTTTTTGGCTGACTATAGAAACAGTCTCATTTGCTTTTTCTTTTAGAGTATCAAGGGTCTTGATCTGTTTGCAATTCTCGATCGCAGACGCCAGGTTGTCTATATGGGTATCTATGCGCTTGTTGATATATTCTTCGGTGTTACTGAATTGATCCTCAAGACCGCGATTACAGAAACTGCATCTATTTACAGCTATATGCCCGCAAGTGCAAAGCCATGCTCCGTCCTTTACCTCACTATAGAGGTACTTTTCGTCATCTTTTAGGTCAAGGAGTTTATAAATATCCGGATCCACCAGGTCAGCGATCAGGGCTTGTTTGGGTATATCTATTGTGTCTTCCTTTGTAAATTTTCCAACCGCGTATTCGCTGTCCACTGTCTGGGTGATCAATAATTTTATCTGTCTTGCGGTATTATTTGACAGTTTTATATTTCCGGTTCTGAAGACACTGCTAGGCGCAATATGTAAATCTAAAAGGTTTTTGTCCGTATCGGCCAAATGCTCACCGGCAATGTTGTATTCAGATAAAACATAATCAAGGGCAATGATCTCTTTATCAGATATGTTTCTAAAATAAATATCTGCAAATACTTCATCAATACTATTTTTAGACAATACGATCTTGTCTATAAGTATTCTGCTTTGAGGGCAGAAGTATGTAGGGACGATCGTAGATATTTGAGTTTCCGGCTCTGCGGGCACAGGTGCGGGCGCAGGCGCTACGGGCATGGGAGCTGCCTCGGGCGCTACGGGGGCCGCCGCCGCTACTACAGGCGTTGCTCCCGACACTGCTCCATTTACATATGGCACTGCTCCGGGTGCTGCCGCTGCCGGCTTAGCCTTCTTCTCTAAGTGGAACTGTACAATGGCGCCTCCTACTGAAAGTGCTATACCTAACAACAATCCCACTACCGTATTGGTGAGGATTCCTATCAAATAACCTGCTCCCATTCCTCCTGCGATAGCGGTCGTTATAATGAGATAAGGCTTATTCAATACCACTGCGAGAATACCGACGACTAATCCGGGGATTATCGCAATGAATGACATTTCAACCATTCCCATGACTATAAAGACTACCAAAAATACAAGAGTTCCAAGGAACCAGTACTGCATGAATATACCGAATTTATAGAGTTTAAAGGCCAGGAAGCCTCCTAATATCGCAATAAGGATCGCCGCAATCCCGACAGTTGCGCCTACAGGAATATCTGTGGAAGCCGCCAGTATTACTCCGAGTATGGCACCTATTATAGCGCCGTTTATAACTCCTCCTATTGTGATCATTACTTTTTTGATCTTATATCCAAAAAAACAATTTAGCAAAAAGGGAATCATTGTGAAAACAATTACAACCACACCGACAAAGTCCAGGAATTCGGCCCTTATTTGCTGCAAGTCGGACAATACTTTCATAACTTTGGAAAGCTCGTCCATCGCTTCTGATAAACTCATTTTCTCCTCCTTGGCAACGCTTATGATATATATTTTATTAAATTATCATTCCTTTTATCGGTCTTTTAAAGTTTTTTATTTTATGCTGTCCAGAGATATTTTTAGTTTAATGGTCTCCGGATCGTTTTCGCCAAGGAGCTTTGAGCTTTGGTTGAACGACCCTCCAAATTTGGAGGGTCGTATTTGTAGCATATCTTGTATTTTAAATACAACCTTCTTCAAAATACTGATCAGTTTGATACCACAGCATCATGTTCATGGATTCATTATAGCATGATGTGACAGTTTGTACCAACGGCTTTTTCTTGTTCATCCGGACAGCCGGTCAAATAAGTAATATTGGTATATTGTTTTTCGGTAAGTCGTAGGATTCTTACTTCTCCTTTTGCGGGAGCATACTCTTTCAGTCGGTCAAAATGCTTTTGGGCAGTTTTTCTGTTGGTAGTAATGCGCATAAAGACTTCGGGTGCTATTCGATGATACCCGGCTTTCAGCAGATGATATCTGAGATGGAGGCGGGACATGTAAAGGTGGCTCTTACCAAAACTTTATCCCGATTGGGAAGAAATTCTTCTTTGGTGGATCTTTATACCAGCATGACATTCCCGAAATACGGAGTCCGCTACATCGCTATCAACGACAATTATGATTCTGATGATCCCAACAGCATCAACAATGATTTTGCAGGTATCAAAAACTGGTTTGACGAGTTTTATGCTGTAGATACCAGCCGCAAGATCAGAGCTGTCCAGAGAGCCAAGGGCGCAATGTACCTAACCCGGATCCCGAAGACCCTTAAAGATGGAACAGTAGCACTGTTGTACATGTCCTTGAACGTCGAGAGTATACCGGCTGTATCGTTAACTTCGAGACATACACAAACTCCATCTTGGACAAGAAACATAGGGATAACCCAGTAGAGAATCAGGCAGTCTTTCCTGACTCCTATGAACACATTATTGAAGATGATGTGTTTGAAAAGGTTCAGAAGATACGTAAACAGCGGCATCGAAAGACCAAGACCGGAAGAACGAGCATGTTTTCGGGACTTGTATTCTGCTCTGACTGCGGGGGAAGGCTCTACTACGGTGCAACCAATACCTATTGTACAGAAGGAGCATTTTTCGACTGTTCCGTTCATTGGAAGCATAAGTGAAAAGGCATGACCGAAGCCACGCCTTTACATTCTTTTAATTCTAATAGTATTTACTGTCTTATGGAGCCCCGCCTTTTTTCCTGCGGGTTTTTGAATCCTTGGAAACAAAAAAGATGTTGAGAAAAATCTCAACATCTCTTTATAGCAGGGGAAGAGAGGATCGAACTCCCGTTAACGGTTTTGGAGACCGCCGCACTACCGCTGTACTATTCCCCTTTACGTGCACATAACGCACCAACGAAGGTTATTATAGCATGGAGAATTGAGTAAAGCAAGGGGTAAATTTCAAAAAATATTATTCGGGTTCCCCATTTATAAAAGCGATCTCATTCTTTAATGATTCGGGAACATCCTTGCCGTTTGAATCCAGTTTTTGGATGATAAGTCCTATCCTCTTTAAGCGCTGACTGTTCTTGATATTCCTCTTATTTATCAGCTCCGAGAACAGTGGATTGGTTCCGACTTTCTCACAGACGGACTTTGAAAAAGGACAGTAGTTAAACAGGATCTCTCGTGCCACTTTGTTAAGCCTCGGTGAACCGTTTCCTTCAAACATTATCCATTCCGCATAGTCTCTTACGAACATTTCCTTAAAGGAATTCTTTGCTCTCTGCAATGCATTTCTGACTTTTTCCTTTGCCTCGCTTGATAAGTCTCTGTTCTTTCGATAAAACTGTGCATAATCGTAATAAAGGCTTGTGAGGGAAGGCTCGCTGATCATGTTCCAGCGGTTGCCCTGGATACGCTTGCAAAGCTCCCATCTGAACTCTCCCGTGAGTTTGATCATGGTGACCTTTAATTCCTCTAAGTGGAAGACGGACAAAAACATTCTGCCGGGCGTATTTCGCCTCTTGCCTTCGATCTCCTGCCACATTGAACCTCTGATACCCATGTTTGGCATCAGGATCACATCCGGGATGAATTCAAAGTGAAGCAGTTCTTTTCCGGTGGTATTGTTATTTTCTATATCGAGAGTTTCTCTGTAATAAGCAGAGTAGTCGATGCTCTTTATATAAGCAAAATTGTCCCTTATCTTTTCGGCAGACGTAAAGCAGTTGTCCATGGTCTTGAACACATTCTCTGCGATGAATACGGGGCAGTATACGGAGATACGGCCGTAGGTCACCTTGTTTACGGTAGGGAAGAGGTTGTTTAACTCGTAATTAACCTTTGCCAAAGTATCATTCTCAAGAGCCTTCATCTTGCCGTCGTCGATCTTTTTGGCGGCTTTTAATTTGCGGAGGCTGTCAGAGTAATCTTCATCGAATTCGTTTCTGCTGGGTTCCTTTTTCCCTTTATAAATTGCCATGAGCCAGTTGTAGAAGGTATATACCCCATCGTCATATCCGGTTTCGACCTTGTCTAAAAATCTGAGAAGCTCCGCCGTATATTCGTTTCCTACAAGCACCTCATCCAGAAAACCGAAATATAAAAACAGCTTAACCGAAACAGGGTATGTCTGGTCATTTAAGGTCTTTAAGAACACGGTTTTGTACAGTGCTACGAAATCTGCCGTGATGGCATTTCTAAGCTGGCAGCTTTCATCATCCGTTGAAAACTTGTCCTTCATATGTCTGTAATCCAGTATGTTTCCGCGAAGTCTTGCGGCTGTTTCGTCGTCTAAGGAAGCATATTCCAGGATCTGGTTCAGAGAATCCTTTAATTCTTCGGGGAGTACCACAGTCTTTTCAACAGGGGCTTCCGTTACGGCTTCAGTCTGCATTGTGTTTATCTTTTCCTGGAACTCATCGATCCTCTCCTGAAGTATCTCAGGATCCACATCGGAGTCAGCCTCGTTTGCATATAACAGGATGAACTGGTTGATATCGGCAAACAGTTCGTCACTGTCGGGACTGTCATTTCCGAGACGGTAGTAGAGGTCGGTATAGAGCTTGAACAGGTCGTCTCCGGATTCGGAAAAATACATTTCGTTTACCTGTCTGATGTAATGGAACTGCTCGTCGAGAGCCATATATACCTTATGAAAATCAAGGCTTGCCTTTTTAATAAGTCCAATGGGGATGGCGGGATCCGTTACCATGATCTTGAATACATCTCCGGAAAGAACATGGGAAAAAGCCATATAATAGCTTGAGAGCCAATAGTCCGGTGACTCCTCGCTAAGATATGTTTCCACCTCATCCATTCCGCCGGGAATGCCGGGGGCAATGTTGTAATGGCTGCAGATCTCGGTATATTTTGCATAATCTTCCTTGAGGGTATCAAAGATGGAATTGCAGTTTAAACCTGCGATGGAACAGTGCTCTAACAGGGTATTTATCTGTGAAAAACTGGAGAGTAAAAACAGTCTTGTCATGTCGGAGGATTTTGATAAGAATTCATCCAGGGCTTTCTGGCTGGGAATGGGATAAGCTGCCACGATGCATTTTTCCGTGGCTTCGTAAGTGATGAAATGTACGTCGTAAACGGCCTCGCTTATGCCTATGACATCACCTTTCCCAAGATAATATTCACCTCCGGGATATTTGGCAGCAACTCTTCCTTCCGCTATCAGAAAGAGAGCATTTAGGGGTTGTCCTGCGCTGCATATTTTCCTGCCCGGTTCGATAACTGTGCCTGCCATTTATAAAGCCTCCTGACTAACTTGTTTTCACTGTTTGAAATTATTGTTTGAAAAGTTTTGGTCGTTTGTGAAATTACCATTAGTATACACCAAATTGTTAGTAAATTTCCACTGTACATTTAATAAAATTGTGTTAAAATAAAAATACATATGTGTCAGTTTTTGCGACGGAGGTGCGTGCATGGAGGATAACAGAGAATACAGACAGCAATTGGTTTCCGAATACAAGGTTGACCTGATGCCGTTACTTGCTTATTTGCCCTGGTTTGAGTCTCATTCCGGCAAGGCCGCAAGCAAGAATTACGAGGGTAACGAAATTGAGGGACATACGATTTCTTTTCCCGTTTATGACTCTACTGTCTTAAATTTTGTGAAACTGGCATCAAAGACACGATTCATGGACAAGAATTACAGATATATCTTTACCAGACATCATCTTATAAACCACGACGCAGAGAGAAAAGCCATCGACAAGGCAGGGATCGAAGAGTGGAACGTGCTTTGCGGTATCCTTTCAAAATATGTTTTGGGCGGATTTACAAAGGGAACACTTTGGAACGAAGCCGTTGTGGAAAATATATTTACCATGGTGCTTGAGCAGATGAAAGCCATAATCGAGTACTGGGATGTTCCCATCACGGTGGAGGACGGTACTCATCAGACCATCAGCCAGGAGGAAGCCTGGAAGCAGGCAGCCGAGGAAGTCCTCAGAAAAAAAGCCGAAGAGGCTAAGAATCAGTAATAAAAGCGGTGCCCGGCATCGGGGAGGAAACAGGGGAAATGAGCGACAAGTCCGAACAGAAGAAAAAATACATCATAGAGACTGCCAGAGAGGTATTCATGGAGAAGGGCTTTAAGACCGTTACCATGAAGGATATCGTGGAGAGATGCAATATCAGCAGGGGTGGTCTGTATCTGTATTACGAGAGTACTTCGCAGATCTTTCTGGAGGTATTAAAGCTCGAGAGCCAGGAGGCAGATGATGTTTTCTCCGGAAATATCTCAGAGGATGCCACAGCAGCGGAAATATTATTGTTCTTTTTGAATGAACAAAAGAAAGAACTTTTGAGAAAGAGCAACACACTCACAAAAGCCATATATGAGTTTTATTTTGCAGAGGAGCGCCCCAAAAAGACAAATGTCATAAAGAGACAGTTTGACGAGGGTGTAAAGATCGTGGAAAACCTCATCAGAGTGGGAGTGGAAAACGGCGAGTTTATCTGTGACGATTACAAAGGAACCGCCAGAAACATTTTTTATGTGCTGGAAGGATTAAAGATAACAGCCCAGACCATGGGTGTGACAGCCTCCATGGTGGACGCGGAGATAGCATATATCATGCAGAATCTCGGTATAGAACTTTCATAAAATCAAATTTTTGTAGAAATGCCTCGGTGATTTCCGGGGCATTTTGTCATTTTTGCTATTGTGAGCAAAAATTATATGTTGTATATTATTGACGTATAGGTAAAATTTAGTGCACCTTAAAATGGTGGAAAGGATATTTTTTAATGGACAACGTACGACGTATCTATGTTGAAAAAAAGGCTCCCTTTGCCGTAAAAGAAAAGGAACTTCACGAGGAGTTTTTAAATTATCTCGGAATTTCCGTTGATGCGGTAAAGGTTTTCATCCGCTATGATGTGGAGAATATCTCGGATGAAGTTTTCAACAAGGCATGTAAGACAGTATTTTCAGAGCCCCCTGTAGACGACTTATATCTTGAAAAGATCGACATTCCCGCAAATGCAAGAGTGTTCAGCGTTGAATATCTGCCCGGACAGTTCGACCAGAGAGCTGATTCCGCAGTTCAGTGCGTGAGATTTTTGAATGAAAATGAGGAGCCGGTTATCCAGACCGCCGTTACATATATGATCATCGGTAATATCACCGATGAGGAATTTGAAAAGATAAAGGGATATTGTATAAACCCTGTTGACTCAAGAGAGACAGGAATGACAAAGCCTGCCACCCTCATCACAAACTACGATGAGCCCGAAGACGTTTTGATCTTTGACGGCTTTGCCGACATGGATGACATGGAGCTTACAAAGCTTTACAAGTCTCTGGGACTTGCCATGACTTACAAGGATTTCCTTCATATTCAGAAGTATTTCCATGATGATGAAAAGCGCGATCCATCTATGACAGAGATCAGAGTGCTTGATACATACTGGTCAGATCACTGCAGACATACCACATTCTCCACAGAGCTTAAGGATGTGGAATTTGAGGACGGATATTACAGAACTCCCATCGAGACCACATATCAGAGTTACCTCGATACAAAGGAAGAGGTTTATGCCGGCAGAACAGACAAGTTTGTATGTCTGATGGACCTTGCCCTTATGGCCATGAAGAAACTCAAAAAAGACGGAAAACTCGAAGATATGGAGCAGTCTGATGAGATCAATGCCTGCTCAGTTGTGGTTCCCGTGGAGATGGACTACGGCGATCATATGGAGACAGAGGAGTGGCTTGTATTCTTCAAGAACGAGACACACAACCACCCCACAGAGATAGAGCCCTTCGGTGGAGCTGCCACATGTCTGGGCGGAGCTATCAGAGATCCCCTGTCAGGACGCGGATATGTATATCAGGCAATGCGTGTCACCGGTGCGGCAGATCCCACAGTACCCGTTGCAGATACATTAAAGGGTAAGCTTTCACAGAAAAAACTTGTCCGCGGCGCAGCCAGCGGATATTCATCATACGGTAACCAGATTGGTCTTGCCACCGGATTTGTAAAGGAACTTTATCATCCCGATTATGTGGCAAAGAGAATGGAGATCGGTGCCGTTATGGGTGCTGCTCCCAGAAAAAATGTTATCAGAGAGACTTCAGATCCCGGAGATGTGATCATTCTCCTGGGCGGACGTACCGGACGTGACGGCTGTGGCGGTGCCACAGGTTCATCAAAGGTACATACAGAGAGCTCTATAGAGACCTGTGGTGCTGAGGTTCAAAAGGGTAATGCTCCCACAGAGAGAAAGATCCAGAGACTTTTCAGACGTGAGGAAGTAAGCCGACTTATCAAAAAATGTAACGACTTCGGTGCCGGCGGTGTATCCGTTGCCATCGGTGAACTTGCTGACGGACTCAGCGTTGACCTGGACCTTGTTCCCAAAAAATATGCAGGTCTTGACGGTACAGAGCTTGCCATCTCCGAGAGCCAGGAGAGAATGGCAGTTGTTGTAGATCCCAAAGACGTGGATACATTCCTTTCCTATGCAAAAGAGGAAAACCTTGAAGCTATTGCAGTTGCAAAGGTTACGGAGGAGCCCAGACTCGTCCTCAACTGGAGAGGCAAAAAGATCGTTGACTTAAAGCGTGCCTTCCTTGATACAAACGGAGCTCATCAGGAGACTTCCGTAAAGGTAAACATCCCTTCTGAGGAAGACAATTATCTTGAAAAATATGCCGTTAAGGCAGTTGAAGAAAAACTTGAGGCAGGTGATGTGAATGGCGCATGGCTTTCACTCTTAAATGACCTCAATGTATGTTCACAGAAAGGTCTCGTGGAGATGTTCGACTCATCCATCGGCGCAGGAACAGTCCTTATGCCTTACGGTGGAAAATATCAGCTCACAGAGACTCAGACCATGGTTGCAAAGCTTCCCGTATTAAAGGGAAAGACCGACACAGTCACCATGATGAGCTTTGGCTTTGACCCCTATCTGTCAAGCTGGAGCCCTTACCACGGCGCAGTTTATGCTGTTGTCGAATCCATGAGTAAAGTTGTTGCGACCGGTGGCGATTATTCAAAGATAAGATTTACTTTCCAGGAATATTTCAGACGTATGACAGCCGATCCCGAGAGATGGAGTCAGCCTTTTACAGCGCTCCTGGGTGCATATGATGCACAGATCGGATTCGGTCTTCCCTCCATCGGAGGAAAGGACTCCATGAGCGGAACCTTCAATGATATTGATGTTCCTCCCACACTGGTTTCATTTGCTGTTGACGTTGCAAAATACGGAGATATCATTACTCCCGAGTTCAAGAAAGCAGGAAACAAGATCGTGCGCTTCGAGATCGAAAAGGACGATTATGATATTCCTAAATATGAGCAGGTTGAGAAGCTCTATGATGATGTTCATGCTCTGATACAGGATGAAGTCATCGTATCCGCATATGCGCTCGACTCAAGAGGTGTGGCAGCAGCGGTTTCAAAGATGGCATTCGGTAATAAACTCGGAGTATCTTTGGAAGATACTCTTTCCACAAACGATGTGTTCGGAAATGCAATGGGAGATATCATCGCAGAGATTGATGCCGATCGCCTTGCCGAACTGGATGAAAAAGAAATCGATTACACACTTGTGGGTGAAATTACTGCAGAACCCGTATTCAAATATGAAAATGCAGAGATCACCATGGACGAGGCACTTTCGTCATGGACATCAAAGCTTGAAAAGGTATTCCCCACAAAGGCTGTAAAGGATACTGACAGACTTGATGACAGGCTTTACAAGGCTGACAGCATCTATGTATGCAAAAATAAAGTCGCAAGACCTACAGTATTTATCCCCGTATTCCCGGGAACAAACTGTGAGTATGATTCCACAAAGGCATTTGAGCGTGCCGGCGCGGATGTGATCACAAAGGTATTTAAGAATTTATCCGCAGAGGATATCAGAGAGAGTGTTGATGAATTTGAGGCTGCCATTTCAAAGGCTCAGATCATCATGTTCCCCGGTGGATTCTCAGCAGGTGATGAGCCTGACGGATCCGCAAAATTCTTTGCTACAGCATTCCAGAATGCAAAGATGAAGGAAGCGGTAGAAAAGCTTCTGAACGAGAGGGACGGACTTGCTCTGGGTATCTGTAACGGATTCCAGGCACTTATCAAACTTGGCCTGGTGCCTTACGGAGAGGTAGTGGGACAGAAGGTTGATTCACCCACACTTACCTTTAATACCATCGGACGTCATATTTCAAAGATGGTTTATACAAAGGTCGTATCAAACAAGTCACCCTGGCTGCAGGAGGCAGAGCTTGGCGGAGTATATTGTAATCCCGCTTCACACGGCGAGGGCCGTTTCGTAGCTCCAAAGGAGTGGATCGACAAGCTCTTTGAAAACGGTCAGGTTGCCACCAGATACTGTGATCAGGACGGTGTGATCTCCATGGATGAGGAATACAATGTAAACGGTTCCTACGCATCCATCGAGGGTATCACTTCTCCCGACGGAAGAGTACTCGGAAAGATGGCTCACTCAGAGAGACGTGATAAGGCTGTTGCCGTAAATATCTACGGTGAGCAGGATATGAAGATCTTTGAGAGCGGTGTAGCTTACTTCAGATAATCTGATATTGACAAATTTTTAACAGTGCAATATAATTCTTTTGGCTTTGAAACAGTAAGCCGTGCATTGTATCCGCACTAAGGCGGAACGACAGCAGAAAGGAAATATTATGAATAAAACTAACACAACAAAGATCGTGGGAATCGGACTTCTCACAGCAATCGTAGTGGTACTTCAGGCACTTGCCGTTGGTATCAGATTCGGTACATTTACCATCACTCTTACACTTGCTCCCATCATCATCGGTGCCGCTCTTTTCGGACCTCTTGCAGGTGCATGGCTTGGTTTTGTATTCAGTATCGTGGTACTTATCACAGATGCGGCAACTTTTATGGCTATAAGTATTCCCGGAACCATCATTACCGTTATTTTAAAAGGAACACTGGCAGGTCTTTTCGCAGGACTTGTATATGTGGCACTTGAAAAGCGCGGAAAGTTTTTGGCAGTTATCGTTGCCGGTGTTGTGGCTCCCGTGGTAAACACAGGTCTGTTCCTACTCGGATGCCGTCTTTTCTTCTTTGATACCATCAAGGAGTGGGCTGCAGGAGCAGGATTTGAAAACGCAGGTCTTTTTATGATCACAGCTTTTGTGGGACTTAATTTCGTCATCGAGCTCGTGGTTAACCTGGTTCTCTCATCAGCTATCGTACAGGTAGTAAAGATCGGCAAAAAGCAGTTTGCTCCCGCAGAAGAGAAACAGAACTAATTTAAATATTCAGCGAAGATCGACGCAGATCATTTGAGTTTAAAGCTCGGATGGTCTGCGTTTTTTTAGCAACAAGCCAAGTGGCTGCCATGTTTAAAAAAAATCAATTTTACATTGTTAGTTGGAAATCAATGTGTTAATATAAATACGGTGTCACATTAATTTAGTAAAGTAGTAGAGGAGTAGATTTTTATGTACGCAACATTTTGGTCTTTGGTTCCCCCGATAATAGCTATATTGTTGGCTCTTATTACAAAGGAAGTTTACAGCTCACTTTTTATCGGTATCATGGTGGGCGGAATCTTTTATGCAGTGCCCACATTCGGTGAGGCAGGTTTCTTTGGAGGAGTGGAGAGCACAGTGCTTCACATCTTTGAAGACGGCATCGTGGCAAGTCTTTCAGACAGCTGGAACGTGGGAATTCTGGTATTTTTGGTGATTCTTGGCGCCATGGTGGCTCTGATGAATAAAGCCGGCGGTTCCGCAGCATTTGGCGCTGCAATGTCAAAGAGGATAAAGACCAAAGCCGGAGCACAGCTTGCTACAGTGCTTTTGGGCGTGCTTATCTTTATAGATGATTATTTTAACTGCCTTACGGTAGGCAGCGTAATGAGACCCGTTACAGACAAACACAAGGTTTCAAGAGAGAAGCTGGCTTATCTTATCGATGCCACAGCGGCTCCCGTCTGCATCATCGCACCCATATCTTCATGGGCTGCCGCCGTTACGGGATTTGTGGACGGAGAGGATGGTTTCTCACTGTTTTTAAAGGCAATTCCCTATAACTATTATGCATTGTTTACCATCGTATTTATGATCGCACTTATCCTTTTCAAGGTTGATTACGGCCCCATGAAAGAAAAGGAAACCTTTATCGAGGCTCAGATTCAGGAAAAAGAAACTCAAAACCCCGGAAAGGGAAAAGTGATAGATCTGGTATTCCCTATTTTGGTATTGATCCTCTGCTGTGTTGTCGGCATGGTTTACACAGGCGGAATATTTGAGGGCGCAAGCTTTAAGGATGCATTTGCTAATTCTGACGCATCTGTTGGACTGATGCTCGGAAGCTTCTTTGGCATCGTCATCACCATAATCTATTACATGTGCCGTCGACTTATGAATCTGCAGGAGTGCATGGAGTGCCTGCCCGAGGGATTTAAGGCAATGGTTCCTGCCATACTCATCCTCACATTTGCATGGACATTAAAGGCCATGACAGATTCACTGGGAGCAAAGGAATTTGTGGCTACCGCAATGGAGTCAAGTGCTGCGGGATTAGTGAATATGCTGCCCGCCATCATATTTGTAGTTGCATGTTTCCTTGCTTTTGCAACGGGAACCAGCTGGGGAACCTTTGGAATCCTCATCCCCATTGTGGTAAATGTGTTCCAGAACTCAGATCCCACACTTATGATCATCTCCATCTCCGCATGTATGGCAGGTGCTGTATGCGGTGACCATTGTTCACCTATTTCGGATACTACCATCATGGCTTCGGCAGGTGCTGACTGCAAACATGTTAACCACGTATCCACCCAGCTTCCATACGCTATGACGGTAGCTGCCGTATCTTTTGTGATGTATATCGTTGCAGGATTTACAAAGAGCACGGTTTACAGTCTGATCCTGGGAATTATCGGAATCGTTGTGGGACTGTATCTGGTTAAGAAAAGATCTGCAGAGGCGGAATAGATAAAGGACAGTTAAACAAAAATATATATTGGGACTAAATCGCTATGGCAGCAGAAAAAATAAATGCGCCATAGCTTTTTAGTGCAAAGCTTCTGGCGAGATCGTGACGCCCTAAGCCTGCATATAGTCAGAATATTTTAAATTTCGTGCGAATTTATTTTTGCTCCTTTTTCGTAATTGTTTATGATTTTAATTTGTGTTATAATGGGTCGATTTGAAAGGAAGGTAGCGGATGAAAGCTTTTTTGATCTTGGAAGACGGGACAGTTTTTGAAGGTACCCACATAGGTGCGGATAAAGAAATTGTCAGTGAAATAGTTTTTAATACCTCAATGGCCGGATATTTGGAAGTGCTTACCGACCCATCCTATGCAGGACAGGCGGTATGTATGACTTATCCCCTTATTGGTAATTACGGTATATGCCGGGAAGATATGGAATCGAAAAAGGCATGGCCGGATGGTTTTATTGTCAGGGAATTATCTCGTATTCCCAGCAATTTCAGATGTGATCTAACAATTCAGGAATTCTTAGTCGAGAATGATATTCCGGGTATCTCAGGTATCGATACCAGAGCTCTTACACGTATTCTTCGTGAAAAGGGTACCATGAACGGAATGATTACCACCAATGAAAATTTTAAATTTGAGGAAGAAGTGCTTCCTAAATTAAAAGCCTATACAACCGGAAATGTGGTTGACAAGGTTACTTGTGATAAAAAATATACCGTGGAGCCCGCAAAGAGCCTTGCTGACAACGGTCCTTTGTCAGGTATGGCACGCTTTGACAAGGATGCCTATGAAAGAGGCGAGAGGGAAAAGAGACCCGCTCTTGTAAAGGAATTAAACGGCAAGGGCTTAAAGGTGGCGCTGCTTGATTTCGGCGCAAAGAAAAATATCGCTGCGAGTCTTGCGGCAAGAGGCTGTGAGGTTACAGTATATCCCGCGCGTACTTCGGCGGAGGAGATAATATCCTCAGATCCCGACGGCATCATGCTCTCAAACGGCCCCGGAGATCCGAAGGACTGCGGAACCATAATAGGAGAGATCAAAAAACTTTATGATACGGAGATTCCCATTTTTGCTATATGCCTGGGTCATCAGCTCATGGCTCTTGCAACAGGTGCGGATACGCATAAATTAAAATACGGTCACCGCGGAGGAAATCACCCTGTAAAGGACCTTGCTACCGGAAGAGTGTACATATCCTCACAGAATCACGGATATGTGGTTGACACGGACAAGCTTGACAGTAATATTGCGGTTCCCGCATTTGTAAATGTAAATGACGGAACAAACGAAGGCCTTAAATATGTGGGAAAGAACATTTTCACTGTTCAGTTCCACCCGGAGAGCTGCCCCGGACCTCAGGATTCGGGTTACCTCTTCGACAGATTTATAGAAATGATGAAGGGAGGAACCATAAATGCCTAAGAATCCTAATGTAAAGAAAGTAATGGTGATCGGTTCCGGCCCCATCGTCATCGGACAGGCTGCGGAGTTCGACTATGCGGGAACTCAGGCATGCCGTTCTTTAAAGGAAGAGGGTGTAGAGGTAGTTCTTGTCAACTCCAACCCCGCCACCATCATGACCGACAAAAACGTGGCTGACAAGGTTTATATCGAGCCCCTTACGGTCAAGGTTTTGGAACAGATAATAGAGACCGAAAAACCCGACAGCATCCTTCCCACCCTTGGAGGTCAGGCAGGACTTAACCTGGGTATGGAGCTTGAGGAGTCAGGATTTTTGGCCTCACATAATGTAAAACTGTTAGGTACCACTGCCGCAACCATCAGAAATGCTGAGGGCCGTCAGGAATTCAAGGACCTCATGGAGAGGATCGGAGAGCCTGTAGCTGCCAGCAAGGTCGTTGAATCCGTGGCAGAAGGTGTTGAATTTACGGACAGTATCGGTTATCCCGTTGTGCTTCGTCCCGCTTACACCTTGGGAGGAAGCGGTGGCGGTATCGCTCACAACCAGGCAGAACTTGAGGAGATTTTGGAAAACGGTCTCAGACTTTCAAGAGTCGGTCAGGTTCTGGTGGAGAGATGTATCGCCGGATGGAAGGAAATCGAGTACGAGGTAATGCGAGACAGCCTCGGCAACTGCATCACCGTTTGTAACATGGAAAACATCGATCCCGTGGGAGTTCATACCGGTGACAGTATCGTAGTGGCTCCTTCACAGACGCTTTCGGACAAAGAATATCAGATGCTTCGTACATCTGCATTAAAGATTATAGATGAGCTTGAGATAACGGGAGGCTGTAACGTCCAGTTTGCGCTTCACCCCACAAGCTTTGAATATTGTGTTATCGAGGTTAATCCCAGAGTAAGCCGTTCATCCGCGCTTGCATCAAAGGCAACGGGTTACCCCATCGCAAAGGTGGCTGCAAAGATCGCTTTGGGTTACACCCTCGACGAGATCAAAAATGCCATAACCAAAAAGACCTATGCTTCTTTTGAGCCTGCCCTTGACTATTGCGTGGTAAAGATCCCCAGGCTCCCCTTTGATAAATTCATTACCGCAAAGCGTACCCTCACCACACAGATGAAGGCTACCGGCGAGGTAATGAGTATCGCGAACAATTTTGAGGGTGCCCTTATGAAGGCGCTCAGAAGCCTGGAACAGCATGTGGACTGCTTAAGGAGCTATGATTTTTCAGATCTTTCAAAGGAAGAACTCCTTGAGAGAATGAAAGTGGTTGACGATCAGAGGATCTTCGTCATAGCAGAGGCTCTCAGAAAAGGTATTGATGAAAAGACCATCACAGACATCACAAAGATCGACCTGTGGTTTGTGGACAAGATCGCTATCCTTACGGAGATGGAAAACAGGCTTGAAACCGAAGAGATCACTGTGGACCTGTTAAGAGAGGCAAAGAGACTCGAATTCCCCGACAATGTGATCGCAAGACTCTCCGGAATGGATGAAAAGGCCATAAAGAAGCTTCGCTACGATAATGGCATAGAAGCCGTATACAAAATGGTGGATACCTGCGCGGCTGAGTTTGCCGCTTCAACTCCCTACTACTACTCGGTTTACGGCGGAGAGTGTGAGGCAAAGAGGACAAACGATCGCAAAAAGGTGCTGGTACTTGGTTCCGGCCCCATCCGTATCGGACAGGGTATCGAATTTGATTTCTGTTCCGTACATGCCACATGGGCTTTTTCAAAGGCAGGATACGAGACCATCATAATCAACAATAACCCCGAGACTGTAAGTACAGACTTTGATATAGCTGACAAGCTCTATTTTGAGCCCCTTACAGCAGAGGACGTGGAATCAATAGTAAATATCGAGCATCCCGACGGAGCTGTGGTTCAGTTCGGTGGACAGACTGCCATCAAGCTTACCCAGGCTCTCATGGAGATGGGCGTGCCCATCCTTGGAACAAAGGCAGAGGATGTGGATGCCGCAGAGGACAGAGAATTATTCGACAAGATTCTGGAGGAGACCAACATTCCCCGCGCTGCAGGCGGTACGGTTTATACCGCAGAAGAGGCAAAGGAAGTGGCAAACCGTTTGGGTTACCCCGTGCTGGTGCGCCCCTCATACGTGCTTGGCGGACAGGGAATGCAGATAGCCATCTCCGACAAAGAGATAGAGGAATTCATGGCTATCATCAATACATACGCTCAGGATCATCCTATTTTGGTAGACAAATACCTGCAGGGTAAAGAGGTGGAGGTTGACGCCGTATGTGACGGCACCGATATCCTGATCCCGGGTATTATGGAGCATATCGAGAGAACAGGTGTGCATTCGGGAGACTCAATTTCCGTATATCCCGCCCATACCATAGGAAAACTTGTAAAAGACAAGATAACTGAGTACACGAGACGCCTGGCAAAGGCTCTTCACGTAAAGGGACTTATCAACATTCAGTTTATCGCTATCGGCGAGGATGTATATGTGATCGAGGTTAACCCCAGGTCATCCAGAACCGTTCCCTATATCAGCAAGGTTACGGGAATCCCCATTGTGGATCTTGCAACGGAAGTGATCCTGGGAAAGACCATAAAGGAACTGGGTTACGAGCCCGGTCTTCAAAAGGAAGCTGAATACTACGCAATAAAGATGCCCGTATTCTCCTTTGAAAAGATCAGGGGAGCCGAGATAAGCCTCGGTCCCGAGATGAAGTCAACAGGTGAGTGCCTCGGTATATCAAAGACCTTCCATGAAGCTTTGTACAAGGCATTTATGGGAGCAGGGGTCCATCTGCCCAAATACAAAAATATCATCATCACCGTAAAGGATGCGGATAAGGGTGAGGCCATAGAGATCGGACGAAGATTTGAAAAACTGGGATATACCATCTATGCCACAAGAAGTACCGCAAAGGCACTTACAGAGGCGGGGGTAAAGGCCAGAAAGGTCAACAAGATCTCACAGGAGTCACCTACAGTTATGGACCTGATCCTCGGACACAAGATCGACCTTGTGATCGATACACCCACTCAGGGAAGAGATAAATCAAGGGACGGTTTCTTGATCCGAAGGACCGCCATCGAGACAGGTATCAATGTCATAACAGCAATGGATACGGCAAGAGCTTTGGTAACTTCACTTGAAAACGCAAGCGATGCCCTTCATCTGGTGGATATTGCAAGGATTTAATGCCCGGGAACCGTTTTTGTGTTATAATGTGTGCGTAGCATGTATTCGGACTAAAAGACGGTCATATTATTCTGCCTTGTTTTAGGACAAAGGCAGCAGGATATGGAGGGACACAGTTTAAAAAAATACGGTTTTTTGATTTGTGTTTTAGCGGTGCGTTCTTTGCTTACATTTACAGCATGCTGGCAAAATGCCTCTGATACCGCTATCTGGGAAATCCGTGAAAAATAGCTTTTTTAGACGGTCCTTCGTATGTATGAAGGGCCGTTAGTTTTTGATGAATGAATAGATATTTCTGCAAAATTTTTGCAGCCATAATAAGAGGATGATCAGATTATGAAGACAGATTACAATATGATGACAGAACAGTTAAAGGCCATATGTGACGGAGTTGATTATGATATCACCAATCTTTCAAACGCCTCCGCCCTGATTTTTGATTCCATGGAGGACTTAAACTGGGCAGGTTTTTATCTGGTAAGGGACGGCAAATTGTTACTGGGCCCATTTCAGGGTAAAGTTGCCTGCACAAAGATCGATTTCGGAAAGGGAGTCTGCGGAACGGCGGCATTAAAGGATGAGACACAGTTAGTAAAGGATGTCCACGAATTTCCGGGACATATCGCATGTGACAGTGCATCTAATTCCGAGATCGTGGTGCCCATGCATGATGCAAACGGAAAAGTGATGGGAGTCCTCGATATCGACAGCCCACTAAAGGGAAGATTTGACGAGGAAGACAGGGCAGGCCTCGAGGGATTTGTAAAAGCCTTAGAGGAGATCATATAAAGTCATCTATTCTTTTTACATAATCTTCAAAGCTGCAAAGCCCTGCTTTTTTCCATCTGCAGGAGCCGCAGCAAAGGTCAAAAAACTCCGGAGTGATATTTTCTTTTATATAGTTAAAAAGCTCCCCGGAATCATAAATTTTTGAATTCAGTTCAATGTTGAACTCATTTATCACGGCGCTGTCAAGAGATCCGATCTTCATGTTTTTTTGACTTTCCGTGTCTAACAGACACCCGCCGTCTTCTGTGCGATTGGGACAATGAGTGCAGATCATATCGGGGGCCGATGTTATTTTAAACAGGGTCCCCTCTTTTAATTTTTTTGTCACCTCATCCATATTTTTGACAAACTCTGCGCTGTAGCCGCTTCCGGTGTAAAGCACGGTGCAGAGCAGGTGGTGAGGTCTGATATTCAGTACTGTTTTATCAAAGGTTTTTTCCATAGGTTTATGCTGTAAAACTTAATTCATTTTGTTGATGACTTTCCTTAATCTCTCGCCGATCACAAGTGCCAGGGCGATCTTTATGATATCAGGGATGATAAAGGGAATAACACACCATGAGAGGACCGTAGCCAGGGATTCGGGGCCGACATTTTTGGTGTATACAAACATAAACCATGCGGTTCCTATGGCGTAGCAGGCAATCAGACCCAGGAGTGAACTGATTGCTAGGACAACGGTTTTGTGTCCGAAAAGAGTCTCAAAAAGCCACATTATGAGAGCGGTTGCGATAAAGCCGATGATGTATCCGCCTGTATTTCCAAGTAAGATCCCCATGCCTCCTGTGAAGTTTGCAAAAACGGGAAGGCCTATGGCTCCGAGTATCACATATATTAAAACTGCAAGTGTTCCCAGCTTCCCGGATAAAACTCCGATGGCTAAAAATACCGCGAAGGTCTGAAGGGTAAAGGGAACTGTGGTGGGAATTGAGATCCAGGAGCAGATAGCCATAAGGGCTGCGAACACTCCTACGAATACAATGTCTTTTGTGCTGAAATTTTTCATGATGTAAACCTCTTTTGATTATTTTCTGACTGTGTTTCTTTGGGAAAATCACAGCGCCGAGTGTAAAAATAGCATCGTGATCCTTAAACGTCAACCGAGATTTTTAAAAAGTTTACAATCGGACGAAAGTAATCCGGGTGACGAATGCTGCTCGTTATAAATCTTTGATGTAAACGGAAACGGTGTTTATGCTTACGCTGGTGAAGGGAATAAGATAACCCGGAAGCGGGGGGCTGCAGGGATGCCACAAAGCGAGTTCCACAGCCGCGAAGGATTTTCCGAAGCGGCGAGGACTGTCTGAGCGACCGGCGCCCTGACAGACTCACGCTTTCGAAGCGAAATGTAGTTTGGATCCGTGATAGGTAAAATCCCACTTAACAAACTTTTAAGTTTTTTATAAGGATAATAAAGGGTTCCTAACCTTGAATAATTTGTTTATTTTGGTATCATAAAAGTGATGCATGGGTGAGGGGTAACACTGTTGCAGAACAAATTTTAATTTTTTTTGTGAAGGAGTCTTATGGCAAGAGAATGGCTTAACGACGCGATTTTTTATGAAATTTATCCCCAATCATTTTTGGATACCAACGGAGACGGTATCGGAGATTTTCAGGGCATCATCGACAAATTGGATTATATCTGTGATCTGGGATGCAATGCGATCTGGATGAACCCATGTTTTAAATCCCCCTTTGGTGATGCGGGCTACGACGTGGAGGACTTTTACGAAGCCGCTCCCAGGTATGGCACCAATGCAGATCTGAAGAGACTTTTTGATGAGATGCACAAGAGAGGAATGCACATTTTGCTGGATCTGGTGGCAGGTCACACCGCCATCACCCACAAGTGGTTCAAAGAATCCATGAAGGATGAGATAAATCCTTACACCGACAGATACGTGTGGTCTGATACGGAGTGGGGCGGAGACAGGCATTACAACTGGCTTTGCGGTATTTCCGAGAGACGCGGAGCCGCTATGGTCAATTTCTTTGCTCATCAGCCTGCGCTCAACTACGGTTTTTATGAGATAAAGGAGCCCTGGCAGCAGCCCGTTGATGCGCCGGGACCTCAGAGTACGTTAGAGGAACTTAAAAATATAATGCGCTTTTGGCTTTCCATGGGATGTGACGGTTTTAGAGTGGATATGGCCCACTCTCTGGTAAAAAACGATCCCGAGTCAAAGGGAACCATCGCGCTTTGGAAAAATGTGAGAGATTTTTTAAACAGGGAATTCCCCGAGGCTGTTCTGGTCTCTGAGTGGGGTGAACCTCAAAAGAGTCTGGAGGGCGGTTTCCATATGGACTTTTTGCTCCATTTCGGACCCTCTCATTACAACGATCTGTTCAGATGCGAGGAGCCTTTCTTTTCCAGGAGAGGAAAGGGTAACGCCTATGAATTTGTAAAAAAATACGAGTCTTTGCAGGCAGAAACTGCAGGAAAGGGATTCATATGTATCCCCTCCGGAAATCATGACATGGACCGTCTGGCAAGGAGCTTAAGCGGAAGTGAGTTAAAGGTAGCCTTCGGTTTCCTTATGTCCATGCCGGGAGTGCCTTTTATATATTATGGCGACGAGATAGGCATGAGATATGTGGAAGGTTTAAAGAGTGTGGAGGGCGGATACCTGCGCACGGGATCTCGAAGCCCCATGCAGTGGGATGATACCACAAATGCAGGATTTTCACAGGCGCCTTCGGAGAGACTTTATATAAAGATGGATCCGGATCCAAACCGTCCTACGGTTAAAAAGGAAATGGAGGATAGTCATTCACTTTTAAGAGAAGTGGAGAGGCTCACAAAACTCAGAAAAGAGCACAAGGCTCTGGGCAACAAGGGCGATGTGAAATTCATATACGCAAAGGAAAAAACTTATCCTCTTGCATATATCAGAAGCTATGAGGATGAAAAGATATTGGTCGTTGTGAATCCTTCTTACAAGGATGCTTCGTTTGAGTCCGACCTTATGGGCAGTGAACTGATCCACAGCATCGGGGACAATGCCACAATGGATGGCAGCACCATCACAGCACCCGCAGGCAGCATAAGTTTTATCAAATTATAAAGGTGATTTAAATTGGCAAAAAAAACAGAAGGCAAAGCTCGTAATCAAAAAACTGAAGAGATTAAAAAAGCCAGGGATATCCGCTGGGACAGACTTGATAATACAGCCCATCTTTTTCCAGTTATCGCCGGGGAGGGCATGACAAATGTGTATCGTATCTGCGTTGTCCTGTCGGAAGAGGTAAATCCCGCATTTTTGCAGGAGGCATTAAATATCTGTCTTCCCAGGTTTGACGGCTTTAATTTCAGATTAAGGCGCGGCGTATTCTGGTATTATTTTGAGGAAAACAGAAGTCCGGTCCCAAAGGTCAGGGAGGAGTCCAATTTTCCCTGCAGATATATCAGGGGAAATCAGAACCACAATTATCTGTTCCGCGTGACATATTATAAGTGCAGGATAAATCTGGAGGTTTTTCATGTTCTCACTGACGGCGTGGGCGGGATCAATTTCCTGACAGAGCTTACTTATCAATATCTGAGGCTTGCTCACCCCGAGATCGCAGAGGGCAGGGAAAATGCTTTTATCACCGGCACCAGCATGAACAGGGAGGACAGCTTCCTTAAAAATTACAGAAAGAGCCACAAGCGCGGTTACAAGACAAAGAAGGCTTATCTCATAAAGGGAGAGAAGCTCCGTCCCGGAGAATTCGGAGTCATGCACGGTGAGATGGACGTCGCTGCCGTAAAGGAAGTGGCCCACAGATACGGATGTAGCATCAATGAATATCTGGTGGCGGCATTTACCTGGAGTGTGTATATTGAATGTCTCCACGGCATGCCTTCGAAAAAACCCATACGTGTGGCCGTGCCCGTAAACTTAAGACCATATTTTAATTCCATAACCAGCAAGAATTTCTTTGTGGTGGTTTCCGCGGAATTCTGGCCAAAGGATGAGGATTATACCTTTGAAGATGTGGTAAAGGTCGTGACGGAAGGCTTGAGAAGCCAGATCAACAAGGAGCATCTGGAGGAACTGTTTTCATACAATGTTTCAAATGAGACCCATACTCTGGCAAGACTTGTGCCTTTGACATTAAAAAATCTTGCAATGAATATTGTATACACGCAGTCGGCTCTGGCTAATACCACCACCATCACCAATATAGGAAATATAAAGGTGGAGGATGAATACAGGCCTTATATCAAAAACTTCAGGGCGTTTCTGGCAATGTCAAAGGGTCAGAGCGTAAAAGGAACGGTGTGTTCCTATGGCGATCGCCTGACATTTTCATTCAGCTATGATCTTTGTGATGTGTCCGTTCAGAGGGGCTTTTTCAGAAGACTTTCCCAGGACGGAATAGAGCTTGACATTGAGACCAACGGCGTGTGATAAAGAGGTATTTTAATGGGTAAATGCGTAAATTGTAATGTAAATATCAAAGATAATGTGGAGATATGCCCCTTGTGCGGCTCCGCACTTCAAAAGGACGGCACAGAATATGACACATACCCCAGTGTGTGGGTCAGATCGAGGAAGCTTGTAGTGGCTTCGAGGATATTTCTGTTTGCTGCAATAGTCCTTTTTTCGGTAATCGTCTTTATCAATTATAAGGTGGAGTCGGATACCTGGTGGAGCTTTATCGTGGGACTGATCCTTTTGTATGTATATTTGATCCTGAGGGTTGCAATCCTGGGAAAAGGCGGATACAGGGAAAAGGTTCTCATCATGGGCGGGGTGGCAGTGCCGATCCTCATTGCGGTGGATTATATAATCGGCTACAACGGATGGAGCGTGAATTTCGTATTCCCGGCAATAATCCTGGCAATAGACGCGGCGATCGCGGTTTTGATGATAGTAAATCACAAAAACTGGCAGAGCTATATCATGTGGCAGATAGTGATGATAATAGCTTCGCTCATACCTTTTATCCTGTCATTTGTGGGTGTCGTAACGGTTCCCGCCGTGGCAGATGTGGCGCTGGCGGTAAGCTTTTTCCTGTTTTTGGGGACCATGATAATCGGTGACAGAAGGGCGAGAGTGGAATTAAAGAGAAGGTTCCATTTCAGGTGATCAGGGACCGGGGAACTCTTGATTTGTAAGTTTAGGTAAGAAAATGGATTTAAAACAAAATACACTGCAAAACAAAAGAAATTATCAAAAGGAACTGGACAGGATCATCGAGGCGATTCCTGCAGGAAGTGTTCCGACGCTTATGCTTCATAGCTGTTGTGCACCATGCTCCAGCTATTGCCTGGAATATCTGTGTAAGTTCTTTTCCATAACGGTTTTTTATTATAATCCCAATATATCTTCAAGCGAGGAATACAGGCGAAGGGTTGCGGAGCAAAAAAGACTTATAGAAGCCTATAACAGCGAAAAAAAGGGCCACGAGATAAAGGTTTTGGAGGGAGATTATCATCCCGAAGAATTCTTTGAAATGGCAAAGGGCCTGGAGTATTGCAAAGAAGGCGGGGAGAGATGCTTTAAATGCTTTGACATGCGTTTGAAGGAGACTGCCCTCCAGGCGGACAAGGGCGGCTTTGACTATTTTGCAACGACCCTTACCATCAGTCCTTTAAAAAATGCCGACAAGATAAATGAGATCGGTTTTGATATTTCAAAGGGTTCAAAGGTAAAGTGGCTTCCTTCCGATTTCAAGAAAAAAGACGGCTACAAACGCTCCGTTGAATTGTCAAAGGAGTACGATCTGTACCGTCAGGATTATTGCGGTTGTGCTTTTTCAAAGCGCGACAGACTGGAAGATAAATGCCCATAGAGGAATAGTGATTATTGAGAGTACAGTGCTGATGAAGACGCATTTTGCGGCCAATCCTTCGTCGGAGCTGTACTCTTTTGCATACAGTACGGAAGTGTTTGCAACAGGCATGAGGGCCATGATGAATGTAAACTCCGCCAGGTAATCATCTTTTATAAAGAGCATTATAAGTCCCATATATATGGCAGGAAGCACGAGCCCTCTTAATAAGCAAAAGGAATATACTTTTACGTCGGTGAATACTTTTTTCAGATCCATATTTGCAAGGGTTGAGCCGATTATCAGCATGGCAAGGGGCGATGTGATATTTCCGATAAGTGTTATGGGGCTGTTTATCACTTCCGGGAATTTTATTCCGGAAAAATATATCAAAAGAGCCAAAAATGCGGAGAGTATTCCGGGGGACAAAAACAGCTTTGCGGTGAGTTTTACATCTTTGTTTGCATTACTGTTATCCCCTGCAACTATCAGTATTCCGTAGGAGTATGCCATGAAGTTAAAGATCATATTGAATACCCCGGCATAGAGGATCGCACTTTCACCAAACAGGGCATTTATCAGGGGAAAGCCCATAAAGCCTACATTTCCGAATATTATCATAAACTGGTACAGACCTTTATTGCTCTTAAAAGGCAGGAACTTTACGATGATAAAAGCGATCAGAGGCAGGAGCAGATACATTACTACAGATATGAGTAAAAACTCTAAAACCGTCTTTTTATCTGTTGCGCTTTCTTTTGTGAGAACCGAGGCAAGGACCATGGCCGGCATGGTGCAGTGTATGATGAATTTCGTGAGGTATCCGTCAATGTGAGGACCCAGAATGTGGGTCTTATTCAGTAAATATCCGATGCCCATTATGATAAACAGGATGAGCATTTGGTTGATTATAATTGATATATCCATAGTTTATTTCTTCCTTTTTATAAAATCCAATAGAGTATACCACAATTTTGCCGCTGAGAGAAATCCCTGTTTTTTAGGATTTACCTTTTTTGTCCGTGCTTGTCCTTGCGAAATAAAGGTTTTTAAGCTATATTAATTATTAATGGTTTAAATTAACTATTTTTAAGTTGATCCTGTGTCAGGAAAGGAACGTTGATTTATGAAAAAAATGTTGGATTTGCTCTCAGAGGAGATGGAAAAGGCCTTTGAGGCAGCAGGCTATGAAAAGGATCTGGGAAGGGTTTCGGTGTCTAACCGCCCCGACCTTTGTGAATATCAGTGTAACGGAGCAATGGCAGGCGCAAAGAGATACAAGAAAGCCCCCATTATGATCGCAAACGAGGTGGCTGAAAAGCTTGCAGGCAGCAGGATCTTTAAAGAGGCTCTTGCAGTCGCTCCCGGATTTTTGAATTTAAAGCTTTCAGAGGAATTTCTTTTTGAATATGTAAAGGAAATGCAGAAGGCTCCCAAATATGGTATTGAACTTGATAAACAGGAAAAGATCATCATCGATTACGGCGGACCCAATGTGGCAAAGGCTCTTCATGTAGGCCATTTGCGCTCAGCTGTCATCGGAGAGAGCGTAAAGAGAATATCAAGATATGTTGGTCATGACATCACAGGCGATATTCATCTTGGAGACTGGGGACAGCCTATGGGACTTGTAATACAAGAGTTAAAGGAGCGCCGGCCCGAGCTTCCTTATTTCGATGAAAGTTATACAGGTGAGTATCCTGCAGAGGCTCCCTTTACCGTGGCTGACCTTGAGGAGATATATCCCACAGCTTCTGCTAAGAGCAAAGCCGATGAGGATTTTAAGGCCCGCGCCATGGAGGCGACTTTTAAACTTCAGTCCGGCGTGAGAGGTTATCGTGCTCTCTGGGAAAAGATCATTGATGTATCTGTTTCCGATCTGAAGAGAAATTATGACAATCTGAATGTTCACTTTGAACTTTGGAACGGCGAGAGTTCAGTGCATGAGCTCATCCCCGGAATGATACAGCAGATGAAGGACGGAGGATTTGCATATCTGAGCGAAGGCGCTCTTGTTGTTGACGTTAAAGAGGAGACCGACACAAAGGAAGTGCCTCCATGTATGCTGTTAAAGTCTGACGGTGCGGCAAAGTATGACACCACAGACCTTGCAACGATCTTAGACAGAACAAACAAATATCATCCTGACAAGATCATATATCTTACTGACAAGCGTCAGGAGCTCTATTTTACACAGATCTTCAGATGTGCAAAGAAGACGGGTATTGTTGATCCCGATACAAAGCTGATCCATATTGGTTTTGGTACCATGAACGGAAAAGACGGAAAGCCCTTCAAGACCCGTGACGGCGGTGTAATGCGCCTCGAGTATCTGATCAAGGAAATCAATGATGAGATGCTCAAAAAGATCAGAGATAATGCCGCAGAGAAAGGTTATGACATCGACGAGAAGGAAGCTGCCGAAACTGCAAAGACTGTAGGAATGGCTGCCATCAAGTACGGCGATCTGTCAAACCAGCCTGCAAAGGATTATATTTTTGATATCGATAGATTCACATCCTTTGAGGGAGATACAGGCCCTTATATTCTCTATACAATTGTCCGCATCAAGTCGATCCTTAACAAGTACATTGAGCAGGGCGGTAAAGTAGAGAATACAGAGCTCATGTGCCCCGCTAATGATTCCGAAAAAGAATTGTTAAAGCTTCTTGCCGGATTCAATGCAATGATGCTTCAGGCAGGCGAGGAACTTGCGCCTAACAAAGTATGCGCATATATCTATGACCTTGCCAATGCCTTTAACCATTTCTATCATGAGACAAAGATCCTCTCAGAGGAAGATGATAAGAGAAAAGCAGGACTTATTGCACTGCTTGATCTGACAAAGAGCATTTTCGAGACCTGTATCGATGTACTTGGTTTTGAAGCTCCCGACAGAATGTAATATCTTTAACCGGGCGTTTGAGCGCCCGGTTTTATTTTTGAGAATGGCCTGTGAGGCATCTTTTGCTTATGCAGCGTGCAGGGAAATCAGGCTTTTTATTTTTCTAAAAAATGTTGTTGACAAACATTTTACCCCATTGTATACTAATCAAGTCGGTTGTGAGAACAGCCCGTCAGAACGGGGTCTTAGCTCAGCTGGGAGAGCATCTGCCTTACAAGCAGAGGGTCATAGGTTCGAGCCCTATAGGCCCCATTCATTAAACTAAATACATTATGGCGAGATAGCTCAGTTGGCTAGAGCATACGGTTCATACCCGTAGTGTCGAGGGTTCGAATCCCCCTCTCGCTACTAAAAAAGAGTCCGAAGGGCTCTTTTTTTGTTTGCGAAGAGGGAGGAAGAGAACCCGAAGACACTACGGGAGTAGTGGAGAGGTTGCAGGCGTCCGGTGGACGCCGGTTTGCAACGACCGGAGCGAAGCGAAGAATTCGAATCCCCCTCTCGCTACTAAAAAAGAGTCCGAAGGGCTCTTTTTTTGTTTGCGAAGAGGGAGGAAGAGAAGCCGAAATCGCCTTTATTCCCAAACGCCAAACAAGCAGCTCAAACACTGGAAAAACTGTGTTTACTGTAAAATGAGCAATACCATGGAAAATTACAGTAGATTGGGCCTTTGAGACATCATGAAAAAGCCTTAAATACTGTAAAAAATGGTGTATAGCCCAAAAATTACAGTAAATCGGGCCTTTGAGAAGGCGTGGAAAAAGCCTTAAATACTGTAAAAAATGGTGCATAGCCAAAAATTACAGTAAATTGGGCCTTTAAGAAGGCATAAAAAAGGCCTTAAATACTGTAAAAAATGAAGTATAGCCCCAAAATTACAGTAAATCAGGCCTTTGAGAAGGCGTGGAAAAAGCCTTAGATACTGTAAAAAAAAGGTTATAGTCCCAAATTACAGTAATCAGCCAGTGATCAAGCTTTTGAGAATGTTTTGAATTACAGTCATGGACAGCATCCGGGCCATATTCCGTGGTTATTCACGGCGCATGCAAGAAAAACCTACTGACAAAGTAGTGTCTATTTATTGATATCAATTTAAAACAGAAAGAGTCACGCCTTCCGCAGGCGGATTTTTTGCCAAAAGAGTCTGAATATATACAACAAATCAATAGTTTTTTTTGAAAATATGTGTTATCATATAAACGATAGATTTTTATTATTGCTTTAGGTTGTACATTTTTACGGATTGCTTATACCGGAAGATGAATTTTCGGATATGACTTACTTGCCGGGGGGAGAATATGCACAAGTTGGATGCAGTAAAGTTAGATATCTTTTTTAAATCTTTTATCTCTGTTTATTATGTTGATCTTAGAGATTATTCCTTTGAAATAATACATGCTGCGGGAGATGTAGCTGAGCGCTATAAAGAGTTTGACGATTACAGAAAAGCCCTGAACTATTATATAGACAATCGCGTGTTCATAGCTGATCAGGAGGGCTTGCGACAGCTTTTACGCCCCTCTGCCATCAGAAAATTCTTGAGGTCTAACGTTTCTTATATATATGCCTTCAGAACTGTCACAGGCAATATCAGACAATTATACGAAGTTCAGCTTTTAAAGGGCATGGATGATGATCATGTGGCCATAGGATTTTGCCGGGTCAACAACAGTGTCCTCAAACGTAACGAGAGAGAGCAGGAGCACAAGATCGTCGAAGGCTTCATGGCTGACTATGACTCAGTTATGTGGGTAAATGTTAAAAAATCAAAGATTTATCCATATAAACTTTCCAATTCCTACAGCATAAAAGAAGAAGAACTACATGGAAACATGAAGGCTCATGGCTATGATGAGATCTTCAGCTATTACATTGCAAGAACTGTTATCGATGAGGATAAGGAGATGGTCCACAAGGCAGTGGATCTAAAGAACCTTACGAGAGAATTGAAAAATGCGCCTGACTTTTCGATCACCTACAGAGTTAATATTGGAGGCAAGACAAAATACCGCGAAATGGTGGCAAGACGTCTCGGGGAAGGCGATAAATTCGAGGAAATACTCATCGGCTTTGAAGATAAGAGCGATGCATACCTGTACTCCCTGGCAGAGAAAAAACTGTCGGAGACAAATGATTGGGTATTTACAGTGGATGCCACCACAGGCAGTTATAATACGCTTCTGTTGACGGACGAATTTCCAAAAGATACACCGATGCACGGAACATATGAGGAAGCCATCGAGGTATGCTTTGGGAATATCGATCCAAAATATGAGGTTTCCCTCTTTGCGATAAAAGACGTGGATTCTCTGAAAAAATACATGGGCGACGAGGAAGTCCGCGAGTTCACCTACAGGACTTTAAACGGTGAATCCAAGTGGTGGAGATGCTCGATACATGTTATCTCAAGGGAGAATGAAGAGATAGCAAACCTTGTTATCGCCATCAGCCTCCATGACAGGGGAAGCAGTGTATACCTTGAAAACCAGGACAACTTCCAGGAGGCGCTGGCAGTAACCGCATCCCTCTCATCAGACTTTGAGATGGTCTGCTACATAGACCAGAACACGGATGAGGTCACACTCTTTAAGATCAATGATTCCTTAAAGGAAATAGTGGACCATATAAGCCCTGATTTAAATGGTGTCGACAGGTTCAGGGCGTTTCTGAATCTCCTCATATATCCTGAGGACAGAGAGTATTTCAATATTGAATTCAACAAGATCATGACTAATTCGGTGACCGGTTTAAAGGCAGCGGACTATTTTGAGTGCAGGGTCATAATCAGAGGATATATCCTTCATTATCAGATAAAGATCGCCAGCAATGACCTGGGTGTTGTGGTCGGTATGCGAAGCGTGGAAGAAAAGTATCAGGAACTTTTAAATCACGAAAAGACCGATGAGATCCTGGAGGTTTTGTCAGCGGAATATACCGCGATCTACCGTCTGGATGTGCAGAATTCCAAGTTCGAGATAGTAAAACAGAATTCAAATGTAAAAAATGTGGTGGGCATTATTGTGGATTCGATTTTTGAATACAAGGCTGCCATGCGAAAATATATTTATAATTTTGTCCATCCCGACGACAGGCAGATGATGCTTGACAACGTGTCGGAGCTTGAGACGAAATTAAGGCGCCAGAAGGGCTTCTCCGTTTCCTTCAGGAGAAATTATAACGGAACCTTTGTATATTGTGAGATGTATTGTGTAAAGATCGACGATGTGGGCGTGGCTCCGTCCACAGTCATCGTGGCCTTTTCGGAAAAGGATGCGGAATACAGGCTGGCTCTTGACCAGGAGCAGGCTCTCCGTGAATCCATTACCGCTCTTTACAATGACCAGAACGTAACCGTCACAATGGTTAAGCTTCTTAAGATCCTCACAAAATATCACAAGGCTGAGAGAGCCTATGTGTATGAATTAAACCGTGAAAAGACGTTCCTGACGGCAACGTACATATACAGGGATACGGAATTCGGTCAGGAAAAACCCACGCCCGTAAATCTCCCTGCAGAGTTTGGAGCCATGGTATTTGATTCCGAGAATCAAAAGGGAATACTCAGCACTTCCATCACTGAGGAGGTGGGAAGAGGATCCTTTGCTTACAGCTTTTTGACTCTGCTCGGGACTCAGTCCATAATGGCAGCCCCCATTTTGGAAAATGATAAAGTGGTTGGTTTTGTCGGGATCGAAAATCCCAGGGAAGCAAATCATGACGTGATGATCCTCAGGGCCATCACGGCTCTTTGCTACAGTGAGATCTTAAGGCGCCAGCAGTCCGATGAGGACAGGATCATCCTGGACAGGGTTACCGAGAATTTCATGGCTATATATTATGTAAATCTCGAAACCGATTATGTTCACAATTATACACTTGCGGAAAAATATAAAAACAAATTCAGGATCATCGCAAGCTACAAGGAGCTCATAAACTTCTTTATTGAAAAAAATGTCAGCGAGAGTGACAGGGAGCGGCTTTATCACATGACGGAAGTCGGTTTCCTGGAAAAAGAATTCGAAAATAAAAACAGCGTAAATATCAACTTCAGCAGTTTTGAGGGAGATGACGAAAGCCAACTGGAGATCCAGTTTATCAAGGCAAATGACGAAGGTACCACGGCTGTAATGTGTTTTGTGGACAATACCGAGGTCGTAAAAAGAGAGCGTGAGATCCAACAGGAGCTCTCAAGAGCAAAGGATCTGGCCGAGGCAGCCAGCCGTGCAAAGAGTGATTTCCTCTCACATATGAGTCATGACATCCGAACTCCCATTAACGGCGTAATCGGTATGACGGAGATCGCCAAAAAACATCTGGACAACACTGAGAGGATTGAGGACTGCCTGAACAAGATCGACACGGCATCCCATCACCTTGCCAGCCTGATAAATGATGTTTTGGACATGACCAGGATCGAGAACGGAAAGACAAAGATCAACAACGAGCCCGTCAATATGGAAATGTTCCTGGATGACTGTATTTCCATCATTCAGAGCCAGGCAGGTTCAAAGCAGTTAAAGATCGTAAAAGGTTACTCATCCTTCACCCACAAAAATGTCTTGGCGGATGAACTTCACTTCAGACAGATCATAATAAATATCCTGGGAAATGCGGTCAAGTTTACGCCTGACGGAGGCACCATCACCATCAGGGCCAATGACAGTGAATACGGTGTGGATCATGTAAAATATCATATAGAAGTACAGGATACGGGAATCGGTATGAGCCCGGAGTTCCTCGGACATATCTGGGAGGCTTTCTCCCAGGAGAGCGAAGCCGCCAGAACCGAGTATAAGGGAACGGGACTTGGTATGACTATCACAAAACAGCTGGTGGAGCTCATGGGCGGCAAGATAAACGTGGAGAGTGCCCTCGGAAACGGAACGACTTTTTATGTGGATGTGGTATTTGATATCAACATGGAGGCGGAAGGTGCGACCGAGGAAATAACTGAAGCGTCCATTGACGGCATCAGGATTTTGCTTGTGGAAGACAACATATTAAACAGAGAGATAGCAGAGGAACTTTTGACCGACGAAGGCGCTGTGGTTGAATGCGCTGAAAACGGCCAGATCGCCGTGGAAATGTTTAACGCTTCCGAGATCGGTCACTTCCAGGCAATACTTATGGACATCATGATGCCTGTGATGAACGGTCTGGATTCCACAACGGCAATACGTGCTCTTGACAGGGAGGATGCCGCAACTGTGCCCATTATCGCCATGACCGCCAACGCCTTTGATGAGGATGTGCACAAGTCAAAGGAAGTCGGCATGAATGCCCACCTGTCAAAGCCTATCAAGGTTGGGGAACTCATTGAGACTCTCTCCAGATTTATGAAGAAATAACGGGTTGATATACACCGTATAAAAAAACACTTGTGTTTAAAATGTTTGCATGTTATACTACGCAAGTATTTATGGGTTACAAAGGGCACTCCGATACAGGGGTGTCCTTTGTTCGCGTATATTTATATTGTTTTGTTTTGATTCATTTAGTGAAAGGAAAATAATGAGTTTAGAAAAAATTGATTTGATCGATACAGAAAATACCGCAAACGTGGAGTACGAGGCTGAGGCCTTGGAGGACGTCGTAAGCGAAGAAGAGCTTGACAGGATCGACAGGTTCAATGCAGTTGCCGATCTTTTGGATGAAAGGATCTTGAAGGCCGTAAAAGATATGGGCTTTGAAAAGTTTTCGCCCATCCAGGAACAGGCGATCCCCTACCTCTTAGAGGGCGAGGATGTGATAGGACAGGCCCAGACCGGAACGGGAAAGACTGCGGCTTTCGGCATTCCCCTTATATCAAGGATCGACCCGGAGCTCAGAAAACTGCAGGGAATCGTGCTCTGCCCCACACGTGAGCTTGCCATGCAGGCGGCTGAGGAATTCAGAAAGCTTTTAAAATATATGCACGGCGTAAAAGTGCTTGCGATCTACGGCGGCGCGGATATTTCAAAGCAGATCCAGAACTTAAGAGGTGTTCAGATAATCGTGGGTACACCCGGACGAGTTATGGATCATATGAGAAGGCATACCATAAAGCTTGACAATGTAAAGATGGTGGTCCTGGACGAAGCGGATGAGATGCTGAACATGGGATTTCGAGAGGACATGGAGACGATCCTGGGACAGATCGAGGGAGAGCACCAGACCGCTCTTTTTTCCGCAACCATGCCAAAGCCTATTTTGGAGATCACGGATCGTTTTCAAAAAGATGCCAGAATGGTGAAGGTAGCTGCAAAGGAGCTTACCATCCCTCTTGTCAGCCAGAGATATTATAAGGTAAAAAATACGGACAAGGATGCGGCATGCATCAGGCTTATACAGTACTACGAGCCAAAACTTGCCCTGATTTTCTGCAATACCAAGAGAAAAGTGGACGAGCTTGCCGAGACTTTGAAAAAAGCGGGATTTCAGGCAGAAGGCCTTCACGGCGATCTGTCACAGAGACAGCGTGACGTTGCTATGAACCGCTTCAGAAACGGTGCGTCCAATATCCTCATCGCCACTGATGTGGCTGCCAGAGGAATCGATGTCGATGATGTGGAAGCAGTTATCAATTATGATATTCCGCAGGACATCGAATATTATGTTCACAGGATCGGTCGAACAGGCAGAGCAGGCAGAACCGGCAGGTCATTTACACTTGTATCCGCCAGGGAAATGTACAGGATCAGGGATATTGAGAGAGCCTGCCATACAAAGATCGAGGAGAGAAAACTCCCCACAGCCGCAAAAGTTTTAAAGGTGAGAGCGGGAAGCCTCATGGAGGAGTCCTTTGAAAAAGTAAGCGCCACTGACGATGATATCATAAAGAAATATATTTATGCATATATGGAAAAAAATGAGTGTGATGCGATCGACGTGGCTTCGGCCCTTTTAAAAGCGGCTCTTGGAGAGATCGGTGAAGATATTCCCGAGGACAATTACAGATCCGGAAACAGGGACCGCGGCAGAAGAGGGGACAGAAATTCCTTTGGAAGAAGAGACTTTAACCGTGACGGCAGAAGAGATAAAAAAGCCGGACGTGATCATGGCAGGAGCTATGGCAGGGAAGAAGGCAGAAATGACCACAGAAGAATGCCTGCGGACAGAAGCGGACGCGAATTTGACAGAAAAAAGGTTTCGGGAGATAATAAACCGGACAGGCCGTATGACGAGAGACGCCCCACCCGCGTAAAAGAGGTAAGGCGCGACGGCTCAATCGCTTTTAAGTTTCCAAAGAAGAGAAAAAACGGCCGGGAAAGGGTTTAAGATATGAGAATAGGTATGGGTTATGATGTTCACAGACTTGTGGAGGACAGGCCTCTTATCATAGGCGGAGTTGAGATTCCCTATGAAAAAGGCTTGCTTGGTCACTCCGATGCGGATGTGCTTCTTCATGCGGTTTCGGACGCTCTTTTGGGAGCGGCGGCTCTTGGAGATATCGGAAAACATTTTCCGGATTCAGATCCTGCCTACAAAGGGATATCATCCCTGATCCTTCTTGAAAAGGTCGGTGAGATGCTGGAAGAGAAGGGGTATATCATTGACAATGTGGATGCTACCATAATAGCTCAGGCGCCGAAGATGCGCCCTTACATTGATACGATGAGAGAAAATATCGCGAAGGCTCTCTGCATAGACGTCGATCAGGTGAATGTAAAAGCCACGACGGAGGAAGGCCTTGGCTTTACAGGTACCGGCGAGGGAATTTCATCCCAGGCTGTCTGCATGATCACAAGCGCCAGAGATGCCATGAGTTTTGATATGTCAAGACCTGCAGGATGTGCGGGATGCTCGGGCTGTGCAAAGCAATCATAAAAATGACATTGACAAAAAGAGCCCAAGGTAATTAAAATAAGCATTAGTTAATAGCAATAAAGGCACAGATCGAAAAGAGTACTTTTATCAGATGCAACAGGGAGGAAACGTCAGAGACTGAGAGCGGATCCGGCTGTAGATAACAGGAAGTGCATTCGTGAGCCGATGTGAGGAAATTTTTTAGTATTCACATCCGAATCGGGCGCGTTAAGCCCGTTAAGGGAACGATTTTTGATCGTTAATTAGAGTGGAACCGCGGATGTATTCGTCTCTTTGGATGAATACGTCCGCTTTTTTCTTATATAGCATTGGAGGCAAAAATGGGTTTTATCAGGGATGAGATCAAAATAATCAGAGAGAGAGATCCTGCTATACATTCGGATATGGAAGTATTTTTATATCCGAGCTTCAGGGTCATGCTTCATTACAGACTGGCACACAAGCTGTATCTGAAAAAGCATTATTTTCTGGCAAGATACATTTCACAGCGAGGAGTCAGAAAAACGGGAATAGAGATTCACCCGGGTGCTCAGATCGGAAAAGGACTTTTTATCGATCACGGAAACGGTGTTATAATAGGAGAGACCACCATAATCGGTGACAACGTGACGCTCTACCAGGGAGTTACCCTTGGCGGAACCGGAAAAGAGCAGGGCAAGCGTCATCCCACCATCGGAAACAATGTGATGATCTCTGCCGGAGCAAAGGTCCTTGGTTCATTCACCGTAGGTGACAATTCAAAGGTCGGCGCAGGAAGCGTGGTGCTCTCGGAAGTACCGCCCAATTCCACGGTTGTGGGTGTACCGGCCAGAGTTGTAAAGAGAAAAGACGAATGTCACCCTCAGGAATCCATGTGTCAGGTGGACCTGCCGGATCCCGTACGAGAGGACATCACGGCTTTGCAGGAGGCAAATACCAATCTGGTAAACGAGCTTCTTGAACTAAAAAATGAGATAAGAGCCCTAAAACGAGAAAAGGAGCAATAAATAGATGAGTATCAGGATTTACAACACACTTTCAAAGAGAAAAGAGGATTTTAAACCCATAGAGCCCGGCAAGGTAAAAATGTATGTCTGCGGCCCCACCGTTTATAATCTCATTCATATAGGAAATGCCCGTCCCATGATAGTATTTGACACTGTCAGAAGATATTTTGAGCACAAGGGGTATGAAGTAAACTACGTTTCAAACTTCACCGACGTTGATGACAAGATCATTAAAAAAGCAGTGGAGGAGGGCGTTGACGCCGAAGTTATCTCCGAGAGATATATCGAGGAGTGCAAAAAGGATATGGCTTCTTTGAATGTGAAGCCTGCCACCACCCATCCACAGGCAACAAAGGAAATCCCCGGTATGCTTGATATGATCCATACCCTCATCGCAAAAAAGCATGCTTATGTTGCAGAGGACGGAACAGTATATTTTAAGACCAGAAGCTTCAAAGAATACGGAAAGCTGTCTCACAAAAATATCGACGATCTCCGCGGAGGAAACAGATCCCTCCTTGTAACCGGCGAGGATCAGAAAGAGGATCCCCTGGATTTCGTTTTGTGGAAGCCCAAAAAAGAAGGAGAGCCTTTCTGGGAGTCACCCTGGTGCAACGGCCGTCCCGGCTGGCACATCGAGTGCTCCGTTATGAGCAAAAAATATCTCGGCGACGAGATCGACATTCATGCCGGAGGCGAGGACCTGATCTTCCCCCATCACGAGAACGAGATCGCCCAGTCCGAGTGCTGCAATGACAAGACCTTTGCAAAATACTGGATGCATAATGCATTTTTAAATATCGACAATCACAAGATGTCAAAGTCTCTCGGAAACTTCTTTACGGTAAGAGAGATCCTTGATAAATACGACCCTCAGGTCCTCAGATTCTTTATGTTATCGGCTCATTACAGAAGCCCCTTAAACTTCTCGGCAGAACTTATGGAGAGTTCAAAGAACGGCCTTGAGAGGATCCTTACCTGTGCTGATAATTTAAAATATCTGGCAGAGAAGGCAGTTACACAGGAGCTTACTAAAGAGGAAGTGGATCTTCTCCATGAGGCAGACGGATTCATATCAAGATTCGACGAAGCCATGGACGATGATTTCAATACGGCAGATGCGATCTCTGTTATATTTGATCTGGTTAAATTTATCAATTCAAATGTAAATGACAACAGCTCAAAGGGATTCGTAAACGGCTTAAAGGCTCAGTTTGTGATCCTTGCGGATGTTCTCGGATTAAAGATCGAGAGAGAAGCAGAGCTTTTGGACAGCGACATCGAGAAGCTTATAAATGAGCGTCAGGAAGCCAGAAAGGCAAAGAACTTTGCAAGAGCCGACGAGATCAGACAGGAGCTTCTTGACAAGGGAATCATACTGGAAGATACCAGAGAAGGTGTAAAATGGAAAAAAGCCTGATCTTGGAAACCTTTAATTTAAAAGAACAGGATATCAGAACCTTTTCGGGCCTTACCTTGGCATATGTGGGTGATGCGGTATATGACCTCATCATCAGGACATTTGTGACGGAGCAGGGGGCCAGGAGCGTAAATGCCCTCAACAAAATGAAGGTAAGATATGTAAATGCAAAGGCCCAGTCGGATATCATCACGGCGCTTTTGGATGAGCTTACCGAGGAGGAGACGGACGTCTACAAAAGGGGCAAAAATTCAAAACCCCAGTCCACCGCCAAAAACGCCACCCTCTCAGACTACCACAGAGCAACCGGATTTGAGGCACTTGTGGGATATCTGTATCTGACGGGGCAGACCGACAGGCTCATGTATCTTGTGAAAAAAGGAGTGGAAACAATAGGATAATGGCATATACCGAATTTACCATCGAAGGCAGAAATGCTGTGATCGAAAGCTTCAGGGCCGGCAAGCCCATAGACAAGGTTTACATATTGGACGGCTGTCAGGACGGCCCCATAAGCACCATAAAAAGAGAGGCTAAAAAGCATGATACTCTCATAAAATATGTGACAAAGGAACGCCTGGACCAGCTCTCGGAAACCGGAAAGCACCAGGGAGTCATCGCTGTGGCAGCAGCCTACGAATACTCCGAGGTTTCCGACATCCTAGACAAGGCAAGGGAAAGGGGGGAGGCTCCTTTTGTATTCATACTTGATAATATCGAGGATCCCCACAATCTGGGTGCCATAATAAGGACCGCAAATCTGGCAGGAGCCCATGGTGTGATAATCCCCAAAAACAGAGCAGTGGGCCTCACCGCCACGGTTGCCAGAACCTCCGCGGGAGCTTTGAATTACACCCCTGTTGCAAAGGTGACCAATATTTCAAAGACCATAGAGGATCTGAAAAAAGAAGGCTTGTGGTTTGTGTGCGCGGATATGGACGGCACTGTGATGTATGACCTTGATTTAAAGGGACCCATCGGTTTGGTCATCGGAAACGAGGGCGAGGGTGTCAGCCGCCTCGTCAGAGAAAAATGTGATTTTGTGGCATCCATTCCTATGAAGGGAGATATCGATTCATTAAATGCCTCTGTTGCCGCAGGTGTTTTGGCATATGAGATAGTCAGACAACGCAGTCTTTAGGTAAAAAATATGAAGGATGAATTCAAGGATTTTACGGACGAAGAGCTGATAGAAAAATTGCGCCAGGGAGAAAAAGGCATAGAGGAATATCTCTGTGACAAATACAAGGACCTGGTAAAAGCCAAGGCAAAGAGCATGTTTATACTGGGCGGAGACAGCGAGGATCTGATCCAGGAAGGCATGATCGGTCTGTTCAAAGCGGTCAGGGATTATGACTGCGGCAGAGACGCGGCTTTTTCCACATTTGCGGAGCTTTGTATCAACAGGCAGATATATAAGGCCCTGCAGGCGTCAAACCGAAAAAAGAACATTCCCTTAAATTCCTATATTTCCCTCTACGGGGAAAAGGAGAGCGAGGAAGGTGCTTTTAATCCCCTGGAAAATATCGTAGATAATTCAAAGCCCGGACCCGAGGAGCTGATCCTTGACAGGGAGAGAGTGGATTATCTGGAGCAGGTCATTGAAAAGGAATTGTCTTCCTTTGAAAATGAGGTCCTGGAGCTCATGCTCACAGGGCTTAATTATGTTGAGATAGCTCATATTCTCGGAAAGACCGACAAATCCGTGGATAATTGTATACAGAGAATAAAAGGAAAGATAAGGAAGATACTGTGATGTCTTCTTTATTTTTTTTTTAGAATTTAATTGCACAAAATTAATTGTATTGGAGGTTTGTCAGCTTTATAATTTTAAGTCGACAATTATTAATTTATGAATAAAAATTCGGTGCCGTTCGAAGAGTGAAAGAGGAAAGAAAATGATTTCAAAATTCAGTGTTAAAAAGCCATATACCGTATTGGTGGGAGTGATACTCGTCATCGTTTTGGGTGTGGTATCTTTTACAAAGATGAGCGCGGATCTGTTGCCAAACATTTCCCTGCCATACGTTATCGTAATGACCACATATCCCGGAGCCACTCCCGAGACTGTGGAGGCGGCGGTGACCCAGCCCATAGAAAGTTCCATGGCAACCGTCAGCAACATAGAAAATATCAGTTCGGTTTCAAATGAAAACTATTCGGTGGTGATCCTGGAATTTGCCCAGTCCTCCGACATGGATTCGGTTTCATTGGAGATAAGGGAGAGTCTGGATCAGCTGGAGAGCTATTTCCCGGATTCGGTGGGAAATCCCATTATCATGAAGCTAAATCCCAACATGCTGCCTGCAATGATCGCAGCGGTGGGCGTGGAAGACATGGACATGGCGGAGGTCAGCACCTATGTAAATGACACTGTTGTTCCCGATATTGAGAGTTTAGAGGGAGTAGCTTCCGTATCAAGTGTGGGTATCCTCGAGGAAAATGTTAGCGTCATCATCAGAAAGGACAAGATCGATGCCGTAAACGAAAAGATATTTGCGGCGGTTGATGAGCAGATGGCTGATGCAGAGAAGGAACTTGAGGACGGCAAGCAGGCTCTCGAAGACTCAAAGACCGAGATGGCAAATGCTAAGTCACAGCTCGTCGACGGCCAGAATAAATTAAATGATGGAAAAAAAGAGATAGAAAATAACAAATCAAAGCTGGAGGATGCAAAAAAGGAACTTGAGAACAAGCAGTCCTCCACAGCTGCCGAACTTGCAAAGCAGAAGGCTTCCCTCACAGCGGCAAAGGCACAGCTTGAGAGCGTACAGACTTCCGTAAACACTGCAAAGACTTACACCGATGCGCTGGCAAAGATCGATTCGGGTAAAAGCCAGATCAATACTTCAATCACTGCACTTAACACTCTTTCGAATGTGGGAACCGAGTACAGCGGATATCTGGCATCAGTTTCCGGAGGAGATCTGACAGCAGTAGATGGTATACAGACATTAAAGACTTCTATTGTATCCAATGCCGCATTGGCATATATGATAAATTCGAATGAGACATTGTCCCAGTATGTGGATCTGGCTGCCCTGGCAAATGCAGACTGGACAGATCCCACAACCGCCGCTACTGTGGTTGGACCTACTTTATATGCTATAGAGGGATTCGTGCCTCAGGCGAAAGACACTCTGGAACATCAGAGGGACAGTCTTTTAGATCAAGAGCAAAAGACCACAACGGCTTTATATGCTACGACCGGTGGTCTTGATTATGATACTTATGTGGCGACGATTAATGCGGGATTAAAATCTCAGAACATGACGGTGGCAGCAATTCCGGATGCCATAAACAAACTGAACAATGCCCTGGTAGAGATAGAAAAAGGCGAACTCACTGCAGCGGTTGAATTTGCAAACGGCAAGTCAACCATAGCTCTCGGAGAGTACCAGCTGCAGGTGGCAGAGGGTGAACTTACCGCAAATCAGGCTACCATCGATTCCGGCTGGGATCAGATAAAGGATGGATTAAGTCAGCTTGATGATGCCAAAAAACAGATAGAGGACGGCGAGGAACAGCTTGCAAAGGCAAAGGAAACCGCCTATGATTCCGCTGATATCGAGGGAATCCTCACAGTGGATACAGTTAAACAGCTCCTCACTGCTCAGAACTTCTCTATGCCTGCGGGATATGTGACAGAGGACGGCGTGTCATACCTTGTCAGGATCGGTGACAAGCCCGAGTCTGTGGAGGAGATGGCTGCAATGCCTCTTCTAAACTTTCACATGGATAACGTTCCTGTCATCACCCTGGGAGATGTGGCAGATGTATTTTATGCTGACAACTCGGATGAGATCTATACAAACGTAAACGGAAGCGCCGGTGTTATTTTGACTATTCAAAAGCAGACCGGTTATTCCACAGGTGATGTGTCCGATACTTTGACGGACAAATTTAATGACCTTACGGAGGAAAATCCTGCTCTTAATATCATTCCTCTCATGGATCAGGGTATTTACATCGACCTGGTAATGGATGCCATCGTGAACAATATTTTGATAGGTGCGCTTCTTGCCATCTTTATATTGATATTGTTCTTAAAGGATATCAAACCTACGATCGTCATCGCGGTATCCATCCCTATTTCGCTGGTTACCGCCGTGGTTTGCATGTACTTTAGCGGCGTTACTTTAAATATCATTTCTCTGTCGGGACTTGCTCTCGGTATAGGAATGCTTGTTGATAACTCCATCGTGGTCATCGAGAATATTTACAGACTGCGAAGCGAAGGATATTCAATGAAAGATGCCGCCATCGAAGGAGCTAAAGAGGTTGCCGGAGCCATCGTAGCTTCCACACTTACCACCATCTGTGTATTCCTTCCTATCGTATTTACAGAGGGAATCACCAGACAGCTCTTCGTGGATATGGGTCTGACCATTGCTTACTCACTGCTTGCATCACTTTTGATCGCCCTTACGGTGGTACCTGCTCTTTCTTCAAAGATTTTGAACAGGACAAAGGATGCCAAGGAGAGCAAGGCTTTCACGGGATTTTTGAATATCTATGAGAAGTTTTTGAAATTCAGTTTAAAGATCAAGCCCGTGGTTTATATATTTGTAGTTGTTTTACTGGTTCTCAGCGGTGTGGCTGCCTACTCAAACGGTACCGCATTTATGACTGACATGGATTCCACTCAGCTGACCGTAAATGTACGACTTTCAGACGAGGCAACTCTTGATGAGACAGGAGCAGTCACGGATGAAGTGGTTGAAAAGCTGATGAGCATCGATGATATTCAGGACGTTGGTGCCATGACTCAGAGTTCGTCACTTTCACTTCTCGGCGGAGGCGGTGGCAATTCCAGCACCAATTCGACCAGTATCTACGTGGTTACAAAGGAGAAAAAGGATCATTCAAACGAAGAACTTGCTGATATGATCCTTGATATGACAAGTGACCTTGATGCCGAGATAACGGTCGATACTTCCAGCATGGATATGTCCGCTATGGGCGGAAGCGGTATCAACATCGAAGTAAGAGGCCGTGATATCACAAAGATCCGTGAAATCGCAAAGGGTGTGGCAAAGGTTGTTGAAGGTATAGAAGGTACTGCCGAGGTAGACGACGGAATCGGAAAGACCGATGAAGAGTTAAAGATAACCATCGACAAGGACAAGGCTATGGAATATTCCATAACCGTAGCCCAGGCTTTCCAGACGGTTTATGCAAAGGTAGCAGATGCTTCAAGCGCCACGACCCTTGTGACTGATGAAAAAGATTACAGTGTATATGTGTCAAACGAGTCGGATGCAGCCCTTACCCGTGCCCTTGTAAAGGACATCACCATAAAGGGAACAAATGATGAGGGCGAGAGCATTGATGTACCGCTTAAGGATATTGCGACATTTACAGATACTGAGTCCATGAGAAGTATCAATCGTTCCGACCAGACCAGATATATCGCAGTCACAGCCCAGGTTGCAGACGGCTACAACATCGGTCTTGTATCCAGGGATGTGGAGCGAGAACTTGACAAGATGGAGCTTCCCGCAGGATATAAACTGGTTTATTCCGGTGAAAATGAGACCATCAATGACGCACTTTCACAGCTTGGACTGATGCTTGTGCTGGCGCTGGTATTTATGTACCTGATAATGGTTGCACAGTTCCAGTCCCTGTTGTCGCCATTCATCATTATGTTCACCATACCTCTGGCATTTACAGGCGGACTCTTTGCACTGTTCTTTGCAGGCAGTGAGATCAGTGTTATTGCCATGGTTGGATTCGTAATGCTCTCCGGTATCATAGTTAACAACGGTATCGTGCTCATTGATTATGCAAATACCCTGAGAGAGAAGGGCATGGACAGAAGAGAAGCGGTTATAACCGCCGGACGCACCAGGCTTCGTCCCGTTTTGATGACAGCCCTCACAACTATACTTGCCATGTCCACCATGATTTTTTCACATGACATGGGCTCCGAGATGGCTCGTCCTATGGCACTTGTTACCGTGGGCGGTCTGGTATACGGTACAATTCTGACATTGATCGTCATCCCTTGTATCTATGACGGATTCATGTCTATAACAGACGGAATGAAGGCCAGAAGAGAAAACAGGCAGGCAAGGAGAGAGGCAAAACTTGAAGCAAAGAAAGTTTCAACGAAAGCTTCTGAAGAAGAGACGGTCACAGATGAGGATTAGTCGGAGTTTCGACAGGTCTGGCTTTACAGGAAACTTCCCGGACCTGCCCGGAAACGGCAGCAAATTAATCTGAAAAGTTTTTGCTTTTTATTGACAAAAATATACCCTTATGATAATATAACCTTCGTTGGTGATTTCACCGACGAAGAATGCTGCTGTGGCTCAGTCGGTAGAGCGTCGCCTTGGTAAGGCGGAGGTCACGGGTCCGATTCCCGTCAGCAGCTTTTTTCATGCAATCGTGTAAACAAGCGGAAAACCTTGTAAATACAGGGCTTTCCGCTATTTTTTACGCTGTTTTCACAACCGTATCTGTTTTCCAACCACCCAACGCTTGAACAGTTTTTGAGTCGGTGATCGTGAGCATCTTACTTGCAAAATAATGTCGGAGTTTATGGAAGTGAAAATGCTCAATCCCTAACCGTTCTTACGAGATTGCAAGCATGTATGGCGAAAAAGGATTTGAAACGTGGTTACAGAACCAAGAGAAAAACGGAAATGTATTATACAAAAATGAAGAACCCAGTTCATGGCCTCGGCTCGGGCTCCAATTGCCCACGCTGTACCCGTCAAAGGATTCTTCTAATACCAATATACAAAATGATATTCCAAAAGTCAATGACGGTAAACTTAGGCGAATACTATGGCTGGCGAACAAGCGGTTAACGAAGCAGTCTCCGAGGATGCAGACCCCGATGGTATGGTTATTGAAGCGCTGAAAAACAGTCAGACCTTACCACCCACACAGCCTATTGAGAACGGTTATTCAAAGTCAACAGTAAATGGATTTAATACAGGTGCATCTTTAAGCGCATCCACAAGAGGCTACTCCCATTTTCGGTGTGTTATTACAGTTTATTTTCGCATAAACTCGAAAAAGACTGTAACCGAAAAAAACGAAAATTGATCTTTACAGTTTTTTGCAAGAAACTACAAAAAAGACTGTAAGCCAAAATTCATCTTTACAGTTTAATTTTATAAAAGTGCAAAAAGACCGTAATGACAAAATTGCGCATACAGTATTTTGAATGGAAACCTGGAAAAAGACTGTAATGAAATGGCAATATCACAGAACAAAAAAATAATTTTACGGTTATTATTTAGGAAACTCAAAATAAACTGTAAGCCCGAATTTTGGCTTACAGTCTTTTTTTATAAATGAACCAAAAAACTGTAATTATGCGGTAAGGACGCAAATCAAGAGGCTGCAAAGAGTGAAGAGCGAAAAAAATAAAGCGGAAAACCCTTGAATACAAAGGGCGTTCCGCTTTAATTCTTATCAGAGTATATGGCGAACATGAACGAAAACAATTTATAAGTATTCGTTCTCGGCTTTTTTCATCATGAACCGAACCTGAAAATTGTTCTCTTCGCAGACCTTGTTAATGATATCCTCCGCTATGTCTTTTGAGTTGTCATTAATGCAGAGGGTGCAGAAGCATTTCCTGCGACTGAAGAATTTTTTCTTCGGCCATTTGAGAAAATAGGAGATCCTGTTTTTTAAGAGGGCTTTTTCGATGGCAGTTTTGCTTTCCTCAGTGTAAATATCGCAAAGTTCAATCTCATTATTTACTTTAAGTGCTGTATACAATGGTTGCATTCTGTAAAAAACCTCACATATAAATGTTAAATCCGTCTAGTATTATAGCACAAGACTTTGAAAATGCCAACAAAAGGCTTTGACTTTTAATATGCTTTGATGCATTATAAAATTAGAAAAAACATAAGCGGGAGGTGCGTAATATGGCTACATTTGAGGAATTGAAAACGCTGATTTTAGGTAAAGGAAAACTTGCAGCGGACAAGGCGAAGGAAACCGCAGAAATGGTCAATTTAAAGGCAAAAATCGCCGCAAACAAAGAGAGTATGAAAAAGTTCTATGTTGAGATAGGCAAGAAGTATTTTGAGGCTCACAAGGCAGATCTTCTCAGTGATTATTCAGAGGAAATGTCAAAGTTAAAAGAGTTTGAAGATAAAAACGCAGAGCTTGAAAAGAAACTTGAGGAGCTGAAGGGTCAAGAATAAATCAGAGTATATATGATGCAGTCGATCGACTGCATCATTTTTTTTTATAGTCCGGATCATCATAGTTGAAAACATCGGAGATAGCAAGACAGTTATGAGTGTTGAGCAGAAGAGGCATTCAGATAAGCGGAATACATCGGAGGAGCAAGACAGTTATGAGTGTTGAGCAGAAGAGGCATTCAGATAAGCGGAATACATTGGAGGAGCAAGACAGTTATGAGGGTAGCGCAGAAAAAGGCATTCAGATGATCATAATTCAACAGAGAAAGCAAGATTGTTATTTGTTGCGTTAAATACATATTGGGGGATGGGAGCAGCAAATAAAAAGGGTTGTCGTACTGTTTGTACGGCAACCCTTTAAAATTTTCATGAATATCAGTTCCGAATTACTGACCCTGGTCGCCTTCTGCGGGCTGTCCGGAGAGGATAGCGTTGTATCTTGCATATTCCGCATCGATGGTAGCCTGATTTGCGGGATCTGCCAGGAAGTCAGCGGTGTGGTGGCAGTAATTTGTTACGAGCGGCTGGTAGGCCATGGAAACGGTTCCGTCCTCGTTTAAGAGGATGTTTCCTGCTCCGTCGGTGTTATATACATATGAACCGGGAACGGTGGCAGCATTTTCAACCAGAGGAAGTTCCACATATCCATGGAATTTGAAAGGACACTCAGGTGTAGCGATAAGGCCGTCCAAAGCACATATATCTCCGACATAGTGAATATCACAGAATTCCGTGGGCTCTGTACCTTCTTCAAAGAGCTCTGTCTTTAAGCAACCGTCGCAGTATCCCTCCACAGGAAGCTTTCCTGATTTAGAACATACAGTTACCTGCACCAGACCCTCGGGTATATCAAAACCGGGATTCGGCAATCCTTCATGGATCTGACTCATTACGATCCTGAACAGGTTCTTTGAGATGTTTGCCTCTGTGTCATTCATCTCTACATTGTTATCATATCCGGTCCAGACTGAACAGGTGTAGTAGGGCGTGAATCCTGCAAACCAAACATCCTTTTCCTTTGTGGAAGTACCGGTCTTACCGGCGATTGCCATTCCGGGGAAGGAAGCCCTGGTACCTGTACCTGAGGTTACAACATCGGTCATCGCCGAGGTCATAAGGTATGCGGTGGTGGCTTTCAGCACCTGATGTGACTCAGGCTCTGTATTGTCTAAGATCACTAATCCGTCACTGTCCAAAACTCTGGTGTAGAGCTTTGGCTCCACGTAGATTCCGTGGTTTGCTATAGCTGCATAAGCGGCATTTAATTCATAAGGGGTTACACCCTTTGTAAGTCCGCCGAGAGCGATGGTCTGATTTATATCACTGAAAACCTGTCCGTTTATCAGCTCGTTCTCAACAAGTGTTGTGAATCCGAACTTTAACAGGTATTCATATCCCAGCTGAGGAGTGATCACTGTCTGGTTCTTTACAGCGATGATATTCATCGAATCCTTGATGGCTGTACGGATCGAATTGATACCTCTGTATCCTGTTCTGTACCAGTTGCTTACTGCTCGCCCGCCGTCGTAGTTAAACGGAGCGTCGTTGTAAACAGTGGCAAGAGTAGCAAGGCCCGTATCAACTGCGGGAGCAAATGAAGCTAACACCTTAAAGGTTGAACCGGGTGAACGAGTAGCACTTGTGGCACGGTTTAATGTTCTTCTGCCAAGCTTTGCACCACGTCCTCCAACGATGGCAACCACATATCCGGTTGACTGGTCTTCGATCACCATTGCCGACTGGGGCTGTGGAGTATAAGTAAATGTCTCTTCATATTTATCTTCGCTCTCGGTGATGCCAAGGTCGTTAAACATTGCGGATCTGTATACCGCGATCGCCTCGTCGCCATCCTCCTGAGAGTTGAATATCAGATTGAATTTCTTATTGACATTCTGGGTAAACCAGGTCGTCATATTTTCCTTGCTGAAGTTGTGGGGCTCGCCGTTGTCGTCATAGATCGTGAGGGCGTAGGTGAGGTACCACTTCACATTTTCGGGGAAGTTACTCTCATCGGCAAATGCTTCATCCGCGATAGCCTGGATGGCGGGATCCTGTGTGGATTCGATCCTGAGACCTCCGGAAATAAGAGCCTTCTGAGCTGCACTTTCGGAATATCCCGCAACTTCGATCAGATCGTTGTAAACCTGCTCATATACGGCATCGGAAAAATAACTTCCGTTGGTGGCGCTTGATGCCTTGTAGCTGATATCGTGGAGACCGATCCTGTCATAGACATCATCGGTGTCAGCGATGGCTTCATTGTACTGAGCTTCGGTGATAAATCCCAATTCCTTCATCTTGTCAAGGCAGTTCTTTCTACGCTTGACATTTTCATCGGGATGAGAGATGGGATTGTATTTTGAAGGATTCTGTGTTATGGATGCAATGACCGCACACTCGGAAATAGTAAGCTCGCTGCAGCTCTTTCCAAAGTAACGCTGTGCTGCCTGCTCGACACCGAGAGTGTTCTGACCAAGGTTTATGGCATTCATATAATTGATCAGGATCTCTTCCTTTGAAGCCTTCTTTGTGACTTCAAGTGCCAGGTACTGTTCCTGTATCTTTCGCTTTATCTTCTTTATTGTATTGTCGCCCTCAGATGTCCAGTCGGTAAAGACAGTGTTTTTAAGCAACTGCTGGGTGATGGTACTGGCTCCCTGAGCCTCACGACCCTTGGTATGTATGAACTGATATCCGGCACGGACGATGGATTTAAAGTCTATACCGTTGTGTTCAAAGAAACGCTCATCCTCGATAGCTACGAAGGCATATCCAAGGTATACCGGAACTTCCTCCCAGCTGACCTCGATACGGTTTGAGTTTGAACCGACATACTGGTCGATCTCGTTTCCCTGATTGTCATACACAATGGTGGCTTCACCGGAAGCCACGATGGATGAAACCGGGGGATTGGGCGCATTTACCAATATTCCCTTAAAGAGACCGAGGCCTCCGGCCAGGGCGCATACCCCGACTCCTATTATTGTCATGGCCAGAACAGAAACGATGAAAAGAAGTATTTTTCTGCCCCACTTGACTGATGTAGAATTTAAGGAGTGCATTTTATTTTTGACTCCCTTTTTACCGTAGTTCATTGAATCTCCATTCCTAAACGAAGGTGCTGATAAAAGCACCGATCGTTTACCAAATTACATTTGGAGTAATTATACCAAAATCAAAATTATAAATAAAGTTTTTATTGTAAATGTAAATGAATCTTAAGATTTATTTCACTTTTAAAAACATATGTGTTACGATACCTTTGAAAACAGTAAGCGGAGCTTTTTTATGGCGGAAAACAAGGATATTTACACAGTTCTCCTGGAGGGAGGGCGTGGTGAGATCGAAGAAAAAAAATCCAGATTCATTGCAAATATCAGACCGGTCTCCACAGAGGAGGAAGCCGTTTCTTTTATTGCGGAAATGAAGAAAAAATACTGGGATGCGAGGCATAATTGCTCGGCCTTTATAATAGGCAGAAACAACGAACTCTCCAGGTGCAGTGATGACGGAGAACCCGGCGGAACCGCAGGCCGCCCCATGTTAGAGGTCATAACCGGCAGCGGTATACACAATATCTGTGTGGTGGTCACCAGGTATTTCGGGGGAATACTCCTTGGCACCGGGGGACTTGTGAGAGCATACAGTCAGGCGGTAAAAGAGGGACTGAGTAACTGCGTCACCGGAAATGTGGTGACGGGGTATGAGTTTGAGATCACAACGGATTATTCCGATATCAGCAAGGTTTTGTTTACCTTGGAAAAGGCCGGGATCAGCCCGGCGGATTCGTCTTATACCGACAATGTAAAACTTAGCGTAAAGGTGTCGGAAGGCGCTTATGACAGCCTGGTAAAAAGCATTACGGAGGCTACGGGTGCAAGGGCAAAATTCAGTGAAAAAAATCTTTGTTCTTTCATTGACAAAGGCGGGTCACAAACGTAAAATGACACTGTACTAATTGTTTAAATTGTTTGATATTTGCAAAAATACTTTGCAGATCGAAAGGTGGTGGTTTTTTATGAAGAGTCGAAAACAGAATTCTGAAAATCCTCTCCCCGTTCACATATGGGGCAATAAAAAATCATCAAAGGAGATTTGCAATGGAAGATATCAAGGAAATTGAGGAGATCGTAGAACTCCTCATAACAAAGCAATATACCACTCTCCGTCAGTATCTGAGTGAACTTAATGAAGCGGATATCGCTGTTTTGATGGAAGAGATGGAAGATGAGAACATGTTGAAGGTTTTCAGGATTCTGCCAAAGGATCTGGCTGCGGATGTGTTCTCATATCTGGATGTTGACAGTCAGCAATTCATCATTAACTCCCTGTCGGATAAAGATGCTGCAGGCATCATCGATAATCTGATGGCGGATGATGCGGTTGACCTATTGGAGGAAATGCCTGCCAATGTGGTAAAAAAACTGCTTGCCCTGGCAACACCCGAGACCAGAAGAGATATTAACCATTTGCTCAGATACCCGGAGGATTCCGCCGGAAGTATCATGACGGTGGAGTATGTAGATCTGAAAGAAAACCTGACGGTGGATCAGGCTATAGAGAGGATCAGGGACAAGGGCCTTGACTCTGAAACCATAAATATCTGTTATGTCCTTGACAGACAGAGAAAACTTGTGGGAACTGTAGCTTTAAGATATCTCCTTTTAAGTAAGGGGGACGATGTGATCGGAGACATAATGCATGAAAATGTCATCTCCGTGAACACCCTTATGGACCAGGAGGAAGTTGCAAACCAGTTCAAAAAATACGACTTCACGGCAATGCCTGTTGTCGACAACGAAAACCGCCTCGTGGGAATCATCACAGTCGATGATATCGTGGATATCATGGAAGAAGAGACCACAGAGGATATGGAAAAGATGGCGGCTATTATGCCCAGTGACAAGCCATACATGAGGACCGGAGTCTTTGAGACATATAAAAAGAGGATCCCATGGCTGTTACTTCTCATGGTATCAGCCACATTTACCGGTGCCATCATCACTTCGTTTGAGTCGGCGCTAAGCGTATATGCTTCACTCACCGCGTTTATTCCCATGCTCATGGATACCGGCGGTAACGCGGGCGGACAGGCTTCAGTGTCTGTAATACGTAGTCTTTCTCTGGGAGAGATCGAGTACAGGGATATATTCAAGGTGGTATGGAAAGAGATAAGAGTAGCGGTGTTCTGCGGAATGTCTCTTGCGGCAGCAAACTTTGTAAAGCTCATGCTTTTGGACAGAGTGGGATTTACGGTGGCACTTATCGTTTGCCTTACTCTCGTTTGTGCAGTGCTCCTTGCAATGCTGGTGGGATGTATGCTTCCTATCGGGGCAAAAAGGCTCGGATTTGACCCTGCGGTTATGGCAAGCCCCTTTATCACCACCATCGTGGATGCCCTTTCTCTGCTTGTTTACTTCAGAGTTGCGTCGATATTCCTGCATTTTTGAACAAAAAATGTGTTGTCTACCTGTATTTTTGAACAAAAAATAGAAAATATTAAATATCAACCGCAAAAATGCTATTCTGTGACACTTTTGTGACGCATTGATGGTTATACTGAATTCAGTCGATGAGTTTTAAATGAAAAAAGTTGGAACTACGGCTGATTTTCTTGTGAATTATGCGGGAGATATTTATTTGGACCTGACGCGGAGGGGCGTCAGGTTCTTTTTTGCGATTTTTGAAAAGAAATTAAAATAAATCAATTGATATATTTTTATCATATTTGACATAATTTTGTCAGGATGTTTTTTTTTAAGTACTTTGGAAAAAACGGTTTTCAAGCGGTTTTTTATTTGTTAGAATCTCCACATAATAAGGAAACGGATTGTAAAAAACACCAAAAAACCGGTGAAGAATTTAACATTTTTCGCCGAGACTCTCGCCTGTTTTCATCCGGAAGACAGGCCTTGAAAGGATATGGATTATTTATGAAATTTGCGTTTAAAGGTATTGTGGACAAGAGCAAAGAGGTTAACGGAAGAGTGGCCCTTCCTTTTAATGTATGGGAGGTCAGCAGACATCGCGACAATATTAATGCACTTATGAGTATAGACGGCAGTGAGATGATGGATTGCGTGCTTTACCCTCTCGAGAAGGGTAAATACGAAGTGGATGTGACATGTTTTGACAGGGAAGTTCCCGACGGCGAGCATGAGTTCGTGCTCAGGATCCCCGCGTCTCTCCCCAGACTTGAGAAACCTGCAGAATATGATTTTGATCATCCCATCAGAAAGATCGACAAGGTTGATATCATCATCCAGCCCGAGGACGGTCTCTGCGGACAGACCTGCGTGGCAATGCTTGCGGGAGTGACCATCCAGGATGTTATGGACGAGATGCAGTGCCGTGAGTGGCAGGCTACCATGAGCATGATCGTGTCCACACTTAATCATTACGGAATCAGGCATGCAGATACGATTTATTTTACAGGCGGTGCGGATGTTACCATTCCTAAATGTGCCGTTCTCATGGAGAAAATGGGCAGATTCTCACATTATCTGGTAGCTTTCGACGGAAAGTTTTATGATCCCAACTTAGGTGTCATGGATTCCTATGATACTTCAAAACTTGTGGGATATTTAGCGGTTGAATGTTAAGAGGATTCCCCCTTTTAATAGCATAAGAAGTAGAAAAAAATGTATGGCTCATCCGGGTCATACATTTTTTCATTAAAAAAGTATAAAAAAGGTTTATTCAGAAAAAAATGTGATATAATTGCCCTTGGAATTCGAAATGAGGATATATTTCGAATGTTTATTTATCAAAGGAGGAATCAAAAATGAATTTAGTACCTTTAGGAGACAGAGTGGTCCTCAAACAGTTAAAGGAAGAAGAGACAACACAGTCAGGAATCGTTCTTCCCGGACAGAATAAAGAAAAACCTCAGCAGGGTGAAGTTGTTGCGGTTGGCCCCGGCGGAATGGTTGACGGCAAGGAAGTTGCCATGGCAGTTAAGGTTGGCGATCAGGTAATCTTTTCAAAATATTCCGGAAACGAAGTAAAGCTTGGAGAGAATGAAGAGTATATCATCGTAAGACAGAATGATATTCTTGCCATCGTAAAATAATCTGTGTTTTTGATATGGGTATTTACCTAAATATATAAGGAAAGGTTGGTCATTAAAATGGCAAAAGAGATTAAATACGGTGCCGACGCCCGTGCGGCACTTGAGACAGGCGTAAACAAACTCGCCAATACAGTCAGAGTAACACTGGGACCCAAAGGAAGAAACGTGGTTTTGGACAAATCCTACGGCGCTCCTCTTATCACAAACGACGGTGTTACCATCGCTAAGGAGATAGAACTTGAGGATGCCTTTGAAAACATGGGCGCTCAGCTTGTAAAGGAAGTTGCTACAAAGACAAATGATGTTGCAGGTGACGGTACTACAACAGCTACCGTTCTCGCTCAGGCAATGATCAATGCAGGTATGAAAAACCTGGCAGCCGGTGCCAATCCCATCGTACTCAGAAAGGGTATGAAGAAGGCTACAGACTGTGCAGTTGAAGCAATCAAGAGCATGAGCCGGAAGGTTAACGGCAAGAACCACATTGCAAGAGTAGCAGCTATCTCAGCAGGAGATGATGAGGTGGGTCAGCTTGTTGCAGACGCAATGGAGAAGGTTTCCGGCGACGGAGTGATCACCATTGAAGAGTCAAAGACAATGCAGACAGAACTGGACCTTGTAGAAGGTATGCAGTTTGACAGAGGATATATCTCAGCTTACATGGCAACAGATATGGACAAGATGGAAGCTGTTATGGATAATCCCGCGATCCTCATTACAGACAAGAAGATTTCAAATGTCCAGGATATTTTACCTCTTCTTGAACAGATCGTAAAAACAGGTCAGAAGCTTCTCATCGTGGCAGAGGATGTTGAGGGTGAAGCTCTTACCACACTTATCGTAAACAAGCTTCGCGGAACCTTCAATGTTGTTGCAGTAAAGGCTCCCGGATACGGCGACAGAAGAAAGGCAATGCTTCAGGATATCGCGATCCTCACAGGCGGTCAGGTGATCAGCTCAGAGATCGGTATGGAGCTTAAAGATACAACACTTGAGATGCTGGGACATGCTAAATCCGTAAAGGTTCAGAAAGAGAACACAGTTATCGTTGACGGCGAAGGCAGCAAGGAAGATATCCAGGCTCGTATCGCTCAGATCAAAAAGCAGATCGAGGAGACAACATCTGATTTTGACAGAGAAAAACTTCAGGAGAGACTTGCAAAACTTGCAGGCGGCGTTGCAGTTATCCGTGTAGGTGCGGCAACCGAGACAGAGATGAAGGAAGCTAAGCTTCGTCTCGAGGATGCTCTTGCAGCAACTCGTGCAGCTGTAGAAGAGGGAATCATCTGTGGTGGTGGTTCTGCTTACATCCACGCTTCAAAGGAAGTTGCAAAGCTTGTCGATTCACTTGACGGTGATGAGAAGACAGGTGCAGCCATCGTTCTCAAAGCACTTGAGGCTCCTCTCTTCCATATTTCAGCAAATGCAGGCCTTGAAGGCAGCGTGATCATCAACAAGGTTCGTGAGTCAGAAGTAGGTATCGGATTTGATGCTTACAAAGAGGAATATGTGAACATGGTTGAGGCAGGAATCCTTGATCCCGCAAAGGTTACAAGAACAGCTCTCCAGAATGCGACAAGTGTTGCAAGCACATTCCTTACAACCGAGAGTGCTGTTGCAAATATCAAGGAAGAAGTTCCCGCAGCTCCCGCAGCACCCGGCATGGGATACTAAAAAGCGCAGTTAAAGACGTGCACATTAAAAGCCCTCTTGGCAGAAGCCAAGGGGGCTTAATTAATGCTTTAAATTATAGATCGTAGTTTACAGATACAAAGATAACAGCCTTTTGATACAGGCCTTTCATAAGTATCAAAGCTTACATGTTTTTCCAAGTAAAGACAGGAATTCATCCTCCGGAACGGGCTTTGAAAAATAGAATCCCTGGAAGAGATGAACGCCCATTTTTGCAAGCATTTCGTATTGCTCTAAGGTTTCCACACCCTCCATCAAAACCACCAGGTCAAGTTCCTTCATCATGGCGATGGTGTATTTTAAAAACGACTGTGCCTGATGAGAGTCGCTGCAGGCCCATAAAAGGCTCTTGTCAAGCTTTATGATGTTATAAGGATAAGCCATGACATTTACCGCATTTGAGTATCCTGTGCCGTAATCGTCCAGTGAAAAATGTATTCCGGCATTTTCAAAACCTGTGATAACACTGTGGAGCTGGTCGCCGTAACTGTATGCAACGGTCTCGGTGATCTCGAAATTGATCATTGAAGGCGGAATGCCGTACTCCTTCATTAACATTGTATAATGCTTCACCAGATCTTCCTGCATGCACTGCACCACGGAGAGATTCACGTGGACATATTTGAAATCGGAATATTCCGGGTTTGGAAGTATCTTTGATGACAAAAACCGGCATACTTTTTTGAATACGATGTCACCGATCTGAATGATGGTACCGTTTCTCTCAACCATTGGAATGAACTCATCCGGACTGATCATGCCCAAATTCGGGTCAAAGAGTCTGATCAGAGCTTCAGCACCGTTAAATGATCCTGTGTAGGAATTGTAGATCGGTTGGTAAAACACCTGAAAACTCTCTGTCAGAATGGCCTCGTTTATGGCTGCATAGATGGCATTTTCACGGTGCTTTTTCTTTAACAGTTCCTCGCTTCCGTGGGTGATAACAGTGGAAGAGGTATTTCTGGCTTCCGTCAGGGAATAGTCCACTGTATCCAGAATGTCATTTAAACTTGATACATTGTCCGGATAAACCAGACAACTCATATACATCCAAAGCCTGATCTCCATGCCGTTTAACATAAAGGGTTTTTTAAAACGGTTGGTGATTATCTCTATCAGGGCCTCGGAATCGTAGTCGCTACTTAAAAGTATACCAAACTGTGTTCCCGTAATATGGAATAGACTGTTTTTTGGCGCCACCTCCAAGAGGTAATTTGAAACCTGTTCCAGCAATCTGTTTCCGTTGTTCAGTCCCAGCTTATCATTTATGAATTTGAAGCCTTCGATGGAGAGACACAGCACGACGATCTTTTTCATACCGGAAATGTGATCGTCGATGATCTTTACAAAGGCTTCCCTGTTAAAGGCCTCAGTCTGGGAATCCTTGTACTCATAAGGATTTTCCAGAGACAGTAATATAAAATATGCCGCAAGGGCCGTGGCAAATTCCATGAGAAGAAGGGACGGAAAGATAAGCTGCACAAGCAGTGCCAGAGCACTTCCAAACATAAAAGTGTAAATTGAGATGCGCTGTAATGTGTTCAGATTCTTGTTCTTTTTATACATGTGGCGCACGGCCATGGCCAGATATAGAAAAGTGGAAACATACAAAAATACAAAGAGAGGACCGTGATAATATCTGTTGTCCTCTGTGATATAGAAGATCATCTTAGTAAAGGGAGTTGTGGCTATTAATAGAGCACTTGCCAGGTAAGGCAGATAGCAATACCATTTTATCTGACTGAAATGCTTGGTCTCCGGATAGCATATTGCGATCACATATATATAATAGATGAGGGGGATCACATTAAAGATAAGCAGATACAAAATATTTGCCACCCAGTTTATGGTGACATACTCAGAGGATGTATTGGTTGAAAGGTGGGCTGTGCCGATATCCCCGATTATGGACAGAAAGGTAATGGTCAAAAATACCTGGTATACCTTATTGGTAAATGTGGGAAATTTTCTTGAAAAATAATATACGCATATCACCAAGGTGCACATCATCAAGGCTGCGTAGTCATACTCAATGATCCACTGCATAAATAGCCCCCAAAGCCGAATATATTTATAAAAATAATAGCATATATCTGAAAAAAAATAAAGTAACGTATGATATATGGTAAAAATAGCCAAAAAGAGGTTGACATTTGTGTGTATTTGCACTAAACTATCCTTGACATTAAAAATAAGAGACTAGATGAAAGAGTGGACCAGCGCCACTCTTTCTTGTATGTTAAGGAGGCATCTGAATGTCAAAAAAAGAAATATATGAGGCAAAGACAGAGGAGATACTGCAACCCATTGTGGAGTCCTTTGGACTGTCGATCTATGATGTGGAGTATGTAAAAGAAGGCAGTGACTATTACCTTAGAGCTTACATCGACAAGGAGGGCGGAGTTGACATCCTCGACTGTGAAAATGTAAGCAGAAAACTGTCGGACGAACTTGACAGAGAGGATTTTATCCCCGATGCCTACATTCTGGAGGTTTCAAGTCCGGGCCTCGGCAGAACCTTAAAAAAAGACAAGCATCTACAGGCATCCATCGGTGAGGAGGTCGAGGTGAAGCTCTATAAGGCCGTTGAAAAGGTAAAGGACTTTGACGGCATTTTAAAAAGCTTTGATGAAAAAAGCCTTACCATTGAACAGGATGGCAAAGAGGTAACATTTGACAGAAGCGATATCGCGCTTGTGAGACTGGCACTTGATTTTTAAAAAATTATAGATTTTTATTTTGAAGAAAACGGCGCTTTAGCCGGAACGGAGGAAATGATGAACAAGGAATTAATGGAAGCACTTGATATTTTGGAGAAGGAGAAGGATATCAGCAGAGATACTCTGTTTGAAGCCATCGGCAATTCTCTGATGACTGCCTGCAAGAATCACTTCGGCAAGGCAGACAATGTCAAGGTAGAGATAAATCACGAGACATGTGATTTTCTCGTATATGCTGAGAAGGAAGTTGTAGAGAGCGAAGAAGATCTCACAGATGACGTACTTCAGATCACTTTGGAGGATGCAAAGAAGATCTCAAAGAAGGTAAAGGTTGGAGACGTTGTAAAGGTAGAGATCAAGTCAAAAGAGTTCGGACGTATCGCTACTCAGAATGCAAAGAATGTTATCCTTCAGAAGATCCGCGAGGAAGAGAGAAGCGTTATCTACAATCAGTACTTTGAAAAAGAAAAGGACGTTGTAACAGGTGTTGTACAGCGTTATGTGGGCAAAAACATTGCCATTGACCTTGGAAAAGTGGACGCAATGCTCAACGAAGTAGAGCAGGTTAAGGGCGAGGTATTCAAGCCCACAGAGAGGATCAAGGTTTATATCGTAGAAGTAAAGAATACGAACAAAGGTCCCCGTATCACAGTCAGCCGTACACATCCCGAACTTGTAAAGAGACTTTTCGAGTCAGAAGTAACAGAGATCAAGGACGGAACAGTTGAGATAAAGAGCATCGCCCGTGAGGCAGGAAGCCGTACAAAGATCGCGGTTTACAGCCATAACCCCAACGTTGATGCGGTTGGTGCCTGCGTAGGTATGAACGGTGCGAGAGTAAATGCCATCGTCGATGAGCTTCGCGGTGAAAAAATCGATATCGTTAACTGGGACGAGAACCCCGGACAGCTTATTCAGAATGCCCTTTCTCCCGCAAAGATCGTTGCAGTTTTTGCAGATCCCGACGAGAAGACAGCAAAAGTTGTGGTTCCCGACTATCAGCTCTCACTTGCCATCGGTAAAGAAGGACAGAATGCGAGACTTGCAGCGCGTCTTACCGGTTACAAGATCGATATCAAGTCAGAGACCCAGGCTAAGGATGCTCCCGGATTCCGTTATGAGGATTACGTGGACGATTACGAGGGCGACGAGGAAGACGTTTACGAAGAAGAATATGTTGAAGGTGTAGAGGAAGACACCGAGGAGTAATATTTATGGCAAAAAAGATTCCTTTAAGACAGTGCGTCGGATGCGGACAGATGAAGAGCAAAAAGGATTTGATGAGAGTTCTCAGAGAAGCCGAAGGCGGCTTTGTACTGGATGCCACCGGCAAGAAAAACGGCAGAGGCGCCTACGTGTGCAAAAACTTTGAGTGCCTCAAAGCTGCGAGAAAAAACAAAGGACTTGAGCGCTCTTTCAGGGAAGTGATCCCGGAGGATGTGTATTCAAATCTTGAAAAGGAGTTTGAAAGCCTTGATGCAGAATAAAATTTTATCCATGTTGGGACTTTGTATGAAGAGCCGCAAGATTGTAAGCGGCGAAGATACCTGTCTGGACGCGGTCAGAAGAGGAACCTGCATGCTTTTGATCGTTGCAAAGGATGCTTCGGACAACACAAAGAAGCTTTTTAAAGACAAATGTTCGTATTACGAGGTCCCCATAGCAGAATACGGGACCAAAGACGATCTCGGACATGCCATCGGAAAAGATTTCAGAGCTTCCGTCGGTGTATGTGATGAAGGATTTGCAAAAAAGATCATTGAATTATTGAATCAGGAAAAGTAAGAAAAGAGGGAAAGCATGGCCAAAATAAAAGTATACGAGCTTGCAAAAGAATTAGGAATAGAAAGTAAAGAACTGACTTCCTTCCTCACCGGAAAGGGAATCGAAGGAAAGTCGCCTCAAAGCGGCCTGGAGGAAAGCGATGCGGCTATGGTTAGAGCCGCATATGCAAAAAAGAGTTCAGCTCCCGCTCCCGCAAAAGAGGCAAAGGCTGAGCCTGAGAAGGCTGCAAAGAAACCGGAGGCTGCTCAAAAGAGTGAAGCCGCAACTAAAACCGAGGAGGCACCAAAGAAGAAAAAGAATATCATCTTTGTGAGCAATCCTCAAAATTCCAGAGTACCGGGAGGAAGGCCACAGGGTGGAAACAATCACAACCAGGGAGGATATGGCAATAATCGTCAGGGAAATTATAATAATTCCCGTTCCCAGGCACCTGCCCACAGGACTCCTATAAAGCCACTTACACCTCCTTCACCCACACCCAGTGTGCAGATGGTATCAAACAATCCTGCACCCAAGGCAAAGGCAGAGGATAAAGTGAATGTAAATACAGCACCTGCAAGAAATGCAGAGGCTCCAAGGACTGAGGAAAGACCTGCGAGAAATTTCGATTATAATCAAAGACCTCAGGGTGAGAGAGGAGAAAGAGGAAACTTTAACCGCTCTGACAGACCCCAGGGAGACAGAAACGGATTCTCCAGACCTCAGGGCGAGAGAAGGGAGAGAGGAAACTTTAACCGCTCCGACAGACCTCAGGGAGACAGGAACGGATTCTCGAAACCACAGGGTGAAAGAAATGCAAGACCCGGTCAGGGAAGACCCGGCGATAAGCCTTTTGGCGACAGAAACGGCAGACCCGGACAGGGCGGAAACTTCAGAGACAATCGTAACTCTCAGGGAAGACCCGGCGCAGGCAAGGATTTTGCGTCGGATGCTCCCGGCGGCAAGGATGTTGAAAAGAGACGCGAGGACGAGAAGAGACGCTTCTCTCAGGAGAAAGATAAAAAGAACAAGAAGGACTTTTTCTATGAGGAGGATGAAGCTGCAAAGAATAAGCCCGGCAGATTTATAAAGCCCGAAAAGAAGAAAGAGGAAGTCGTTGAAGAGCAGATCAAAGTCATCACTCTTCCCGAGACCATCACCATCAAGGATTTGGCCGACAAGATGAAGGTGGTTCCTTCAGTTATCGTAAAGAAGCTATTTTTGGAGGGCAAGGTGGTAACCGTAAACCAGGAGATCACCTACGAGGATGCGGAAAATATCGCCATGGAATATGATATTCTCTGCGAAAAAGAGGTTAAGGTGGATGTTATCGAGGAACTCTTAAAAGAGGAAGATGAAGATCCCGATAAGCTGGTGGAGAGACCTCCCGTTATCTGTGTAATGGGTCACGTCGATCACGGTAAGACATCACTTCTTGATGCCATCAGAAAGACAAACGTAACCGACAGAGAGGCAGGAGGAATCACTCAGGCCATCGGTGCATATACAGTTGAGATAAACGGAAAGACCATCACATTCCTGGATACTCCCGGACATGAGGCCTTCACTGCAATGCGTATGCGTGGTGCAAATTCCACAGATATCGCGATCCTTGTTGTGGCTGCAGACGACGGTGTAATGCCTCAGACAGTGGAAGCTATCAGCCATGCAAAAGCAGCAGGAATCGAGGTTATCGTAGCCGTTAACAAGATCGATAAGCCTTCTGCAAATATCGACAGAGTTAAGCAGGAGCTTACCGAGTACGGCCTCATCGCAGAGGACTGGGGCGGCAGCACAGTATTCGTACCCGTTTCTGCAAAGACAGGCGAAGGCATCTCATCACTTCTTGAGATGATCTTGCTTACCGCAGATGTGCTTGAACTCAAGGCTAATCCCAAGAGAAAGGCAAGAGGTCTTGTCATCGAGGCAGAGCTTGACAAGGGACGCGGACCTGTTGCAACCGTACTTGTACAGAAGGGTACACTTCACGTGGGAGACTTTATCTCCGCAGGTGCAAGCCACGGTAAAGTAAGAGCCATGGTTGACGATAAGGGCAGAAGACTCAAAGAGGCAGGCCCTTCAACTCCCGTTGAGATCCTGGGTCTCAATGATGTACCCGAAGCAGGTGAAGTATTTATCGCTCATGATTCAGATAAACAGGCAAAGTCCTTTGCCGATACATACCTTGCTCAGAACAAGGAAAAGAAGCTGGAGGAGACCAAGGGCAAGATGAGCCTCGACGATCTCTTCAGCCAGATAAAAGAAGGCAATTTAAAGGAACTCAATATCATCGTAAAAGCGGATGTACAGGGTTCCGTAGAGGCTCTGAAGCAGTCTCTTACCAAGCTTTCAAACGAAGAAGTTGTGGTTAAATGTATCCACGGCGGCGTAGGTGCCATCAATGAATCCGATGTGGTTCTTGCAAGCGCATCAAACGCTATCATAATCGGATTTAACGTTCGCCCCGATGCCACAGCAAAGGCAACTGCAGAGCGCGAAGGCGTTGACCTGAGGCTTTACAAGGTTATCTACCAGGCAATCGAAGATATGGAAGCGGCCATGAAGGGTATGCTGGATCCCGTATTCGAGGAGAAGGTCATCGGTCATGCGGAAGTTCGCCAGATCTTCAAGGCATCAGCTATCGGAAATATCGCAGGTGCATATGTGCTTGACGGTGTATTCCAGAGAGGATGTAAGGTAAGGATATCGAGAGAAGGAGAGCAAATCTTCGAAGGTGATCTTGCTTCACTCAAGAGATTCAAGGATGATGTCAAGGAAGTTAAGGCAGGATTCGAGTGCGGTCTCGTATTCGACGGCTTTGACAAGATGCAGGAACTTGATACCGTTGAAGCATATATCATGGTAGAGGTTCCCAGGTAAGAGATAAATCAACCATTACAAAAATTACAAACCGGGTTATTGAAAGGACATTGTTATCCTATGAGAAAAAACAGTGTAAAAAATACTCGTATAAACGGTGAAGTGCAAAGAGAACTTGCCAACATTATCAGAGGTGAGATAAAGGATCCAAGAATCTCACCCCTGACAAGTGTGGTGGCAGTGGAAGTGGCTCCGGATTTAAAGAGCTGCAAGGCGTATATCTCTGTTCTCGGTGGAGAAAAAGAGAGAGAAGAGACCTACAAGGGCTTAAAGAGCGCGGAAGGCTTTATCAAAAAGAGCCTTGCAAAGACCATCAACCTCAGAAACACTCCCGATATTACATTTATTATGGACCAGTCCATTGAGTACGGTGTAAATATGTCTCACAAGATAGATGAGGTCATTGCCCACGACAATGCTGTCCATGTGGAAGACGAGGAAAACAATTAATTTATGAATATTATAGAAGAATGCAGTGGCGCAAAGAGAATAGGTATTAGCGGACATATCAGACCTGACGGCGATGCCGTGGGGGCTTGTCTGTCACTTTATTTATATCTTAAAAAAAATCTTGCAGGGGACCCTTATGTAGGGGTATATCTGGAAGAGCCTGCACCCCAGTTTAATGCGATCAAAGGCTTTGACAGGATAATCACTGATTTTCCCACAGAAGAGGCTTTTGATGTATATTTTGCCCTGGACTGCTCAAAGGACAGGATCGGCGACGCCATAAAGTATTTTGATAATGCAAAAAAGACTATCAATATCGACCATCACATCACCAATACAGGTTCCGGCATGATCAATGTGATGGAACCTGAAAGCGGTTCGGTATGTGAGGTCATCTATGACCTTTTTGACAAAGACAAGATCGATGCCGATATCGCTAAGGCTTTATACATCGGTATAATTCATGATACCGGAGTATTTCAGTACTCAAATACCAGGCCTTCGACTCTCACAAAGGCTGCTCATCTGATCAGTTACGGATTTGATTTTCCAAAGATCATCGAGGAGACTTTTTATCAAAAGACCTATGTACAGAGTCAGATAACCGGCAGGGCTTTGGTGGAGAGCATCCGTTTCATGAACGGAAAATGCGCTGTCAGCGTGATCGACAGAAAGACCATGGATTTTTATGATGCAGATAACAGAGATCTGGAGGGCATCATAAATCACCTGCGCCGTATCAAGGGTGTGGAGTGTGCGATTTTCATGTATGAGACAGGCCCCCTTGAGTACAAGGTAAGCCTCAGGACCACGGAAAAGGTTGATGCCACAAAAGTAGTGACAAACTTCGGCGGTGGCGGACACGCAAGGGCAGCAGGCTGCACCATGCACGGAACCTTCCATGACAATGTGAACAACCTGTCAAAATATATCGCAGCTCAGCTGGGAGAAGAATAGATTGATGAACGGTATTATCGTGATTAATAAAGAGACCGGATTTACCTCCAATGATGTTGTTGCAAAGATGCGCGGCATTTTGAAAGAGAGGCATATCGGTCATACAGGGACACTTGATCCGCAGGCGACAGGTGTTCTTCCTGTTTGTATAGGAAATGCTACAAAGCTTTTCGATATGTTTGCAGACAGGGACAAAGAATATGAGGCCGGACTTTTGCTCGGAAGGACCACTGATACAGAGGATATCTGGGGAGAGACCCTGTCGGAGTCTGCAGTCAATGTGGATGAAGATGAGATAAGGGAAGCGGTGATGGGCTTTGTGGGTGAATATATGCAGACCCCGCCCATGTATTCGGCTCTTAAAGTAAACGGTAAAAAACTCTACGAACTGGCAAGAGCAGGCGTGGAAGTTGAGAGAAAACCCAGAAAAGTCAACATAAACGGTATCAGGATAAACACCGTTGAGGTTCCTCACGTATCCATGAATGTGGAGTGCACCAAGGGAACCTATATCAGGACCCTTTGCAGAGACATTGGCGAAAAACTCGGAACGGGCGGCTGTATGGAAAGCTTAAAAAGAGTCAGAGTCGGCAATTTTTATCTAAAGGATGCCATTACCCTCTCCGAGCTTGAAAAGATAAGGGATGCGGGTGAAATCGAAAAGATACTGATCCCGGTCGAAAAATTTTTCGAGGACAAAAGTGTGATCACTGCAAAGCCCGACTTTGACAAGGCGGTAAATAACGGGAATATTTTAAATCCGGAAAACACTGCTGAAAATAAAGTTTATCCCGAAAACGAGTGGGTGAGAGTCCACAGAAGTGACGGAAGCTTTGCGGGGATATATGCCTATAACGAAAAGATAAAGGCTTATAAACCTTTTAAAATGTTTTTGTAAAGTTTCAACCGCTCTTTGCAATTTGTGCAAAAAGCGGGGAAAAGAGTAAGATTTTGGAGATCATTTCTAATACAACAGAATTTAATATAGAGGAATCCACAGCTGTTGCCATAGGAAAATTTGACGGGATCCATGTGGGACACAGAAGACTTTTGGACGAGATACTTGAAAAGAAAAAGGATGGACTGTTAACCTGCGTATTTACATTTGATCCTTCTCCTGCAGTGCTTTTTGGTGGAGGAGAAGCGGGGGAGCTCCTGACAAAATATGAAAAGAGAGTTCTCTTTGAGAGACTTGGGATCGATATTTTGGTGGAATATCCTTTAAATTATGTGAGCGCAGCCATTCCGCCGGAGGATTTTGTGACAGAAGTTTTGTCGAAGAGACTGAACGCTTCATTTGTTGCAGCCGGAGACGATTTAAGCTTTGGGGACAAAGGAGCGGGAAACGCAGAACTCATAAAGAAAATGGGCCCGGATCTGGGTATCGATATAAAGACCATCGAAAAGGTCGAGGTGGACGGCATCGTGGCAAGCTCCACTTATATCAGAGAACTGGTGGCAAAAGGCGATATGGAAAAGGCCGAAAGGTTCTTAAGCATGCCCTATACCATTATGGGAACCATAAGTCACGGTAACAGCATCGGAAAGACGTTAGGATTTCCTACCATTAATGTACCTCTTGATGACAACAAAATACTGCCTCCGTTTGGCGTGTATATCGCAAAAGTCAGAGTTGGGGAAAATGTTTACAAAGGCCTCACAAATATAGGCAGAAAGCCTACGGTGGCCGATGATTTAAAACCTCTTTCGGAGACATATCTCTATGATTTCGACGGAGATATCTATGGGAAAGAAGCAGAGATAGGGCTGTTAAAATTCACAAGGCCGGAGACAAAGTTTGGTTCCCTGGAGGAACTGAAGGCGCAATTGCAGTCCGATATAGCTGAATATAAGTGATACAAAATGTAGAAGCGATATTTTAGATGGCTCCTATTAGGGACAGTTGATTGATATATGTTTTTAAAATTATTCGATGAATTATTCGAATGATTTGTTGACTGATTTATGCAGGTACGCTATAATAAAAACAGTTCAAACCAATCATGTTTAAGCGAGGAGGGATTGATATGCCGATGATAGCACCAGTATCCGAACTGAGAAATTATGGACAGGTACTTGAAAAAGTAAAACCAAACGCTCCTGTTTATCTGACTAAAAATGGCCGTGGTCAGTTTAGCGTTCACAGCATAGAGGATGATGAGGAATTTGAAAAGGCAAGAGCTATGGTACGACTCCTGACCGAGATAAATAAGGGTATACAATCTGGAGAAGAACAAGGCTGGCTCTCTGATGAAGATATTGATAAACATTTCATTGAAAGGCGTAAGCAGAAGGAAAAGATGCTAATGGATCAGAAAACTGAGGGTTAAATATGATTTACCAACTGAGATACTCTACGATTGCTGGAGAAGACCTGGATCGAGTGTGGGATGAAGTTTGGGAGGCTTCGCAAAACTTTGATATAGCTGACAAATACGTGGAAGATCTTCGTAATGTATTGAAACAAAAGAAGAAGTTTCCAAAGACAGGTAGTTCGCTTACATACATGGGGGAGTTTACGGGACTGTATTATGTGACATTTAAAGAGTATATTGCATTTTACAGAATTCATGGTGATGTGATCGAGGTTGCAAGAGTACTGTTCTCCCGAAGCGATTATATGAAAGTATTGTTTGGGAAAAGCGAGTATTTCCTTGAGGACGATGAGGAGTGAAAATAAAGTGATCCTCGCAGTTTGTCCGACATAATAGACGGATTGCTGTTGGGCGCAATGGAATTTGTGTCGGAAGCCCGAACAGTGAGGCAGGATTATTTTAAAGCACCGTGATCATGATCGCACACAGACTGCGTACCATTACCGGCGCAGATCAGATCTTTGTTCTGGAACAGGGCAGAGTGAAGGAAAGTGGAACGCACGCAGAACTGCTGGAGCAAAAAGGGCTCTATAACAAACTGTTCCGGCTACAGAACAGCGTGGTAGGTTAGAAATTACCCAATAAAGATATGATGTGCTATAAATCATATAGCTTTGAGGACTGGACAAGAATCCAGTCCTCAAATTCTTTAGAGGAAGATTTACCGTTCTTGATCGCAGTTTTTCTTTTTAGAGCCTCAGCCTTGAAATCATCAAAGGCGGACTTCATTTTTGAAAGTTGTTCCCAAGAGGTGTCTTCGGATTTCTCTGCTCGGTGGATGATGTTACGCCAGCGCTGAGACGATATGCACTTTGTCCAAAATATCAGAAGCAAAGCATCACATCGAGGTTAAAGTGGATATGGATGTACTGGATCTGACCAGTGACCATAATCATTATAATAAAGTGGCTCCCGTCAGTCCGGACACGTGGCTCTCGCCACACCGGACAGGCGGCTCCGCCGCACGAGAATATTCAATTTTTAGGAACAAAACAACTGCCACCCTTTATTTAGCTATCTCTGTGATACTCCTATTTCTTTGTACTATTAAAGATATTTAGATTTGATAGTAAGCGCCAAATAATCCGTGTATAGATAACACGATCGGGCAGGTGATATTTTTAAGAGTTGACCTTAAGTTTATCGCCTGCCCCTTTTCTATGTTTGGAGATACTATAATCACTGCATAAACTTGGATAAGTTTTTGCAGTGCTACATACAGGGTGGGGCAGATTTCGATATAAATCCCGTTTTTTACGTTGAATTCTGCCCCGCTTTGAATGAAAGCCTCTAAAACTTGAAAACCTTGGCCAACTTTTCGAAGTTTTTAAAGTATTACATGCCAAGTGACCGACATCGCCGGCAACAAGGCATAGTTTATGCTATTTCCTTTACCCTGTCTCTTTTCCTTGGAGTGTGGGGCTTTTCGTTATTCGGAGGAATCCCGGGAGAAGACGGATGGAGTTTTTGGTCTTCTTCATATGACCGATATGCGCTTGACCATGGCATCATATCGTTTAAATTACAGGGATGATTATAATAAACATACTTTGCCATGTTCTCCATCACATATTTAAGATAATAATACGGCGATGCTCCATTTCCCTTAGCGGTTTCTATAAGACTCATCAAAGTCATCGTCGACTTTGCTCCTCTTTCCGAAAAACTGAACAGACTGTTCTTTCTGTGACACGCCACAGGTTTAACGGCTCTTTCGGCGGCGCCGTTATCGATAGGAATGTTCCCGTCTTCTAAGAATCTTCTTAGTTGTTCTTCATGGTTTTTTGAATAACCTATGGCATCTTTTAGCTTGTCGCTGTATGACGGATCGTCCTCGTCAAGGGAATGAATATATTCAAAATACTCATCCACGATGGGCTTTACGGATTCCCGGCGCTTTTCAAGCCGATCTGTTGCAGACAGATCTCTAAGGCCGCTTTCCGAAGTATATAATGATACACATTTTTCTATCATCTTCATTTCAGGAAGATCCTTTATTGCTTCTTCGGTCAATCCTCTTATGGCGCTTAGCGAGTCGACCGGCCGTCTGCGGGCGTGCATAAAGCATCCGCAGAGGGTTATAAGCCCGGGATAAGTTGCTTCAAGGGTACTATAGGCCCCGTAAGCATCGGTGGTGAGATGGATATGTGAGGTTAATCCCTCGTAGAATCTTATCAGATGGTCCGCAGATCGCGACGGCTCAAAGCAATACAGGATTATCGGATCTGTATCATACATCTCACTTGTCCTGTGTACCCAGATATAATTCGTCACATGCATTCTTTCTGTTATAGCTGTATATGTGGTCTCGTCACACTGCTGATAAGGTATTGTCTTAAGGATACCGGCCATGTGATCACATATAGGCGTAAGAAGTTTTTCCGATACATTTATCCTCCAGTTTGTCATGGTCTGGCGACTTATCTGAATTCCATAATGCTCTTCATCGTGCTCGATCCGGTAGGAGGGCAGATGCAGGTTTCCATAGTCACTTAGCATAAGCGCCAGCAAGCTCGACGAAGCATAGCTCTTGGGAATTATCCGTCCCTCAAAGGGAACGCGAGAAAGGATATGTTCCAAACCTTGAGATATCACAGGGGTGTAGGTGACCTTGACATAAGAATGCTGTTTTACGACCTCTATGGTCTCATTCTTTTCCCAAAAAGAAAATCTCCATTCTCCCTCGCCATATCTGGCATTCAGCTCATCTATGTCATACTCGTATATCTCGCTCCGGGGAAGTTTTGACAGGTCAATCTTAGTCCTGCCTCCGGTAGTTTTTCCGGGAAACCGGACTACTTTCCCTGTCTTTTTCCCTGCCTTTTTCCCTGTGCCACTTCCATTAAAGGGTTGATCTGCTTCCTCCGGAAGTTCACCTTCACTCAATGGGTCAGTGTATTCTGTTGCTTTTGCAGCCTCCTCCCGGATGGTTACCATCTTCTCACTACTCTTGCCATACATTTCCTGTGCCTGGGAGTTGGATACGCCTGTCAGATGCATTAACTGTTTCCTAAGTTCCCTGTTCTCACGCTTCAAGCTCTCCGAGAGATTTTTCATGGCATCAAACTCAAGAAACATTTGCTGGTTTGATGCCTCCATCTCCGTAATCTTTAGTTGTTGGTCCGATGAAGTCACAAAGGTCTCCAGGGCCGTGTGGATGAGTTCATCCCTGTCCATGGTCATAAGACGATTCTTATAGGCTTCCTTATCAGCAGCGAGCATACGTACACCTCACAGGATTATAAGGATATCTTCGATACGAGATCTTCTATCTTCTTTACTGTTGTCCTGTATTTCTGTATCTGCTTTGTCGCATCCGACAGTTCTTTTTCAAGTGAGAAAACCTTTTCGTTAAGGGCAAGATTTTCCTTTTTAACATCCTCATACCGGGACAGGAGCTTTGCGTACTCATCGTTGCCGGATGTCTCATCCGTTGTCGATTTTTTTCTCCCGCGCTTACCGGTGGGGATCATCTCACCTGTCACCGGATCGATCTTTCCTATGCAGGTTCTTTTGGATCTTGCTTGTTTTAATTCCGGATCCCAGTAACTTTCCGATTCATAGACATATGTAGTATCTGTATCTTTGTGGTACTGCTTTATTATGGCCATATCAGTCCTCCTCGTTACATTTGATATATTTATTATATCACGATGGCACAATAAATGCAAGTAAAATAGTGACATTTATATAAAATAAATGTCACTATTTTATGCGTATCCCTTTTCGATTATTACTGGGTTTCTTCCAGTCTCTTATAGGACTTTATAGAACTGTCTATGGCAAATCCATCCATGAACCTCTGATACTGTTCAGCGGATATGTCACGAGCCTCATCGGAATTTCTTGGCCACTGAAAGTGCCCGTTGGTAAGCCTTATGTACAAAAGACAGTATCCTGTTCCGTTAAAAGTAAGACCTTTGATCCTGTCGCGTTTGGTTCCGCAGAATAAAAACAGTGTTCCCGGCTCAAGCGGATCCATACCATAATGAAGCCTGACTACCGTTGCCAGTCCATCGATGCCTCTTCTGAGATCACATCGGCCGCATATGATTATTACGCGACGGATCTCGGGGAGCACATCATACATGCTTAATGACCTCCAGAACTGACTTGAGTGCCTGTCTGGAAAAAGACTCCCTGATATCGATCTCGAACCGGCCGGATCGGATGGTTATCACTCCTGGATCCGCTATGACATCCGGATATTTTTCCGCAGGACTTTTTGAAGGAACATCTATAGGAGCAGTATTCTCAACCGGGATCGTAATCTCATAAAAATCCGGGGCTTGATTCACCGGCTTAGCATCATCGCTGCCGGGGATCGTATCCAGGGCGTACTTTCTGACCTTCCTTTGCCAGTAGTAAAACGAACTTTCGGAAACATTATTTGTCTCGCACCATTTTTCCCTGCTTAAGTGACTTTCGTTAGCAGCCTTGATCAGTCTGCTCCATTCCGCGATCTTCATCATTTTCACGTCATTCATATCCATAAAGAACCACCTCGTATAAATAGTCTTTGAACTATTGTATCGGAGGTGAATGTCTTGCGCCTATACACGAAATATTTGACGCTTACGCCTGTTTCTCATTTTTCACTGAATATCTGATGCTAAGATCCCGTATATATAGTAGTCACACCAGGTATTCACCATTTTGCCCTGTCTTATCATTCCTTCTCTGGTATATCCGCATTTCTCGAGCATTCTGCAGGAAGCTTTATTTCTCACATCAACCTGTGTCCACAGTCTTTGCAGTTCCGTATGCTCAAAGCAGAAATGAGTCATTGCAGAAAGACTTTCTGTGCCATATCCCCTGCTGTGGAAATCACTTGATAATCTGACTGCAATCTGTGCCATCCTGTTATTTTCAATAAGGTATACCCAGATATCTCCGATCACCATATCGTTGATCTTTTCTGCAATCCCAAGATGAAAGCTTTTTGTCGGTTTATCAGCTTTTTCAAACATGAGCCCCGGATCCTTTTCAGCCTTGCCCGGCGCTTTACCCCAATATGTGTAGATCGTTCTGTCCGGCATCCATTTTTTCAGCGAGGGAACATCTGTTGATACCATAGGTCTTATGATCAGCCTGTCTGTCTCGATTGTCGGTTTATTGTTGATATAATCTGTAAGTGCCATATGCGTCTCCTAATCCCTGAATTCTGCTTCCCAGTCAAAGTCATCATTCTCTTCATAAGACCTCGGCCAGTGACTGCACCATTCCGGCACTTCAGGCTGTTCTATTCTGTCTATGCTTGGTACATATGGTTTCAGATCGAGTACTTCCGTTCCGTCCAAAGCGTCGATATAATACAGTCCAATAGCACCCTCTTCCATATCAACATAGGCTATATCCGCATTGGATACCGCTATTGGATTAGGCCTCGCAGGAGACCGGGTTGCAAAGACGCCGATCTCATCCGGTCCTTTCGTGTAAGGCTTTTCTATCACCAGCGTGTCTCTGTCATCCTTATTGTCGCAGCCATCAGCCCACCAAAGTATCTGCACATGACTGTATCCTTCCAGTCCCTTTAATCCTTCGGAATATCCAGGATCAAGAACTATCCTTACGTTACCTTCTTTGTTTTCTATCTTTCCGATGGAAATTATCTTAATGTCGTTCATTTGCTGAACCTCCTTTATTTTTCCATCGGGCGCCCGATATGTACCATTTTACAAAGTGTAATTTATACTTCAACCCCCTGTTATCGTATTAATTATGACCATATGTAATGACACCGCTCAAACCCGCATAAATGTGCTATTGTTACAACTTTTAAGTTTTGACACCTCAATAAAAGTTGAAATCCAGTGGCCCTCTTGATATAATCATAATACTGATAAAATTATGATAATATTATGAGAGGTGGCGTTATGGTACAGATTAGACCTGTTTCAGATCTAAGAAACAA
>JAILHH010000006.1 GCA_024695935.1 Acetatifactor sp.
TATATAGAATAATCTGAGATTCACCCATGTAAAAATCAATGGCTAGAGAGGCTGAGCAGAACGTTTTTTTCCAATATACGAAATAAACTCAGATTCACCCATGTAAAAGCATAGGAAAGAGAAAATCTCACCGGTGGGGAAGCCTACGTAGCGAAGCTGCTGAGTGAAAGTACCCTTCCGCACAAAAGAAAAGCACCGACTTTTCATCGAGCTGATCCATTTTCCGAAAAAAGAAAGCCCAAAAGCCTTGAAAAATCAAGCTTTCTGAGCCTCCAAACCTAATGCGGAAGATGGGACTTGAATTCTAACCGTATCTCAAAACCCCAGTAAGAAAGGAGGTTCTGGCACCGTCTCCCGAAAAGGCCCCCTAGGGAACCCCTTGAAAAAAACTAATTCTGAAGAATAACCGCTTATTGTCATTCATTCTCTTGATTATCCGCAAATATGGTATCGCAAAACTGATTCCACTTCACTTCATAGTCTTCATGGGAAAGCAAGGTCATATCTTTAGGTGTAATAATCCCTCTTTTTTGAGCTTCGATTACAAACTGCCAAACCCATTCCTCTTGCTCGACTACAACAGCCTTTACTTGTTTAAAGCCAAGCACGTAAGCCAGAAACAAGCGAGTATGTCCATCTAGGGAAATAAACCTATCATCCCAAGGAATAACCTGAACAACTATATCTTCCTCTGTGTTAATAAAACTTTTTATCGCTTCCAGTTTATCCTCATCCACATAGAATTGAGATGGTTGTATATTTGATAGTTCAATCCACGTCTCCGCCGCAACCGGATAATCTTTTATCACAGCACCTGCATCATCTAAAAACTTGCATATCTGCGGAGCATGATACCTGAATTCTTCTATGAGTTCTTCATATGCTGAAGGGTTATTGCCTCTGACAATTGCTGTATCTTTTGAAACAATCTCTATCTCATAGGGTTCATCATCAACGAGGTATGCCCCGTGCTGATTAAGTACGATTTGAGAAAAACGTTTGTCATCGTATGAATTAATCCTTGTTATTTCCAATTTCAAAAACTCCTAACTTTTTATTACATCCGAGTCTCAGCTTTTATGTAATAGATGTCCTTGCCTTCCATATAGTCTGTTTTAGTAAATCCAAATCTTTCATAAAAAGCAGCCGCCTTTAAGTTGTCTTTGTGGCATCCTAAAACAATGGGGCGAGCTCCATATTCGGAATAAACGCGTCTTATCGTTTCGTCGAGTATTATTTTGCCAAGACCCTGCCCCCGATATGCTTTATCTATGACAAAGCCCATCAGACGGTAAAATGGTGTTTCCTTAACCTGTGGCGGATCAGTTTCCCATGGAATAGCTTCTCCAAGAAGAATAATGCTAATTGGTCTATCATCGACACTTATAAGAAAGGTGTGTCCAATGCACTTATGTTCCGCGCCGTAATCAGTAAGCTCCATAAGCGTAACAACAGTATCCACAAAATCTTCCGAAACATCCGATCTGTCTATAATACGCGCTCTATCAAGATTGTTATGATCCAGTTCTTCAAATCTAAGGTTCATTACAGAGCCCTCTGATAGTAACAGGATTCCCGACCATCCTCTACAGTCTGTGCTTTCTGAAGCTGCATCGCCTTTATTACCGGTTGCTTAGCATTTTCAAAATAGATTCTGACAGTTTCTTCTGTTCTTTCACCTAACACTATCTCATTCATGTCTATTTCCTTTGATTTTTATTATTTTTAATGGCAATCAACTTACCGTCAACTTAAAATGCTTTAATCATAGCCACTACTGAATATGTATTTCATTTTCGTACCTCACTCGTCTAGCATCGGTTTTCCGGCTTTAGCCTTTTTCTGAAGGCGTTCCATCTGTTCCTTTTCAATCTGCTGGATGCTTTTTCCCGGAGTAGGAAGATCTTCAGGCATGGTACCGCCAATCTTTTCTATCGCTTTCCTAACTACGCGGCCAACAGCATAATGCGTTTGCGTTGCCTTATATCTCCACGTACAACCAGACGTCTGCGGTCCTCGTCCAATTGATTAAAGTGATCTGCCAGTTCTTGCCTGTATGTCTGGATTGCAAAATAAGTCTGCCCCAAGGCAATCACTTCCTTGCGGGGATCACCATTTTGTACAATAAGATAGCAGGCATATCTGGAGAGTTCATAATCTTTTCTCGGCTTGGAAGTTGCACCTGCTTCTACGATTTTCCTGACCTCAGGAAAATCGTCAGAAACACTGTGTCCACTGTTTTCGCAGGCAATCATTGCCCGTGAAATAGTCTTCTGAAAATTCTCCCATTTGACATAGTCTAATACCAAAGCAAGCTCTCTGGCGCTCCGGTATTCACTGCCATCATAGCGAATATGTTTGATATCTTCAAATCTTTTATATTCTTTTCCTTTAAGTGAAGGTATATTCGAGTCCACCTTTCAGAACTGATGTTCGAAATTATTGTATCATACTTTTAGGATTATTGCACCAGAAAATTTATTTATGAGCTATCGGTGCAAAGATATATAGATATAATGGGCCCGAAAATGGGACTTGAATTTTAAAAAATTCCAAAAATCCAATAAGAAAGGAGATTCTGGCGCCATCCCCCTATGAGGGAACCCATTAGAGAACCCCAAGAATTATTTCAAAGATTACTTAAAACAACAAACCGTAATTTGTAAGACTCTTTTTCCCCAAATATTCTCAAAGCCACCAAGTTCTTCAAATGCAACATTTTTCTTTGGTTGCTTTATCTGTGTTGCATTTTTTGGTGGTGCTCAGCCAAAGAATGCAACATTTTTTCCCGATTGATTTATCTGTGTTGCATTTTTGGGGGGTGCTCAACCAAAGAATGCAACATTTTTTCCCGATTAATTTATCTGTGTTGCATTTTGGGGCGGTGCTCAATCAGAGAATGCAACAATTTCCCACGATTGATTCATCTGTGTTGCATTTTGGGGCGGTGCTCAATCAGAGAATGCAACAATTTTCCACGATTGATTCATCTGTGTTGCATTTGAGGTTTGGCTCAATCAGAGAATGCAACAATCACCTCAACAAACCCTAATTTATATATGTAAATCTATTCTTGTCCAACCGATAGATTACAGCTTCTCGCAGAAGGATTATGTAGACAATGTAAGGGCGATTCTAGATTCTATGGATGGGGAAGACCCTGCGGAAGATGGGGCGCACGAGGTCCAGTGGACCTCGGTTTTGCGCCGACCGGAGCGGAGCGGAGATTGAACCCACTGGGTTCAATGAACGCTTCCGCTTCGTTAAAAGAAAAAGCCCCAAGCTATAAAGCTTGAGGCTTTTCTTTTAAGAATGCGGAAGATGGGACTTGAACCCACACGACTGCAATAGCCACAAGATCCTTAGTCTTGCTCGTCTGCCAGTTCCGACACTTCCGCGTAAGTCGCTTACTTTTTATACCTTGTCGCTCGCGACTTGATTATAATAACACCGAGGCAATAAGAAGTCAACCTCTTTTTCAAAAAAATTTGTACAAAAAATTTCTACAATAGAAACAATACTTTAATACGTTAACTTCTTACCATTTTTTCTGTCTGTTGACATCAAAAAGTCCCCAGTTTCTCTCGGGTCTGTCCTGGTTATCTCCCTTCCAGGGTTCATCAAAAGCTTCAAACAAAAATGCAACAACCTGCTCTTCTTCCAGCCACTGATTAAGTTCAGTTATATACATTTTCTGATTTGCCACTGTCGCCTGCTTAGGCTCTTTTGTCTCATCGGATCTAGAGGGCCATCCCATCTCGGTGAAAATAATCTCCTTATCAGGGAACCACTCCTTTGCTGTATGGAAATGCTCCTTGTTCACATCAACAGCTCCAAGTGCAGGCAGATTTAAATGCCAGGGATAGCTGTGAAGTGAGATAAAATCCAGGTGCTCAGCTAGGTCATGCAGTCTCTCCCACTCTCCGAAGCCTTCGCAGAAAGTAACAGGGATATCCAGAGTTCCCTTCAGTCTGTCAGCATGTGCTATAAGTCTCTCAACAGGTACCAGATTTGCCGTCCAGTCCGGTGTATTCTCATTTCCGATTGAAACTGCAATGACAGCATCCTTATAACGTTTTACCAGTTTGATCAGTTCCTCAACCTCGGAATCATTTCTGTCCCTGTGCGCCTGCAGCTCTTCCTCAGTAAAATTTTCGTCAACCCATGGGCAGTTCTTATTATTTACTTCAGGCTTATTGTCTACGCCGATGATACACTTCATGGGAAGCTTATCCTCAGTGATCACCTTGAGTACTCTCTCTGCGTGGAGATTCGGATCATACATTCTCAGATACTTATATCCCTCATTATAAAGGATATGAATATCCTCTCTGATCTCCTCCTCAGACGGGATCACGCCTCCCGGGCGCTGTCCTTCTCTGTAGCCTGAATAACAGATTGCTTTTCCAAATTCAAAAATTCTCATGTAATACCTCGTATTTCTAAATATATTGCAAAATTAACCTTTGCCGGTTATTTTTACATTCTCCAAAAACGTCTTTGCCTCTTCGATATCGGCCTTCATCTGGCGCCTTAATTTCTCGGAAGCGATCTCAAACAGCATTTTGATGATCTTTGTCATCATCTCTCTCGTGATGGGATCAAGATCCTTCATTTTCTTTGCCATTTTCAGAGTAGAATTTTTCCACTCCCTGCCAAGATCAATGGTATTGTCAACCTCAGACCCATCGATCACATCGAACAGCGTGTCGATAAAAGCTTTTCTCTCATCGGCATTTAAGGAACAGATCCATTCATTGATATTGTCATCGGACCTGCTTCTTGATCTGTACAGACCCTCCACTTCGATAAATTTCAAGTCTCTCACAAGCCATGTATAAGGATCATGCTGCTTAAGACCAAAAGAATTGCTCTCCACAACTTTAAAAATCATCTTGTTTTCAAAGAGCATTCCCACAAGGGATGAATGGGGCAAAATCTTGGTCGTTCTGTCCTTTATGGCATCATATCCGTATTTTACAAGTAATTCCGGTCTGAATCCCGGACCGTCCATGCTGTACACATGAATGATGCGATCCTGTATTGTTTTGGAACAGGTCATGGAAGCATAAACCGACAGATTTCCGCCCTTTGAATGACCGCCCACGTAGAAATCTCCCTTAAACTTGCCGGCGACGGTATTTATATACTGCGCAGCAAGGCTCTGACCGGGAATGGGATCCATGAATGTCATGTTGAGATCCTCTTTCCAGCCGATTATATTCTCGTCCGTGCCCCTGAAGGCTATAAATATCCTGCCATCATTTAAGATAAAGGTTGTGGCTGAAAACTGCGTCTCCCTCTCCTTTTCCACGATATTGATATGGCAGTTTATGAGCATGTCCGAAAATCTTTTGCTTGAAACCATGGCGTTGTACAGTTCACGGTTTGGCTTTTCGTATCTCACATCCGAAAAAAGCATGTCAAAGTCAGGGCTATTCGTCAGGTTTTCCACCGATACGGAGGGTTCATTGACCTCCGGTCCGGGAATAAGCCCTTCGAATTTCAGATATGCAAACTGTGACAAAACCAATGCGTCAACTTCACACAAAGGTCTCTCCGAAAAAGTCTCTCCCCCATACTCTTTGATGTAATCAACTATGTTTCCTATCATAATCTCACCCTCAAAAGCCTATGCTTTTTATCTGTCCTCGATTTCCACATAAGGTCTGTCTTCGGTAAATACAGCCTTATATGCAGGTCTTATGATCTTGTCCATGTTGTTTAACTCTTCGATCCTGTGGGCACTCCAGCCTACGATCCTGGCAATCGCAAAGATGGGCGTGTAGAGCTCCAGAGGGATCTCAAGCATACTGTACACGAAACCGCTGTAAAAGTCTACATTTGCGCTTACACCTTTATAAATATGCGATTTTGAAGCGATAACTTCCGGCGCAATGCGCTCGATCATGGAATAAAGTGCAAAGTCCTTTTCCCTGCCCTTATCGGTGGCGAGTTTTTCCACAAACCCCTTAAAGACCTGAGCTCTGGGATCTGACAGAGAATAGACCGCATGACCCATTCCGTATATCAGGCCTTTTTTGTCAAAGGCTTCCTTGTTCATGATCTTTGTCAGGTATTTCCTTACTTCATCCTCGTCAGTCCAGTCCGATACATTTTTCTCTATATCCTTCATCATCTCCACGACTTTGATATTTGCGCCGCCGTGGCGGGGTCCCTTCAATGATGACAAAGCCGCCGCAATGACAGAATATGTATCTGAACCGGATGAAGTCACCACTCTGGTGGTGAAAGTGGAGTTATTACCGCCGCCGTGCTCCATGTGAAGGACTAAGGCTATATCCAAAACTCTGGCCTCAAGTTCCGTAAATTTTTTGTCGGGTCTTAACATCATCAGCAGGTTTTCCGCCGTGGAATACTTTCTGGAAGGCCTGTGGATATACATGCTGTCATTGTTTTCATAATGATTATATGCGTGATATCCGTAAACAGCCAGCATGGGAAAAAGGCTTATCAGGCCGATGCACTGACGAAGCACGTTTTCGATTGATGTATCACTGCAGTTTTTGTCGTATGAAGCCAGTGTCAGCACGCTTCTTGTAAGGGAATTCATGATATCCCCCGAGGGTGCTTTCATGATAACATCCCTGGTAAAGTTTCTGGGCAGCACGCAGGCATCCGACAGGGCCTCCCTGAATTTTAAAAGTTCATCGACGTCGGGAAGTTTTCCGAACAAAAGCAGGTATGAAACTTCTTCAAACCCGAATCTCTTCCCCTTAAAACCATTTACAAGGTCGATCACATCGATACCTCTATACCAAAGCCTGCCGTCACAGGGCGTCTTTACCCCATCCTCAACCTTGAAAGCTTCAATTCTGGAAATATTGGTGAGACCGGCCAAAACTCCGTTTCCGTTTTTGTCCCTTAATCCACGTTGTACACCGTATACATCAAAGAGTGTACGGTCGATGGTATCGGCCTCTCTGCACAGATTTGCACGTTCTTCACAGTATAATTCGTTTTTCTTCACTAATACTCTCCTTTTCTTACGTTAAAATCCTCTGTATGTTACCTTTTATCTTTTCGCTGATCGCAGCGTAAGAAACTATTTCTTCCTCGGTAAGTCCCAGGAATCTCGCATTATCATAATCGTTTTCCGCAACAGCCAGATCTCTTGAAATATCATCGGCAAACTTCCTGACCGTCTCGATCTTTATATGTTTGTCTCTGTCCTTTGTCTTTTTCACTTCCTCCACCCGGATATACCCCTTCATGGAGAGTCTTTGCAGAGACTGGTTCACCTCTCTCTTGCTCATTCCGACAAAATCCGCCAGGAACTGTCTGTTGGGGATTTCCCTGGTCCGACCCACATATAATAAAAGCTTCACATCCTCCAAAGTCAGATCATTTCTCATGGCAACCGGTTCCAGATAGTATTCTAAGAGTTTTCTGTCCCTGTAGGCGTCCATAACGATCCCTTCCTCGGAAACCGCCTCATCGTAAATCTCGTTTCTCTCGGAGCCCAGTTTCTTTGACCATGGCAATATTGCAGGCGCAACTCCGCCGTCCTTTGCCATATCAAAAAAGAATCTGTAGAGCTGACGCTTGTTTTTTTCGTAATCCTCCTCGTCCCAGATCTTTTTATAAAAATTGTTGTAATACTCAAATACCATGGTCTTCATCCGCACTGTGTTGGTGAAGCTTGCCCCCTGGCTGACAAGTGACCCCTTGGTCTTTACATAATAATATATGGGTGTGTGAAGTGCATAAAAGACATCCGCATGTCTGATATATTCAAGATTAAACAAAAAGTCCTCACACCAGCTAACCTTCGGGTCCATTCTGAGTCCGTACTTTTCGATGATCTCCCTTTTAAAAAGCTTGTTCCACAAAACGCCGTAGTAAAAATCCGCCGGATTTTCCATCATCTGGGCAGCCAGTTCATCCCGCGTCATCACACCGTCTTCTTCGATGTCTCCCTTGACTGCAAGTCTGTCCCCTATCACCCTGTAAAAATCGGCAATGACCATATCGGCCTTTCCCTCGGTGGCGGCCCACACAAAAAGCCTTGTGGCATCCGGAGTTATCCAGTCGTCCGCATCTAAGAACTGAATATACTCACCCACGGCATTGTCCAGACAGAAATTTCTGGATGCGCTCACCCCGGAATTTTCCCTGTGAAAAACTTTTATCCTCTTATCCTTTTTTGCATATCCGTCCAGGATCTTTCCGGTACCGTCGGTGCTTCCGTCATCTGCGACAAGAAGTTCAAAATCCGTAAACTCCTGATCGATTATACTCTCAATGCACCTTCCGATATACTTTTCACTGTTATAAACAGGAACGATTATGCTAACCTTAGGCTCCATAGTTCTTTATCCCCATGTACATAAAAAAACTTATAATACTATCATAACCTTTAACACACTACTGTGGCAAATAAAAGAATTCTAAATTTTAAAAAACTTGATTATTTTGCAGCATTCTGATATATATCTCGCCCTTATCCTTAAGCACCTTTTTGCACTCTCTGTAATCTGGGATCACACTCTCCACCTTCTGCCAAAACTGTTTTGAATGATTCATATATATTCTGTGGCAAAGTTCATGTACCACAACATAATCCACCACTCTCTCAGGCATCAGCATAAGCAGACAGTTGAAATTCAGATTTCCTTCCGCGGAACAGCTCCCCCATCTGGTCTTTTGCGCTCTTACAGAGATCCTGCCGTAAGTCACCTTTAAAACCTCGGAATAATATGAAACCTTTCCCGAGATCACGGTCTTTGCCTTTTTTTTGAGTTCCTGCAGGTCTTCCTCCGTAAAATATCCGTATTCCAATGCCTCTTTTTGTTTTCTCTTTGCCCTCTCCATATGAATCCCTATCCAGTCGCTCTTTGAATCCAGGAAAGCATCGATGTAGGATTTGGAAAGTCTGTAGGGTGCTCTCACGATCAGCTCACAGTTTTCATCTATTGATATTTGAATCGTTCTCCGCTTTGATCGGATAAGTTTATATTTCATATTTTAAATTCTTTCTCCTGTCTGCTTTGACCAAAAAGGTTTATCCAAAAACTTTTTTTATTATACTACAATTCATATATTTTTTAACAGAACCGGAAAAAACGGAGCGAAATAAAGCCCTCTCCGAATCGGAAAGGGCCAAAGCAATGCATTAATATTAATTTCCAAGGAGCATCCTGTCGTTGTCCAGATCTTTTCCCGCATTCTCCCTGAATTTTTCCAAAAGATCAGACACATGAAGTCCTTTTCTCTCATTCCCGGACACATCATAGATGATATTACCGTCATTCATCATGAGTGTTCTGTTTCCAAGATTAAGTGCAGTCTCCATGTTGTGGGTTATCATCAGACATGTGAGATGGTTTTCAGCAATTATGGATTCAGTCAGTTCCAACACCTTGTCACTGGTTGCGGGATCCAAAGCCGCGGTATGCTCATCCAAAAGTAAGAGCTTTGGAGGGTTGATAGTCGCCATCATAAGGGTCAGAGCCTGTCTTTGTCCTCCGGATAAAAGTCCTACGGGGTGATTCATCCTGTCTTCAAGCCCCATATTTAAAAGTGATACTTTTTCTCTGAAAAATTCCTTATCCTTTTTGGAAAGCCTTGAAAGCCATCCACCGCTTCCCGCTGCCAGGGCCAAATTCTCCATGATGCTCATATCCGGTGCGGTTCCAAGCATTGGATTCTGAAAGAGTCTGCCTACTTTTTTGCTTCGGACATGTTCGGGCTGCAGGGTTATATCTTCTCCGTCCAGGATAATAGATCCCTCATCGGTAAAAAATGTTCCCCCTATGGCGTTAAACAACGTGGATTTTCCTGCGCCGTTTGCGCCAATGATGGATATAAAGTCTCCGTCAGCCACATTTAATGAAAGCTTGTTCAGAGCCGTTTTTTCATTTACGGTTCCGGGATTAAAGGTTTTTGAAATACTGTTTATCTGTAGCATGCTTCCTACACCTCCCTGCTGTTTTTCAGGCCGAGACGCCTTTTAAACATAGGCCATTTGCCCTTTAAATAAGGTGCGGAAATGGTGATGATAACGATCACTGAGGATACCAGTTTAAGCATGGAAGCGGGCATATTGAATCTGAGTGCCACGGTATATACAAGCCTGAATATCACAGATCCAAGGATCACACCGATAACTCTCAAAGGTATCCTTCTGTTTCCCACAAAAGTCCTTCCGATAAGGAGGGAAGCCAGTGCGATTGTCACCATTCCGGAGCCGATATCGATATTTACGGATTTCTGGCTCTGGGCAAGGAGGCAACCCGAAAGACCTGTAAAAGCATTTGCCACACACAGTCCCACCATGGTGGTAAATACCGGGTTTATCGATGAGTTCTTTACCATGTCGGGATTATTTCCCGTTGCACGGATGGCAAGACCCAGCCTGGTTTTTAAAAACAGGATCAGAAATATTGCCACCGCTGTTACAGCGAATACGGAAACAGCCAGTTTATACTGGGGTTTTAAAAAAGTTGATGCCAGTTTTTCCTGCATGATCGTGAAAACAGTTTCTGTTTTGTTCATGTTAAGTATTGAGCTGTTTCCCATTATGGCGATGTTTATGGAATACAGACCTGTGTTTACTATGATTCCCGCCAGAAGGCTGTCGATCCCCATTTTGGTCTGAAGAAAAGCAGTTATAAATCCCGACAGGATTCCGGCTCCCATAGCCGCAAAGATCGACAGATAAGGATGACCGGATATGGCTACTACAGCTCCGACTGCAGCACCGAGTGTAAAACAACCGTCTGTTGACAGATCGCAGACATTCAGCATTGAATAGCTTAAAAACAATGCCAAAACCGTCAGTGAACTGATAAGCCCAAGTTCAAGGGCTGTTTGGATCAATGGAAAAACAGTACTCATAATAAAACTCCAATATTACAAATCTATAAATCTGTTCTGCAAAAATTACTCGTTAAGGTCATCAAAGTTCTCTGCCGTCTTGATCTCAACAACCTTTGAACAGTAAGGCTCGAAAGCTTTCTTTACTGCTTCAAGATCAAGTCCGAGAGACTCGGTTACTTCTGTATTTACTGTAGCTGTACCGTTGTCAAAGGTCTTTACAGGTGTCTCTGACACATTTTTTCCGTCGATCAATATCTCTGCGATCATATTTGCTGTCTCAACACCGAGATTTGCATAATCAACACCATAACCTACAAAAGCTCCGTTTAATGCAAAGGAGTCTGCTCCGGCATAGTGGGGGATACCGGCCTCGGAAAGGGTTTCAAAGATTGAAAGCTCTGCGGTCATGATAGTATTGTCTGAAGGTGTAAATACAGCATCCACTCCGTCAGCCACCATCTGATCTGCCGCAAGCATTACCTCGTCAACGGTGGTTCCTGTGTACTCTTTGTAGGAAACATTTTTCTCATCAAGATATGCCTTTGCCGATGCAATCGCTGTGGTTGAAGCATCCTGTCCCATATCATATAAAAGAGCGATGTTGTCTGCTTCGGGGTCATTTGCAAAGATAAGGTTCATAACAGCTGTGGTATCAAGGAAATCGCTGGTTCCGGTGAGATTTCCGCTGGGCACTTCAAGTGAATCCACAAGGCCTGTTGCAAGAGGATCGGAAACTGCCGCAAACACTACGGGGATCTTGTTTTCCTCGGTAGCGCCCTGCATTGCCATGGCAACAGGTGTCGCAACACCTACCATGAGATCCACATCATCTGCGATAAAGTTTGCAACTATCTGATTAAGGACATTTGAATCCGCATTGCAATTGTCATATTTTACATCAAATACAACATTTTTTTCATTGCCGATCTGAATAAGTCTGTCCTGAATATTATCAACGATCTGATTTAAGGATGCATCATCCACATAATTGCAGATGCCTACTTTGTAGGTTATCTCTCCGTTTGCATTGCTGTCAGCCTTTTCGCTTCCGCATGCCAGAAGCATGCAGCTTAAAGCAGCTGTCATAAGGATTGCCGTGATCTTCTTCATTGTCTTGTTCTTCATTTTCTTTTTTCCTTTCTGATCTTAAAAAATTTACGTTGAGCAGTAGAAAAGAATTTTTTAAAAAGAAAGAATTTCCCGTGAATAAAAAAAATCCTGTCCCTGCAGATAACTGCTGGGACAGGATGAATAATCTTCCTGCGGTGCCACCCGGCTTAATGCTTTTCGCATTCACTCAACGCATACCAACATATGCTGACCCTTTTTACGGAGAGTCTGCTCCGTCTCCCATACTCAACTTTAACGCCTTTCTGTTCGCCCTCAGAAGTCCATTCGGTCCAATATCCACTATCGCGATCACACCATCCGCGACTCTCTTTGAATGAATTAAAAGAACTTACTTACTCTTCATCAACGGTTTGAAATATTTATAACCCAGAAAAATTAAATTGTCAATTATAAATTTTTAAAAAATCACTTTAACCCGGCATATTCTGGCTGATTATTTGCCGCCCTTTTTCGGCACCTGGAAGAATTGCCACGCAGCCCGGGCGTAACAATCCCATACAAGCTCCAGAAAGCTGTCGCTTTGGATCATGGCACGGGAATCTTCACTGTCCAGCACCTGACGGATATTTCTCGGCAGTTCCAGATACGCCGGACGCTTCTCAACAAGCTCCCGCGGGAGCGA
>JAILHH010000020.1 GCA_024695935.1 Acetatifactor sp.
AATTATCAGATGTCAATTCATGGAATAAGAAACATGGCGTAATGTGGATCATTTATGGCATTTGTATTATTGGCTCGTGGATTTGTTCTGCGTTTATTGGAGGAGACAGCATATACTCCGTGATTCCGTTATGTATAGGCATGATTATTCCTATTCCAGTTATGGTATTTCTTCATCACAAATGGGTGAAAAGGTATTTTATACAATAAATTCGAGTTGTCGGCATGAACGTTGGAACATAAAATCGGCAAGTAAATTGGGCTATGACCTTGAAGGAATCGAGTAAAATTGGTTCCTTTTTTTGTGTGATTTTTGCAATTGATATTGTTTTTAACAAAACGCTTCCAAAAGGATAATTGTTAACAGACAGCGGTCATCGTAAGATGGCCGTTTTGTTCGTGTAAATTTTCTTTATTTTTGGGAGTTTTATGCATTGTCATTTATTATTTTTCCATCTAGAATGTGAAAAGTATTTATACAGGAGAATTAAAAGACAATGAAAGAAAATATTTTGAGAAAATTTTGGAATATATTAAAAAAGGAATTGATGCTCACTTTAGCTCTGGCAGCAGCTGTGATATCCCTCTTTATCACACCGCCTTCCGCAGAACTGCTTGAAAAGATAGACTGGAGAACGTTGGGAATATTGTTAATGATGCTTACAGTACTTGAAGGCTTTAAACAGGAAAACGTCCTGGGACCCGTGGTGCATGCGGCATCAAAGATCAAAAAGATGAGGGTGTTATCCCTGTTTTTGATATTCGGAGTCTTCTTTTCATCCATGTTTGTGACAAACGATGTGTCCTTGATAATCTTTGTGCCTTTAACCATTTTGCTATTCAGGCAGGGGGGCAGAGAGGAATACATTCTTCCTGTAATCTCAATGGAAAATATAGCGGCCATCAGAGGATCGCTTCTCACGCCTTTCGGAAGCCCACAGAATCTGTTTTTGTATGGTCAGGCTGATATAAATGTGTGGAAATTCATGCTGCATATGAGCCCTTTATCAGTTATGAGTGCAGTCTTACTCATAATATTCGTCACGGTCTTATACAGAAAAGATCTTGGACTAAGGGTTGTGGAAAAAGCCGGAGAAAGTGAAACTACAAATTCAGGCGAAACTGTTAAAGAGACTAAAAAAGGTAAGATTTATATGGCATTGTTTGCCCTGGTTCTTTTGGTGATCGTGACGAGGACAAGCCTGTGGCCTGTAGCAGTTTTGATCGTGACGGGTACCATAATTGCAACAGACAGAGGAATCTTTAAGAAAGTGGATTATGTGCTTATCCTTACATTTCTGTGCTTTTTTGTATTTTCTTCTTCTATCGCGGCAAATCAGGGGATCGCAGATATCCTTAAAAAAGCCGTTGCGGGAAGAGAATATTTTTGGGCGATAGGCCTTAGCCAGATCATTTCAAACGTACCTGCATCCATTGTGCTGTATCCTTTTTCGGAAAATTTTGCGGGGCTCATATACGGTGCGGATACGGCAGGACTTGTATCACTGATCGGGTCATTGGCTTCTGTTATCAATTACAGAATCTATGTGCGTGAATACCCTGAAAACGGCGGAAAATTCGTAAAGGTGTTTACACTGATCAGTTGGGCATTTTTTGTGATCGTAGTTGTGCCGGGTTATTTACTCAGCAGGTGGAATTTCTTTTCTTAATGATCCGGGAAAAAACTCCACCTCCAAAGATATCTTTGTAAGTATAGTATTCACATGGTATCATATTAATAAATTTGTGAAATATGGAGGGTATGAACAATGAAAATAACAGTTCTGGTTGAAAACACGTCTAGCTGTGACATTCCCGTGGAGCACGGACTGAGTCTTTATATCGAAGCATGCGGAAAAAAGGTACTGTTCGACAGCGGTCAGAGTACTTTGTTTGCGGAGAATGCAAAGCGCCTTGGGGTGGATCTTAAAGCGGTTGATTTTTGTGTACTTAGCCACGGTCATTACGATCACAGCGGCGGCCTTATGGAATTTATCCGCGAAAATGATCACGCGCCCATCTATATGAACAAAAATGCTTTCGGGCTTCATTATCACGGTGACGACAGATACATCGGCATCGACAGGCAGTGGATGGATAAAGCTGATTTTGTTTCCAGGATCGTATTTACAGACGGAGACTATAAAATATGCGATGGCTTTGAAATCCTCGGGAAAAAGGGTAAAATGCGGATCGACATGGGCAGCGCGGGGCTCTGTGTAAATGAAAACGGTAAATTTGTGCCCGAAAAATTTGAACATGAGCATTATCTGTTGATAAATGAGGGAGAAAAGCGGATTCTCATAAGCGGATGTTCCCATGCAGGTATCATCAATATCGTGGACTGGTTTGAACCCGATGTGTGCATCGGCGGATTCCATTTTATGAAGGAAGCCCCGGGGGAGAAACTGGCAAATTACGGAAAGATCCTGAATGAATACAACACAGAATATTATACCTGCCACTGCACGGGTGTTGAGCAATATGAGTTTTTGAAGGGGTATATTGACAGGCTTCATTACATTTCCGCCGGCAGCAGTATCAATATTTAAGATAAAAAACGCCCTTGTAATTAGAGAGTGGTTGATGGTATAGTAGATTTTAGGACTGTAACAAAGTACAGTGCAAAATCAGCTGTGCCATTTTTTTATTATTTTGCCGGATGAGTTTTCGTCCAAAGCGGCATAGTCTAAGGAAGACACATATCCCTGATCACAGGCATAGTGTTTTCGTGGAGGAATATATATGGGAAAAATATTTAAGTTTTACAAGGATGTGGACACGGATCAGATAATCGCTTCACAGTATCTGCTCTTTCCCACCATTGATGAAATGAAAACTCATACATTTGAATCTTTGAATTCAGATTTTGCAAAGGATGTCCGTCCGGGGGATTTTGTGGTGGCGGATGAGAATTTCGGCTGCGGCTCATCAAGAGAGCAGGCTCCGGGAGTTTTGAAGGCTCTTGGCGTAAAGGCAGTCATAGCAAAGTCTTTTGCCAGGATATTCTACAGAAATTCCATCAATATAGGCATGCCCGTCATCGTCTGCAAGGACCTCTATGAAGCAGTAAAAGACGGAGATGAGATGGAACTGGACCTTGAAAACGGCGTCATAAGAGCAAACGGTAAAGAGTATTCCTGTACAAAGCTGCCCGCAAAGATGCAGGAGATCTTGGATCAGGGCGGTCTTATCGCATCGCTTAACAGGGAGGAATAAAGATATGGGTATGACAATGGCAGAAAAGATCATCGCTCTTGCAGCGGGGATCGAAAAGACAAAGGCCGGCGATATCGAGACCGTGACTTTGGACAGACTTATGAGTAATGACGGTACAACCCATCTTACCATAGATATGTATAATAAATTAAAAAATCCCCACATCGCAGATGTGGAGAAGCTTGTATGGATCGTGGATCACAATATCCCCTCAGATTCTCCAAAGACTGCCGCATCTCACAAAAAGATGAGAGATTTCGCAGCGGAGCACGGTATCACCTACTACGAGGGAGAGGGCGTTTGCCATCAGATCATGATGGAAAATCATGTGCGCCCCGGAGAGCTGATATTCGGAGCAGACTCACACACCTGCGCCTACGGAGCTCTGGGAGCCTTTGGAACAGGCGTGGGATGCACGGATTATCTCTATGCCATGGTAACGGGAACAAGCTGGCTTTTGGTTCCGGAGAGTCTCAAATTCAATCTTCACGGTAAACTCAGAGAAGGCGTGTACGCAAGAGACCTGATCCTCACTATAATCGGAAGAATCGGTGCAAACGGTGCCAACTATAAGGCAATGGAGTTTTGCGGGGAGGGTCTTGCCACTCTTTCCATGGCTGACAGGATTTCAATCTGTAATCTCTGCGTTGAAGCAGGTGCGAAGACTGCTCTCATGGAAGTGGATGATGTGGCCCTTGACTATCTGAAGGCACACGGGAGAGAGCCAAAGGCTATTGTAAAGTCAGACCCGGATGCGGTTTATTCGGAAACTTACGATATAGACCTTAATGAGATTGAACCTATCGTGGCAAAGCCGCATTTTGTGGACAATGTGGTTCCTGCAAAAGAGTGTGAGGGCGTAAAGATCGACGAAGCATTCCTGGGCTCATGCAACAATGGTCGTATAGAGGATCTTCGCGTAGGAGCAGAGGTCATAAAGGGCAAAAAAGTTGCGGAGAGAGTCAGATTTTTAGTGGTTCCCGCAAGCCGTGCGGTGTATGAGCAGGCCATGAAGGAAGGACTTTTAGACATATTCCTGGATGCCGGTGCCATCATTATGAACCCCAACTGTTCGGTATGCTGGGGCGCATGTCAGGGAGTTATCGGTGAGGGTGAGACTCTGATCTCAACAGGCACCAGAAACTTTAAGGGAAGAGCCGGACACAAGGATTCATTCGTATATCTGGCGTCGGCTGCCACGGTTACTGCATCTGCCATAGCAGGAAAGATCACAACCGCAGACAGAGTATAAATTTGGAGACAGACAAATGAGCGAGACATTCAAAGCAAAAATCTGGAAACTTGATGATGATATAGATACAGATATCGTTCTTCCCACGGAATACCTTGCATTAAAGACAGTGGAGGATATGAAGCCCTATGCATTTTCGCCCCTTCGCCCTGAACTGGCGGCACAGATAAAGCCCGGGGATATGATAGTTGCGGGCAAAAATTTCGGATGCGGTTCCTCCAGGGAGCAGGCTCCTGAAGTGGTAAAGGCTCTCGGTGTAAGCTGCATCGTAGCACAGTCCTTTGCCAGGATATTCTTTAGAAATGCCATAAACAACGGCCTGTTACTCATTGAAAATCCTGATCTTCATGACGCGGTAAAAGAGGGAGATGAGGCACTTGTAACTCCCGGCGAGAAAATCGTGGTAAACGGAAAAGAATTTCCCATTGCCTCCCTTCCGGAGAATCTGATGGAGATCCTGAATGCAGGCGGGCTGGTAAAGGCCATGCGAAAGAGAAACGGTCTGGATTAGGGGGAAGTTATGAAACATACATTGGTTGAAAAAATATTCGGAAATAAAGTGGGTCATGAGGTTAAACCGGGGGATATCATCACCGTTCCCGTTGACTGGTGCATGGTGGATGACATCATGGCAAAGTTTTGTATCGGTAAATTCGAGGAGATGGGCTTTACAAAAGTTTATGATCCCGAAAAGATAGTCCTTATCTATGATCACTTCCTGCCATCCACTCAGGCGGATGATACGGTGGCATTTCATGCAGGTGATGCATTTGCGGAAAAATACGGTATCAAAAATGTCCACAGAACGGACGGAATCTGTCATCAGCTTATGACTGAGGCAGGTTATGTAAAACCCGGTGATATCGCCTTTGGTACGGACAGTCATACCGTCACCTACGGCTGCGTGGGAGCTTTTTCCACGGGTATAGGATATACGGAGATGGCAGGGATTTTGGGAACCGGTGAGATCTGGATAAAGGTTCCCGAGACCATAAAGGTTCAGATCGAAGGAAAGCTTAATGAGGGTGTCACATCAAAGGATGTGATCCTGAGGATAATCGGGGACCTCACCGCATCGGGAGCCACTTATCAGGCACTTGAGTTTTGCGGAAGCACCGTGTCTGACATGAGCGTTGCATCCCGCATGACCATGACAAACATGGCAGTGGAAGCCGGCGCAAAATGCGGTATATGTATCCCTGATGAGAAAACCGCAGAGTATTGCAATATCCCCTATGATGAAAAGATAAAGAATTTATGCCCGGACGAAGGAGCTTCTTACAGTAAAGTGCTTACATACAAGGCAGAGGATTTTGTGCCTGTCATGGCCTGCCCTTCACTTGTTGACAATATTCATCCCGTGTCTGAACTAAAGGGTACAAAGGTTGACGAAGTATTCCTGGGCTCTTGCACAAACGGAAGGCTTGAAGACCTGCAGGCTGCGGCAGCTGTATTAAAGGGCAGAAAAAAAGCCCCTCACGTGCAGTTTATCGTTACTCCTGCCAGCAGAAAGGTTTATAAAGAGGCATTAAACGACGGAACTTTGGAGATACTTTCAAAAGCCGGTGCGATCATCACCACTCCCGGATGCGGACTTTGCTGTGGAAGAGCAGGCGGAGTTCTCACGGATGATGAGGTAGTTGTTGCCACAAACAACCGCAATTTCCTTGGACGAATGGGAACGAGCAAAGTAAAGATTTATCTGGCAAGTCCGGTTATGGCAGCAAAGGCAGCGCTTTTCGGAGAGATCACAGAATAAACAGAAATAAAATAAAGCCCTTTGGAGAATGAGTCTATGACTTATCCCAAAGGGCTTTATTTTATTTCTGAATATAATCTTTAAATCCGTCGGTATAAACCTTGGTCTCATCCGCAAGGATCCACATCACTTCCGTGTCATCAAGGCTTTCTGCCAAAGCCTTTCCCTCCTCTAAACTCATGTTAAAGAGGGCAGTGGACAGGGCATCTCCCATTCCGGCATCCTTGTTTAAAATGGATACGGACAAGAATTCATTTTCCGGGAAAAGTGTGTCCGGGTTAATGATATGATGGTATCTGACTCCGTCCACAGTGTAGAATCTTTGATAACTTCCGCTGGTGGTTAGAGCCATATCGTTGATGCTTAGGACTTCGACATAATTTATTTCCGCCTCTGTATCGGGATTTTGGATAGCCACAGTCCAGCTTCCACCGTCGGGCTTTGGACCGATGCTTCTGACGTTTCCGCCTGCGTTTATGGTATAGTTTACGGCGCCCATCTCTCTTAAGCCTTCGGAGATGCGCTCTAAAGCATATCCTTTTGCAATGGCGCCCACATCGCATTTTAACAATGGATCTTTGTAAAAAACAGTGAAGTTTTCTTCATCTATCACCACGTCGTCCATGTTGCAGTGCTTTGAAGCTTCTGTCAGTTCTTCCATGGAGGGAACCCTTGTCTTTGAAGGGTCGTTTAATGCTTCTTCCCTGTAATTATGCCAGATCTCGAGCACGGCGCCAAAGGCAAAATTTGTCTTTCCGTTTGTGTTCTCATAAATTCTCTTTCCTTCTTTAAACAGAGCGATGATATCAGGGTCAACCTCTACGGGCTCTGTTCCTGCATGCTGATTTATGTAATAGAGGTTTACTCCGCCCGATGGAAGAGAGTTGTAATTGTCATACAATCCGTCCAGCCTTTGAAGTTCAGATTCAACATATTGACTTTTTTCAAGGAAATCTTCTTCGCTTTTCTCATATCCGATGACATTTGTCACGGTATCAAAGTAGTCAAAGTACACTTCGGAATATTTTTCGGGAGCTTTTTCAAAGCCTAAATTCCCGTTGCATCCTGTAAGGGACAGTAGAGAAACAATAACAGTCAGGGGTAAGAGCTTTTTAAAGTTTTTTTCCCAGCCAAAAGTTTTTATATTGAAAGTGTCCGGTTTAAGCATTCTGTTCATCCTTTAACAAAAAAATAGGGAGGACATCAGTCCTCCCTGAATTATATCAGATTAATGATTACTTTGAAACAGGCTCTGCATCAGCGATACCAATTGCAATGATCTCCTGAAGAGGAGTGATTGAAATTGTACAACCTGCAAGAAGATCGGGATCAGCGCTTGTAGCGATGTTGTGGTGCTCATCCTTGGGCTCTGTAGCGATACCTGTAACCTCAGCAGATGTCTTTCCTACGATATAATCTTCGAAAGTACCTGCCTGCTGATACCACTCTGCGATAGCGTTTGCATAAGCAACCATTCCGTAGTGCTTCTTGAGCTCTTTCTTTGAACCTTCGAAGTTGAATGCGGTTACGTTGCCTGTTGTATCAAAGCTGATCTTAGGCTGGATCTCATCGATAAGGTCAACGAGGATCTTGCCGTCTGCATCTGTTACAACTGCACTGAAGTTAGAGTACATATTTGCTGCACCCTCTGCCTCGTCAGATGCTGATGCTGTAGAAGAATCAACCTCTGTGCTTACGCCGAGACCGTGATTGAAAGAAGAAGCCTTGAAGCTCTTAGCATACTCATCATTCATAGCCTTAACGATTGCTTCTTTGAATACGTTTACGCCGATTGTACATCCTGCAAGGATAGCTTCATCAGCTGCAACTTCGTGACCTGATACGTTGAATGATGTTGCAAGATTAGCAACTTCGTCAACTGTCATACCAACTACTGATTTAGCAAAGAAATCAGCCTGCTCGTTCCACTCAGCGATAGCGCCGCCGTATGTCTTCATGTTATAGTCAGCACCCTTCTGCTGCTTAGAACGTGTGTCAACTTCGTTAGCTGCCTGAACCTGGCCGCCTTCGATAGTCATCTTTGTCTGTGCTACGTCAAGTTTGCATGAAACAATCTTGCCGCTTGCATCTGTTACAACAGTGGCAACTGTTGCGTCAACCTGAGCGGTACCTTCTGAGGAACCGTCCTCAACTACAATACCCATTCCGAGGGTATATTCCTTCTCTCCACATCCTACGAGTGAAAACACCATAGATGAAGCAAGAAGAAGTGCCATTAATTTTTTCTTCATAACTTTACCTCTTTAAATAATGAAAATTTATTGTTTTTTAAACAGGATTAAGTATAAGAAAAAAGGGTGAAAATGTCAACGTACAATGTAAAAATCGATTTAATTAGCGTAAAAATTTGTGGTTTATGAGTAAAAGTTGTATGTAAATATAAACGAAGATAGTGTAAAATTTAATTGTACGTTGACTGATTGGACGCAAAATGATATAACGGACTTTGTGTGTAAAAGAAAAGTGAAAAATGCTTGGGAGGTAATTATGTCATTTTTCAAGATGAGTGGTGTAGTCGTTCCCCACATGAAAAACACCTGCAAGATGCAGGCGGAACGAATGCCGGCTCCCAAAAGGGTGGTCATTCCGATGAATATGCATATCGGAGCACCTGCTAAGCCGGTTGTACAGGAAGGAGATATTGTAGGCGTGGGCCAGCTTATCGGCGAGGCCGGAGGATTTGTCTCAAGTCCCGTGTACGCTTCAGTATCCGGAAAAGTAACAAAGGTCGACAAGATCGTGGCATTAAACGGAGCATCAGCAGACGCGGTATTCATCGAGTCTGATGGGGAGATGCGTCCCTTCGAAGGTATCAAAGCTCCTTCGATAAACGGTTTTGAAGATTTTGTTGCAGCAGTAAGAGACAGCGGTATCGTGGGTCTTGGCGGAGCAGGCTTCCCCACGGCGGTAAAACTTGGTGTGAAGGACTTGTCACTTGTACAGGAAGTTCTCATCAACGGAGCCGAGTGCGAGCCTTATATCACCAGTGATACGAGAACCATGCTGGACAGAGCCGATGATATAAAGGAAGGAATCGAACTTCTGGAAAAATATCTCGGTGCAAAGACGATCATCTTCGGTATTGAAAAGAACAAGCCTGAAGCCATCGCAAAAATGAAGGAAATTACGTCCGGAGACAGTGCCGTTTCCGTAAAGGAACTTCCCAGTATCTACCCTCAGGGCGGAGAGAAAGTTCTTATTTATAATCTTACCGGAAAAGTGGTACCCGAGGGAAAACTTCCTCTGGACGTGGGATGTATAGTAATTAATGTGACTACACTGGCATCAATTGCCAAATATATAAGGACAGGAATGCCTTTGGTAGAAAAATGCCTTACCGTTGACGGTTCCGCAGTGGCAAGTCCAAAGAATCTCATTGTTCCCATCGGAACAAGTCTCAGGGATGTCTATGAATTTGCAGGCGGCTTTAAGGCAGAGCCGAAGAAAGTACTCCTGGGCGGACCCATGATGGGAATCGCAGTAAAAGACCTTGATCAGCCCGTGATGAAGAATACCAATGCAACATTGGCATTTGCTGAAAAGGAAGCAGAAAGACCCGAGGAAAATCCCTGTATCCACTGCGGCAGATGTGTAAACAGCTGTCCTCTCGGATTAAACCCCGTGGCATTTGCAAAGGCTCTCAGCTTAAATGACTGTGAGGCTTTGGAAGAATTAAAGATCAATCTCTGTATGGAGTGCGGATGCTGTGCATTTAACTGCCCTGCAAAGAGAGATCTGATCGCCCGTCATAAACTTGCAAAGAGCGAGCTTCGCACATATCAGCAAAAGCGTGCGGAGCAGGAAAAGAAGGAGGCATAGAACAATGGAAGAGAATTTAAAAGTGTCTGTGTCACCCCATATTTTTTCTAAGCGCACCACAAGTAATCTGATGCTTGACGTGGTCATAGCACTTATCCCCGCTGCAGTTGCATCCGTAGTGATCTTTGGAGCAAGGAGCCTTGCAGTGATCGCGACATGCGTACTTTGCAGTATTATATCTGAAACTTTATTTAATCTCATTGTAAAGAGAAAGCAGACCATCGGAGATTTCTCGGCAATAATCACAGGACTTTTGCTGGCACTCAATCTCCCTGTAAACATTCCTCTCTGGCAGGCAGCCATCGGTTCCTTTGTGGCGATCATCGTTGTAAAGAATCTCTTCGGAGGCCTTGGATACAATTTTGCAAACCCTGCCATCACAGGACGTATCTTCATGCTCATAGCTTTTACAGGCTCCATGACGGAGGCTGTTCTTCCCAAGGCAGTTGATACCGTTGCGGGAGCAACACCCCTTGGGGCACTTGCCATGGGCGAAGAGGTTGATGCAAGTCTCCTCGACATGTTCCTGGGACTTCGCGGCGGTGCACTGGGTGAAACCTGTGCTCTTGCTCTTTTGATCGGAGGATTGTATCTGATCTGCCGCAAGGTGATCACATGGCATACACCTGTGACATTTATACTTACGGTATTTGTACTTTCTCTTATCTATTCGGGAAGCTTTGAGACAGCTCTTATCTATGTCCTCTCAGGCGGACTTTTGATCGGTGCGATCTTTATGGCAACGGATTACGTGACCACACCCACCACGGCTCTCGGTCAGGTGGTGTTCGGTCTCGGCTGCGGACTCATCACATGCCTTATCCGTTTCTACGGCAGTTTCCCCGAAGGTGTATCCTTCTCAATACTGTTTATGAATATTCTCACACCATACATTGAGAAGCTCACCATGAAGAAACCCTTTGGAGGTGTGAAGAAATGAAAAACAATGTAAAAAGCGTGGTAACGCTCACAGCGCTTTGTGTTGTTGTGACAGGCGTTTTGGCGGTTACAAACTATTTCACGGCACCAAAGATCGAAGAAAACAAAAAAGCTGCCGCAAATGCGGCTTTCGTTGAGGTAATGCCTGAGGGAACAGGCTTTGAGGAGGTTGAACTCCCCGCAAACGCTCCCGCCACCGTGACAAATCTCTACAGAGAGACTTCAGGTCAGGGATATGTTGCAAAGCTTGTGACCACCAGCCAGTATTCATCAGGTGATATGGGTATCACCGTGGGAATCGGTACGGACGGTGTGATAAAAGGTGTTGCCATCACTTCCTATAATGAGACAAAAGATTTCGGCGACTATCCTTATTCATATGTGGGTGCAGATTCCGCATTAAATGATATCGATGTGTTTGCCGGAGCTACATACTCATCAATGGCTTTCAAAAATGCCATTCTTGATACCTTCAATATGCTGATTGCAAACGGAGATGTATCAGAGGGGCAAAAGAGTGCCGAGACACTTATGGCAGAACTTTTACCCACTGTATTTCCCGGAAGCTGTAACGGAAGCGGCCTTCCCCAGCTTGTTGAGACAGAGGCTGCAGGTTTTACAAAGGCATATGCCACAGGAAATGACACAGGTTTTGTCGCTCTCTCTGAGTCTGATGCAGGAACCGTTGTCAGCGTGATGAATGCCTTCGGAGCAGTAAAATGCTACGACCTTGAGGGTAATGAAGTGGCGGGACCCGTGGATGAAATGAAGGCTGCATTCAAAGTCCTTGCAGATGAAAACAAGGATGCCAACTTAAGTAATGCTCTTAAGGCTTACGGAGATGAGGCAGCTGAGATGACAGCACTTGAAAATGTACCCGCATTCGGTTCTGTGACAGGCGGATTTAGTGTGACAACAGAAGAAAATACATATTACATATTTAATATCAAGACCTTCGGATACATGAACGAACTCATGGAGATGGCAGTAGTTCTCGACTCAGAGGGCAAGGTTGTAAATTACAGAACAGTGACGGATCTGATCCTTCACGGCGAGTATTTTACAGAACACGGCCTCGATGACAAAGAAGCTTATCTTTCTCAGTTTAAGGGCGTGGATGAAGGAAGCTACTCCGACGAAACTGCTATCGTGACCGGAGCAACATTTACATCCGATGCGGTGAACGATTCAATTCACTCTGCTTTTGATGCATTTAAGGCAGTAAAGGAGGCAGAATAATGAATAAAACAGCAATTTTCCTTAAGGGAATCATCAAAGAAAATCCCGTGCTGGTGCTGGTTTTAGGCGCATGCCCCACACTTGCCGTGACCACAAACGTGCTTGCAGCTCTCTATATGGGTATTGCGGTTTTGGCAGTCCTTGTTTGCTCAAACCTTTGTATCTCAGCTCTAAAGAATCTGATCGGAGATAATTTAAAATTTGTTGCAAACATCCTGATAATTACAGGCTTTGTGAGCCTTGTTCAGATGCTTATGGGAGCATTTCTTCCAAAGGCTTCCGATATGCTCGGTATTTATTTTACATTGATAGCCGTAAACGGTGTCCTTCTCTGTGAGGCCGGTGATTTCGCCCGCAATAATAAAGTTGTGGATTCGGTTTTAAGCGCTTTGGGAACGGGAATAGGATTTACCTGTGCTCTGTTTGTCATCGCACTTGTCAGAGAGATTTTCGGAAACGGAACCTTTGCCGGAATCGAGATCCCTTTCCTTGCAGATTACAAGATATCACTTTTAAATGCAACTCCCGGAGGATTTTTGGTACTGGGCCTTGTTATGGCTCTTCTATCTGCCATCAACAAAAAGCCCGTCGAAGAGATCTGCTTTGAAAATCAAAAGGAGGGCGAAGTAAATGCTTAAAAGTCTTTTGGTCATAATGATGTCGTCAGTGCTCGTAAACAATTATGTATTTTCAAGATACATGGGCTTTGACAGGATGTTTGATACGTCAAAAAAGGCAAAAAAAGTCGGAAGCTTCGGACTTTTGGTCACAGTTGTGATGGTGCTTGCAGCCCTTGTTACATGGCCTCTTAACGCCTTTGTGATGGAGCCGCTTGGACTTAACTTCCTTCAGACGGTATGCTTTGTATTTATAATTGCGGGAATATCTTTCCTTGCTGAAATTGTGATAAAAAAATGTTTCCCCGCTCTTTATACTGAGCTTGGAAATGTATGGCCCCTTATCCTGTGTAACAGTGCTGTTCTGGGTGTTACCCTCAGCAATATTTCCGCAGGATACGGATTCGGAGAGTCAGTATTTTCATCTCTCGGATGCGGCCTCGGATTTCTCCTTGCAATGTGGATGTTTGGCGGAGTAAAGGACAGACTTGAGATCGCTGTTCCTCCCAAATACTTTAAGGGGATTCCTATTCTTCTCATCTCTGCATTCATTGTCTCACTTGCCTTTTATGGATTTGGCGGTATCATCGAGACGATATTTGCATAACTTTTAAATTATAAAAATCAGCACCCGCTTGCCTCAAAAGGTGAACAGGTGCTGTTTTTATAGTACTAAAACAATATAAATATGGTAAAATAACTGATATGAAGACAGACAGAGATCATGAAAATAAATCAGAAAAAAATACCGGTGACAGGTCGGTATCATATAAAAAGGATATTATCTTTATAGGCATATTTATTCTGGTGGGACTCTTTTTAGCCGCAGTGGTCTTTTTGACAAAGCAGACCGGAAAGAGTGTCACGGTAAGTGTATCCGGAAAAGATGTCATAAGCTTTAACCTGGATGAAGACAGGGAGTATATGATAGAGGGAAAAGACGGCGGACAAAACCTCCTTATCATACGTGGCGGCAAGGCCTGGATCGAGGAGGCCAACTGCAGGGACGGCCTCTGTATCAATATGGGAAAGATCGATTCCGTAGGTCAGTCGGTCATATGCCTTCCAAATGAAGTGGTGGTCAGTATCGGCAGTGGAGAGGTAACGGATGAGGGACCGGACATTGTGGTATATTGAGAAAAAGTTTTTCCCTTTGTTTACACAGATCATGGAGAAATAAATGAAAACTTCGAAATTTACAAAATACGGGCTGTTGATCGCCCTGGCGCTTATCATGAGCTATATTGAGGCTCAGGTCCCCGTGTTTTTTGCAATACCGGGTATAAAGCTTGGCCTTACAAATGTTGTTGTGCTCTTTGCGCTTTATGCCATGGATTTTAAAAGCGCCTTTATCATCAATATTTTCAGGATCATCCTGGTGGGCTTTATGTTCGGAAACGGCGTGAGTATCCTCTTTTCACTTGCCGGAGGGTTCTTAAGCCTGTTGGTCATGGTGCTGTTAAAGAAATTTACGGGACTAAAGATAATCACCGTTTCGGTGGCCGGCGGTATTGCTCATAACATCGGTCAGATAATAGTAGCCATGCTGATGCTTCAGACCCGCTCCATTGCATGGTATCTGCTGGTACTCTGGTTTACGGGTATTGCCGCGGGAGTGCTGGTGGGTGTTATCGGCGGCGAGATAGTAAAGAGAGTCAGATGGGAGGATCAGAATTGAAAAACAAATATAAAATAGCGGTTAATTCGCCGGTGGTACTTATCTTTGTGGGAATATGCTTTGTGGTGACATTACTCGGAACTCTTACCGGGGGTAGGTCAACGGGACTGCTGTTCAGCACGTACAGGTCATCCCTTGCAAGTCCTCTTACATACATCAGATTTTTCACCTACGTCTTTGGACACAGCGGATGGCAGCATTTTATAGGAAACGCATCCTATCTTTTGGTGATCGGTCCCATGCTTGAAGAAAAATACGGCTCGGAGATGATATTGGAGATAATGGCTGTCACAGCCCTTGTGACTGCGCTCATCAACTTCTTTTTATTTCCAAATATCGCTCTTTGCGGGGCAAGCGGCATAGTCTTTGCATTTATACTCCTGGCATCATTTACGGGATTTAAAGCGGGAGAGATCCCTCTGACATTTATATTGGTCGCCATTCTCTATATTGGCCAGCAGATTTATGAGGGCATCGTTTTGGTCGACAATATCTCAAACATGGCTCACATCGTGGGCGGCGTGGTAGGCGCAGTCCTTGGGTATAAATTAAACAAAAGGTAAGACAGAAGGGACTTTTATGGAGAAGGTATTACTCATATTAAACGGAAGTGCGGGAAAAGGGAAAATGCGGTCCGCCGCATATGAGATCATAGAAAAAATATGCCTGAAGGAATGCATTGTGACAGTTTTACCCATATCTCCGGACAAAGGCCTTGATATGAAGGCTTTTGATGATGCGGAGTGGGAAAAATATGATCGCATCATCTGTGCCGGCGGCGACGGAACGTTAAATCATACCATCAATGCCATTATGAAGAAAAACATTTCATCCAGTGTGAGCCTTGGGTACATTCCGTCCGGAAGCACCAATGATTTTGCGAAGAGTATAGGTCTCTCAGAGGATGTGAAAAGGGCTGCCGAGGTGGCGGTATCCGGAGAACCTTTCTATTATGACATTGGCAGATTTAATGACAATTATTTTAATTATGTGGCTGCATTCGGGGCATTTTCTGCAGTGAGTTATTCCACAAGCCAGGACTTTAAAAATGCTCTGGGACATGCGGCATATGTGCTTGAAGGTATCAACAGACTTCCCGAAAACATCCGCTTTAACATACCCATGAAGATAAAGACGGACGTGTTCGAGGAGGAGGGTAATTACGTATTCGGCGCCATTCACAATGCCACTTCCATAGGAGGATTTTCGCTAAACACAAACGGATCCGTGGAATTAAACGACGGACTTTTTGAGATGATCCTCATAAAAGCCCCTCAAAATCTCATTGAACTGTCCCAGATCACTCAGGGGCTTTTAAGCGGTAATTTCGACAGCCCTCTTATCAGCTTCCATCAGATTAAAAGCGCCACCATCACATCAGATACTTTTGTTGCATGGAGCCTTGACGGTGAATACGGCGGAAAGGCAAAGAATGTGGAATTTAATGTAATCCCTTCGGCAATCCAGATAAATGTATGAGTTTGTTTATAGACTAAAAAATAAAAAACTTGAGTTTAATGTATGTATTACATTATAATATTAAAGGCTGAAGCGTCCGAAGGCGCATTCATCGGACAGAAGTCCGAGGGCTTTTTAAAAAGATCTTTATTGTTCAAACATTAAAAATACGTATTTAAGTATATCCTGAAGATATGCACTGCTTTGAAGGGCGGGCATATCTTCTTCTTTTTTAAAACAACATATGAGGAGAGAGTAAAAATGCATATTCCTGAGAATTATTTAAGTCCCGCCACCTGTGCGGTAATGACTGCCGCAATGGTTCCGGTGTGGGCAAGAGCGGTAAAAAATGTGAAAGCTGAGCTTCCAAAGGAAAAGATATCCATGATAGGAGTGGGTGCAGCATTTTCCTTTGTGGGCATGATGTTTAATGTTCCCATGCCGGGAGGCACCACGGGACATGCTGTGGGAGGAACCCTTCTGGCAGCCCTTCTTGGACCGGATGCGGCCTGCATTGCGGTATCAATGGCACTTTTATTGCAGGCACTTATCTTTGGAGACGGAGGAATACTTGCCTTTGGAGCAAATGCTTTTAACATGGCTTTTGCCATGCCATACATCGGATATGGCATATACAGACTTTTGCTTAAGCTCTTTAAGGTTGACATAAAGGATAGATCCGGGTCAGACAAAAAAATAATTTCCGCAGGTGTGGGCTCATACATAGGTATAAATGCGGCGGCTTTTTTGGCTGCGGTTGAATTTGGTATCCAGCCCTATTTCTTTAAGGATGCCGTAGGAAAGCCCATGTACTGCCCTTACGGACTTAATATTTCCATTCCCTCAATGATGATAGGACATTTAACAGTATTTGGCCTTGCGGAGATCATATTCACGGTGGCTATACTTGCATATGTATTAAAGACATCACCGGATCTGGTTCACGGCGCTGCAACTGTTGAAACTGAAAAAAGAGTAAATAAAAAGGGTAAGTTTACTTCCTATCTTCCTCTGCTCTTAGCTGTTTTGATAGCCTTTGTTCCTCTTGGACTTTTGGCCGAGGGAACAGCCTGGGGCGAGTGGGGAAGCGATGAGATCGCAGAAGTTGTAAGTGACGGAGAAGCTCTTGGCTTTGTCCCTCAGGGAATGGAGAGCGGATTTTCTCTCGAAGCCCTTATTCCCGACTATGCCATTGAGGGAGTGCCTGATATCATTGCCTATATCGCATCTGCAGTGATCGGTGTGGCAGTGCTTATCATAATCTTCAGACTTATATCTTCACTTTCGGATAAAAACAGGATCCATAATGTGGAGCGCAGTAACAGTTAATAGAAAACAGGTTTTTTAATGAAAAAAAATGAGTTATATCCCGGTTTTATGCCGGATTGGATGATGCAAAAAAACGAATACGTACCGTCAAAGGACCGGGAAGGCTTTCTAACAAAAAGCCTTCTTGGTTTTTTGCGTCTTTTCAGGCATTTTTCCATGAGAGGAAATTCTGATATTTCGGTTATGGCCGCAGGAATGGGGCTGATCCTGACACTGGGGCTCATAATCCTTGTGGCACTTACGGATTCCCTGACATATTTAGCATGTGTTGGGGCTTTGGTTCTTGCTTTTTTAAGTTTTTCAAAGCTTGAGATCATGAAAAGGGCTCTGGGAACAAGCCTTAGCGTAATGGCTTTTACATTTGTGATAATGCTCCCGTCATATTTTTTATATGGGTCTTTAAGCTATATATACATACCGGTCAAGGTTTTTTTGTCCGTATCCATGCTGTCCGTATATACATCCATCGTGCCATGGAACAGGATGACTGCGGCATTAAGGCTTTTTGGAATGCCGAACATATTGATATTTGTGCTGGATATGACCATTCATTACATACTCATTTTGGGAAATGTGGCATTTGATATGCTGGCAGCCTTAAAACTAAAGAGCATCGGAAAAAACAGGGACAAAGTAAATTCTTTTTCAGGCATAAGCGGTACAGTCTTTATGAAGGCCGTCACAATGTCAAAGGAGACGGAGGATGCGCTGACCTGCAGGCTTTTTGACGGAAAATACGATTCAAAAAAGGAAAGGATTGTTTTTGCCGATTTTATCCCGCTGTTTATCCTTTGTATTTTTATTTTTTTGTATATATTTGTGGGATAAAACAGTTTAATGATGTCAAAACTGTGATAAAATTATGAAAAGACCTTTGAGGGGGCGACAGAATGGGAAGACATTTACAGATAGAATTGGAGGATGTGTACTTCAGATATGAGGACACACCTGCGCTGAATGGCATATCATTAAAGGTTTACGAGGGTGAGACCATAGGCTTAAAAGGAGACAACGGAAGCGGAAAGTCAACACTTTTAAGGCTCTTAAACGGTCTGGTATTTCCTGACAGCGGCAGATATCTGCTGGGCGGAAATGAGATAAACGGTAAGGCTATGAGGGATGAACTGTTTGCCAAGTCCGTCCACACAAAGATCGGATACGTGTTTCAAAATTCCGACACCCAGCTTTTTTGCGGAAGTGTCAGGGAGGAAGTGGAATTCGGACCAAGACAGATGGGTTTATCCGATGAGGAAGTTTGGAGGCGAACAGAGGATGTGCTTAAGATGCTTGACCTTGAAAAAATACAGAACCGTCCCCCGTATCACTTAAGCGGCGGAGAAAAGAAAAAGACGGCTCTTGCCTCGGTCCTTTCCATGAATCCGGATATTCTGATGCTGGATGAGCCCATGAACGGACTGGACAAAAAGACGGTTGAGTGGCTGACGGGATTCATGTCACTTTGGAAAAAAGCCGGAAAGACACTTATAGTTGCAACCCACGATGAGAACCTTCTCTATGAAACGGCGGATAAGGTGATCGAACTGCATGAGGGCAAGATCATATAAAACTTTGAATCTTTTGTGATCGGAAAAACCCTGACGGAGGAAATATGGACCAGGAAAAAATGCGGGAACTGCTTAAAAAATATAAAAATGGCGAAGCCACGGAGGAGGATGTGATCCTGAAACTAAAGGAAGCTCCTTTCGAAGATCTTGGTTTTGCAAAACTTGACAGTCACAGAGCCCTAAGACAGGGTATCGCGGAAGTGATATACGGTGCAGGAAAGACACCGGAGCAGATCCTGGAGATAGCAAAAGCCGCAAAGGCAAAGGGCCAGGAAACCATTCTGATAACCAAGATGAGTAAGGATGCCGCCGAAGTTTTAAGGGGTGAAGTCGGATTAAATCTTGACTATGATGAGCTGAGTAAAACCGGTATCTGCGGAAAGATGCCTGCAAAAAACGGACGAGGCAAAATTGCCATAGTCACAGGGGGCACCAGCGACATGCCTGTTGCCGAGGAAGCGGCAAGATGCGCAGAGGCCTTTGGAAACGAGGTGGACAGGATATATGATGTGGGTGTGGCAGGACTCCACAGACTCCTCTCAAACCTTGACAGGATAATGGAGGCGAAGGTTGTTATCGCCATTGCCGGTATGGAAGGTGCTCTTGCAAGTGTGGTGGGTGGCCTTGTGGATGTGCCTGTTTTGGCAGTTCCCACAAGCGTCGGATACGGAGCAAGCTTTAACGGGCTCTCTGCTCTTTTATCCATGCTTAATTCCTGTGCCAGCGGTGTCAGTGTGGTAAACATCGACAACGGTTTCGGAGCTGCATATCAGGCCAGCATGATAAATCATATAAAATAAAAAGTCAGACAGGGTAAAACAAATTTAGACGAAAATGATATTTTCATCGGGAAAAGAGGGCTTAATGAAGACATTATATCTTGAATGTAATATGGGCGCCGCAGGTGATATGCTCACTGCGGCATTATTGGAACTTTTGCCGGAGGAAAGGCAAAAGGAAGTCTTGGACAGACTGCAAAATCTGGGACTTGAAGGCGTGGAGATCAAAAAAGAGAAGGTCACAAAATGCGGTATCGCAGGAACTCATATGAAGGTGACTGTAAACGGTGAGGAAGAAGTCAGTGAGGATGTGGATCATGAGCATCACCATGACCACGAACATTGTCATGATCACGAACATGACCACGATCATGATCACTGCCATGACCACAGCCACAACCACGACCATGATCATGACCACAATCACGAACACGACCATCATGACCATGCCCACCATCACCATCATCACACTTCCATAAAGGACGTAGAAAAGATCATATACGGCATGGCACTTCCCTTTGGCGTAAAGATGGATGCGGTGGCTGTATATAAATTGATCGCCGAGGCAGAGAGCAATGCCCACGGAATGCCGGTTGAGGAGGTGCACTTCCACGAGGTGGGCAGCAAGGATGCCATAATGGATGTGGTGGCAGTTTGTCTGTTAATGCATGAGATAGATGCGGACAATATTTTCGCCTCCCCTGTACATGTGGGAAGCGGTCAGGTCAGATGTGCCCATGGCATAATGCCTGTTCCCGCACCTGCAACGGAATATTTATTACGTGGTATCCCTTCATATCAGGGAAATATCAAAGGGGAACTTTGCACACCTACGGGAGCCGCTCTTTTAAAACACTTCGTCACTAAGTTTGGTCCCCGTCCCATGATGAATGTGGATAATGTGGGAATCGGATGCGGTATGAAGGATTTTGAGGCTGCTAACTGTGTGAGGGCCTTTCTGGGAGACCTAATAACTGAGGAAACTCCCGGTAAATCAGAGAAAAAAGATGACACAGATACTGTTTTTGAACTGAATGCCAATGTGGATGACATGACTGCCGAGGAGATAGGTTTTGCTTGCGATAGGATCTTTGATGCGGGGGCCAGGGAAGTGTTTACAGAGTCCGTTTATATGAAAAAGAACCGTCCGGGGACACTTATCACGGTGATCTGTGACAGTAAGAGTAAAGAGTCTGTGCTGGAAGCGTTTTTTAAGCATACCACCACCATCGGCATCAGAGAAAAAGAGTGTAACCGCTATGTGTTAAGCAGAAGCTTTGATAAAACCGAGACGGAATTTGGAACGCTTACCACAAAGACAAGTTCCGGATATGGTACTAAAAAGACTAAGGTGGAATATGATGATGCCGCAGAGGTAGCTCTTAAGCATGGCATGACTCTCAGAGAGGCGAGGGAATTGATCAACAGATGATAAGCGATACCGAAAGAGAAAAACTTGAAGCCCTAAGGGCATATTTTAAAGAGCTCGGAAACTGCGCCATCGCTTTTTCCGGTGGGGTGGATTCCACTTTTATGGCAAAAGTTGCCCATGACGTTTTGGGTGAGAAAATGCTTGCGATAACTGTTGTGGCATCCTCTTTTCCAAAAAGAGAGATGGATGAGGCAAAGGAATTTTGCAAAAAAGAGGGGATTCCCCATGTGATGGTGGAATATGACGAACTTTCGATCCCGGGATTTAAGGAGAATCCAAAGGACAGGTGCTATATCTGCAAAAAAGCACTCTTTGGTAAAATGATGGAGATTGCAAAAGTCAGGGGTTTTATAAATTTGGCGGAAGGGTCAAACATGGATGACAACGGTGATTATCGTCCGGGGCTATTGGCTATAAAAGAAATGAATGTTAAGAGTCCGCTCCGTCATGTGGGACTTACAAAGGCAGAGATCAGGGACCTCTCAAAAGAGCTTGGACTTCCCACATGGAACAAGCCCTCCTTTGCATGCCTGGCATCAAGATTTCCCTATGGGGAGGAGATCTCACATGAAAAACTTGACATGGTAGGTAAGGCTGAGCTGCTTTTGATAGACATGGGATTCGAGCAGATGAGAGTCAGGATCCACGGGAATATAGCCCGGATCGAAGTGTTGCCTCAGGATATCCTAAAGGTTGCAGAGCCGGAAAACAGAGAGAGGATCGTCACGGAGTTTAAAAACTATGGATTTTCCTATGTTTCACTGGATCTTCAGGGATACAGGACAGGAAGCATGAATGAAATATTGGATAAAAATGCCCTTTCTAAAGGTAAAAATTTATAATTCTGTACGATTTTACTTCCAATTTACAGAAAATTTTGTATAATAGTGATATAAAATCTGTTTAACAGGAGGGGTCTATATGCAGGATTACAAGAAGATCAATTATGCAACCAACAAAGATGTAGTGCTCCGATATGTACCCGGTCACTTCATCACTCCTCATTCACATGTCAATTATTACATGGACTTAACGGACATGAAATCCAGACAGCGTGAAGCCAGAGCCACCGGTGAAGAGCTGGCAAGCCACTATATGATCACCGAGATCGTGGATACCATTATCTGCCTTGACAATATGGAGGTTGTGGGAGCGTATCTTGCCAACAAACTCACAAAGGCGGGTGTTCATTCCATGAATGCTCATCAGACCATCTATATCGCATCCCCCGAGTATGACTCCGGCGGACAGATAATTTTCAGAGAAAACAGTAAGCATATGGTAAAGGGCAAAAAGGTCCTCTTACTTTTGGCTACGGTTTCAACCGGAAATACCATCCAGAAAGCCATCCAGTCCATCCGTTATTACGGAGGCGAGGTCATGGGTATATCCGCTATTTTCTCTGCTGCAACCCGTATCATGGAAATCCCCGTAAACTCTTTGTACGGAACAAAGGATTTGCCTGATTACGCAAACTATAAGCCTGATGAATGCCCTCTCTGCAAACAGAGAGTGCAGGTGGACGCACTTTGTAACGGCTTTGGGTTTTCCCTTATTTAGATTTTCGAAGGACCTTCCGAAACCGGAGGATGACACGATTTTGCCCTAGGGAATCTAATTTGTCAAAATAGGTTTATGATTTAGTAAATATAGAATAAGAAAAAAGACTTCCTCTCATTTTATAATTCATTATGGGTTATAAACTACTATACAAGGAGGTCTTTTTTATGGGTAACAAATTCACAAAGCGCTTGTTAGCGGTGGCTTTGGGTGCGATCATCGCCCTTAGTCCCGTCGGGGGAAGCTTTACAGGCGCAAACAACCTTGCAACCGTTTCAGCGGCAACAAGTACCAATTTGCCCCAGGACATGTCGGACGGAGCCATCCTTCATGCCTTCTGCTGGTCTTTCAACACTATCAAAAACAACATGGCCAATATTGCGGCAGCAGGATTTTCTGCTGTTCAGACTTCACCGATAAACGCATGTGAGTCAAGCTATTCTGCCATGACTTTATCCGGTCCAAGCGGATGCTGGTATTATCACTATCAGCCCACCGACTGGACCATCGGTAATTATCAGTTAGGAACCAGAGCGCAGTTTAAAGCAATGTGCGATGAGGCCGATAAATACGGCATCAAGATCATCGTTGACGTGGTTCCCAATCACACGGCATCTGCAAAGGATCATGTATCAAGCAATCTGAAAAATGCAGTTGGCGGTCAGAGTAAGCTCTACCACTCAACCGGAGATACCTGGATCTCTGATTACAGCAATCGTCTTCAGTGCACCAGATATTCTTTAAGCGGTCTTCCCGATGTGGATACTGAGAATACAGCTTTCCAGAATTATTTCATCAGCTACTTAAATGACTGTATCGCATGCGGCGCCGACGGTTTCAGATATGACACCGCAAAGCACATAGGTCTTCCCGATGATTCAAGACCCTCTGGAGTAAATAATAATTTCTGGGGAAGAGTTACAACAGAGATCTCAAACGCTTCAAGGATCTTTAACTACGGCGAGGTCCTTCAGGGCGGAAATGAGAGACTGGGTGCTTATCAGAAGGCCATCGGAGCTACAACTGCAAGCTCCTACGGCGAGCAGATAAGGACCGCATTAAAGAACAAGAATTTCCTGGTTTCAAACATTATGTACTACTGCATCCCTTCAGATGCAAATGCGGATGACCTGGTTACCTGGGTAGAGTCCCACGACAATTACATCAATGACGGAACCTGGAGCGAACTTTCAGAGTCTCAGGTTCTCTTAGGATATGCCATCATCACTGCAAGAGCAGACGGAACACCACTGTTTTTCTCACGTCCCAAGGGATCATCCACATCCAATATGTGGGGAAACAACACCATCGGTGCTGTGGGAAGTGATGCATATAAATCCGCTACAGTCAGAGAGGTCAACCTCTTTAGAAACAACATGGTGGGCCAGAGCGAGTATTTGAGAAACCCCAACGGTTCCGAGAGGATCCTCATGATCGAGCGCGGTAACAAGGGTATGACCATTGTAAACAACAGCCAGTGGAACTACGTACTCACCAATATCACAACAAATCTTGCAGACGGAACCTATGTTGATCATATTTCAGGAACAAATACTTTCACTGTTTCGGGCGGAAAGATAAACGGAACCATCCCTGAGAACGGAGTTGTGGTGCTGTATAACACATCAGCTTCAAACAGCGGATCAAACAGCGGAAACTCAAATTCCACCACGGTTTATTTCTATAACTCAAGCAACTGGAGTCAGGTTTATGCATATGTATGGGGTCCAGGAGAACTTCTTGGCAAGTGGCCCGGAACAAAGTGCACAGCAGACGGAAGCAAATGGTACAAGATAACCCTGCCATCAAAGCCCGCTTCGAACCTGCATGTCATATTTAACAACGGAGGAAACGGTTCCCAGTCCCCGGACTATGTGATAAGTAACTCCACAAATGTGTACATGAAAAATTCCAGCTCGTCGAAATATACATCAAAATCCGCGGCAGGATATTAAATTTTAAAACCTAAAATACGATTTTCTAAAAAAAGAAATAAAAACTGAATACTTAAATCTTACCTCCCTGAAACGGATTTTTAAGGCTTCAGGGAGGTTTTTTTGATCCGAAGTTTAATCCGCCGCAGGTTTCCTAACAGATTTGTTAGACTTTGTGCAAAATTTCACAAAACAACATATAGTATTAAAAGTAAAGCAAAGTTATTAAGCAATACAAAGCTTAAGAATTTACTTACAAGCTCCTTTTATAGATGCGGTTAAGAACCGCTGCAGATCTTCAGATCTGTATTAATTAACCCGTAAGGCTTAGTTTATACATTAATTAAGCTTTATACCCAAAACCCTATATAACCCTTGAATCGCCTATGGTCCCATAGGCGATTCGCATTTTCATCTAAAAAATCTCTAAACTTTCCCCACTTTCATTGACAAGCAAAGGCATTCGTGATAGTTTTAACAGGAATTAATTGTACTAAATTGGTAGGATTTATTTTTAGTTTTTGCGAAAGGCTTTTTTATGAAAATATCAACCAAGGGGCGATACGGTCTGAGGGCTATGCTGGACCTTGCAAAGCATGACATTGACGGCGAGGCAGTGAGTGTGCAGAGTATCTCCCAGAGACAGAATATATCCGAAAGTTATCTGGAGCAGTTAGTGAGGCTTCTCAGAACTGCGGGGCTTATCCAAAGTGTCCGTGGAGCCGGAGGAGGATACAAACTGGCAAAATCTCCCGACAAGATTTCGGTGGGAGACGTTTTAAGAGCCTGCGAAGGAGATATCGAGGTTGTTTCCTGCGGAAATTCCGGGGATGATGAGAGCTCCTGCAATCAGGCAGAGCGTTGCGTTGCCAGGATCGTGTGGGAGACGGTAAACAATGCCATCGAGGATGCGGTGGATTCACTTTCTCTTCAGAAACTGATCGATGAGAGCAAAGATATAGACAGCGAGCAGCTTTTGGATACTGCAAAATGTGTGAATTGATAATTTGAAAGGCGGTTTAAAATGGGTGACAATTTGTTAAAGGTCGAGGATCTGTCCGTTGGAATAGAGAGCGGAACCATCCTTCACAATATTAATCTGACTATTTCTTCCGGGGAGACACATGTCCTCATGGGACCAAACGGTGCCGGAAAATCAACTTTGGGAAATGCCCTTATGGGTAATCCCGCATACAAAATAGAGGGCGGAAAGATCATTTTTGACGGTGAGGATATCACGGAACTTTCAGCCGATAAAAGAGCAAGGGCGGGAATGTTCATGTCTTTTCAGAATCCTTTGGAGGTTCCCGGAATCTCCCTTGAGAGCTTTATCAGAAATGCTATCAGACAAAAGACAGGAAAGCCCGTAAAGATCTTTCAGTTTAAAAAGGATATGGAAGAGATAATGAAGCTTCTTGATATGGATCCTTCATATGCGGAAAGAGATCTGAATGTTGGATTTTCGGGCGGTGAGAAAAAGAAAGCCGAGATCCTTCAGATGCTTATGTTAAGTCCCAAGTTTGCGATCCTTGACGAGACCGACTCAGGACTTGACGTTGATGCGGTCCGCACAGTTTCAAAGGGTATAAAGGAATATCAGAAAAAATTCGGCGGAGCTCTCCTTATCGTAACTCATAACGCAAATATTTTGGAATCTTTAGATGTGGATTATACCCATGTCATCGTAAAAGGTAATTTGGTAAAGACAGGCGGTCCCGAGATCATAGGTACTGTAAATGAAAAGGGATTTGAGTCATTTATAGAGGAGGCTGCAAAATAAATGGAGAATTCAGCAAAGAATAATCCGGTTGAATTCAATCCCGAGCTTGATGTGTCAAAGGATGATATAAATGCTTATCTTGACAGTCAGGACAGAACTTCCATCTATGACTTCAAGGATGATGAGTCTTCATTTTACAAATTGGACTCAGGTCTTACGGAGGAGATCGTAAACAAGATCTCCGAAGAAAAGCATGACCCTGAGTGGATGCATGAGTTCAGATTAAAATCACTGGATCTTTATAATAAAATACCTGTGCCTCAGTGGGGCTCACCCATTGACGGCCTTAATATGGACAATATCGTTACCTACGTCCGCCCAAACACCGACATGAAGGCTTCTTGGGACGATGTGCCGGAGGAGATAAAATCCGCTTTTGACAGGCTGGGCATCCCCCAGGCGGAGCATGATTATCTGGCCGGAGTGGGCGCTCAATACGATTCCGAGCTTGTTTATCATAATCTTCAGGAATCCGTTGCGGCAAAGGGCGTAGTATATTCCGATCTTGAGAGTGCCATGACAGGGGAATATGCCGACATGGTAAAGGAATATTTCATGAAACTGGTTCCTCCCACGGATCACAAATTTGCAGCACTTCACGGCGCTGTATGGTCCGGAGGTTCATTCGTGTATGTTCCGAAGGGAGTCACGGTGGAAGTGCCCCTTCAGTCATATTTCAGGCTTAATGCAAAGGGCGCCGGACAGTTTGAGCATACCCTTATAATCGTTGACGAGGGAGCGGACCTTCACTTTATCGAAGGGTGTTCCGCACCAAAGTGGAACGTGGCAAATCTCCATGCGGGATGCGTTGAATTATATGTAAAGAAAAACGCCAGACTTCGCTATTCCACAATAGAGAACTGGTCCAAAAATATGTACAACTTAAATACCAAGAGAGCTCTTGTTGAGGAGGGAGCCAGAATGGAATGGGTATCCGGTTCCTTTGGTTCACATGTGTCATATCTCTATCCCACCACCATTTTAAAGGGCAGGGATTCACAGTGTGACTATACGGGTATCACTTTCTCCGGAAAAGGTCAGAACCTTGACACCGGCTGCAGAATGGTGCACCTGGGCGAGAATACTTCATCCCTTGTGACTGCAAAATCACTTTCAAAGGATGGGGGCATCAACACCTTCAGAAGTTCCATCGAAGTGATGCCAAGTGCCACCGGTTCAAAGTCATCCGTTGACTGTTCATCACTGATGCTGGATGATATCTCAAGGTCCGACACCATACCTGAGATAGATGTGAGGACGGCGGACTGTAATATAGGACATGAGGCAAAGATCGGACGAATCTCAGATGATGCCGTATTTTATCTCATGAGCAGGGGCATATCCGAGGAGGAGGCCAGGAGCATGATCGTATCCGGCTTTGCAAATCCCATCAGCAAGGAACTTCCTCTTGAATATGCGGCTGAGATGAACAATCTTATCAAACTGGAAATGGAGGGAGCATAGGCCATGAGCGAAAACAGTAACGGCGTTTTGGTAAATCACCTGCCTTCTCCCACATGGAACAGGCTTGGTGTAAACAGAGCGTTTATAAATTTTGATACTCTGCCCGAGGTGGAAAAGACCTTTGAGTTTACCATCGACAATGCAGAGCAGATCACCATAGAGAGAAAAAATACAAAGGAAGCGGTGGCTTTTGCGGATTCTTTTTCAAAAGGCATAAGGAGAGAAGCCAGCGTTGCGGGAAAGGCACCCATTTATCAAAAGCAGGTATTTGCCACCGGAATGGGCAGGGAATATACCGACCTTATTGAAAAAATGGTACACAGAACGGATATTTTGACTGTGGGTGAAAACGAATCCTTAGCTGATCCCGTGATCCTTCACTGGAGCTTTCAAAAGGACGGAAAAGCTGCTTCACAGCAGATAATCCATGCAAAGAAGAATTCCACCTCTACATTTTTACTTATCCAGGAGTCTGACAAAGGCGCCTCAGGTCATGTGGCCATCGAAACCAAGGTGATACTTGAAGAGGGCGCGAGATTAAACCTCATCAAGGTCAATATGCTCGGAGAGGGCTTTGTGCTCATGGATGATACCGCCGCAGTGTTAAATGACAGGGCGGACTTTGAATTTACACAGATGATCCTCGGGGCTGACAAGACCTATACCGGATGCTACGCCGACCAGGCGGGAGAGTCCTCCGTATTTAATGTAAATACGGGATATATGGCTAACAAAGAGCATTTGATAGATATAAATTATGTGGCCTGCGAGCGCGGCGAAAACTGTAATTCAAAGATCTGCGTAAAGGGGTCACTAAGGGACAGAGCTTACAAGACCTTCAGAGGAACCATTGATTTCAGACGCGGAGCAAAAAACTCCGTGGGAGATGAGCAGGAGGACGTACTTTTACTGGATGAGGGTGTGATCAACAAGACCGTGCCCGTGATCCTTACCGAGGAAGAGGATGTGGATGCAAGACACGGCGCCACCATCGGAAACCTCTCTCCCGAAGTACTGTTTTATATGGGAAGCCGCGGAATAGACAAGCATGCGGCTGAGATGCTCATCACCAGAGGACACCTTATCAGCATAGCAAATACCATTCCTGACGAGGATACGGTTAAAAAGATAAATCTGTTTATAAGAGAGGCGTTTGACAGCAATGAATGTTTTTAGACAGGATTTTCCCATATTGAAAGACCCGGACTACATATACTTTGACAATGCCGCAACGGCTCAGAAGCCTGCCTGCGTAATGGAGGCGATAAGCAAATTTTACGAGACGGAAAACGCTAACCCTTTAAGGGGCCTTTATAAGTGGAGTGTTATGGCCACCGAAAGCTACGAGGCCGCAAGGGAGAAGGTGGCTAATTTTCTCGGCGCCAGAAAAGCCTCCGAGATCGTATTTACCAGAAACGCCACAGAGTCTTTAAATCTCATTGCATACAGCTACGGCAGAGCCAATGTGAACGAGGGCGACGAGATAGTGGTGGCAGTGAGTGAGCACCACAGTAACATCCTCCCCTGGCAGATGGTGGCAAAGGAAAAAAATGCGAAGCTTGTATGGCTTGAATGCGATGAAAACGGATACTATTCCGACGAGGAATTAAATAACAAGATCACATCAAAGACCAGGATCGTGGCGATCGCCCAGGTCTCAAATGTGCTTGGAGTTCCAAAGCCCATAAAAAAGATCGCTGACATTGCCCACAGTGTGGGAGCGGTCATCGTGGTGGACGGAGCCCAGTCGGCACCCCATATGGCGGTAAATGTTCAGGCAATGGATGCGGACTTTTTTGTATTTTCCGGCCACAAGCTGATGGGACCCATGGGAATCGGCGTGCTCTACGGAAAGCATGAGCTCTTAAATGATATGCCTCCCTTCCTCACAGGAGGAGAGATGATAGAATATGTCACCAGAGAAAATGCCACATATGCCGAGATCCCTCACAAATTTGAAGCGGGAACCGTAAATGCCGCTGATGCGGTGGGACTGGCGGCTGCCATCGACTATATCAAGTCCGTGGGATTTGAATATATCACAGAAACCGAGAAGAATCTCACAGCACTTTTGATGGAGGAGATGCGTGCCATACCCCATGTGACCGTTTATGGATCGCCAAAGGCAAAGGATCACTGCGGTATCGTCACATTTAATATTGATGGATGCCATCCCCATGATGTATCATCTATTCTGGATGCGGATCATATCTGTATACGTGCGGGACATCATTGTGCACAGCCACTTTTACAGTATATGAATGTGAATGCCACATGCAGAGCCAGCATGTATTTTTACAATACGGAGGATGAGGTTCACAGATTTGCAAAGAGTCTGGCAAAGGTAAGAGAGGAACTGGGTTATGGATCTTAAGGAAATGTACAGGGAGATTGTAAATGAACACAATCTCCATCCCACACATAAACACGCACTGGATAATCCGACTCTTGAATTAAGAGGCGTCAATCCCAGCTGCGGAGACGATATCACATTACAGCTTATGGTCGAAAATGATATGATAACCGACGGAGCCTATGTGGGCCAGGGATGTGCCATATCCCAGGCCTCGGCGGATATGATGCTGGACCTTGTCATCGGAAAGTCAAAGGATGAAGCACTTAAGGTCGCGGATATATTCATGAGAATGATCAAAAACGAGGCTTCCGAAGAGGAGATAGAATCCCTCGACGAAGCGGCGGCTCTTCAGAACATATCCCATATGCCGGCCAGAGTCAAATGTGCTCAGCTTGGCTGGCGCACCATGGACGAGATCATAAAGGGCACGGAAAATTAAAATACGGTAATTAACAGGCACATGTCTAAAAGGGCATGTGCCTTTCGATTTGCTATTATTTATTCTTCTTTTTAAAATTGGTATTGACAAAGAGAAATAATCGTTTATAATTTAAAACATATTAAACAAGTAGGAAAAGAGGGAATAAAATCCCCATAAAAAGATCAAACGGAGGAAAAAGACATGAGCGATATTAAGAAGAGCACATTGGAACTTATAGGTAACACTCCCCTTGTGGAGATCTCAAGATATGCAAAGGCAGCTGAGGCTACAGAGGGAACTATCCTTGCAAAACTTGAATACTTAAATCCCGCAGGAAGTGTAAAGGACAGAGTTGCCCTTGCCATGATAGAGGATGCAGAAAAGAAAGGGCTTCTTAAACCCGGAGCCACCATCATCGAGCCCACCTCCGGAAATACAGGTATCGGACTTGCGGCAGTGGCAGCCACAAAGGGATACAGAGCGATCCTTACTCTTCCCGACACAATGTCTGTTGAGCGCAGGAACCTTTTAAAGGCATACGGAGCAGAGCTGGTGCTTACGGAAGGTGCAAAGGGCATGAAGGGAGCCATCGCAAAGGCTGAGGAATTAAAGGAGGAAATCGAAGGCGCAGTGATCCTCGGACAGTTTGTAAATCCCGCAAATCCCGCAGTGCACAAAGCAACCACAGGTCCCGAGATCTGGGAGCAGACAGACGGCAAGGTAGACATCTTTGTGGCAGGTGTCGGAACAGGCGGAACCATAAGTGGTGTCGGCGAGTACTTGAAAGAAAAGAATCCTGATGTTAAAATTGTAGCTGTGGAGCCTGCTACCAGTGCAGTTCTTTCCACAGGAAAGCCCGGACCTCACAAGATCCAGGGAATCGGTGCAGGATTTGTTCCCGAAACATTGAATACAGAAGTTTACGATGAGATCATTCCTATCGAGAATGATGATGCTTTCGAGGAGGGCAGAAGATTTGCTCTTTCAGAGGGTGTTCTCGTGGGAATCTCCTCAGGTGCGGCATTAAAGGCAGCAGCCATCCTTGCAAAGAGACCTGAGAACAAGGGCAAGACCATCGTAGCGCTTTTACCTGATTCGGGAGACAGATATCTTTCTACACCTCTTTTTGCAAACTAATAAAAACGGAGAAGTGTTATGAAAATTTCGACCAAGGGCAGATATGCCTTACGCCTTATGCTGGATCTGGCAACCTACAACACAGGAGAGCCGGTATCCCTGAAAAATGTGGCAAGCCGCCAGGAGATCTCGGAGAAATATCTTGAGCAGATAATATCCATTCTCAATAAAGCAGGCTTTGTAAAAAGTATAAGGGGTGCATCCGGAGGGTATTTCCTTTCGAGGGAACCAAAGGAGTATACTGTGGGAATGATCCTGAGACTTACGGAGGGTGATCTTACCGCAGTTGATTACAAGGATGAAGCTGAAGTTGGAAACGGTTATGTAACGGTAAAGGTTTGGCAGAAAATGGATGAAGCCGTAAACGGTGTGATAGACAGTATCACACTGGAGGATCTGAAAAACTGGCAGACCGAGGAAAATGACTTTTATTGTATTTAATTTGTGTTTGATCCGAGCAGGTACGAGAGTGCCTGCTCATTTTTCTTTATATCTTAACAGTTGCAGGAGGCAGGCGGAAATATTATAATCAAATAACAGAAAAAATAAGGTATGTCTATGGAACAGAAGGGTGTCAGAAAATCTAAACTTATTGTGGGGATCTGTATCATGGTGGTGTCTTTGCTGGTATTGGCGGGCATAGCCTTATTTTTGTATTTCAAAATAGCCCATTCGGGCAAATCTTCCACAAATGTGATATATGATAAAAAATATGCATTTATAGCAAATGACAGCGAGGATGCTTTTGTCCTTGATGTCTACAATGTTGCAAAGGAATATGCTGCCCAAAAAGGTGCATATCTGGAGCTTGTGGGTGAAAACCTGAACAATTCATATTCCTCCCATGAACTAATGGCTATGGCCATCGCATCAAAATATGACGGCATAATCGTGGAGCCGGATGATACGGAGGAGATGACAAATCTCATTAACAAAGCAGTGTCGGAGCAGATACCCGTGGTGACTTACATGACGGATGATGCCTCCAGTAAGAGACAGTGTTACATCGGAATGAACTTTTATGTGCTGGGAACTCAATACGGCAAGGTTATCGGCAAGATGGGATATGAGGATGAATGTAATGTGCTGGTCCTCACAAAGGAGACTCTGCCGGACAGCAGCAAAAACAATTTCTATACATCTCTTATGAGTGAACTTTCGTCCCACAGCCCCGGAAATGTAAAATATGATGTTAACTTCAGCGCAGTTGATACCGCATCCAGTTTTAACGTGGAGGAAGCGGTGAGAGATATCGTTCTCTACGATGAGGCTGATATCGATGTGGTGCTGTGCATGGATGAGATCACCACCACCAGCATGTACAGGGCTCTTGTGGATTACAACAAGGTGGGAAGCCTGGAAGTGGTCGGTTATTATAACTCCGATACCATTTTACAGGGAGTGGAGCGTGGTGTCATCAGGGCCACCATCTCGGTTGACGCTTCGGAGATGGGTGTCGGATGTATAGATGCACTGGAAGAATATCTGGACACCGGATATGTCAGCGAATATATCTCGGTTTCTGTGGAGATCATCGACTGACATTTGAGAGACAGGTGGATATGAAGCAGTTGGAGAGAAGGATTTCTAATTTCATACACAAGATGAGTATCAAAAAGCAGCTGCTCTTGGTTTTTATCCTGACGGCCGCTATCATTTTTGTGGCCAATTTTGTGATATTTATCGAGATCGATAAACAGATGGGATCTGTGGACGCGGTTTATGACAGTAACGAGCAAAACAACGAGCTTTTGGCTTTGGTTGAAAATGTGCAGGATTCCATGACAGTATATCTTCAGGTAAAATCCACGGATGTTATGGAGGGATATTACAGAGCGGTCTATGATCTCACGGATGTGCTCGACAGAATGGATACCACCATCCAGGGGACGGTGGCACCGGCTGCCAGAGATGACATCAAAAATATGATATATGCATATCTAAAGCTTGCCGATGAGACCATACAGGGGAAACGAGGCAGAAATGTGGAGAGGTATTCCGTAAACTATGAGGAAGCCAGCACCATGTTTTTATATATAAAGGATTCCATAACCAGTTTGAATGAACTCCAGTTCAGACAGAATACGGAGGAGTACTCGGAACTGAGAACATCAATGAAGGTGCTGGAAGTCACCAGCTTCATCGTGCTGGGCTTTGCGTTTTTGATAGGAATAGTGCTTGTAATCCTGTTTACGGAGAGAATCACTTTCCCCATAACAGACCTGGCAGAGAGAGCGGGCAAGATCTCCGGCGGAAACTTTGATGTGGATATCCCCGCAAACAACTGGACGGATGAGATCAGCATCCTCTCGAAAGCCTTTTCCGGAATGCTTGTCAGCATCAAGGACTATATGGCTCAGGAAAAGAAAAACATGGAGACGGAGAGGGACTTAAGAGAGAGGGAGCTTACCATGGAGGCTGAGATCAAGGAGGCCAGACTTAAATATTTCCAGGCCCAGATAAACCCACACTTCCTTTTTAATACACTGAATGCGGGAATGCAGCTTGCCATGCTTGAAAGCGCCCCCAGGACAGGTGAGTTTTTAAAGAATGTGTCGGAATTTTTCCGTTACAATATCAACAAGGATAACGGCGGATCTACCATAGGTGAGGAAGTGTCACTGGTGGATTATTATGTTGAGATATTAAAGGTAAGGTTCGGGGACGAACTGGAACTTATAAAGGATGTGGACGAGTCGGTTTACGGCCTGTACATCCCAAAGATGGTGCTGCAGCCAATTGTGGAAAACTGCGTTAACCACGGAGTCAGGGAGACAGAGCGAAAAGGCATCATATATCTTACTATATATAAGAGGGACGGCGAGGTGCTCATAAGCATTGCGGACAACGGCATAGGAATGTCTGCTGAGCTTATAGATTCCATTCTAAGCGGCAGTTACGTGCCGGATGAAAACAGCGCGGAGTCAAACGGTGTGGGCATCAGAAGTGTCATCAACAGATTAAAGCTTTTCTATAACAGAGAAGATGTGATAGAGATCGTAAGTGAAGGAAAAGACCAGGGAACGGAGGTGATCATTCATGTACAAGATAATGCTGGCTGATGATGAGAGCATTGTAATAGAGGCTTTGAAATTCATCATAAGCGATACCTTTGGAGATGAGTGTGAAGTGGCTTATGCAAAGACGGGCAGAAGCGTGGTGGAACTGGCCCAGGAGTTTCGCCCGGACATAGCCTTCATGGATATACAGATGCCCGGAATAAACGGTATCGATGCCATGAAGGAGATACAGAGCTTTAATCCCTCCATCATCTTTATCGTAATGAGCGCCTATGACAAATTTGATTATGCAAAACAGGCCATAGACCTGGGAGTCCTGGATTATCTCACAAAGCCTGTGGAGAGGGACAAGATCGAGGCAGTATTAAAAAAGGCCATGGCCATAAACGATAAGCGAAAGGAAAAGAGGAGCAACGACCTTCGTATCAAGGAAAAACTGGAGATCGTGGTGCCTTTTATGGAAAGCGGCCTGATCTATTCCCTTCTTTTCGGAGAAAACGACATCGTCACTGTTAACAAATACAGGGAGCTTTTGTCCATACCGGAGGAGTCGGCTTACTGTATGGTGCTTGAAGCGGGAGAGATCGAAAACGAGAGAGTCTCAAACGAAGTGGGAAACGGTGTGAGACTTGATGACAAATATGATATCATCAGAGAATCCATAAAAAGCACCGTAAACTGTATTGTGGGCCCCATAATGTCCAACCGTATCATCTGCATCGTACCCTTTGGAGGTGACGAGATACGATTTGCGGAGAGAAGTATTCTCATCGAAAATATCAGGAAAAAACTCCATGAGCTAAGAGAAGCCTTTGACATAGAGCTGAGAGTGGGCGTGGGCAGGTTAAAATCCTGGAGGACCCAGGGGGAGAGCTACAGGGAGGCTTTGCAGGCTTTAAAGATCTCTGTGGGTAGCGTATCCCATGCGGATGACCTGGAGGTGGGCCCCAGATGGGAGACAGATTATCCCATAGACCTTGAGAGAGAGATTTTTTCAAATGTGGCAGCAGGCCTGGTCACAGAGACGGGCCACAGCTCCAGAGAGTTCTGGAACTGGATGATGGCAAGCCACGGCGACGATGAAGGCGATATACGTATCAAGGTCATCGATTTTATATTGAGGGCCGAGTATGATTCCTATCAAAAGGGAGGCGGAATGTATCGCTTCGACTCCAGAAGGGATTATCTTGAGACTGCATATAAAAGCCCTTTTCCGGACCTTGAAAACTGGTTTGTGCAAAAGATGAGCGATGCCGCAAGAAGGGTCAATCTCTTAAAAGAGGATTCCCTTAAATCTCCCATAGTAAAGGCTGTCGAATATATCAGAGAAAACTTCCGTCAGGATATTTCTCTGGACGATGTGGCCAGAATGGTGGATGTTACGCCCTATTATTTCAGCAAACTCTTTAAGGCGGAGGAAGGCGTGAACTTCATCGACTACCTCACGGCGCTCAGGATAGAGGAAGCCAGAAAGATGCTTTCCGGGGATGAATTTGCGGTAAAAGAAGTGGGCGCAAGTGTCGGATACCAGGATCCGAATTATTTCAGCAGGATCTTTAAGAAAAATACCGGTTATACTCCTACGGAATACAAGGAGAGATGCAATGAAAAAACTAAGCTGGACAAATAAATACAGGAAAGGTGCCTTACAGCTTTTCTCTTTTTTATTTATGATATTGTGCCTTACGGGGTGCGGAACCTCCGGAAGAGAAGTTGTGGATGAAAAAAAGGACGATACCGGCATCAAGATTGGTTTTTCCGTGGATTCCCTGGTGGTTGAAAGATGGGAAAAGGACAGGGATATCTTTGTCACAAAGGCGGGAGAACTGGGAGCTGAGGTCAATTTTCAAAATGCAAGCGGCAGCATTGAAAATCAAAAAAAGCAGATCGGCTACCTGATAGACAGGGATGTGGATGTCATCGTCATCGTGGCCGGTGATTCGGAAATGTTTTCCGAAGAAGTCGAAGCCGCCCACAAAAAAGGCATAAAAGTGATAGCCTATGACAGAATGCTCATGAATGCGGATGTGGATCTTTATATTTCCTTTGACAATACGGAAGTGGGGAGACTCATGGGTGAAGCTTTTTCCGAGAAATTAAAAAAAGGCGCAAAGGTGATGATGGTAAACGGACCTACCACCGACAACAATGTGGCTCTTGTCAGCGCAGGATTTGAGGAAGTGGCGGGCATCAATCAATGGACCATCACAGACATCTCATATACGGATGGCTGGAAACAGGAGCTGGCGTATGATTATATAAACGAGCACATAGATATGGCAAAGGAAGCGGATGCCATAATGTGCGGAAACGATGCCATAGCCGGACAGGTCATAAGCGCCCTGTCGGAAAACAGGATCGTGGGTGATATTCTGGTGGCGGGGCAGGATGCGGATCTGGACGCCTGCCAGAGAGTTGTGGAAAAGACTCAGTTCATGACGGTGTACAAACCCATCGACACCCTGGCTGAGACGGCTGCCAAATATGCGGTCCGCCTTGCAAAGGGAGATCTGTCGGAGGAGCTTCTTACCGAAAACAACGGAAAATATGACATTCCCTGTATCTATGTGACTCCCTATGCGGTGACCATAGACAATATAGATGAGATGATCATAGACAGCGGTTTCCACATGAGAAGTGATGTATATTTAAATGTGACACAGTGATGTTCACAATATGTTTACAAATAGTTTACAAATAGCACATTTTTAACAGCATTAATTTGACCTGTTAAAAATGTGCTATTTTTTGTAGTGAATGGGGTGGTTTTTACAAAATTGTCCATTGTTTATTTGTAAATGTCCTATTTTTATCGAAAAACTGTGAGAGTAATATGGTTGTTGTAGGAGCCACATGGGGTGGCAAACCAAAAACTATTCTAAAATGGAGGAAATCAAATGAAAAAGTTTGGTAGCATTTTACTGAGCCTCGTTCTCGCAGTCAGCGTACTTGCAGGATGCGGCAGCACAGGTCAGAAGGCTTCTTCAGGAAGCGGAACACAGGTTGGTATCGTCCTTCCTACAAAGGATGAGCCCAGATGGTTACAGGACCAGAAACAGTTCGAGACACTTCTTACAGAGGCAGGATTTACCTCAGAGGTATTATTCAGCCAGGGATCTTCAGCAACAGAGAAGACAAACGTTGAGTCACTCATCACATCAGGTATCAAGGTTCTTGTTATCTGTGCACAGGACGCTTCAGCAGCAGGAGCTGCAGTTGAGGCAGCAAAGGATGCAGGCGTAACAGTTATCTGCTATGACCGTCTGATCACAGGTACAGATGCAGTTGACTACTATGTAACATTCGACTCAGTAGCAGTTGGTGTTGCACAGGGCCAGTACCTCATCGACAACAAGCCTGAAGGAACAGGTATTCCTCTTTACCTTTACGCAGGTGCTGCAACAGATAACAACGCATTCCTCTTCTTCGAGGGCGCTTGGTCAGTTCTTCAGCCTTACATCGCTGACGGAACATTCGTTATCGCTAACTCTTCAGAAGCTGTAGCTCTTCAGGACAAGAACGAACTCACATATGATGAGAAGTCAAAGATCCTCGGACAGGTTACAACAGACTGGGATTTCAACACAGCTAAGTCAAAGGCTGAGGCACACCTTACAGCAAACGATGCTTCTATGAAGGGTGATGTTCTTATCCTTGCTCCCAACGATGGTACATCAAGAGCTATCGCTGATGCTTTCGCAGCAGATGCAGACGTTTCAAGCTATGTTATCACAGGACAGGATGCTGAGCTTGCTTCAATCAACTACATCCAGGCCGGAAAGCAGAGCATGACAGTATTCAAGAACACAAGCACACTTGCAGCAGATTCAGTTGCAATGGCTAAGTCAGTTCTTAACGGAGAGACACCTAAGACAGATACCACATACAACAATGGTAATGTAGATGTTCCTTCAAAGCAGACAGATGTCACAGTAGTAACAGCTGACAACTACAAGTCAGTTCTTGTAGACTCAGGCTACTATACACAGGCTGATATTGACGCTGCTCAATAATTAAGCAAAACTAATGTGAGCCGCGGGAGTTTCACAACAGTGAGATGACCGCGGCTTATGTGATAAACCGGAAAATGAAAGGAAACAGGTCAAATGAGTGATTTCATTTTGGAAATGAAAAACATAACAAAGACCTTCCCCGGCGTAAGGGCACTTGACAATGTAAACTTCAGCGTCAAAAGGGGAGAAATCCACTGTCTGGTAGGAGAGAACGGAGCCGGTAAATCAACACTTATGAAAGTTCTTTCCGGTGTTTACGGATACGGAAGTTATGAAGGAGATATCGTTTATAACGGAGAAGTACAGCAGTTCAAGGGAATTGCGGACAGTGAAGCGAAGGGAATCGGTATCATTTACCAGGAGCTTGCTCTGATACCCGAACTCAGTGTTTACGAGAACATTTTCTTCGGACACGAGATCATAAAGGGCAGATCCATCGACTGGAACGAGACCATCAGCCGTTCCTCGGATGTCCTTAAAAAGGTAAGACTGGATATAGACCCTTCGACCAAGGTCAAAAATTTTGGTGTAGGTAAACAACAGCTTATAGAAATTGCAAAGGCTCTCAGCAAGGACGTAAAACTCCTGATTTTGGATGAGCCCACTGCATCCCTCAATGAGGATGACAGTGAGAACCTGTTAAAGATCATCAGAGAATTAAAAGAACAGGGCGTATCCTGTATCATGATCTCTCACAAACTCAAAGAGGTTATAGAGATCGCTGATACGATAACAGTATTGCGAGACGGTGCTACTATCTGTTCAATGGATGTTACAAAGGAAAAGGTAGGAGAAGCTGACATCATCAAGCACATGGTGGGCCGTGAGATCAGCAATATTTATCCTGAACGTGAAAACAAGAATATCGGAGATGTTATTTTTGAAATAAAGGATTGGACAGCATATGATCCCAAGAAGGGCCGCGAGATCCTTCACAAGGTCAATATGAATGTCAGAAAGGGCGAGATCGTCGGGCTCCAGGGACTTATGGGCGCGGGAAGAACAGAACTTGCGCTGAGCCTCTTCGGAAATACTCCCGGATACAGGATCACCGGCGGTGAACTTGTACTTGACGGAAAGACTCTTTCCATCAAATCTCCCAAAGGTGCCATCAAAGAGGGAATCGCATATGTGAGTGAGGACAGAAAGGGTAACGGACTTGTCCTTATCCAGGATGTTAAATACAACAATACCATAGCAAATCTTGAGGCACTTACAAAAGGGCTTGTGATCAATCAGAACGAAGAGATCAAGATCGCAAACGAATACAAGGAATCGATCAATATCAAGACTCCCAGTATCGAACAGAAGGTAGGTAACCTCTCCGGAGGAAACCAGCAAAAGGTTCAGCTGGCAAAGTGGATGTTTGTATCACCAAAGATCCTGATCTTGGATGAACCCACTCGAGGAATCGATGTAGGAGCAAAATACGAGATCTACACACTTATGAACAGACTGGTGGAGGAAGGCATGAGTATCATCATGATCTCCTCGGAACTTTCCGAAGTCTTAGGTATGAGTGACAGATTATATGTTATGAGCGAGGGTACCATCACAGGCGAACTTACCCGCGAGGAAGCAAGCGAAGAAAAGGTAATGGCTCTTGCGATCAAATCTGAATAATTGGTGACAATAAACAAAGAAAGGTAGGAAAGAAAAATGGCTGAGATTAATGAAACAGCTGTAGAAGAGAAGGTTTCTCTCGGAAAAGAATTAAGAACACTTGCCAAGAAAAATCTCCGTGATTACATGATGTACATCGTGTTGGTAGCCATTGTAATCTTCTTCTCGGTGGTTACAGGCGGCAAGTTCATAAGTGCAGGCAATATCTCAAACCTGTTTAACCAGGCTGCATATGTAGCAGTCCTTGCGATCGGTATGACGCTCATCCTCATCCTCAGACAGATCGATCTGTCCGTAGGTTATGTGGCAGGTTTCTCCGGAGCGATCGCCGCAATATTACTTACAAATCATGGATGGCCCGTATATCTGACTATCCCCATCGTCCTTATCATCGGATTATGCGTAGGTCTTTATCAGGGTCTCTTGGTTACAAGAGTCGGCGTTCCCGCTTTCGTAACAACCCTTGCCGGAATGTTCATCTTCCGTGGACTCCTCGGTGTTGCGACATCAAAGTCCGGTACCATCGTTATCAAAAACGATGCTTTCAATGCACTTAACAACGGATTTATCCCCGATATCAATATCATTCCGGGGGTACATTTTGTGACCATCCTCATCGGAGTCATCGCAGTTTGCCTTGTTATCTATACCCAGATAAAGGCAAGAAGAAACAAGGAAAAATACAATTTCAAAGTTGTATCACTTCCCATCTTCATCGCTACCCTGATACTGGTTTCAATAGTCATCATGGTGATCGTAACAGTCCTTGCAAAATGGCACGGTATTCCCTGGTCGGCAGTAATTGTAGCAGTTATCCTGCTGGCATATAATTTCATGCTGAACAATACAAGACTTGGCCGTTACATTTACGGTATCGGCGGTAACGATCAGGCAGCAGAACTCTCCGGTGTAAATGTAAAGAACGTTATCCTCTTTGCATTCTGCTCAATGGGAGTTTTGGCTTCCCTTGCAGGTATCCTCTATTCATCAAGACTTCAGTCCGCTACACCTACAGCGGGTGCAGCTTTCGAAATGGATGCCATCGCATCATCCTACATCGGCGGTGTTGCCGTAAGCGGTGGTGTTGGTAAAGTTACAAATACCATCATCGGTACATTGGTTATTATGTCTCTTACAAACGGAATGAACCTCATGGGTGTGGACACCTTTATGCAGTATGTTGTAAAAGGTATTATCTTCATCCTTGCAGTTGCATTCGATGTAACCACACGTAAGAACAATTAATACACACTAAATCAAATCAGGCAAAGCCTTCCGTAACAGTACTGTTTCGGGAGGCTTTGTTTTGTGTGCGCCTAGCGGCGCACTTTTCACTGTTTTTAGCGGTGATGGAATTTGATCCGGGTGGCCTTTAAAATAACAAAAAATTATTGTATTTACATATAAATTGTGAGATAATAATATGAAATTATTTATATTGGCTAGTAAACATCAAAATATAAAGACAAAGGAGTGTTACCTATGAAGAAACTATCTCTACGTGCTAAGTTTGCAGTTATTTTGCTCCCGGTTTTTGTGATGATTTTTGGATTGATGATAGTGTTTGGAAGCTACATCAGCGGTCTTTATAAAGACCTGACCACGACCCTCTATGATGAGGTTTATACTTCCAGCACCAACCTGATAAACGGTGAGAGAGACTTTTATCAATCCTTGCAGGCCTTCCTCATAATGCTTGCCGATCCGTCAAAGACCGATGATCAGCTTGGAGCATACGAGGCAAATTACAATCAGACTATCGACAGACTTCAGATCGCTGCGGATATAGTAAGCAGTCACCCTGAGTGGTACAGAGGATTTACCATTGCGGACCTGGCAAAAAAGACAGGACTTAACCCGGCGGATGACGAGGACGGTTATCTGTCGGACAACAGGACCTATGAAGATGTAGAGAAACAATACGTGACAGAGATCTTCGGATACCATGATTCCTATAATCCTGCAGACAGAAGCGGAGATGCTGTGGCTGCCCAGGAGCATTTTGCAAATGCCGGTTCATACATCAATAACATGAAAGACATCATCGATATGTATGCTTCATACGAGATGGAGAGATATCAGGGGGAGATGAAGACTCAGCTCACCATCGCATACATAGTAATGGTAGCCCTTGCAGTTGTGATCTTTATCCTCACCATCCTCATAATCGAGAACATCATGAGAGGTGTAAAGACCACTCAGGACAATATGGAGCAGTTGGCTAACAAAAATCTGAAATACGAGCCAAAGGAAATAAACGGAAAAGATGAGATCGCCAAAATGGCTAATGCCTCCGTGCGACTCTTCGAAAACCAGAAGAATATATTGAACCTCATAAATGATGCATCCAACAGGATCGGCGAAGCATCAACCACCCTCAGCAATTCATCCCATGATGTGGAGAATACTACAAATGAGATCTCCACAGCTATCAACGAGATTGCAGACAAGATCTCGGCGCAGGCTGCAGAGACAGGAGAAGCTTCCGAGCAGACAAAGATCCTTGGAGATATTGTTGTGGCAAGTAATGAGACAGCTGAAAACCTCGCAAATGTAGGTGCTGCCATCGGAACAGCTACCGCAGACGGTATGAAGGTGGTTACACAGCTTCAGAGAGATACTGAGGCAAATGAAGTGGCATTCGGCAGGATATTTGATTCCATCAATGCCATGACAGTCAGCGCTTCAAAGATCGGTGAAGCATCACAGCTTATTGCAGAGATCGCTTCCCAGACAAACCTCCTTTCCCTCAACGCTTCAATTGAGGCAGCCAGAGCAGGTGAGGCAGGCCGTGGTTTTGCAGTCGTGGCAGACGAGATCAGAGGTCTTGCAGAACAGTCAGCAAATGCGGTAAATGCCATCGACAGCATGCTGGCAGAACTCAACAAATGCGTTGAGCAGGCTTCAAATGAGCGTGTTCAGGTGGAAGAAGCTGTTAAGACCCAGGCTGACAGCGTTTCCGCAACAGGCGAGAAATATAAACTCATCGTTGATAAAGTTGATGAGATCAATGAGCAGGTTAGATCACTGGATGAGCTCAGCAACAACATGGATCAGAGCTGCAAGGTTGTTGTAAATGCAGTAAACAACCTCTCCAGCCAGGCCACCGATGCCGCTGCAAGCTCGCAGCAGACATCTGCATCCACCGCTTATGTACAGGATAATGTGGTGAAGATCACATCCATCAGCGATGATATCCAGAACCTTTCCGTAGAACTCAAAAACCTCCTCTCAGAGTTCGAGTTCTAGTCCCGGATTGAAAAATATTGATTCACATGACCTACAGGGGAGCATTCAGCTCCCCTTTTTTGTATAACAACGAGCCTATGTCCCGCCTGCAAGCTTGCTTGCGAGGAGGACTTAGGCGACTGTAGAACACCGAAAGGCTTTGCCTTGAGGTGTGAAACAGAGTTGAAATCGAGGAGTGAGCCTACTAGATTGATGACAGCCTCACCAAGTGCTTTTCTATAAATCCGGTCCATCCATACAGCACTCATGTGACTGCAAATACATTATTTTAGAAATGCGGTCACGGAAAATAACCCGGCCAAGTGACCGCAAATCAGGATTTCGCCGAATGCGGTCACGGAAAATAACCCGGCTTAGTGACCGCAAATCAGGATTTCGTCGAATGCGGTCACGGAAAATAACCTCGGCAAGTGACCGCAAATTAGGATTTCGCCGAATGCGGTCACGGAAAATAACCCCGGCAAGTGACCGCAAATTAGGATTTCCCAAAATGCGGTCACAAAATAGATCGAATATCAGTGACCGCAAAAGCAAATCCGGCAATTGCGGTCAATTATCAGCCCGTAAGACGACGATTTTATAAAAATTTAACCACAGGCACCCCTTCTTTTCATTGACTTTTTCTATAATAAATAATATATTTGATATAAATAGTCGCATACAATAGTATTGTACAAAATATAATCGGAACAGGTGAAAAATATGAATGAAAATTTTGATTTAGGCAGTTATCTTACAGGTGGCGTTGAAAAAATCGTAAAGGGCGCCATTAAGGCAACTCTCTCCAATCCTCAGGAGAGTATTTTCCTGGCAAAATATGCCGCAGCATCAAAGATCGCGAGCAAAAAAAGAGCAGAAGCTGACGCAAGGGGCGAACACATTCCTCCCTTTTTGATAGCCAGCATCACAAGCAGCTGTAATCTTCATTGCGCGGGATGTTATTCCAGAGCAAATCATGCATGTAATGATCAGGCTCCCGTAAGCCAGCTCACTGACAAGGAATGGGGCAAGATTTTTGCGGAAGCAAAGGACTTGGGTATAGGATTTATTCTCCTTGCTGGCGGTGAACCTTTGCTTAGAAAGGATGTAATGGAGGAGGCAGGTCATGTGCAGGACATCCTGTTCCCCGTATTTACCAACGGCACCCTCATAAGCGAGGCATATATACAGACATTCGAAAAATACAGAAACCTGGTTCCCGTACTCAGTATCGAGGGACGAAAGGAAAAGACTGATAACAGAAGAGGCGAAGGCGTCTATGATAAGGCTGTAAAAGCCATGGAACTTATGCAGGACCACAAAGTCATCTTTGGTGCAAGCGTCACTGTCACCACAGAAAACCTTGAGGAAGTTACAAGCGAAGCCTTCCTTGAAAAACTTGAGGAGAGAGGCTGCAAAGTAGTCTTCTATGTAGAATTTGTACCTGTCACCGAGGAGGCAACACATCTGGCACCCGGGGACAAAGAAAGAGAATATTTAAACGAGAGACTCTCAGTTCTCAGAAGTAACCGAGACGGTATGGTATACGTTTCCTTTCCCGGAGATGAAAAGACCTCCGGCGGATGCCTTGCCGCAGGAAGAGGATTTTTCCATATCAATTCCCACGGTGGAGCAGAACCCTGCCCATTCTCTCCTTATTCTGATATAAATGTGAGGGATACTTCCGTAAGAGAAGCGTTGAAATCAAAACTTTTCACATCTCTTCAGGACGGTGGCGTCCTGAACGAAGATCACGCCGGCGGATGCGTCCTTTTTGAAAGACAGGACAAAGTAAAAGAGATCATGGCCGCCAACTAATACATCGCCCTTTGACCATCCTGAATGAAAATGTGAAAAGTAAGCGGGATGTCTGTGGGGATGCCACCAAGCGAGTTCCGCAGACGCGAAGCGGCGAGGACTGTCTGAGCGACTGGCACCCTGCAGACGGGGCCCGCTTCAAATGCAAACAACTAAAGGTGAAACTTTTTCCATAGAAGTATTGGAAAAACCTTCACCTTTTTTATTTTCCTTCCGATCACAATAACTTCGCTGAAAATGTGAAAAGTAAGCGGGATGTCTGTAGGGATGCCACCAAGCGAGTTCCGCAGACGCGAAGCGGCGAGGACTGTCTGAGCGACTGGCGCCCTGCAGACGGGGCCCGCTTCAAATGCAAATAACTAAAGGTGAAACTTTTTCCATAGAAGTATTGGAAAAACCTTCACTGATAATGTTAAAAAAGACAAAAAACAGTTAGAATTTATCACGGTTTTGTGTTAAAATAAAAACAAGTATACATATCGAACGAAACGAAAGGGTTAATTGACAAAGGTTTTCTTGTATTATTTTTTATGATTGTCGATATCGAGGGGGATAAAGATGAACATCAATAACAAGAACGACTATTACAAAGTGCTGGACGCACTCTCTGAAACCTATATAGCAGTTGCACTTTTTAACCTGAAAAGCAATGTGCTGAAAGGAATCAAACTCAATACAATAATCAACAAATACGCCGAATGTTGCGAAGGCGCGGACGAGAAAGTAAAAAATGTAATGAACAATACAGTCTGCCCCGAACATATCTGCGATGTTCAAGACTTTGTGGATCTTTCAACTCTCAACGAGAGGATGATAGACAGGACCAGCATCTCCCATATTTTTGAGGGAAAATATCACGGATGGTGCAAGGCCAAATTCATCGTGCTTGAGAGAGACGAAGCCGGAGAACTCCAACAGGTGATATTTACCGTTGAATGTGTTGACGAAGAAAAGAGACGTGTGGACAGCTTATTATATTTGTCCCAGACCGACCTGATGACAGGCATTAAAAACAGAGGATATGGAGAAGAACTTATCCGCAAGGCTTTAGAAGATGATGTGGCAGGTGTGTTTGGACTTTTTGATATAGACAGATTCAAACATGTAAATGACATTTATGGCCACAGAGTCGGGGATATCGTCGTAAAAGAGATTGCAAAGGCAATGCAGAGAACCTTCGGAAAAGATGATATTTTCCTGCGCCTTGGAGGAGATGAGTTTGCTTTTTACCTGCCCGGAGTTGTGGACAGACATGCTGCGGAGGATGTGGCTGATAGGCTGTTTGACAATATCGACAATATCCATGTGGAACCCATGAAGGAGGGAATAGCCATAAGCCTTGGCATGAGCTTTTATGAGCCCGGGATAACTTTTGATACCATTTACCGCAAGGCGGACAATGGTGTTTACTGCAGCAAGAGGAACAAAGAATGCTCCGTGACTATTTGCTAAAGGAGATGGGCAATGCTCTATAATATTGACTTCGAGATAGTATCATTTGTCTTTGTACTGATGATATATATATTCCATATTTTTCAATACAATGCCGAAAACGTGCTAAACCGCCAATTCCGCCAGCTTGAGTTGCTTACTCTGGTATTTATTGCGACGGATATAGCTTCTGCTGTCGGCATAAGTTTCTATGAGAAAGTTCCAAGGCTTGTCAATATGGTGCTTAACGGTTCCAATTTCGCATCCCTTGTAGTTCTTGCGTATTTCTTTGCAAAATATATCAAAACCTTTACAACCAAAAATAACGAGCCGGCGAGGACACCGGTAAATACCTTTGTCTGCGTGGCATATCTTATTGCGGCTCTCATTAATCTGCACTTTGGATTTCTCTTCGATTTCGTGGAGACGGGATATATTCACGGACCCCTTTACCTGATATCGCCGGCGGTGGCTTATTATTATGTTTTATATTCCGGATTTATGGTTGCGCTCCACGGAAAAGAAATGGAGAACAGACAGAAGATATCAACAATTTTCTATGTTGTTTTGATGCTGGTATTTGTCCTTATCCAGATGTTCATCATTCCCAATGTGCTCTTAAGTGGTGTGGCCATCGGAATTGCTCTCGTGATCATCCTGTTTTCGCTGGAGACGCCGGATTATGTAAAACTGCAGCTTACCATGAATGCGTTAGAGCAGGCGAAAGTCGACGCTGAGGATGCAAACCGCGCAAAATCGGAATTTCTTGCAAATATGTCCCACGAGATCCGAACTCCCATAAATGCCATCATGGGCATGAATGAAATGGTTCTCAGAGAATCGGAAGACCCCAACGTGAGATTCTACTCCATCAATATCAAAAGAGCCAGCGAGACACTTCTTGCCATTATCAACGGAATCCTTGACTTTTCCAGGATCGAATCAGGCAAGATGGAGATCGTGAATTCTGTATACAAATTAAAACCGCTTTTGGACGAAATCGTCACCATGTTCTTTATGAAGGCGGAGGAAAAAGGCCTGGTTTTTGTGGTGGACGTGGATGCTTCCCTGCCGGAACTGGTGATAGGAGACGATGTCAGAGTAAAACAGATTATCATAAACCTGTTGAACAATGCCATAAAATATACGCCAAAGGGTACTGTTACCTTAAAGATCGGATATGATGTTCTGGCCCACGACAGAGTTTTGTTAAAGATTAGCGTTATGGATACGGGAATCGGTATAAAGGCTGAGGATAAAAAGAAGCTTTTCGGAAACTTTGAACGCCTTGATTATGACAGAAACAAGGGCGTGGAGGGTACGGGCCTGGGACTTGCCATCACGGAGAGGCTTGTAAAGATGATGGGTGGCAAGATAAGGGTCGAGAGCGAATATGAAAAAGGCTCCGAGTTTTCTGTTGAGATCCCGCAAAATGTGGAAGACTGGGCGGAGATCGGACCCTTAAGCAGGGAACAATACATGGAGGAGGCAAAGCCGGAAAACAGAGTGGAGGAGGATGTTTTCACCGCTCCGGACGCAAATGTACTTGTCGTGGATGACAACAAGATGAATATTGTGGTTGCCATAAATCTCCTCAAGCGCACGAGGATCAATGTGGACACTGCCACAAGCGGTCCCGAGTGCCTGGAAAAATTAAAGAACAAGCATTATGATGTGATCCTGCTGGACGATATGATGACGGGAATGAGTGGAAAAGAAACCCTGGACATCGCCAAAAATATGGAAGAGAACAGAAGCAGAAACAGCGCATACATTGCCCTTACCGCCAATGCCATCGCAGGCAGCAGGGAGCATTATATTGAGGCCGGATTTACGGACTACCTCAGTAAACCCGTTATCGGCAAGGATCTGGAAACAATGCTTAAAAAATATCTGACTTAAAATCGGATGTTTGGATACAAAAGGCCGGTCTTTGGAAAAGCTGAGTGCAAATATTGCGTAAATTAAACATATAATAAACAAAATTCGTACAATTTATTATTAACAACAATATTTTTCAAAAACAGACAAAGTGATTCATATTTTTTTTGAATAAAACCTTATATACTTAATGGCAGAGGGCTTTGGGGAAACTGCTTTTAATGTATAAGGAGGAAAAAAATGAAAAAAAGACGTGTGTTAGGGTTACTCACGGCTGCTTTGTTTGCGTTCACCGGCATATTCGGCGGTGGATACATCAAGGCTGAAGCTGCCGGAAACGGCAGTGCTTCACCCGCTTACCGCAATGTAATGTATTACGGCGAGTGGTCCATCTATTCGGGGCAAAACTATTTTTACCCAAGTTTGATCGACGGAAGTCAGATCACTCATTTAAATTTCGCATTCCTTGACATGGATGCCAACGGGGACTTGGTTCTGTGCGATGAACATGCGGATTTCCTGGCAATTCTGCCTGAACAACAGGGAATCACTTACGGCGAACCCTATGCGGGGGTATTGGGCGCCATGAGTATCCTTCGTTCTAAGTATCCAAACATGAAGATCGGAATATCTGTGGGAGGCTGGACCAGAAGCGGCGACTTTGCGGCTGTGGCGGCTGACCCTGCAAAAAGAGCGCATTTTGCGGAAAACATAGCAAAATTCGTGGATTATTTAGGATATGATTTCGTTGATATCGACTGGGAATATCCCACCAGTGTCAGGGCATCCGACCCTGCAGGTAACGGTGTTACCATCGATGAAGGCTGCAATGGAAGCGAAGCCGATACCCGGAATTTTACTCTGCTTTTGAGCGCCATCAGAGGAAAACTTGATGAACTCGGAAACAGAAACGGAAAATATTATGAACTTTCCGCAGCCATGAGCGCATCTCCTGCCATGATGGCAAAGATCGATTATGACGATGTGCTTGGCGTGGTGGATTTCCTCAATATGATGACCTATGACCTTAACGGTGCATGGAATTCATATACAGGACATCAGACGGCTCTTTATACCAATCCGGCTTATGATCACGAAACTCAAAAAGACGGAATGTTCTCGGTGGATACCTGCGTGCAGTATCTGAAAAACACCTACGGAAATTCCATCGATTACTCAAAGATCGTTATCGGCGTGGCACCCTACACAAGAGGCTGGGCAGGAGTTTTAAATGACGGACCTGATCCTGCGCATCCCGGGCTTTACGCCACTGCACAGCCCAATTCCGTAAAAAGTGCGGACGGCACCACCAGCGGAACCTTTGCATACGGTGCCATCGACAGCTTAAAAGCGCAGTACGGACTCAGAGAATATTATGATGAGGTGGCAGAGGCTGCCTACTATTACAATCCGGATACAGGATATTTCTTTACCTGTGACAACGAGAGAAGCGTGGCCGCAAAGGGCGCATATGTAAAGGCAAACGGTCTGGGAGGACTTATCTCATGGATGGCATCTCTTGACAGCGCTAATTCCATCACCAGGACCATGAAGCAGTCACTCTACGGAAATGCCGCTCTTCCAGCAAATGAGATAGTGGTACATACACCTGCTACATCCCTTACGGTTACAGCTTCAGGCTCAACATATACATTTACATTAAAAAACAATGAGCAGGCAAAGGAATCCGGTACCGCATTAAAGGATGCGGAGCTTTTCCAAAAAACCGTTCTCAATCCCAAGTTATATATAAGTACAAAGAGCGGAAAGACACTCACTGCAGGAAGTGAGTGCGGACAGGTTTCCGTAAACGGCGATACTACCGTTCTTGACCTGTCGGGAGTATATGCGGCAAAATCCTTAAAGCCGGGCGCAAGCCACACATTTACATTAAATGTGTCAGGAACAGCTGATGTAAATGATATTGAAGGTGTATCCATGACAGAGAGAGTTTTAAAGACTCTTGATGAATTCGGAAGCCAGGTGATCTACGGCGAAGGAGCAAATGTTGAAAACGGATCCGGAGATGGCAATACAGGCTCGGGGGATGAGCAGAATACAGGCTCTGAAACAGGTGGATCAGGCGATAACGGAAACACGGGAGATAACGGAAACACAGGAGACAACGGAAACTCAGGCGACACCGGTAATACAGGAGACAACGGCTCAACCGAAACCGGAAACGATGATACCGGAAATGAAGGCGGACAGACTTCAACAGGCAATTATCCTGCATGGAGTGCGGATAATGTCTCTTACAAACTCGGCGACCTGGTAGTATATGAAGGAAATGTTTACGAATGTACTTATGTACACAATTCAAATGTTGCATGGACACCTACCGCGGCATTTGTTCTATGGGCACTCAGAAGTGATCTGATCCCCGGGGAGCAAACAGGAAACGGTGGCGAAACAGGCACCGGAAATGAAGGAAGCGGAAACAATGACCAGGGTAACACAGGCTCAGGTGAAACCGGAAACGACCAGGGTGAAGGAACAGGCTCAGGTTCCGGAAATGAAGGAAGCGGTAATTCGGGCGAAACAGGAAACGAAGGTGGCGGAAGCAATTACACGGGAAGTTCACTTTTGGGCGATCATATCGTTACAGGCTATTGGCACAATTTCTTAAACGGTTCAACAGCCCTTAAACTGTCAGATGTGCCTGAATATTATGACCTTATCTGCGTGGCATTTACAGACAACACTCAGACCCCGGGAGAAGTAACATTTTCCCTTGACACAGACCTCTCAAATGCTCTGGGCGGATACAGCAAGGCTCAGTTTATACAGGACATCAGAGATCTTAAGGCAAATGGCCGGCATGTTATAATCTCCGTGGGCGGTGCTGAGGGAAGGATCACCATAAATGATTCTGTTTCCGCACAGAGATTTGCAAACGGACTTATCGGAATCATCGAAGAATACGGATTTGAAGGAGTTGATATCGACCTTGAGGGTTCTGCGGTTGCAGGTGTTGATTATATTGCGGGGGCTTTGAGAACTGTTCATGATCATTTCGGAGATGACTTTATCATCACCATGGCGCCTGAAACATATTATCTGCAGGCTGACAGGATCTCTTCAAACGATATAACCACGGCATATTTGAGACTTGCCCTTGAGATCAAGGACATTTTGACCATCTGCTATCCTCAGTATTATAATTCCGGAAGCATGATCGGTTACGGCGGAGGTGTGGTAAATCCCGGAACGGCTGATTTTATCACTTCACTTACAACACTCATTATAGAGGCAGGACTTGATGACAGTCAGGTCGGCGTGGGTGTACCCAGTATTTCAAGAGCAGCAGGAAGCGGTTATGTATCAAATGACACCTTGAGAACTGCAGTGCTTTCTCTGGTAAACGGTACAAACTCAGGAAACTTTACGGTTCCTCATGCATATTCACAGTTAAAGAGTGTCATGACCTGGTCAATCAACTGGGATGCCACAAACGGTTATGCCTGGGGCAGAGCCATGAGCGACCTTATGGATGAGATAAGCGGAAATACAGGCTCAGGAAATGAAGGAAGCGGAAACAATGACCAGGGTAATACGGGCTCAGGTGAAACCGGAAATGGCCAGGGTGAAGGAACAGGCACCGGAAGCGGGGAAAACGGAAACACAGGCTCGGGAGATGAAAACTCCGGAGAGGGCGGAAACACCGAAAATCCTACATATCCCGCATGGGATGCCAACACCGTTTATGTGGGCGGAGACATTGCCGTTTACAACGGAGTAGTGTATCGCGCAAGCTGGTGGAATTTAAATACTAATCCTACGACCCAGGGAGAGTGGGGCCCTTGGAAGGTATATAACGAATAAACTTAGCCTGAATTTATGAAATAAGTGAGATTATAGGAAAAAGGATTGTAAATTATCAAATTTACAGTCCTTTTTCTATTCTTTTTTTCTATACAAGTCCGATTTTTAGTGTATTATTAAACTGTATGTTTGTAAATTTTGGAGGTATTTCATGAATTCCAGGATCAAAAAGATTCAAATCTTTATCATCACCGGATTTACGATCATTCTTGCCATGGGGAACATAGCGTACATTCTGGTGCGCATGGGCGAGGGGAAAACAGTATCAGAGGTTTTTGGGGTTTACAGAGAAACGATCCATATGTTTTTGTATATGTGGATCACATGGATTTTAATGGTATTATGTCAGTTAAAATTCAGTCACATGCTGTCCAAAACAAGGGCAGAACTCGAAAAAGCGAGGATCGAGGCCGAACAGGCAAACCGTGCAAAGACTACTTTTTTATTCAACATGTCTCACGATATCAGGACGCCCATAAGCGCCATTATGGGATTTGCGGATATGTTAAAAAAACACAAAAACGACGACAAGACGGATCAGTACATCGAAAACATTCAGGTTTCCACAAAGTATCTCATAGAACTTATGGATGATGTGCTGGAGGTATCCAGGCTTGTGAGCGGGGAAGTAGTATATGACGATTCCACTGTCATCAACCTGGACGAATTCTGTGATTCCGTATCCGTTGTGTTTGACGAATCCATGAAAGAGAAAAAACTGGATTTTAATGTGAACTTTGATGTGCTTCACAACGAAGTCTATTGCGATACGGCAAAACTCAGGCGGATATATTTAAATGTCCTTGGAAATGCCGTGAAATATACCCCAGAGGGTGGCTCCATCACCATGGATATAAGTGAGATACCCGGTGAGGAGAAGGGAAGCAATTCCTACAAGACGGTCATAAGCGATACGGGGCTTGGAATATCAAAGGAGTATCTTCCTCACGTGTTTGAGGAGTTTACCAGACAGCGCACCGTCACTGAGAACAAGATATCGGGAACGGGTCTGGGACTATATATCACAAAGCACCTGATAGAACTGATCGGAGGCACCATCGAGATAGAGAGCACGGAGGGCGAGGGAACAACGGTAACATTTGTATTGTCCCTCAGGACCACCGGAAAGCGCGTCCCGAAAAACAAAAATGCCGGACAGGAAACAGTCAAAAAGGACAAGGTTTCAATGGCCGGAAAGAGAGTCCTTGTGGCAGAGGACAACGAATTAAATGCCATAATCGTAAAGGATGTGCTGGAGGAAGCCGGAGTTTTGACAAGCCATGCGGAGGACGGAGTTCAGGCTGTGAACTTGGTTAAGGAAAATTCCGAGGGATATTTTGATGCCATACTTATGGATATACAGATGCCGAACCTAAACGGTTATGAGGCCGCAAAGCAGATAAGGGCTCTCCCCGGAAAAAGAGGAGAGGTTCCCATATTGGCAGTGACCGCAAATGTCTTTGACGAGGACAAAAAGAATGCCAAAGAAGCCGGCATGAACGGCCACGTGGCAAAACCCATAGATGCCGAGAAACTGATAGAGTCCATCAGCGAAGTCATAGAAAAGTAATGTTATATAGAAGTTATCAGGAAAGAGTGTCGATTGCGACACTCTTTCTTTTGGTTTGTTTATTTTTGTACAGAGAACAACATTATGCAAAAACTCACATTCTTGGCAATTTTGGAATGAAAATTTGTGCACTATAATAAATTCAGAATTTGATAAGAGAATTTTTATTTGGGAGTTTGTGGATATGGCTAATGCAGCAGTAAAAAAACAAAAACGTTCAAGCATAAAAAAAGCCGGAAGAAAAAAGAATCTTCTGTTGTTATCAATGGTTGCGCCCGGTGCGATCTGGCTTTTATTGTTAAGATATTTACCAATACCCGGTTTGATCATCGCTTTTCAGAATTATAAATTGGGTCAGAAGTCATTGGTTCAGAATATTCTGCACAGTCCCTTTGTCGGATTAGACAACTTTAAATTCATGTTTACAACATCCGACACCTGGGTATTTGTCAGAAACACCATCGGATATAATGTGATCTTCATTTTGCTGGGACTTGTTTTATCAGTTACATTCGCGATCATGCTGAATGAGATCACAAGCAAGTTCGCGGCAAAGAGTTATCAGACAATGATGTTCTTCCCCTACTTCATGAGCTGGGTTGTTGCAAGTTACTTTTTAAATGCATTCCTGGATCCTACAAGAGGACTTATCCCCGAGCTTCAAAAGAGTATGGGATGGGCGGTCACAGACTTTTACAACGACTGTAAGCCCTGGCCGTTTTTGCTGATCCTCTGTAATGTATGGAAACAGACAGGATACTCAACGATCCTTTATCTGGCAGCCATCACCGGTATCGACGCATCTCAGTACGAGGCGGCAGAAATCGACGGAGCCACCAAATGGCAACAGATCAAATATGTTACCATTCCTCACTTAAAGACAATGATCATAATCCTGTTCATAATGAACGTAGGTAAGATCTTTAACTCGGACTTCGGTCTGTTCTTCACAGTACCTAATCAGTCCGGCGCCCTCATTCCTGTTACACAGACCATCGATACCTACGTATATCGTGGAATGATGAGTATGTCGTACGGTATGACAACAGCGGCAGGCTTTGTACAGAACCTGGTAGGATTTATCTGTATCATGATCGCCAATACCATCGTGCGTAAGGTTGAACCTGACAGTGCATTGTTCTAATTTCAGGAATCTACTTTGAGAAAGAGGAAATAAATCATGGCTAAAGAAAAAAAGAGAAGAATAAATGCAGTCAGCGTGCCAACGGAGATATTGATCCATATCGCGATGATCCTGTTCTGTGCACTTTGTATCGTGCCTTTTATTCTGGTTATCATAATTTCATTCACATCGGGAGAGAGTATCACGGAAAAAGGTTATTCCTTCTTCCCCAACTCCTGGTCACTGGAATCTTATAAATATGCTTTCGAAATGGGATATGTCCTTTGGAGATCATATTTTAACAGCTTCTTTATCACAGTCGTAGGAACCGTTGCCAGCGTTTTGGTCTGTGCACTTTACTCCTACAGTTTGTCCAGAAAAGACTTTAAGTACAGAAACTTCTTTACATTCTTCAGTTTCTTTACAATGCTTTTCGGAGGCGGACTTGTTCCTACATTTGTAGTTACAAAACAGCTCCTTGGACTTCATGACAGTTATGCGGCGGTAATAATCCCCCTGATGGTAAATCCCTTTAACTTTATTGTCATGAGGACATTTTTCCAGACATCAGTTCCGGATGAGCTTATCGAAGCGGCTGCAATTGACGGAAGCGGAGAGTACAACACTCTTTTCAAGATCGTATTCCCCGTTGCAAAGCCCGGTATTGCAACCATCGCTCTCCTTAATGCCATCGCTTATTGGAATGAGTGGTTCATTCCTATGCTGTACCTTAGAAATGATGTCAAGCATATGCCCTTACAGCATTTGCTCGTAAGTATGCAGCGAGATGTGGAATTCCTCGCAAAGAATGCGGCCATGATGGGAGCCGAGGCATCAAAAGCCATGCAGGGTACATCAACTCAGGCCCTTCGAATGGTTCTCGTAGTTTTGGCGGTAGTCCCTATCGCATGTGCATATCCTTTCTTCCAGAGATACATCGTGGCAGGTCTTACGATCGGATCCGTGAAAGGTTAATCAGTATGAGACAGCTCGCATGGTGCGCGCTGTTTACATAGAAAAATCAATATAATGGGAGGTTTCAAAATGAAACAGAAAAAGTTATTGGCACTTCTTCTTTCAGCAGCAATGGTAACAACAATGTTTGCCGGATGTGGCGCTAAAGAAGAGACAGCAGCTCCTGCAGCAGACACAACAACTGAGACAGCAGAAGCAACTGATGATGCAGCTGAGACAGCAGCTCCTGAAGAGAACAAGTTTGCAGATCATGTAACACTTAAATGGTATCTCCACGGATCAAACGTTTCAGATGATGCAGCAGTTCTCGAGAAGGTAAATGAGTACCTTAACGAGAAGATCAATGCAGACCTTCAGCCTATCTGGGGTACATGGGGCGACTTCGATGAGGGCGCTACCCTTGCTATCAACGGTGGTGATGATGTAGATATCTACTTCACATGCTCATGGTCAGCAGATGAATACAACAAATACGCTAAGCAGGGTGCTTGGGTAAGACTTGATGATCCTTCAAACAACCTTATCGACCAGTACGGTTCAGATGTTTGGGCAGCACTTCCTCAGGTACTTAAAGATGGTGCCGTTACAGACGGTGCAGCAGGTACAGGTGTTTACGCTGTTCCCGGATTCAAGGATTTCGGAACACAGAACACATGGGATGTTAACGTAACTCTTCTTGAGGAGTTAGGTTACACACTTGCAGATGTTGAGTCAAGAGACTTCTACAGCTTCGGCGATCTCCTCGCAGCAGCTAAGGAAGCTAAGGGCGATGACTTCTATCCTCTCGTAATCGAGGGTGCAGTTCTTGAGAGAATGGTAACCAACTCAATCATCGTTAACGGTGATACAGCAGGCGTTCTTTCATACTACCTTGATCCTAAGGATGTTTCAAACGACATCGGAAGCAAGGTTGTAAACAAGTTCGGTACAGACGAGTACGCTAAGTTCGCTAACCAGGTTCGTGAGTACTATCTTGCAGGATACATTGATCCCGCACTTGCTAACGGCGGTACAGCAAACGATACACTTGTAGCTCAGCAGAACGCTGCTAACTACCTCATCGGTACACAGTCATATGCACTTGGATATGAGTACACTACATCTGCAGCAAGAGGAATCCACGTAGAGTATGTTCCTTGCACAGATCCTTATGTAGACAAGACAGCTACACAGGGTGCTATGATGGCTATCTCAACAGCTTCAAAGAATCCTGAGAGAGCAATGGCATTCCTTAACCTCCTCAACACAGATCCTTACCTTATGATGCTTCTTGAGTATGGTGTTGAAGGTACACACTACACACTTGATGACAACGGACTTGTAGTATTCAACGATGACGCTCGTGCAACATACAGCCCTTGGAGAAATGGTATGGGTAACATCACACTTCTTACTCCTACCGCTGATGAGGGAGTTGACTTCTTCACAGATACATTCGTTCCTTACTACACAAATGCAAAGGCAATCCCTGCATTCGGATATTCATTCGTACCTACAAGTGTAGAGAACGAACTCGCATCACTTGCTAACGTTCAGGCTCAGTACGCACTCTCAATCGACTGCGGTTCTGTAGATCCTGCAACAGCACTTCCTGAGTTCCTTGAGAAGCTTGATGCTAACGGAATCCAGACAGTTGTTGATGAAGCAAATGCTCAGCTTGATGCATACTTTGCAGCAAACTAATCTGATACAAAAACAGATTTGAGTTAAAACACAAGGGTCTCACCTTAACCGGTGAGGCCCTTTATTATTATGTTCCGTATTTGTCAAAAAAATAGGAATTAAGAACTAGTATTTGTCGAAAAAATACAAAAAACGTTTCTGAGTTTTAAAAACTGTCCACCAAAAACTGTGAATACCAACCAAAAAATAAAAAGAATATTGCTATGAAAATAGACATATGTTACTATAATTCCACAAAAACGTTTTTATTACGTTTGGCAAAAAACTATAAGATGGAGGTTGGATTATGGTTATGAAAAAACTGCTTTCAAAAGTTATGGCCATAGCTCTGGGGGGAGTCATGGTACTGACAATGGCCATGAGCCCTATCGAGGGGGTTACCTTAAAGGCTCAGGCTGCTTCGCTCACAAGTTCCGATTTTCTGAAGGCAAACGGCAAGGTTCTCAGGAAAAATTACGGAACAGGTGATGTGGTCCAGCTCAAAGGAACCAATGCGGGGGGATATCTGGTTCAGGAGTTTTGGATGACACCGACAGTTAACAGTGACGGTGTAAATTGTGAGATGGATATCTACAACAAACTCACCCAGAGATTTGGTGAGAGTTCAATGCGTACACTGGTAAATACATATCAGAACGCTTACTGGACAGAGACTGATTTTGATAATTGTGCCGCAATGGGTATCAATTGTATCAGACTTCCCTTCTGGTACATGAACTTCGTAGATTTTAACGGTAATTACCTGGACAATTGCTTCTCCAGGATCGACTGGTTCTTGCAGGAAGCCGGAGAGAGAGGAATCTATGTAGTCCTTGATTTCCACGGTGCTCCCGGTTCTCAGAATGGTTCCGATCATTCGGGTGTTGACGGAGGAAATGACAAGCAGGGAGCTTCTCAGTTCTTCTTTGGAAACAATGCTTACAACAACCAGCAGCTCTATTATGACATCTGGTACAAGATCGCTACAAGATACAAGGACAATCCTACAGTTGCAGGATATGATCTTTTGAATGAGCCTTATTGCACATACAGATACAATTCTTCTTATTCAGCAGATGAACTGCACAGTATTCTTTGGAGTATTTATGACATCGCATATGATGTAATTCGTTCTGTGGATCAAAATCACGTTATTATAATGGAAGCAACATGGGATCCTGTTGATCTGCCCAATCCTTCCACATACGGATGGGAAAATGTAATGTATGAATATCACAATTATCTGTATGATGATTATGATAATGCGGCCGGCAACCAGATCACCAACATGCAGAACAAATTGAATAAGATCACTGAGGCCAATTACAACGTACCCAGCTATATGGGAGAATTTTGCTATTTTAACAATACCTCAGCATGGACAGAGGGACTGCAGTTATTAAATGATTTCGGAATTAACTGGACAACATGGACATACAAAGTGATATCCGAATACGGCAATTGGGGACTTTACAATCAAAATGTAGCAAGCACCAATGTATCAACAGATTCTTACAATAACATTTTAAGTAAATGGTCAAATGTGGGAAGCTCCTACATGAACAGTACTCTGGTAAATGCCATCAGAGGATATTTTACATCCGCTGCAGTTAATCCGGACGGAAGTTCGGGATCAGGTTCTTCGAACTTTGCTCAGGCTTCGATTGCTGACGGAAACTATTACTTTAAAGCGGTTGACAGTGGAAAGGTAGTCTGTGCAGATAATACAGGTAATGATCCTTTGAAGGCAAACAGAGATGCTTACGGCGGAGCGTGGGAGACTATTTCTCTTGTGAACAATTCCGACGGAACAGTATCATTCAAGAGCGGAGCAAACAGCAAATATGTATGCGCAGTCATCGACGAGCAGAATCAGCTCCTGGCAAGAAGCGCATCCATCGGCACCTGGGAGAAATATAATATTTATCAGGTCACAGATACACAGTTTGCGATCAAAGCTGTTGCCAACGGAAAATTCGTAACGGATGACCACAACAATTCCAATACTTTAAAGGCTTCATCAGATTCGGTAAGCGGCTGGGAAGTATTTAACATCTATACCACAGGCGGAAACCAGATCACATCCTCTTCTACAGGTGGCAATACTTCATCGGGTGGAACAGTAAATTCCGGCGGATCAACAAATAATGGAAATACATCATCACAGGTTATTGCAAACGGTGAATACTATTTGGTGGATTCAGCTAACAAAGTAGTATGTGCCGACAATACCGGAAACAGTCCTCTTGTTGCCAACCGCGCTTCCTACGGCGGAGCATGGGAGACCATCACAGTTGTAAATAACTCTGACGGAACCGTATCATTAAAGAGCGGTGCCAACGGCAAATATGTATGCGCAGTCATTGATGAGCAGAATCAGCTCCTGGCAAGAAGCGCATCCATCGGTACCTGGGAGAAATACAATGTGGTGAAAAACAGCGATGGCACATTCGCATTCAAGGCTGTTGCCAACGGCAAATATGTATGTGCGGATCAGAACAAATCATCTGTTTTATATGCTGACAGAGATGCAGTCGGAGGATGGGAGTCCTTTAAGATCTATACCACAGGCGGTTCAATGGTTCAGTAACTGTATGATACAGATCTAAGTTAAACATGCTGATTTCAAATTACAATCTACCAAATGCCAAATTGGTAAATTAAATATTTTCTTCCACAAGAGTGCGACCGAAGGGCCGCACTCTTTTTATCAGCTGAAATAAAATAGGTCAATTCTCCTAATAAAGTCTTTAAATTTACGCTAAACATGGTATAATTTAGAGGTCTGTTTAATGAAAAAACATGACGAATTTAATTTATTGGAGGATATTTGTAAAATGACTAACGAGGAATTTAAACCGTATATTCCGGCAGACAAGATAACACCGGAATTTACAGTTACATCCGTCATAATGGGTGTACTCCTTGCGATAATCTTTGGCGCAGCCAATGCTTATCTGGGACTGAGAGTCGGAATGACAGTTTCCGCTTCAATCCCCGCAGCCGTTATCTCTATGGCTGTTATCAGAGTGATAATGAAAAAGGATTCGATCCTTGAGAGCAATATGGTTCAGACCATCGGTTCAGCCGGTGAGTCTCTGGCTGCCGGTGCTATCTTTACCATGCCTGCATTATTCCTTTGGGCAAAGGAAGGCGTGATGGAAGCTCCCAATCTTTTGGAGATCACCGTCATCGCTCTCTGCGGAGGACTTTTGGGAGTCCTCTTCATGGTTCCCCTCAGAAATGCTCTCATCGTAAAAGAGCACGGCGTTCTTCCCTATCCCGAGGGAACTGCCTGCGCAGAGGTTCTTCTTGCAGGTGAAGAGGGCGGAGCAAGTGCTAAATCCGTATTTGCCGGTATGGGAATTGCCGCTGTATTCAAGTTTTTGGTTGATGGTCTTGGTGTTGTGGGCGGAGTTATCACAGCTCCCATCAAGGCATTAAAGACAGAACTTTCGGCTGAAGTTTATCCCGCACTTGTGGGCGTCGGATATATCTGCGGACCAAAGATCGCAGGTTATATGTTTGCCGGCGGTGTGCTGGGATGGTTCGTTCTTATCCCTGCGATCGCAATGTTTGGCGGTGACACCGTACTCTATCCCGCATCAGTCTCTGTCGCAGAATTGTTTGCAGACGGTGGCGCAGCAGCGATCTGGAGTAAATATATCAGATATATCGGAGCCGGTGCAGTTGCTGCGGGCGGAATCATAAGCCTTGTAAAGACTTTCCCTCTTATCATCCGTACATTTGCGGACGCCATGAAGGGACTTAAAGGCTCCAAACCATCAGACGGTGCTCGTACTTCACAGGATCTGTCCATGAAATTTATCGGAATCGGAGTGATCGTGATGATCCTGGTACTCTGGGCTCTTCCTCAGATTCCCGTTTCACTTGTTGGAGCTATTTTTATCATAGTGTTTGGTTTCTTCTTTGCAACCGTATCATCCAGAATGGTGGGACTTGTAGGAAGTTCAAATAACCCTGTTTCAGGTATGGCTATTGCCACACTCTTAATTGCAACAGCTCTGTTAAAGGTGACAGGAGACAACGGCGCGCACGGTATGCAGGGCGCTATTGCCATCGGTTCCATAATCTGTATCATCGCTGCCATGGCAGGTGATACTTCACAGGATTTGAAGACAGGTTACATACTTGGTGCCACACCTAAAAAACAGCAGATCGGTGAGATCGTTGGAACCATCGTTGCCGCGCTTGTAATCGGAGGAGTATTAGTGCTTCTCGATAATGCATGGGGATTTGGTACAGAGGAACTTGCAGCTCCTCAGGCAACTCTCATGAAGATGATCGTTGAAGGCGTAATGGACGGTAACCTACCCTGGGCACTTGTATTTACCGGCGCGTTTATCGCAATCGCAGTGGAAATCATCGGTGTGTCATCACTTCCCGTTGCTATCGGTCTCTACCTTCCTCTTGAGCTTAGCTCCACGATCCTGCTTGGCGGTCTGATCCGTCTGGCATATGACAAAAGAATGGCTAAGAAGGCAGAAAAAGAAGACAATGAGGCAGGAAGCGGAATTCTCTTCTGCTCAGGAATGATCGCAGGAGAAGGTCTTGTGGGAATCATCCTTGCAATCGTTGCCGCACTTGGAGGAAGCGCTGCACTTAATATTTCAGACAAGTTTACAACAGGTACTGTAGGCGGAGTGATCGTTTTGATCCTGATGATGGTTGCGGTATGGTTCTATGCAAATAAAAAGGATTCAAAACAGTCAAAATAAGGGCTTTATTATGAATAAAAAAAGCGAATCGGTTTCGGCGAATTTCCTGGATTTTAAGCCGGTGCCCAATATATCTTGCCAGGTAAAAGTGACTGAAAAAGGCGAAGTGATAATCCTGCAGGAGAACAAGGGTCTGTTTAATTTCATAGCTCAAAAACTCTTTAAAAAGCCCAGAATATCCCAGATACATTTGGATACCATGGGAAACTATATATGGCCTCTTATGGACGGAAAGATGACTGTAGGAGACATAGCGGGAAAGGTAAAAGAACACTTTGGCGACGATGCCGAGCCTCTGTATGAGAGACTTATTAAGTATCTGAAGACCCTTGAGAGTTACGGGTTTATTGAAATACAAGAGTAATATTAAATAAACATTTTTGATGTCTGTGACGATGCATATCATTGTCACAGACATTTTTTTGTAAAAATGTATGGAAATCAAAAAAAAAATAAATTGAAAACCGTTTATTTCTATGATATATATAACTTATGGAAGAAAACTTATATACGAGGGAGGAGACTAACTATATGAAAAAAGCACGTATCTTTTTGGGAACTATCGCTTCTTTAGCATGTTTTGTGTTTTTTGTTTCGACCTTTTATTTGGACTTTGGTTGCGGAGAACAAAATATGATATACTCTCCGGAATCTATACTCACAGTGCTGGTTCCGCTAATTGTATGGCAGCTTTTTTCGGGAATAATGCCGGGTTTTATCAGGGCTTTTAAGATTGCTTTTACAAAAAAAGAATATAAAGCTGTAGATATTAAGAAATCTATGTATGCTTTGAAGGCGACATTTGTGGCTGCGATATTGATAAATGCTATGCAGGTTATAATTTCTGTTTCTTCTGCGTTTTTTAACAGCATGGGTGTGGAAGATTATGCTACAGTATGGGCTCCTGTAACCTGGCCACTCGTGGTGTCGGGAGCGTTGGTGGCACCTGTGATCATTCTTATATTGTTGCCGGTTTATTCCGAACTTAAATTTTCTCTTTTCGAAAAAGAAGAAAATTAGGGTATTGATGTCAACTAAGATAAAAAGGGCTGCGCACCGGTAAGTGCGCAGCCCTTAAAATTGTTGCTCTTCATACGTTTTATCCGCACTTTTCATTAGAAACCTATGAAAAACTAGATACACCAATTAGGGAAGACTGGAAGAGGCTATTAACAAGAGATAACCTTCCATGCAGGATTCATTGTTATGGGAAGAATAGCAATCATGAAGTCTCTCCTGAATTGCTTAAGTAGTATAGTGTGGATTAGGCTTAGTAGTAAACATAATCCTTTTACTACTATTTTTACTACTAATAGGTGGTAAAAGTATGCTAAATCTTGCTCCGATTTGGAATGATTTGTCATTTCGAAGTATTTCATAAAAAGCCCGGAACACCTAGCAAAATAGGGCGTTTCGGAGCAAAAAGGAGTAATTGAAATATATGATAAGTATTCTTTTCGTCTGCCACGGCACCACGTAGTTGCGGGCTTGCATATAAGCGTAGAACCGCGGCATAATGCGGCATATCTTGCCCGATTAACATTTTCTTACTACCCCAATACTACGATTCACGAAAGATAAATATGAAGTGCAATATTTGCACTTCATATTGACAATTAAGTGCAAATATTGCATTATGATGGTAATGGAGGTGCAATGTGAGCACGATTAAGGATCTGAGAAAAGAAAAGAGACTGACCCAGCAGCAGGCGGCCGAGATACTTGGTATATCTTTGAGATCATATAAATCATATGAAAACGATGATGATAAGGTCGGCACTTTAAAATATAACTATATTATTGACAGACTTAGTGATATAAACCCGATAGACGAAGAACACGGAATCCTGGAGTTGGAATTTATAAAAGATAAATGCAAGGATGTCCTTTCGGAGTATCCGGTTCATTATTGCATTTTATTTGGCTCTTATTCTAAAGGGAAAGCCATGGAAACCAGTGATGTCGATTTGCTTATTTCATCAGATGTAAAAGGACTAAAGTTTTACGGCATGGTTGAAAAACTCAGGACAGCGCTACATAAGAAAGTTGATGTACTAAGCCTGGAGCAGCTTAAGGATAATCTGGAACTGACAGATGAGATTTTAAAGGATGGAATTAGAATATATGGATAATACCAAAAACGATCATTATTATCTCGATAAGATCAAAACGGATTTAGCATTCATTGTTGCACATATGAAAGACGTGGATGCACAGGGATTAAACGAAAACGAGATACTGCTTGATTCCATGCTATTTAGGATGATCCAGATTTCGGAGAATGTCAAAAAACTCTCTACAGAATACAGAGAAAGCGAAAACGAATTACCATGGAATGAACTGATTGGCCTTAGGAACCGTATAGTGCATGATTACGGGAATGTTGATTTGAATATCGTATTTGAAACATTGAAATTTGATATTCCGGATCTCGTGGAGCGGTTATCATCTATTGAA
>JAILHH010000038.1 GCA_024695935.1 Acetatifactor sp.
TCTGAATTTTTCTTTAAAGAAATTTTCAGGGTTGCATTGTTGTTCGATTGTCAAAGTTCTCTGTGTTTTCGCTGTTCACATTTCTCAGCGACAACTCTGATATCATATCATCGTGTGCTGTCTTTGTCAACAACTTTTTTACAAAATTTTTCCACCGAAAAACCTCAGTTTCGCGGTGGAATTAAAATATAACATCTTTATTTTTCTTAGTCAACATCCAATTTAAAATAATTTAAATCATATGTCTGTTGTCACTGATTTATATAGAACTATTCTATCTGTTCACAAACCATTCGAGCAGATAATTTCTCTCATAGAGCCAGTTCAGCACGACGTTTTCCTTTGTGGAACTGATGATCCACTGTCCCCATGCAGCATCCACACCAAGCAAAACTATAACTGCATATATGAGCCAAAGTATCACAAGAGCCTCAAGTATGCCAAACACTACGCCCATCACCTTGTTGACTCCGTGAGCCACAGGCAGATGCGTTAAAAGTTTTGCGGGGAATAATACCATCTTGATAAATAAATGTGCAAGCACCAATATGATGAGCACTATCAAAAGCAGTATTATCCTGAAAAAATCATGGGTCACATAACTGTTAAACAATCCTATACCCAGTACGATCACGATTCCCAGCACGATCATTCCTATAAAAGAAACCAGTGCCTTCACCATTCCCCTCTTATAGCCGTTATAAACGCAATAAGCGGTAAATGCCAGAAAAACAATTAATAGCAGATTCATTTTTTATACTCCTCATAAATATATATTTACCTCCACAGGAGGCTTTTTTCAAAATTCAAAATAAAACCTGTTTTACTCCCGTCAGCGCAGCTGTATAGTCTTTACTTCGCTGTCGGTCACAAGCTTATATCTGTAGGCACCCTTTGTTGGAGTCATCAGACGGACGGATTCATTAAATTCACCGGCAAACTTCTCAAGGCCCTTCAAAGTAGTGATCTGACACTCTCTTTCATTGTATGCGACAAAACCGTCCTCCTCAAAGAATATATCATTGTAATCTATTCCTATATCGAAGGCTCCGATTTCCTTTGCCTGGCTGTTATAAACTTTCATTCTGTATTTTGCGCTATCACTGCCGCCGTTAAACACAAGGCCCACGTAGTCTTTACTATAGTAGACTCCAAGAACCTCTTCGTCATATAAAAACTCGTTGGTGACTTCAGGTTTCTGAGCGCCTTTATACATCATGAGTCTGCTGTCCCCCACTGCAAAGCAGGTGTCATTGTTCATGAATCTGACCACAGGAACCAGAATATCGGTGTAGGGATATGCACTCACCATGTAGTCATTGCTGTTCTCACCCACATCACCGAAATTATAAAATGCCACGGAAGTTTTCACTACTCCCGCATCCACATAAACATAAGCCACGCTGAGCAACACTCCGTTTGGTGAAAGAGACAGAGCCACCGGATATCCGCTGTTTGACATATGGGTCTGACCGCTGTATTTTTTTACTCCATCCGGTCCGTAAGTCTCTATCCAGGTAACCAGTGTGTCCACCAAAACCGCCGACACCTCACCGCTCTCCGAAACCGTCACATCTTTTATGGGCATGGTTGTTGAAATATTAGAAATGATACCGGCCTCATCGGCCACATAGATCTCTCTGTCATTGTATCCTGCCAGGGCTGTTGTGCCTCCGTTTACGCTTACCAGCACATCCTGCAGACCATAAGTCTGATTCCAGGTCACATCACCTTTTTCATTTCTGGCATGAGCTCCGTCCTTACTATATGTAAGTATGGAATTTCCGAGTCTGAGATCTGTGGCGGAATAGTTGGTATCCGTCTCTGCCACATCGATCACTTCATATTCGGTATAGACATGCCTGTTAAACTGCAGGATCAAAAGCAGCGCAAAGCCCGCACAGACACCTATTATAAGCAATAGCCTGTACATATTTGCGGCGCGATGCCTTCTGATCTTTGCTCTATAGTCCTCATCCGGGGCTTCGGGTGCGAAACCTCTTCTGGCCCGTTCCCTGCTATAGTCTTTGATTTCAGCCATCTGTAAACTCCAAAGTTCTAAATAAATTTAAATACCGTCTCGGAATCGTAATCCCTGTCCGGTCCGAAAATGCAATCCGGGAAATTGTCATGATGCACGCTGTCAGGAAAATACTGAGTTTCTAGGCACATGGCCTGTCTCTTATAATACTTTGCCCCTCCTTTTCCCGTCCTGCCGTCCAGATAATTTCCTGCATAGAACTGGACTCCGGGGAGAGTGGTATATGCCTCCATGACCCTTCCGCTTGCAGGGCCCACAAGGGTTGCAAAGTGACGAAGAGATCCGTCCCATCCGTCGATCACCCAGTTGTGATCATAGCCGATAGTCAGCTTTAACTGATCAAAATCAGCCTCTATATCATCACCGATAACGCGTCCCTTTGTAAAATCCATCACTGTTCCGGAAACATCAGAAAGAACACCCGTAGGAATGGCGCCCTCCCTGACCTGCGTATATTTCGAAGCATTCAAGGTAAGCCTGTGGCCAAGGACGGAGCCACTGTTGTGTCCATCCAGATTAAAATAGCTGTGATTTGTAAGATTAACAGGAGTCTTCTCATCACTTGACAGGTGATAACGGATCTTTAACTCATTTTCATCTGTAAGTGTGTACTCCACAGTTACGGTCTTTTTTCCGGGAAATCCCGTATCCACATCATCATACAAGGAAAAGACCAGACTTTCTCCCTCTTTTTTTACGTCCCAGATCCTTCTGTGATATCCAAGCTCCAGGTGGCTGTGCAGATTATTGGGTCCGTCATTTATCTGAAGGTGACAGGTTTTTCCATCAAGTTCAAATTCACCGCCTGCGATCCTGTTTGCAACAGGTCCCACAACAGCGCCGAAAAATCCGTCTCTGTCATAATATTCCTTTGCACTGTCATATCCAAGTAGCACATCGTCCACATGCCCGTTTCTGTCGGGCACTTTTATGCTCACAAGTGTAGCCCCAAGCGAGCTTATGGATACGCTCATGTTTTTATCGTTTATAACCGTAAAAAGATCCACATCCCCTGCGGGTGTGGTTCCAAAAAAAGATTTCACCACATTCATCGTTTTTCCCCAATATTAAATCTCTACTCGTCCTTCCAGTGCTCTTAAAAGCGTCACTTCGTCAATATATTCCAGATCTCCTCCCACCGGCACACCGCTGGCTATCCTGGTAACCCTGATACCCGTGGGTTTAATGAGTTTGCTGATATACATGGCCGTGGTCTCTCCCTCGAGGCTGGAATTAGTGGCGATTATGACTTCATCCACATCACCTTCGAGGCGCTTCATAAGTTCCGCCAGTTTAATATCCTTTGGCCCGATGCCGAGCATTGGCGATATAGCTCCGTGAAGCACATGATATACACCTTCGTACTTTCCGGTCTTTTCATAGGCTGCCAGGTCTCTGGCATTTTCCACCACCATGATGACGCGGTGATTTCTGCGGGCATTGGCACAGACCGGACAGACTTCCGCATCCGTCAGGGTAAAGCATTCTCTGCAATATCTGACATTGGCCTTTGCCTCCATCATGACATTTGCCAAATGGTCCACCCTGTCCTTTGGCATATTTATCAAATGAAAAGCAAGCCTTTGAGCAGACTTGCTTCCGATGCCGGGAAGAGCGGCAAGTTCATCTATTAACTTATTGATATATCCGCTGTATAGTTCCATCTTAGAAACCGAATCCTCCAAGGCCTCCTGTCATCTTGCCCATGAGAGCGTTTGATGCTTCCTCAGCCTGCTTCATGGCCTCATTGACCGCTGCCACGATGGTATCCTGAAGTGTCTCAACATCATCGGGATCCACTATTTCGGGATCAAGCTTCACACTGAGCACTTCCTTTTTACCGCTTACCGTAACGCTTACCGCACCACCGCCTGTGGTAGCCGTAAACTCCTTTGTCTCAAGTTCTTTCTGGCCCTCCTCCATCTGTCTTTGCATTCTCTGGGCCTGCTTCATCAAATTGTTCATGTTTCCGGGCATTGCTCCTCCCGGGAATCCTCCGCGTTTTGCCATTTTAAAAATTCCTTTCTGAGTATAAATATTTCTATTTTAATGATCTGTTTTTCTAATCTTCTTCCTCGATTTCCATATTTATGATCTCGCTGAGATCAACATATGTATTCCGGAATTGCTGTCTGCTCTCCACCTGCTGGAGAGTAATGGGAATCTCTTTTCCTGAAAAATCGGCAAGAAGATTCATTATCTCCTGCCTGTGAGTTTCCGTATTCAGAGTTTCAAATGCTATTGAATCATCCGACACGATCAAAAGTGAGTTGTCGTTTGACAGGGAAAGCTGTGCGGCCTTTAAATAAGTTTTCATATACCCCGGTGCTTCGCCGACTATGGCCGGCCACTTTCTTACCACTTCCCTGATATCATCCGGCACAGCTCTGTCCAGCTTTGGTCTCTCTTTCGGCATTGCCTGGGCAGTGGAATCCCCCATGTTAAAATTTGCGGTAGCAACCACCACGCCGTTCTCACATTTTTCTTCCACCTGCCTGATCCTGTCGATCAAGGCCTCTTCGCTTATCTCCATATCGGGCTTGCAGAGTTTGATAAGAGCTATCTCAACCAATATACGCTTTTGATTTGCATATTTGATCTGTCCCGACACATCCGAAAAGATACGGATAAATCTGACGATCCTGTCATTATCTATTATCTCTGCCTCTTCCTTTAAGCGCTTTAAATTTTCCGAGGACATGTCGATGACATTCTCAAGTTCATCGGAGGCTTTGACAAGCAGAAGGTTTCTCAGATACCAGGTAAAATCCGTCACAAACTGAGTAAGCTCCCTGCCCTGCATAACTATCTCTTCCAATATTTGTATGCAGCCAAGGACATTTCTGTCCAACACGTTTCTCAACAGCCTGCTGAACACTTCCGTATCCACCGCTCCCAGGACATCCAGGACCTTGTCATATGTAAGTTCTTCGCCAAGGTTAAATGCAATACACTGATCCAGAAGACTTAATGCGTCACGCATGGATCCGTCCGCAGCCTTTGCTATGTAGCGGAGGGCCTTTTCCTCAACCTGTACATTCTCCACTTCCACCAGGTGTTTCATCCTGTCTGCGATGGAATCTATGGTGATACGTTTGAAATCATATCGCTGGCACCTTGACAGAATAGTGATGGGAAGCTTGTGCACTTCCGTAGTAGCCAGTATGAAGATCACATATGAGGGCGGCTCTTCCAAAGTTTTTAAAAGTGCATTAAAAGCACCGATTGAAAGCATATGCACCTCGTCTATGATATAGACTTTGTACTTGCCTTCAGCCGGCGAATATGACACTTCCTCCACGATCTCTCTGATATTGTCGACACCGTTGTTTGAAGCTGCATCGATCTCTATCACATTCATGCTGGCTCCGGCGGCAATGGCTTTACAAATACGGCACTCCCCACAGGGGCCATCCTCTGTGGGGTTTTCACAATTCACCATTTTTGCAAATATTTTTGCCACCGAAGTCTTGCCGGTTCCGCGGGTTCCGGTAAAAAGATATGCATGACCGATCCTGCCGGTCTTTATCTGATTCCTAAGTGTCGTCACTATATGATCCTGTCCCTTAACATCCGAAAACAGGGCGGGACGGAATTTTCTGTATAGCGCTGTGTATGACATTTGTTACTCCTAGTCCCCAAAGCTGATTCCAAGGAGTTTTGCCTCCTTGATGATACGAGCTGAAGGGTCGATATATTTAAGTTTTCCGGCAACCTCTTCGAGAGGCACCTTAATGATCTCACGATTCTTATATCCTACCATAAAGCCATATTCGCCGTCGAGGATAAGTTTTCCGGCCTCGGCTCCGAGTCGGCTTGCAAATACTCTGTCATAAGGGCATGGGCTTCCGCCTCTTTGCATGTGTCCGGGAACAGTGACTCTTACTTCACGGCCGGTCTTTTCCTGGATCATGCTGGCGATCTCATAGGATACAGAAGGGAAAGGATATTTTTCAAGTTTCTTTTGATATTCTTTTTTGGAGAGTTTTGCGTCTTCTTTTGAGATGGCTCCCTCTGCCACCGCGATGATGGTAAAGGCCTTGCCTTCCTTGTCTCTCTCCTCTATCTTTTCCACAATATTTTTAATATCATAAGGGATCTCAGGAATCAGGATGATATCGGCACCGCCTGCCATGCCGGCATTCAAGGTGAGCCATCCTACCTTGTGACCCATGACTTCCACGATGAAAACACGACTGTGAGAGGAAGCCGTTGTATGAATACAGTCTATCGCCTCCGTTGCTATATCAACCGCGCTCTGGAAACCAAAGGTCATATCAGTTCCCCACAGATCGTTATCGATGGTCTTTGGCAGAGTGACAATGTTAAGTCCCTCTTTTCTGAGGAGATTTGCGGTTTTGTGGGAACCGTTACCTCCAAGGACCACCAGACAGTCAAGTTTTAATTTGTGATAATTCTGAGTCATGGCCTCCACTTTGTTCAGACCGTTTTCATCCGGCTCTTGAATAGTCTTAAAGGGCACGCGGCTCGTTCCCAAAATCGTACCGCCCCTTGTAAGAATACCGGAGAAATCTCTGTCCGTGAGCATTCTGAAATCGCCATAGATCAAACCTTTGTAACCATCCATAAAACCGTACATTTCTACAGGTTCTTCGGCATGCTCGAGGGTCTTTACAACACCTCGCATAGCCGCATTCAGAGCCTGGCAATCACCACCACTGGTCAGGAAACCAATTCTTTTCATGCTTATACCTCCGTTTGTGTCGGTTAACGAGTTATTATCTGTTTTTTATTATAACACAAACCGTTATTTGACAAAAGAGAAGCTTATAAAGAAGACACAATTTGCGTCAGTTTCCTCTTAATCGAAAAAAGCCATGCAAAAACTGTTGATATTGCAGGCTTTTTTTATTAAAATAGAATCGTTGTATAAATGGAGACGTATCGAAGCGGTCATAACGGGGCGCACTCGAAATGCGTTTGCCCTCCGGGGCACGAGGGTTCGAATCCCTCCGTCTCCGTACACAAAAACGGGATACCGAATGGTATCCCGTTTTTTGTGTACATAGAGGGATTCGAACCGATGCGACGGTGTAACCGGAAGGGACGGTCCGGTGGACCGTTCCTTAGCAGCGCGGCCTGAAAGGCGGCATAGCCGCCGGTGGGAATCCCTCCGTCTCTGTTTACAGAAGGGGATTCGAACCGATGCGACGGCGTAGCCGGAAGGGGCGGTCCGGTGGACCGTTCCTTAGCAGCGCTATTTTATTATCTCTCCGTACATTTCCGGGCGTCTGTCTCTGAAAAGCCCCCAGGAGAGCCTGTCTTTTTGTAATGCATCAAGGTCAAACTCATGGACCAGGATCCCTTCCCGTTCCTTATCCATTGATTCAACTATTTCTCCCGTAGCATCTGAAATAAATGAGGATCCGTAGAATGTAAGCTCCGAGCGCTGCCCTCCGTTTTCCTCGGAAGGTTCAACCTTTTCCGTTCCAATCCTGTTTGCCGCAATAACAGGCATCAGGTTTGCTGCGGCATGTCCCTGCATCACTCTCCTCCAGTGGCCGGAACTGTCACATTCCAAAATAGGTTCGCTTCCTATGGCTGTTGGGTAAAGCAGGATCTCTGCTCCAAGAAGTGCCATGCTCCTTGCACATTCGGGGAACCACTGGTCCCAGCAGATACCCACACCGATCACTCCGTATTTTGTATTAAAAGCCTTAAATCCGGTGTCCCCGGGTGTAAAATAGAACTTCTCCTGATAGTAATGATCGTCCGGGATATGGGTCTTTCTGTAAATACCCAGATACTCTCCGCCTGCGTCTATCACAGCCACGGAGTTATAAACATTATTTACATCCTTTTCATAAAAGCTTATGGGCAGTACCACATCAAGTTCCTCTGCCAGCCTTTTACCCATTTTTACAGCCTCGTTATCTAAAACAGGCTCCGCAAAATCGTAATAATCGTATCTGCGCTCCTGGCAAAAATACTGTCTCTCAAAAAGCTCCGGCAAAAGGATTATCTTTGCACCTGCTGCCGCAGCCTCTCTTACGTATTTTTCGGCAGTTTCAAGACTTATTTTTTTATCGCTGCTGCATGGCATCTGCACTGCAGCCACTTTTATTTTTCTGTTTTCCAAAGTTTCTTCCTCCGGGCAAAAATTTCCTGCGACATTTGCTTTTTGATAAAGGTCATCTGTCCGATGCAGGTATCTGTTGGGTCAGGCAATGAATGTTTCCTCCGCCCACGATAAGGCTTACCGCATCCACTCCGAAAACTTCCCTGTCAGGGAAAGCTTCCCCTATGACTTTCAGGGCATTTTCATCGTTTTCATCATGAAACTGCGGCACAAGCACGATCCCGTTTCCCACATAGAAATTTACATAGCTTGCGGCAAGTCGTTCCCCGACTTCCCTGACGTCCTCCCCTTCCTCAAACTCATATCCCAGCAAATCTTTCTCGGATACAGTCACCGGTTTTTTGGGTATCAGGACTTTTTTTATCTCAAAATGTCTGCCCTTTGCATCAGTTACATTTTGAAGGAACTCAAAGTCTTTTTGGGACATTTCATATTGAGGGTCGCATTTATCATCGGTCCAGGCAAGGAGCACCTTTCCCGGTCCGTAAAAAGCACATACATTATCCACATGCTCGTTGGTTTCATCGTTATATATTCCACAGGGAAGCCATATTATCTTCTCAGCCCCAAGGAATGCCTTTAACTTATCTTCAATCTGCGCCTTACCAAGGTTTGGATTTCTCCCCGGGCTTAAGAGGCAGCTCTCAGTCACTATGACCGTGCCTTCCCCGTCCGAGTGGATGGAGCCTCCTTCAAGCACAAAATCCGCAGCATCATAATAGTCCACGCCAAGCTCTTTGCAAAAAGAAGCCGCCAGGGCATCATCCTTTTCCCAGGACGAATATAAGCCGTCATATTCACCGCCCCAGGCGTTAAACATCCAGTTGACACCTCTGACCACATGCCCGTCGGTGACAAAGGTAGGCGCCGTATCCCTTGCCCATGCATCGTCCGTCTCGATATGCACATAGCGAAGGTTATCAAGTTCTTTTTCAGAGGCGGTTTTTTCCAGGAGAGCCTTAGCTCTGTCACAGGTTTTATCCTCCACCACCAGGTAAACTGTTTCTGTTTTAAGCAGTTTGCAGATCATCTCTGCAAATATGGGCTCCGCTTCCCTTGCCTCATGGGGCCAGGATCCTTTTCGGTGGGGCCATATCAGAATACAGCCCTCCTGTGGGCTAAACTCTGCAGGCATATAAAACCCGTCCTGCAAAGGTGTGTTGCCTTTTATTCTCATCTAGGAAAGTCTCCCTTTAAAATCTTCATATGAAAAATGCCTGATAAGTCTGCATTCCCCGTTTTCCTCAAGCCCTGCAATATCCGGTAGAGGAATGCCGTTAAAAGTATTGTTCTTTACCATGGAATATATGGCCATGTCCTCAAAATAAAGCCTGTCACCCACGGATATTTCACGGTCAAATGAATAATCACCGATTATGTCCCCCGCCAGGCATGTGTAAGAAGACAGCCTGTATTCATAGGGCTTTTCACCCCACTTGCCGGAATCCTTAAGGGGCGGTCTGTAAGGCATCTCCAGCACATCGGGCATGTGGCAGGCAGCCGATCCGTCCAGGATAAGTGTCTTTATTCCGCCGTTTTCCACAATATCCAAAACCGTTGTGACAAAATATCCGGCATTCAGTGCCACTGCCTCTCCGGGCTCAAGATACACCTTCAGCCTGTATTTTTCGGTCATAAGGCGGATACATTTTTCCAAAAGAGGAACATCATAATCCTCTCTGGTTATGTGATGTCCACCGCCGAAGTTTATCCATTTAATGCGGTCAAAATATTTGCCGAACTTTTCCTCCACAGCCATTAATGTGGCGTAGAGGTCATCCGAATTTTGCTCGCAAAGAGTATGAAAATGAAATCCGTCGATCATGCCAAGGATCCTGTCCAGTTCCTCGCCCTGCAGGCTCTCCAGAGCTTCGGCCGTCACACCGAATCTGGATCCGGGCGTACAGGGGTCGTAGATCGCATGATCCTTTTGAGTAGAATACATGGGATTTATCCTCAGTCCCACGGACACACCGTATTCTTTACATTTTTCAAAATGATGTTCCAGCTGGCTGATGGAATTGAACACTATATGGTCGCAGATAAGCACCAGTTCAGCCATGTCTTCGTCCTTAAAGGCCGGCGCAAAGACATGGTTTTCCCTGCCCATCTCCTCATACCCAAGTCTTGCCTCGAACAGGCCGCTGGCGGTGGCCCCGTCAATGTATTCTCCTATCAAAGGATAGTATTCAAAGCAGGAAAAACATTTCTGGGCAAGGAGTATCCTACAACCGGTGTCGTCTTTTACTTTACGTAAAATCTCAAGGTTGCTCCTTAATTTCTTTTCATCAACCACATATGCCGGTGTGGCGATCTCATCAATTCTCATAAAGAGTAGTCCTCTCAGAGGCGGGATAGATTAAGGTTTTTTCTCTGCCTCAAATCATATTAGTCTACAAGAACGGGATTTTCACATACGACCCAGGGAAGGCCCCATTTGTTAAGTGCCTCCATGTATGGATCGGGGTCGAACTGGTCTGTGGTAAACACGCCGGGCTCTCTCCAAAGTCCGCTTACCACCATGGCTGTACCGATCATTGCAGGAACACCTGTGGTATATGATATTGCCTGGCTTCCAACTTCTCTGTAGCACTCCTGGTGGTCACAGACATTGTATATGAAAAGTGTCTTTTCTTTTCCGTCTTTTTTGCCTGTAAAAATACATCCGATGTTGGTCTTTCCCACTGTTCTGGGACCAAGGGATGCAGGATCCGGAAGAAGCGCCTTCAAAAACTGAATAGGCACGATCTTTGTTCCCTCAAAATCTATTGGTTCTGTTGAGAGCATTCCCACGTTTTCAAGGCATTTCATGTGGGTGAGGTAACTTTGTCCAAAGGTCATAAAGAAACGTATTCTCTTTATCTCCGGGAAGTTTCTGCCAAGAGCTTCGATCTCCTCATGATGGAGCAGATACATATCCTTCATCCCAACCTCAGGGAAGTCATACTCTCTCTTAATGGACATGGCGGGAACTTCGATCCACTTTCCGTTTTCCATGTATGAACCGGGAGCAGATACTTCGCGCAGATTTATCTCGGGGTTAAAATTTGTGGCAAAGGGATAACCATGGTCGCCGCCGTTACAGTCGAGGATATCCACTGTATCTATCTCATCAAAATAATGCTTCTTTGCATATGCCACAAAGACGCTTGTGACTCCGGGATCAAATCCTGTACCGCAGAGAGCAGTAAGACCTGCTTTCTTGAATTTCTCCTCATAGGCCCACTGCCATGAATAATCAAAATATGCCGAGAATCCAAGGTCCTTGCATCTCTTTTCATATACTTTTCGCCACTCGGGGTCGTTTGTATCCTCGGGCTCATAATTTGCAGTGTCGATATAGTGGACATTGCAGGCAAGGCAGGCATCCATAATGGTAAGATCCTGATATGGAAGGGCCACATTTAAAACCGCATCGGGTTGGTAAGAATTTATAAGTGCGATAACCTCATCCACTTTGTCCGCATCCACATGGGCTGTCTCAATGACGGTCTTTGTGGTGGGCTGAAGTTTTTCCTTTACAGCATCGCATTTGGACTTGGTCCTTGATGCGATCATTATCTCCGTAAACACCTCGCTGTTCTGACAGCATTTTGCTATTGCAACCTGGGCTACTCCTCCGCAGCCGATGATAAGTACTCTGCTCATTTTATTCCTCCGCTTTTTATCTTTCTTAGATCTATTTATGTTCTATCTCGTCTTCTGCTTCTTCCAGCATGTCCTCCACATATTTTGGCAGCATGAAGGCTCCCTTGTGAAGATTTGTGGTGTAATATCTGGTATCTATCCCCAGCCTGTTCCATCCGTCCGCATCCATGTTTTCAAGCGGATGGTATTTTTTTGAAGCAAATCCAAAGAGCCAGTATCCCGAAGGGGATGTAGGTATGTGTGCCTGATAAACACGGCTTATGGGAAAAGCCTGATAAGCTTTTTTGTGCATCTTTACGCACTCGATCCTGTCCTCCTCGTGGAATGGACTTCCGTGCTGATAAACCATCACGCCGTCGGATTTAAGTGCTGAATAGCAGCTCCCGTAAAATTCCTTTGTAAAAAGCCCTTCCGTGTGTCCGAAAGGATCCGTGGCATCGTTTATGATAAGGTCATATTCTTCCTCTTTATCCCTCAAAAATCTGAGGCCGTCCTGATAAAATATGTTTACTCTGGGGTCGTCCAGACCTTTTGAAAACTCGGGGAAATGCTCAGCGCATACTTCCACCAGCATTTCATCGGGCTCCACCACGTCAATCTGTTTAATGCCGGGATATTTGATAAACTCTGCGGCAACGCCACCGTCGCCTCCACCGATTATGAGGACTTTTTTTGCCGAAGGGTGAACCGCCATGGGCACATGGCTTACCATTTCGTTGTAGATAAATTCATCCTTTTCTGAAAAAAGTATCTCACCGTCAAGGGCTATAAATTTACCAAATTCGACAGACTCACAAACGTCTATCCTCTGACAGTCACTCTCCCCGGAAAAAAGCTGTTTTTCAACTCTCAGATCCAGTTTGACATTGTCTGTATGATACTCGGAAAACCACATTTCCATAACTTTTCATTCCTTTCAACAGGCGCTTACGGCACCTTTTTTTATGATCAGGCGTTTATTAATCCCGCTTTTTTAAAAAATCTATTCCAGTACTTTCAGCCTTTTAACTTCCGGGTCCTCCGTTCCCTGCATGGAGCAGCCCTTCTCTCTGGCATATACAATATACTCTGCGATCTCCTTTGTGATCTGCTCACCCGGAGCCAGGATCGGGATTCCCGGCGGATAACACATCACGAATTCACCTGAGATCATACCCACGCTGCTTTCAATGTCGACGGATTTTTTTCTGGCATAGAACGCATCCTGGGGTGAACAGATGACTTTTGGATTTATATATTCTCCGGAGAGCATTCCTGTCTTGTCCTTTTTGTAATGTCTTGCAATATCCGCGAGAGCACCCACAAGTCTTTCCACATCCTGAGCTCTGTCCCCTATGGAAATATAGGCTAAGATATTGCAGATGTCTCCAAACTCGATCTGGATATCATATTCATCCCTGAGCAGGTCATAGACTTCAATACCCGCAAGTCCCAGGCCCAGGGTGTATATGGACATCTTGGTCACGTCAAAATCATATATGCTTCCGCCGTTTATGAGGTCCCTGCCGTAGGCATAATATCCTCCGATCTTGTTGACCTCACCTCTCATATACTCTGCCATCTTTGACACTTTTTCAAAGGATTCCTCGCCTCTTAAAGCCAGGTTTCTCCTGGAGATGTCAAGGCTTGATAGGAGGAGGTAAGATGCCGAAGTAGTCTGAGTCAGGTTTATTATCTGGCGGACATAGTCCGCATTGACACCTTTGTTTGTAAGAAGGATGGAACTCTGTGTAAGGCTTCCACCGGATTTGTGCATGGATACCGCAGCCATATCAGCGCCTGCAGTCATGGCATCCACCGGAAGGTTTTTTCCAAAGTACAGGTGGGTGCCGTGGGCTTCGTCCGCCAGCACCATCATTTTGTGGGCATGAGCCAGTTTTACGATGGACCTTATGTCCGAGCAGATGCCGTAATAGGTCGGATTGTTTACCAATATGGCAACGGCATCGGGATTTTCCTCAATGGCCTTTTTTACTTCATCTATCTTCATTCCGAGGGAGATTCCTAGAGTTGCATCGGTCTCCGGATTGACATATACAGGCACCGCCCCGCAGAGAACCAGCGCATTTATCGCACTCTTGTGTACGTTTCTGGGCATTATGATCTTGTCGCCTCTCTTACAGGCCGACAGGATCATGCTCTGTACCGCAGATGTGGTTCCTCCCACCATGAGAAATGCATTCTCAGCATGAAAAGCATCCGCCGTAAGCCGCTCTGCCTCTCTGATAACAGAAACCGGGTGGCAGAGATTGTCCAAGGGCTTCATGGAATTTACATCGATGCCGACGCATTTTTCTCCCAAAAGCTCCACTAACTCCGGGTTTCCCCTGCCCCTTTTGTGCCCCGGCACGTCAAAGGGAACAACTCTCTTTTTTCTGAATTCCTGGAGAGCTTCATAAATGGGTGCTCTCTTTTGCTGGACCTTGTCCATGGCCTCTTCCTCCAACATGGTATTTCTTTGATGGATCCCGGCCTTTTTATTTTTAAAAAAATAAAAGACCATAGGCGCGCCTATAGTCTCAAAAAATTTCGTTCTCAATCAGTGTATTGTTTCTGCTTCCGAAAACCCTAACAGTTCCATCTACAAATATCGTCACTCATATTGACCGTTTCACAAGAAGATAGGCTCTTAACCTCAAATCTAAACTTATAAAATTTGCCCCGGGATGATAATCATCCAAGCAATCAATAATGCGGAATTGGTCCGCCCGGCAACTGACCCGCCTGTCCGTTAGGCTGCCTCCGAATGGAGTGGTCCAAATATTTGCATGAATACCGCCTAAAGTTTCTTCATAGCCTCTTAAAATTAACATATCAGACCACCCATAGTCAAGGACAAAACACAAATTTCAGTTTGAACATTTCAGACCAAAAATTATTAAAAAGGAGACGAGAGAATCACTCTCTCGTCTCCTTATAGGATTTCATTAGAATTATTTCAGGTTCCAGATGTCTTTGTTGTACTCGGCGATGGTTCTGTCGGATGAGAAGAATCCTGCTTTTGCGACATTTACAAGCATTTTCTTTTTCCAGCTGTCCTTGTCCTCAAATGCCTTAAATGCTTCATCCTTCACCTTGATATAGTCCTCAAGGTCAAGCAATGTCATGAACCAGTCTTTATTAAGGAGCTCATTGTAAAGTCGCTCCAGGCTAACCTTATTTCCTGCCTTCAACGCCTGCTTGCTGACGATAAAGTCTACTGCCTCTTTGATCACGGCAGATTTTTTATAATAATCTTTTGATACGTAATCAGCCTTTGCATAGTGGGCAATGACAGTGTCGGAGTCCTCACCGAATGTAAAGATGTTGTCGTCTCCCACAAGTTCTCTGATCTCCACGTTGGCACCGTCATTTGTACCAAGTGTCACGGCACCGTTTAACATGAATTTCATATTGCCGGTTCCTGATGCTTCCTTGCTGGCAAGAGAGATCTGCTCTGAGATATCACATGCAGGAATAAGCTTTTCAGCATAGCTTACATTGTAGTTCTCAACCATCACAACCTTCATGTAATCCTTCACATCGGGATCGGTGTTAACGATCTTCTGAAGGACCTTGATGAGATGGATAACATCCTGAGCGATAACATATGCAGGTGCAGCCTTTCCTCCAAATATAAAGGTAACAGGTGTGGAAGGCTTCTTGCCGCCCTTGATCTCCAGATACTTGTGGATGATGTAAAGGGCGTTCATCTGCTGACGCTTGTACTCATGCATACGCTTGATCTGAATGTCAAAGATGGAATCGGGGTTGATCTCCTCTTTTTCTCTTTCCTTTAAGTACTCGGAAAGTTCTGCTTTTTTGCCTCTCTTTATATCATAGAGAGAATCAAGGACTTTGCTGTCATTCTCAAACTTGAGAAGATCCTGTAACTTGTCGGCATCTTTTTTCCAGCCCTCACCGATGGTGTCGTCGATAAGTTTGGTGAGAGGTCTGTTACAGCTCATGAGCCATCTTCTGAATGTGATACCGTTTGTCTTATTATTAAACTTCTCAGGATAGATCTTGTAAAAATGGTTGAGCTCGCTGTCCTTTAAGATTTCTGTGTGAATAGCCGCAACACCGTTTACGGAATGTCCGTAGTGAATGTCGATGTGAGCCATGTGTACACGATTATCCTTGTCGATGATCTGAACTCTCTCGTCATCGTATTTTTTTGCCACGCGGTTTGACAGCTCGAATATATAAGGTAGCAACTGGGGAACAACCTTCTGCAAATATGTAAGTGGCCATTTTTCAAGGGCTTCCGCAAGTATCGTATGATTGGTATATGCAAATGTCTTTGTAACCACTTCGATTGCTTCTTCCACAGTGAACTTTTCATTCATGCAGAGAAGTCTGATCATCTCAGGGATAGCAAGAGTGGGATGTGTATCATTTATCTGGATCGCAACATACTTGTCCATCTCATGCAGATCAATGCCCTGATCTTTTAACTCTTTTAAGATAAGCTGAGCGCCGTTACTGCTCATGAAATACTCCTGATAGATTCTGAGGAGGTTACCTGCCTCGTCCGAATCATCGGGATAGAGGAATAATGTGAGATTCTTTTTGATGGCTTCCTTATCGAAATCGATTCCCTTTTTGATGATAGAAGGATCAAGAGTCTCAACATCGAACAAATGAAGCTTGTTACGTCCGTTGTTGTATCCGATCACATCAATATCATAGAGAACAGATTTAACTGTGCAGTCGCCAAACTGAATATCAAATGTTGTCTCAGTCTTATTAAGCCATGAATCATCCTCGATCCAGGGATTGGGCTCTGCGGACTGAAGAGAATTTTTGTAAACCTGCTTAAAAAGTCCGTAGTGATAATTCAGACCGATTCCGTCTCCGGAAAGCCCCAGTGTAGCTATGGAATCAAGGAAACAAGCTGCAAGTCTTCCAAGACCTCCGTTACCAAGCGAAGGTTCGGGCTCCACCTCCTCGATCTTTGCAAGGGATTTGCCATTCTCTGCCAGAGTCTTTTCAAGTTCGTCATATACTCCAAGGTTAATGAGATTGTTGGATAAGAGTTTACCGATCAAGAACTCCATTGAAATGTAGTAAACTTTTTTCTCCCCTTTGATCATGGGCTTGTCAGCCATAAGCTGCTTTGTGGTGTCTAAAAGTCCGTAGTAGATCTGCTTGTCAGTGCAGCTTTTGATATCTTTTCCATATTTTTCTTTTAATACCTTTGTCAACAGTTTTGAAGCTTCCATATGTTTTTCCTTTCAAAATCATTATGTGAACACAAGGTCTGGGTTTTCGAATACTTATTTATTATACCTTTATCCGGCAAAAATATAAAGAGAACCGGGTGTTTTTATTAGGTTAACCGCTTAACCTTGTGTAATTAGTTTATTTCATATGGATTTATTTGTCAACTGTTTCTTAAATTTCCCTGCTTTCTCCATTTCCTTTGTTTTCTTCGTTTTTGTTTTCTTCGCTTCTTCTTGTTTCCTGTTCTCTTCCCTTTTCCTTGTTTTAACCCTTACACTGATCAGCATACTATTCAACCGTCATTGAAATCTACGCTGATTTCTATGATCTGTTTCGCTAACACATTCAAGCAAATCCCGAGATTACAGTTTTTTTGTTGATTTTCTTTATTAAACTGTATGTCATTTTCCCTTTGTACCGTTTTATTCTTATTTTCCCGTAAAAAACTGTAAGCCTCTTTGTGGTATATACAGTTTTTTCCCTTTTTCATTTCAAAAAACTGTAATTATTTTTCGGCTTACAGTTTTATTTCATTTTTTCCTGCAATAACTGTAAGACTCTTTCCTCTGTATACAGTAAAATTTCTATTTTTCTTAAATAAACTGTAAACACGATTTTTCGTTTACAGTCTTTTTTCTCTTTTCTTCAAATAAACTGTAAGCCCTTATTTTGACATACAGTTTTCTTATTATTTTCTTTGAAAAAGCTGTAAATTGCTTTGCGTGACCTTTTTACGTATTTGTCCCGTTGATATCTGTTCGGAAACTCAGCGCAGTTACACGCCTGCTCCGGCACTGATATAAAAAACCACCTTCCGTGTCGTAATGAGGTGACTCAGAAGGTGGGTTTTATTACTCTATATCCATTACTTCCTGATAGAAGTTGGTGTAATCTGTTCTGTTCTCATCCATAAACTTGATAGCTGACTTAGGATGAGTATTCATCAGCCCCGTTAGCATATATGAGGTGTCATACCCCCATTTGGCTCCGGTCTTTTTCAGTTCCTCCATGTCGTTGGAAAGGAAACCAAGTATCGGATAAAGATTGTACTTGGGATTTTTCAAAAATGCAAGGAGGCTTTCAAGGTAGCAGTTTCCTGCGCCTCTTCCCATTCCGGCTATTGTTCCGTCAAGAAGGCTTACGCCCTGGCGGATGGCCTGAATAGTATTTGCAAAAGCAAGCTGCTGATTGTTGTGTCCGTGGAAACCGATGGTCTTTCCGGTCTTTGATGCGATCTCCAGATACATATCCGCAAGTCTCTCGATCTGTTCGGGATAAAAGGCTCCGAAGCTGTCAACCAGATAAATCGTATCAACGTCGCTCTGAGCTAAGATCTCGAGGCCTGCCTTTAAGTCTGTCTCACTGACCTTTGAAACTGCCATCAGATTCACAGTAGTCTCATATCCCTTCTCCACCGCATCCTGGATCATCTCCACGGCTGTGGGGATCTGGTGAATATATGTTGCCGTACGGATCATGTCAATGACTGAATCCTCACGCTTTAAAATATCTCTCTTGTAATCGGTTCTGCCCACATCGCTCATAACGGAGATCTTTAAATCCGACTCATTGGTTCCTACGATGCCGCGGATATCCTCCTCGTCGCAAAACTTCCACTTTCCGAAATCGTTGACATCAAAAATGTCTTTTGATGCCTTGTAACCAAATTCCATATAATCCACGCCGGCCTTAACATTTGCCTTGTAGAGGTTTTTAACAAAAGTGTCGGTAAATCTGAAATTATTAACAAGTCCGCCGTCTCTCAATGTACAATCAAGTATCTTGATATCGGGACTGTATGACATTAATGATCTTGATGCTATTGGTGCCATTTTACTCCTCCGTCGATGTCGTAATATATCAGTTTCGAATCTCGCTTTAAAGCGTTACGCTTTAAACCGCAACGCTTTAAACTGTTGAAGTCTAATTTATACTTTATTTTTATTTCTGTCAAGGGGTTGAAGCCAAATTTTGCTTTTTTTCTTCTTTTTCTTTTTTATTCCTGACACGGAGCTCCGTGAAAAAAAGCTTCAGCATGTCGCTGCATTCCTGCTCCATAACTCCCCTTGTCACCGAAACCTGATGATTAAACTCAGGCATATCAAGGATATTTAAGATAGATCCCGCACAGCCGGCCTTTGGATTCATACATCCCATGACAACTTCGGGGATCCTGGCCTGGACAATTGCTCCGGCACACATCTGGCATGGCTCCAGCGTGACGTAGAGTGTACATTCCTCAAGCCTCCAGTCTCCGATCACTTTGCTGGCCCTGTTTATGGCCGTTATCTCAGCGTGGGCCAGTGTGTTTTTGTCAGTATTTCTCCTGTTATAACCCTTGCCGATGATCTCTCCTTCATGCACGATCACGCATCCTATGGGAACTTCGCCAAGCTTGTAGGCCTTTTTTGCCTGCTTCAGGGCTTCCTTCATGAACTTTTCTTCTACGCTTAATATCTTTGCCAATCTAAAAGCCACTCTCCTCTAACTGTTCTTCCAGCTGTTCCAGCGCTGCTGCCTCCTCTGCTGTACCGGCTCCTGCCGCCTTTGCGGCTGAAGCCACAAGTGTAAGTATTGCCATGACGGAAGCGATCCTTGCAGCAAGGGATGTTTTCTTACGTTTCTTTGGTGACGCAGTCAGGTAGGAATACTCCAGATCCATATTCGGTTTTTCCTCCGGTGTTATCACATACTCCGGCACAAGGTCGTATTCTTTTTCCATTACGGTCTCCGAATCAAAAATTATTTTCCCTGATGAACCACAAGCTGCTTAAACGGTATCTCCACTCCGGCCTCATCAAAACCAAGCTTCACTTCTCTGTTAATGATCCTGGTAGCCTTGTAAATATCTCCTTCGCTTACCTCTGCGGTGATCCTTAAATCAACGCTGCTGTCCGCAAGTTCCTGCACGCCCACATATTCGGGTGCTTTTGAAAATACATCGGGATATTTTTCCGGTATGGCGGATATAATGCCATTTAAAATCTCTTCAGTCTTTTTAAGATCCGCGCCATATGAAATGGGTACATCACAAATCGCAACGCTGCTTGCCATTGAGCGATTAAGGACATTCCTTAAATCCGAATTGTTCACGATCTTTACGTTTCCGCCAACGCTCTTAATGCAGGTCACGCGCACGCCGATACTTGTTACGGTTCCTCTGAAACCGTCATACTCTATGATATCTCCCACGTTAAATTCGTTTTCGAATGCAAGGAAAAGCCCGGTGATCACATCCTCAATAAGGCTTTCCGCCGCAAAGCCCACAACCAGTGCCACGATTCCGATGCTTGCAAATATTGTGGAGAGATTTACTCCCACAATGCTTAAGCACCAGAATATTCCCACCAGCCCTATGGCATAATTTAAATAGCTGTTTGCCATTGAATGAAGGCTTTTTGCCCTCTTGGTCTTTGGACTTAACTTACCTAAAATAAGCTGTATGATATCCCTTACCAGCACCAAAAAAAGTATCACTATGATAAGCTGGAATATGCCGATCCAGTTGATCTTAAACATTCCTGTCAAAGCACCCGGTCCGCCAAACAGGCTTGACCATGTATCATTTATGGTTTCTCTCATGCTCTTTGGTAAAAATGCCAGCATCGCAGGATTCGTCACTACTAAAACCATCACAAATACAATGGCTGTCTTTACCAGGTGCTTGATATTTCTCTTTGTAACGGCAGCGGTGTCCTTTGTGGCTTTTTTTATCGCCTTTTTTATCTTTTCTTTATTACCCTTAGCTTTTTCTTTCAAAACTTATCCTCCGATGTTTTGACTGTTCTAAACTCATGGACAGTATATCACAAATCCAAAAAAATACGAAATTATCTTTACGGGGATGTTGCCACGCACGGATGAAACACGCTTTGCGAGTTACATCTGTGATTAGCAATCGCCAAATGTCTGCCTGAGCAGGCTCGGCAGTCGTTAAATTCGTTGCCATAACAAAACGCTGCAGAAGCTTTGATCTGCAGCGTTTTAAATCTTTATTGTTATTGTGATTCAGATTTACTCTTGTATTAGAGCACCTTTGACAAAAATGACTTTGTTCTCTCTTCCTGTGGATGGTCGAAAACTTCCTCGGGAGTGCCCTGCTCGATGATATTTCCTTCGTCCATGAAAAGTACTCGTGTGGCAACTTCCCTGGCAAATCCCATCTCGTGAGTTACAACCACCATGGTCATGCCATCCTCTGCAAGTTCCTTCATGATCTCAAGTACTTCTCCTACCATCTCCGGGTCAAGAGCGGATGTGGGCTCATCAAAGAGCATCATCTCGGGTTTCATCATGAGAGCTCTTGCGATGGCAACACGCTGTTTTTGTCCGCCGGAAAGCTGTGCGGGATATGCATCTGCCTTGTCGGGAAGACCTACTCTCTCTAAAAGCCTGAGTGCCTCCTCGTGAGCTTCATCCTTTGTCATGAGTTTGAGTTTTACGGGGGCAAGGGTCAGGTTGTCCTCGATAGAGAGGTTCGCAAATAGGTTAAAATGCTGGAATACCATTCCAAGTCGCATCCTGACCTTGTCAATATCGGTTTCCGGAGAAGTGATCTCGCAGTCGTCAAAAAATATCTTTCCGGATGTGGGTACTTCAAGCATATTCAGGCAACGCAAAAATGTGGATTTTCCCGAACCTGACGGGCCGATTATAACCACTTTTTCACCGGGCTCGATCTTTTCCGAAATATTATTTAATACATCTACTCCGTCAAAGGATTTACTGAGATTCTCAACGCTTATCACTTTCCCTCAACCTCCTTTCCATCTTTCCGAGTAACCAGGAAAGAAGCATTACCATCACAAGGTATATGATGGCGATGGCAAAGTAGGGAACGAAGGCCTGGAAGGTCTTGCCCTGAATTATCATGGCGCCCTTGGTCAGATCCTTAAGTCCTATGACCGTAACGATACTTGTTTCCTTTAAAAGTGTTATCAGCTCATTTCCAAGAGCGGGAAGCACATTTTTGAAAGCCTGGGGGATAATGATATTCTTCATTGTAGTCCCATATGAAAGCCCAAGGCTCCTTCCTGCCTCCATCTGTCCTTTGTCAATGGACATGATTCCCGATCTGATGATCTCCGCAACGTATGCTCCGGAGTTGATACCAAATGACAAAATGGCACATCTGATCAGATTGGCGTCAGTACTCCTGGCGCTGGCCCATACCACAAACCACATTATAAGGAGCTGAACCATTGTAGGGGTTCCCCTTATGACTGTGATGTATACCTTTGCAAAAGCATTCAGAATACGAAGTATAACACTCACTTTTCTGCCGGGCTGACGCTGATCGTAGGCGGATCTGATTATTGCCAAAACCACGCCGAGGATCAGGCCCAAAAGGCATGCAAATATGGTCACTATCAATGTGACTCCAAGTCCCTTTATAAAATATTGATAGTTGTCATCAAGTACAAAGGTTTGATACAAACCAAGTTTAAAACTATCCATAAAATACCTCAAAATCCAATAAACTAAAAGACGCTTCCCACAAAACACACAGGTACATTTCTATATAAACAGTTGCTGAATAAATTATTTACCTGTTTATGCATCCTGAGTGATTATTCGGCAGTGATATACTTGTCAAGAATTGCCTGTGTTGTGCCGTCTGCTGTCATCTCGGCAAGTGCCTTGTTAATCTCTTTTAACAGGTCCTCATTTTCCTTTGAAACAGCGATTGCATAATCCTCTGCAACATATTCAGTATCAAGGATCTTTAATCCCTCATTGCCTGCAACGAAGCTCTGAGCGGGCTGGCTGTCGATGATAACACAGTCAACTTTTCCCTGAACAAGAGCCTGAACTGCTGTTGCACCGTTTGTATAAGCGATAACATTTTCCTCGCCGTAATCTTCTGCACAATAAATATGTCCTGTAGTATTCTCCTGAACACCGATGAGTTTTCCGTCAAGGTCATCGGGAGAAGCGATATCGCTGTCCTCTTTTACGATGATAACCTGAACTCCGCCTGCATATGAGTCAGAGAAATTTACATTCTGAAGACGATCTTCAGTTACTGTCATACCGGCAATACCCATATCAACCTTGCCTGTCTGAACTGAGGTGATGATCGAGCCAAATTCCATATCAACGATCTCAAGCTCGTATCCAAGTCTCTTTGCAAGTTCTTCTGCGATCTCTGCGTCGATACCAACGATCTTGTCTCCGTCGTAAAACTCATAAGGAGGGAATGCTGCGTTTGTTCCCATGGTAAGAGTCTTTGACTGGCTGCTTCCGCAAGCTGTAAACATCATGACTGCCATTACGGCTGCGATTAAAAGTGATACTGTTTTTTTCATAATAATTCTCCCTTCCACGTGCATTATCCCGCGCTTTGCAGTTATGCACTCTGAAACTTTTTTTCCGCAGGTCTTATAGACAAACCTCGGACAATAATGCAATTATATACACGAGGATAAAATAAATCAAGTGAATGTTGAATATTTATACATAATTTATTAATATTAATCATCTTTACCCACATTTATTCCTTACTTGACAAAAGGCCCCATCTTCAATAAACTAAATATTGCCGCAAAGCAGCCGTGGTGATGAAACTTCGGTCTCGCGCAATGGAAATCCACGAACCGTGTCAGGTTGGGAACAAAGCAGCACTAAGAGGAATCTTTCATGTGCCGTGAGGGCGCCGGGTGGAGCCACGGCTTGCCGAGTGGTATAAAACATATATTAATCTAACGGACCTTTCATAAGGTTCTTTTTTATTTCAAACCAAAGTTTTTCCTATATAAATATAAAGAGATATGAAAAAAGATAAGGACTATTACCTGGATCAACTTCATAATATGCTATCTTCCTGTAGTCTCTGCCCCAGGAATTGTAAGGTTAACCGACTATCCGGAAAAACCGGATTCTGTGGCATGGATTTTAAAGTTTATGCCGCAAGAGCAGCGCTGCACTTTTGGGAAGAGCCCTGCATATCCGGCTCTTCAGGCTCCGGAGCAGTATTTTTTTCCGGTTGCAACATGAAATGCATCTTTTGTCAAAACAGGGAGATCGCCCTCGGAAAGCTGGGCATGGAGATCACTGTGGAAAAGCTTTCGGATATTTACCTTATGCTTCAGGATGAGGGCGCAAACAATATAAACCTTGTGACCGGCACCCATTACATTCCTCAGATCGCCCTCTCCCTCTGTATGGCAAAGGAAATGGGTCTACATATTCCCATTGTCTACAACACTTCAAGCTATGAATCCGTAGAAAGCCTGAAGCTTTTGGATGGCCTCATAGACATTTACCTGCCGGACTTAAAATATTATTCGCCAGACATTTCAAAGGCTTACTCCTCCGCGACTGACTATTTTCCCGTGGCATGCAAAGCCATTGCCGAGATGTACAGACAGGTGGGGGAACCTTCTTTTTATGAGAAAGACGGCGAACATCTGATGAAAAAGGGAATGATAGTAAGGCACCTGATCCTGCCCGGAAACACAAAGGATTCAAAAAAGATCCTTCGTTACCTTCACGAGACATATGGTAACAGTATATTCATATCTATTATGAACCAATACACGCCCCTTTCCCAGGTAAGCGAACATCCTCTGCTTTCCCGAAAGGTTACAGAAAACGAATATGACAAAGTTGTCACTTTTGCCGAAAAAATAGGCATAGAAAACGGCTTCATCCAGGAAGGAGAAGCCGCTGATGAAAGTTTTATTCCGCCATTTGATTTCGAAGGATTATTAAAGAATCCCTACGGGGATCAATAACCCTGCTCATCAAGATAATTCATGTAATTGACTACCATAAGAGCGATCTTAAATGTAAGGGCATCGTCGAAACTCCTTAAGTTCAGGCCGGTGCTCTTTTCGATCTTTTCCAGTCTGTAAACCAGAGTGTTTCTGTGCACATAGAGCTGCTTTGCAGTCTCTGATACGTTCATATTGTTCTCAAAGAATTTATTCAGCGTGTTCATGGCTTCCTCATCAAGATCCAAAGGAAGGTTGTCCTTGAAGGTTTCCTCGATAAACATCTTGCACAGGTTTACAGGCAGCTGATATATCAGTCTTCCGATTCCAAGTTCGGAATATGCAGCCACATTTTTTTCCGCATAAAAGATCTTACCCACATCCATTGCCATTTTGGCCTCTTTGTAGGACTTTGACACATCCTTTAACTCATCCACCACTGTTCCGAATGATACTCTCACATTCATCATGGCCTCAGTGTTTACCAAAGATACTATGGTATCCGCTATATCCCTCAGATTCTCCTGAGAACTGTCCTTAGCCACGGATTTTACAAGAATGATATTGCTCTCATCCACAGCTGTAATGTAATCCCCGCTCTGGGAAGTATATAAACTCTTTAAAAGTTCCGATATGGCGCTGTCCTTTTGGATCTTTGCCTCCACCAGATATACCACTCTTTTGCAGGTGGTCTCGATGTGAAGTTTTTTTGCTCTGTTGTAGATATCCACAAGGAGCATATTGTCCAGGAGAAGATTCTGGAAAAAATTATTTCTGTCGTATTTTTCCTTGTACGCGATCACAAGGTTCTGAAGCTGACACACTGCAACTTTTCCAAATACATATACATCATCGCTTCCGCCCGATGCCACCAGGATGTACATTACTTCTCCGTCATCCATTATTTTCAAAAGATGATTATTGCCTATTACCTGACTGTCTGCCGGTGAGGAAGCAAAACCTGTGATCAGATCGGATGTGATCTCACTTTTCTGTATTGTCTGCGCCACCGCTTTGCCCATCGTATCAAAAACAGTAAAGTCAACTCTGGTTATGGCCTTTAATTCATCCAAAGATGTCTGTATCGTCTGATTTGAAATCATCTCTTGTCTCCTGTTCCTTTTTGAAACGTTCCTTTGAAAAACAATAAAATGAATACGCTTTCTTTTTTAATTGTAAGATCAATTCTCTTTCCAATCAAGAAAAAAATAGAGGTGCCGTCTCCGACACCTCTGTATATCTGTTTTGACTAGTTGGTGATAACCTGCTCTGTCTCTTTATCGAATACGTGGATCTTCTCGATATCAAATGCAAACTTGATTGCATCGCCGGGTCTTGCAGTTGTACGAGAATCAACTCTTGCAGTGATAGGGAACTCATCAAGATCAAAGTAAAGGTAAACTTCTGCACCGAGAAGCTCGTAAACCTTAACTGATGACTCAAATACGCTTGCAGGTGATGTCTCGATGAACATCTGTGAATCATAAACATCCTCAGGACGGATACCGAAGGTAACAACCTTTCCGTCATAACCGCCATCGATAAGCTTCTTTGATTTTGCAGGAGGAAGAGGAATCTCTCTGCCTGCGATCACAAGGTTAGCTATATCTCCGCTTACCTTAACTGTTGCATCAAGGAAGTTCATCTGAGGTGATCCCATGAATCCTGCAACGAAGAGGTTAGCGGGTTTCTCATAAAGGTTCTGAGGTGTATCAACCTGCTGGATAACACCGTCCTTCATAACTACGATTCTTGTACCAAGAGTCATAGCCTCTGTCTGGTCATGTGTAACGTAGATGATTGTTGTTCCGAGTTTCTGATGAAGCTTTGCGATCTCGATACGCATCTGTACACGAAGCTTTGCATCAAGGTTTGAAAGAGGCTCGTCCATAAGGAATACCTTAGGATTACGAACGATAGCACGTCCCATGGCAACACGCTGTCTCTGTCCACCTGAAAGAGCCTTAGGCTTACGATCAAGAAGAGCTGTAAGGTCAAGGATCTTAGCTGCTTCCTTTACCATCTTATCGATGTCATCCTTGGGAACCTTTCTAAGTTTAAGACCGAATGCCATATTATCATATACGGTCATGTGAGGATACAGAGCGTAGTTCTGGAATACCATGGCGATATCTCTGTCCTTAGGCTCAACATCGTTTACAAGTCTGTCTCCGATGTAAAGCTCACCTGATGAGATATCCTCAAGACCTGCGATCATACGAAGTGTTGTTGTCTTACCACATCCTGAAGGACCAACGAAGATGATGAACTCCTTGTCCTGGATCTCAAGGTTAAAATCCTTTACAGCCTGGAAGCCGTTGGGATAAACCTTTGTTATGTTCTTTAATGATAAACTAGCCATAAAAAGTAAACTCCTTTCGCGTTCACAAATATTTACGTTTTAAATGTTGCGGTCATACCGCTTTTACAATGTCAGTATACCCAAAAACGGTTTTGTCCGCCATAACACAATTAACCAAAGATTTTTTGGCAGATTGTGTGAATTGCTTATAAAATATTAAATTTTTTTAAAACTTTGTCAACTTGACTATTTTTGACCCTGTTCTATTGACATATTGAACAAAACTATTTGGTCTCTTCCTCAGGAAGCTCCATCGGTTCATCGTGGAAAATGCGCTCGTCGTCTTCGCCGGCGTTGTCGGCTTCTCCATCTTCTGCATTCTGATTCTCCGTGATCTTTTCCTCAAGGCTTACAAAGAACTTGTCGTACAAGAGTGCTCCAACATATGCAGGCGCCGCCATTCCAAAGAATAAGAATATAGGGATAAGTCTCCAGAACACTTCCACATTCAGATACAGGATGATAATTGGAAGAAGATACATTGCAATCATAAGCGCTGTCTTTGGAAGCTGTAAAAGGCTGATGGCAAATGCGTTCTTTACGGTCTTTTTCACAGTGTTGTCAAATTTTGCAAGCACCGGGAATACGAACACAAATCCGCAAGCCATTATGATCGCCACCATTCCTATCAAAATGGTCAGCACATTTGAATGGGGAAAGTTTTCCACGTGGGAGAGGATAAAGAAATCTCCGCCGAGGATTATGAATATCAGCAAAAAGATCAGCCAGATAGCTGTTGCCTGCCTGAAATTCTGTTTAAAAGACTTAAAATACGATCTGAATATATACTGATCCTCGTCCCTGACCATTTTAAGGATCACATACTGCATTGCGGTAAGAGCCGCGCCGCCTGTAACTACGGGGATCATCAGGATAAGAGTGAGGATGTTTAACATCATCAGATTGGCGATTTTAGTCAGCCACTGGATTATGGGGCTGTCTATATCAAATAACTTCATTTTGGTAAATCCTTTCTAACTTAAAATATTGCATATATTAAATCCGCTTTCTAAAGTCTGCGGATATTATCTTAGCGGTTTCTCCATGGCTGTCACCCTGATACCTGCAAAGGCCTTTTCGGGTGCCACCTGGCGAAAGCCCATCTTTTTGTAAAAATCGACAGCATAGGGCGCCGCGTTTACTATCATGCTGTACTCACCCTCAACACTCGTTATATAGTCCCAAAGAACCTCCAGGATCGATGTGCCGATCTTCATATGATGATAGTCTTCATCCACGAATAAAAGTGACAAAAGATTTCTGTTTCTCACGGTTCCGACCCCCACGATACGGCCGTCGGCTTCCGCCACCACCATCTTGTATCTGCCGTCCATAAAAGCCTTCTCCAGGCTTTCGTCCGTTATGAAATCAAAGAAATTTTTGACCCCTTCCTCAGTGTAGTCACCACCTTCAAACTTAAGGAATGTCTTCCAGACCATATCCATGGCCCTTATCCAGTCCTCATGCCTGGCCCACCTGATATTGCAAGTCGATGTAACACACTCCCTCATACTCTCCCTCAAAACTATTTCAGAATCCTGTTATCGATAAAGTTGCAAATATCTCTCATTACGCGGTCTTTGTCCAGCTCATTTACAAGCTCATGCCTGTCACCTTCATAGAATTTGACCTCAATTCCATGAACTCCGACCTGTTCCAGCGAATTTACCGCAAGTTTCACATCCGCTCCGTAATTGCCCACCGGATCCTCTGTTCCGGATATGAAAAACAACGGCAGATCCTTTGGCACATTTATGAGATTCTCATATACATAAAGCCTGGATATGAGTTCAAACAAGGTCTTGTATCCGTTTCCGGTAAACATAAATCCGCAAAAGGGATCCTCATTGTATTTATCAACGATCTTTTCATCCCTGGTTAGCCAGTCGCTTATGGTACGCAGGTCTTTTATCCTCTTGTTATAACTGCCGAATGACAGATAGGTCAAAAGTTTAGACGGCTTTTTTGATCCTCCGAAGAGATTGATCACTGCCGCAAGACATTTTGCAGTGTTTAACTTGAGTTTTGGAGTCATACCCGTACCGCTTATTATGGCGCCATCAATACCCGTACCATATCTGCATATATAATTTCTCAATATAAAAGAACCCATACTGTGTCCGAATATTATGTACTTGTGACCGGGGTAAGCTTCCTGTGTCAGTTTCTTTAATCTGTGCACATCCCGCACAACAACCGTGGCGGCATCGCCCTCACAAAAATATCCCTTAATGCCACCCTCGGGAATAGAATCCCCATGTCCCAGGTGATCGTTTCCGGTCACCAAAAAGCCCTTTTCCACAAGGAATAAAGCAAAATCCTCATATCTTGAAATATGCTCGCACATTCCGTGGACTATCTGCACGATACCCTTTATCTCTCCATCAGGAATGTATCGAACAGCATAAAGCTTGGTCTGGCCGTCTCGTGAATCAAAAGTGAACTCTTCTTTTCTCATGGATTGTCCTCCTTATGAGCGATAGCGTCAAGTTTTGCCTGCCGGTCACACGGCTCTTCAGATATTGATAATAATTAAGAGCACGGTTGTCCACCATGCTCTTATTATAAACCTAAATGTTCGAAAATTCATTAAAACCTTTCAAATTTCACAAAGACTTCATTGAAATTTTATGAAATCTCCGCGCCTGAAGGCATGTCCTTTTCCGGAGTAAGAAGAGCAAGCTTTCCTTCGCTGTCCTCTGCACAGAGAAGCATTCCCTCAGACACAACTCCTGCCAGTGTTGCTGGCTTTAAGTTCACCAGAACCATCACCTTCTTGCCCACCATCTCCTCGGGAGTGTAGGATGAACGGATTCCGGATACGATCTGCTTTGTGGTGCTTCCGATCTTTACCTGGCTGCAGAGAAGTTTCTTTGACTTCGGCACAGCCTCACACTTAACGATCTCGCCGACTCTGAACTGAAGTTTTTCAAAATCATCGAATTTTATCTCCGGCTTTGCCTCCACATCGATCACTTCCTCAGCTTTTTCCGCCTCAGGAACGATTCCGTTTTCTCGCTCGTACTCTGCCCTCTGAGCTTCTCTGATCTTTTCTACTTCCTCCATGATAAGCTTTATGTCCTGACGGGCAAAGAGGATCTTTGGAGAATCCGTCACTTTGACACCGTTTTCCAAAAGCCCGAATTTATCGAGATCATCATAGTCTCTCTCGCAAACGCCAAGCTGCTCAAGGATTGCTTTTGCAGTATCCGGCATATAGGGAAGCAACAGGTTTGCACCGATTATGATGCTCTCTGTGAGGTTATACATTACCTCGCTCAGACGATCTTTTTTCGCCTCGTCCTTTGCAAGTACCCAGGGCTCAGTCTCGTCGATATATTTGTTCGAACGCTTAAAGATGGCAAATACCTCGTCGATAGAATCAGTCATTCTCATAGCATCGAGTTTTGCTGCCGCTTTGTCCCTTGCCTCTGTGACAACACTCTTTAATTCTTCGTCGACTGCTTCTGCAGCGCCTGTCCTGTTGACCACACCGCCAAAATATTTATTGGTCATGGAGATGGTCCTGTTGACCAGGTTGCCGAGAATGTTTGCAAGATCGGAGTTAAATCTCTCTGTCATGAGCTCCCATGTGATGGTGCCGTCATTTTCATAAGGCATCTCGTGAAGCACGTAGTAACGGACCGCATCCACTCCGAAAAGTCTGATGAGATCATCGGCATAGATCACGTTGCCTCTCGACTTACTCATTTTTTCTCCGCCCTGCAACAGCCAAGGATGACCGAATACATGCTTGGGAAGGGGCTCTCCAAGAGCCATCAGGAATATGGGCCAGTAAATCACATGGAATCTTACGATATCCTTGCCAATCAGATGCAGATCAGCCGGCCACAGTTTTTTGTACTGCTCTGTATGGTTTCCATCCACATCATAACCGATTCCGGTGATATAGTTTGAAAGCGCATCCATCCATACATAGATAACGTGTTTGTCATCGAAATCCACAGGGATTCCCCATTTGTAAGATGATCTTGACACACACAGATCCTGAAGTCCGGGCAGGAGGAAGTTGTTCATCATCTCATTCTTTCTGGATACAGGCTGAATGAACTCAGGATGAGTGTTTATATAATCGATCAGTTTATCGGCATATTTGCTCATCTTAAAGAAATATGCTTCCTCTTTTGCAGGCTGAACCTCTCTGCCACAGTCAGGACATTTTCCGTCCACAAGCTGGGACTCTGTCCAGAATGACTCGCAGGGAGTACAATACATTCCTTCATATGCTCCCTTGTAGATATCGCCCTGATCATAGAAGCGCTTGAACATCTTCTGAACCTGTTTTTCATGGTCGGCGTCAGTTGTACGGATAAACTTATCATATGACACATTTAAACTGTCACAGATTCCGCGGATGATGCCTGCCACATTGTCAACATATGCCTTTGGGGCAATACCTGCCGCATCTGCCTTTCCCTCGATCTTCTGACCGTGTTCATCTGTTCCGGTCTGGAAAAATACGTCGTATCCCTGCAACCTCTTAAATCTTGCAATGGCATCTGCCATAACGATCTCGTATGAATTGCCGATGTGAGGCTTTCCGGATGCGTATGCAATGGCAGTTGTCAGATAGTAATTTCCTTTGTTTCCCATTATCATTTCTCCTTTCAAAATAACAGCACACAGATGAAACACGTTTCATCTGTGATTAGCAGCTGCAAAATGTCTGTACGGGCAAATTCCCTTCGTCTCGTGCGAGCACGGTGAATTGAACTTGGCTCATTGTTTTACTCGCGCAGGTTTCACCTGCTCGACGACACCTCAAGGCTATCGCCTTTCGGTGTCTACATTCGCCAAATTCAGCTCTTCCCATGCAAGCATGATGATCTGAACTTGGCTCATTGTAAAACAAAAAAGTCTCCTCATGCTGTCAGCATGAGAAGACGTATTTACACGTGTTACCACTTCTCTTCGCTTTTTTCTCACGAAAAAAACCTCTGCGGGTCAGTCAACCCTGTCCGCTGTAACAGGCGGAACCTGTCGCAATCTAACCATTAAGGCTCGGTGCGCTGCTCGGAAGCCATCTTCAATCTGATCCGTCCCGGTCTCTCTCAGCTTATGAGACCTTCTCTGTAAGAACTACTCAAATCTACTCTCTTCGTCATTGCCTTTTCCTATCTACGTAGTAGGTTAACACAATCAATCAGTGAAGTCAAGAATGCTAAAACTTAAAATGAAAGACCGATGGTGCTTTCGCCCCACCGGCCTTTCGTTTATAAGTGTTATGTTATGAAAACTTATTATTTAGAAACTTTCTTTCCGCGAAGTACAAAGGAAAGTCCGCCAACAAGTGCTGCTGCAACAAGGATTCCTGCTACAACAATGATATTTCTTGTTGTGTGCGAGATAGCTCTGTCATCTGTAGGAGCTTCTGTCTCTGCGATCTCCTCAACTGCTGCAGATTCCTCGGAAACATTCTCAGTTGACTCTACGATTGCTTCGTCAACAACTTCTTCGTCATCTGCTTCGTCGATCTCTTCCTCAAGAGCGCCCTCAGCAAGAGCTGTCTCTTCATCAGTGATCTGTGTTGCATTTGCAGTTGCTCTCACAGGTCTTCTGAAGATTCTGTTTGCGATCGTGTTGATCACATTGCTTACTCTCTCAACAACTGTTGTGATCACCTGCTTAACAGTCTCAACAACTCTGTGGATGATTCCGCCACCGTTTGAAGAACCGGAATTATTTGATCCGCTTCCTGATCCACCGTTTGAAGGTGTCTCATCTTCAGGCTTCTCATCATCTCCGTCAGATACTGTTGCGTCTCCATCTGATACTGTAGGCTCATCGTCTCCGTCAGATACTGTTGCGTCTCCGTCGGATACTGTGGGCTCGTCGATAGGCTCTACCACAGGCTCTTCCTCTACAGGAGCTGTCTCGTCGTCGATGAACTGATCGTCGTCGATACCCTCTTCTGAATTGTCAGATCCGCCTTCAACTGTACCCTTAACCATGCTCATATTAACATCCTTGAATACGAAGTATCCGTTTGATGCACCGCTGTCACCAAAACCGAAGTTTACGTGGCAGTCAGTAAGAGTAACAGGTGAAACAAACTCTAATTCATAATAGCTGTAACCATCTGTATCTGCATTTGCATCTGCAACAACCTCTGTTACATCGCGCACAACAGTCCAGCTTCCGCCTGCCTGCTGAATGATGTATTTGAACTTGGAAAGGTCTGTCTTGTACTTGAATGAAAGCTTGTACTCAACTCCTGATACAACTGCAAAGTTGCTGCTTCCAATCTGAGGTGAGTACCATGTACCGCCGCTTGTAATGCCGGCAAGCTTCTTAGCACCGTCTGCCTCTGTGATTAGCTCGAGAGTTGTACCTGCTCCATTGTCGCCGTTCCATGTGGTGTCATCATTTACAGGATTCTCATCGAATGCTGAAGCTTGATTCTCGCCTGTCATGGTTACGTTGTCAAGCTGTACGCTTGTACCCTTAGCAAACTTAAATACTACTGCACCCTTTTCAAGGTCTTCATCTGTTGTAAGAACAAATGTGTATGACTTAACACCATCTGCAGCGCTGTAAGAAGCTGCTTTTGAAACAAGCTCAGCATTAAGTTCGTCACCATTCTGGCTGTAAATTGCTACCTTAACAGCGGTGTCCTCTTTGCTGTAGAGGTCAAAGTTGATGGTGTATGTATCAGCTGTCATGGGTATATCCTTCTGCATAATAGAAGGAGCGACACCCTCTTTAGCTGAGATCTGTGCACGACGCTCATAGTACTTAACGCCATCTGCAAGACCTTCATAATTTGTCTTTGATGCAACATCGATTACTTTTACATCGCTGTCTGCAAGCTTCTCTGTTGTATATCTGGGAACTACAACAGTTGTTCCTTCGCCGGGTGTCCAGAAGCCAAGCTTGTGGTTACCCTGATCGAATGATGAGTTGTAGATCATGTTGCCGTCTGCAAGAGGCTGTCTGCCTGCTTCGCTTGTTCCAAGAAGAGCAGGATCAACGATCTCAACCTTTACGTTTGAAATGTATACATTTCCAAGTCCTGCTGCACCGATGTTGAACTCGATACGGCAATTGTCAAAGTTCTCTGTCTGCTGGAAGGTGTATGAATAGCTTGTAGGCTCACTCTGAAGCGAGAATGCCTGTACGCCGTATGTACTCCATCCTGCATATTCTTTTGAATCACAGTTTACGTTCTTGCCTACGATATCGCCTTCAGCAAATGCATCGAAGGAAACTTTATATACATATCCGTTCTTTGCATCGTAGTGACCGATAAGCTGTACTGAATAATCATTTGATCCGGCCTGAGAGATTGAAACCTTATCCCAAACCTTACCGTTTTCATCTGTATAAACCTCAGCGCTTGCATTTGCATCAGACTGAGTTGAAAGATACCATTTAGCTGTTCCTATAGCGGAATTGTCATCGTGTCCGCCTGTTGAAGCTACAAGATTGTCAGCTGTAATGTCAGCGATCTGATTAACTCCTGCAAAATCTTCCCAGTTATCTGTTGTTCCCTGAGCTTCTCTTACTACTGAATCGTTGTATCCCTCTGTAAGCTGATATGCACGAACATAGTCAACATACATATTGATGTCATCCTGGAAGTTAGCCTTGTTAGCAGAACCACCAAAGTTTCCGCTGTCGATAGCAAGGTTCAACAGGATGTAGAAGGGCTGATCAAAAGGTGCATCAAATGAAAGTGATCCTGATGCTCCTGAGAATGCGCTCTCCCAGTTAGTTGATGTATAAACAGGCTCGCCGTCGAAGTACCATGTGATCTTTCCGGGCTGCCAATCTACACCATAGGTGTGGAAATATGTAAGCTCGCTGTCGAGTGCTACATATCCGCTTCCCTTGTAAACATGTGAAGGTGTACCCCAGTGAAGAGTACCGCATGCCTTACCTGCATTGATCATTGCTGCGGTTGTCTCCATAATATCAAGCTCACCTGATACAGGCCATCCGCCGTAGATTGATGTACTCTGAGGAAGCATCCAGAATGCAGGCCATGCACCCTGTGTACCGGGCATTGAAATTCTTGCCTCGATATATCCGTATGTTGTATTGAATAATTCCTGTGTATGAGAGGTTGTACGGATACGTCCTGAAGTGTAGTTCTTCTTTGACTCATTTCCGTATACGTAACCGTTTTGCTCATAAGAACCTGTGATTCTCAGAAGTCCGTCAGCATTGCCGTCTCCTGTAAGGTCCTCATTTACTGCAATGTTCTTTGATCTGTTTGTATAAGCCTGAAGTTCCTGGTTACCCCATCCTGTATTTCCACAGTCTGTTGTACCGTCGCCAAGCTGATATGCCCATTTATCAAGGTCAAGACCTGTATTTGCGTCTACATTGTCTGATCCGTAATTTCCGTCGAACTCATCGTTCCAGATAAGTGTGTAACCTTCTTTGTCAAGTCCGGGATCAGCGCAGTCACCTGAAGGATCATCGAAATTGTACTCGTTACCCTTTGCAGTTTCAGGGTTAACCACGTCAATTCCGCTTATATTCTCAATAGTAACCACTCCGGCAGCAGGATTAGCACCTTCTTTCGAATCTCTTCCGAGCGCAAAATAGAGAATTCCGTTAGAAAGAGCACTGTCTGTAGTAGACTCGGCAAAATGATATGTCTCATTTGCTTTTAACTCTAATACCTTGAAAATCAATCCCTTGTCATCAAGTTTTACTGTTACATTCTTGTCAACTGTTGAAGTGATGTCAAATTCAAGATTATATCCATCTGCGTTTTCTTTAATATTTTGAATATTGTACTGAAGTCCCCACTCAGTATTATCCCAGCCACCACCGAATGCTGTAGCATTGATTACTGCCTTGGGGCCTTTTTCTGTCTTTGTAGCCTCACTCCAAGACCAGTCACTATTTGTGTAAAGTTCTGTGGATGCCTTCTCAAGGTTCAGATAAGGACCATCATACTCTTCTGTTGTTTCGCCTGACAGATCATAGAGTGCCAGATTTGATACTTTAATTGTCTTTCCGACATTATCACATCCGAGGCCGAACATAAGGGCAATTTTTCCATTAGTAACAAATGCAGGACCTGCAGGAAGTGTCTCTATAACAACATGCTTTGTCTCCCCGGCTTTGATTGAGACAACTTCAGGTGAGTTATTGAACAGACTTGCCCAGCCCATTGTTTCCTGTAAATTTATCTGAACGCCCGCATCGGTATCTGAATAGAAATCTGCAACAAATCTATAACTGTGTCCTTCTTTAAGTCCAAGATTCTCATTGATGTACTGAATAGCATAATTCTTGGTACCTTCATTGTTTACAGTTACATCAACAGCATCTCCGGTTCCGTTATCAAAGGTAGCGGCACCACCTTCGCCTGTCCAGCCAAACCAGTCTGACGCCTTTAAGATATTCTGTCCAGCAGGCACATCTACCTCGTCGTCTGCTTCGTCATCTGCTTCAGTCGTCGAAGCAATTTTGAGGTTCTCGATAGTAAGACTTCCCTGTACGTCTGATCCGCCTGCGAGATTATAGTATACTCTGTATGTTCCGTCTGCAGTTACGCTTACCGGCATTGATACATGCTTTTTCTCGTTTGCCGTAAGTTCTACAGTCGTTTCTTTAATAGGTGTATCTGATGTGTTCTCAGTAAGCTTAACATAGATTGATTTATTAAATGTTGATGTTACGTCAAACTCTACAGCGTAGTCCCCTGCTTCAAGCGCAAGGTTCTGCACGCCAAACTGTACTGTCCACCAGTTAAACTCTCCCCACCATCCTGATGTGATGGTGGCTTTTGTTCCATCATATGTATAAGTAGCTGAATTGTTCTCAGACCAGGTTTTAAGTCCATTCTCCTCAGCTTCCTTAGCCTCGAAATTGATGTACTCATTTTCTACAGGCTCATCTTCTGTATTGTCTGAAGCTTCTGCGACTTCAAGTTTGAGATTTGAAACTGTAATGGTCTTTCCGACATTTTCAGCCTTACCAAACATGAGAGCTATCTTTGCGTTGTTCAAGAAATTACCACTTGCTTCTTTTGTGGTAAATTCTACATGAGTGCTCTTTCCTGCAGGAATTGAGATCACCTTTGAGGAATCAAGAAGTGATGCCCATCCAAGAGTCTCCTGGATATTGATCTCAACCTTTGCATCAGCGCTTGCCTCAAAATCAGCGCTGAACTTGTAAGCCTTTCCGGCCTCTAAAATAAACTTCTCACCGCAGTACTGAACTGCATAATTTTGATTACCCTCTGCATTGACTTTAACTTTTACACCATCAGCTGTCTGCTCTGTAAAATCAGCAGCTCCGCCTTCTCCGGTCCATCCTGCCCAAGTCATGGAAACTGTAGTGTCTACAGGGTCTACAGGTTCAGGCTCTACGGGATCAGGGTCTGCAGGTGCAGTTTCGCCTCCAACCGTCACGGTTGAAGTACCGGCTTCTGAAAGTTTGCCGTTCTTCTCACCCTGAAGGGAAATTGTATACTCTCCTGCAGCATATGAATCGGGATACCAGTGATAACCCATTGTCTGACCGGGATACTCTCTGCTGTATCCGTTTGCAGCGCACGCAATTGTCACCTTGTAGGTCTCATATCCTGCGGAGCCCCATACGGTTCCGATGCCCTGTGCAGCGTCATATTTGACTTCGAGACCAAAAGGAACTATAAGGTCTTCCTCGCCGTCATCTGCAGGGTCTGCGGGAGTCGATGTGTTTCCCACAGTCACTTCAGCACTTGCAACCGGTGAGAAAACACCGTCTTTTTCTCCCTGTATTTCTACCACGTACACACCGTCCGCATAATCATCGGGATATGTGTGATAACTGAAAGTCTGTCCCGAATAAACTTTTGAATATCCGTTTTCTGCACAGCTTATAGAAACTGTGTAGCTTTGGTAAACACCATCGTTTCCCCACGACACTCCGATTGTGCCTTCGACATTGTTGTCGACTACGAGACCAAAAGGAGTCTGTAATGAGGAATCGATGTTGTCCTGAGCCGCATTTGCTGCCAAAGGAAAGGCACCTACATTGGCAAGTACAAGCGCCAATGAAAGGACAAATGCCAGGGCTCTGTTAATTATGTGTTTCTTTTTCATAACCATAACACCCTCCATAAATAATATTGTTAAAAGGTACTACGCAAATTCCTCGAATTTGCCACTCCTAAATTATGGTTTATTGGGACTTTTGATTCAGTGACTTTTTTTTAGTGAGGTTCCATTTTTTTACTCTCAGAATCTTCTTACTTTTCTCTTTTTTCCCGTCATTTCAATTAACTTTCTTTCGTATATTTATATTTTCAGAATCTTTTATGAATGAGTCCAGAAATAGTACCATAGTCCTATAGTTTGCTGTCAATTCTAAAGACATTTTTCCAAATAACGCTGTCCGGCTACACCCAGGTTCGTCACATTGACGAAGGATTTTTTCTATGTTAGTATCTTTAAAAAAGAAATTAGAATATTTAAAATATGAAAGGCTTTAAACCCATGGAAGACAACTACAGGCAGAATAATTCTTCGGAATATAACTTTAATAATGAATATTATTCGGATTATTATGATTCCGCTTTCTCCGGAAATGATACCTACTCTGAATTCGAAGCAAACAGTGACATCATCGCAGACAGTACTTACAATCTGATCATTGCGGCTGTGCTTTTATGGGGATTTGTAATAAACGTGGTGCTGATCCCTTATTCCGATTATATAATCAGTAAAACGGGATTTTTCCTTGCGATTATCGCTTACTTAATTCTGTCCATGGCTGGTATTCATATCGCCAAAAGATCTAAAAAACCCGCCATCAGTTTCCTGGGATATAATATGATGGTGATCCCTCTGGGCGTCATAATATCGCCGATCCTTAGCAGTTACGGGATCACAACACTTCGATATGCATTTATCTCAACAGCTACCGCCACTGTTTTGATGCTGGTACTGGCTATTCTCTACCCGGCGATCTTTATTTCAGCAGGAAGAGGTCTGTTCGCAGCAATGTCCATCGGTCTTATAACAGAACTTATCTTTATGCTGTTTGGGTTAAGGCCGGGAATATTTGACTTTATTTTTGTGGGTGTCTTTTGCGGATACATCGGATATGACTGGGCACTTGCCCAACAGACGAGAAAAACGGTGGACGCAGCAATCGACAGTGCCTGCAGCCTCTATCTGGATATAATAAATCTCTTCCTCAGGCTGCTCAGACTCTTTGGCCGGGCCTCCGGTTCCTCAAAAAATAATAAGTTTTAAAAAAACGGCTCGGATCAAATCCGGGCCGCTAATTTTTTTACATTTTCAGTTATGCTGTCCTTAAATACGGCGCTTCCTGCCACAAATACATTGCAGCCTGCGTCAAGAGCATCTTTTATGTTGTCGGCATTTATTCCGCCGTCCACTTCCACATCGATCTCGATTCCTTTTTCCTTGCACATCTGCCTGATCTCAGTGGCTTTTTTCAGGCACTCGGGGATCATTTTCTGTCCTCCGAATCCCGGTTCCACCGTCATGATAAGTACCATATCAACAAGGTCCAGATAAGGCTCAACCGCAGAAGCCTCAGTGCCCGGCTTTATGGTGATACCGACTTTTTTCCCCTCGGCTCTGATGAGCTCTATGGTCTCTTTTACTTTATCTGTGGCTTCAACATGGAAATTGATGAGGTCCGCTCCGCTTTCCGCAAATTCGTGTATATATCTCTCTGGCCTGTCGATCATAAGGTGCACATCAAAAAACATGTCTGACCTTTTTCTGATGCTTTTTATCACAGGCATTCCAAAGGAAATGGAGGGCACGAAAATACCATCCATCACATCGATATGAAGCCATTTAACTCCGGCATCCTCCAGTTCTTTTAACTGGTCACCAAGTATATTGAAATCCGCTGACAACATTGAAGGTGAAATAATATTCATAAATTAACCACGCCTTTCTGTGAATGCTCCCCCAGTTTTTCCTGTTTTCGACACCGTCAACTACATTATAACAAATTCGGCAAAAAGGCAATACGCAAAATCTCCCGAAGATTTCTCTTCGGGAGTGAATATTTCTGTGATAATGCTTTTTTACTTACATTAAATGTTAAGCAATTCGCTGTAAACCTTTAATGCGCCATCTGTATCGTGAGCAAGTACCTTCTTTGCAAGAACCTTTCCAAGCTGAACACCTTCCTGGTCGAAGGAGTTGATGTTCCATGTAAATCCCTGGAACATGATCTTGTTTTCAAAGTGTGAAAGAAGTGCACCGAGTGAAGCAGGTGTAAGCTTCTCGCCGATGATGATGGATGAAGGTCTTCCACCCTCGAACTTTTTGTTCTTGTTCTCATCATCCTTACCACATGCAAAAGCAACGATCTGAGCTGCAACGTTAGCGCAAAGCTTCTGCTGGCTTGTTGAACCCTGGATCACAACATCGGTTCCGATCTGGCTGTTCTTGAAGCCGATGAACTGAAGAGGCACGATATCGGTTCCCTGGTGAAGGAGCTGATAGAATGAATGCTGTCCGTTTGTTCCGGGCTCACCGAAGATCACGGGGCCTGTCACATAGTCGATGGGCTCACCGAATCTGTTTACGCTCTTTCCGTTTGATTCCATGTCAAGCTGCTGAAGATGTGCAGGGAAACGGGAAAGTGCCTGTGAATAAGGAAGCACTGCTGTACAGGGAAGTCCCAGTACATTTCTCTCGAATACACCGATAAGTGCATCCAAAAGTGCAGGATTCTTTCTGATGTCTTTGTTTGTAGCAAGCTTATCTTCCTCAGCCGCACCGTTTAAAAACTCTGCGAATACTTCGGGACCGAAAGCCAGTGAGAGAACAGCTCCGCCAACTGCCGAACAGGATGAGAAACGTCCTCCGATATAATCATCCATAAAGAATGCAGCAAGATAATCGCTTGACTGTGCAAGAGGTGATGTCTGGCTTGTAACAGCGATCATATGCTTTGAAGCATCAAGTCCTGCGTTCTTTAAAGCGTCTTTTACAAATGACTCGTTTGTAAGTGTCTCAAGTGTTGTACCTGATTTTGAAACCAGTACGAAGAGTGAATGCTCTACGTCGATGGAATTAAGAACTGCTGCAGCATCGTCGGGATCAACGTTTGAGATGAATTTTGCTTCCATGAGAAGCTTACCGTTTTTCTTTGCCCAGTTTTCAAGAGCAAGATATACTGCGCGGGGACCAAGGTCTGAACCGCCGATACCGATCTGAACAACTGTGGTAAATTTCTCGCCCTTTGCATTTGCGATCTCACCTGCGTGAACCTTCTTTGCAAACTCAGCGATATTTTTCTGCTGTGTTGTGTAGAAATCTCTCTTGTCTGTACCGTCAGCATTAACGGCATTTCCAAGCTGGCCTCTGGTTAGCTGGTGAAGAACGAGTCTCTTTTCTCCGGTGTTAACCACTTCTCCGTTGTAGAGAGCCTCGAACTTATCAAGAAGCTGTGCCTCGTCTGCAAGCTTTGCGAGAGTATCCACAACCTTGTCGTCTACTTTCTTTGCAGCATAGTTAAATGTAAGGCCTGCTGCCATGGGAACGCTCATTTTTTTTACGCGCTCTGCTCCCTGCTCGCCTGTCATAACAGTGGCAAGGTCCACTTCATTTGAAAGGCCCTGAAGCTCTTTAAATGAATCAAGTGTATCAAGATTTTTCCAATTAATCACAGGATCATCCTCCTTATTTTCCAAAAATATCAATAACCGTAGAGATTATACTAAATTATCCCTTCTATTTCAAGCCGTCAAATAGGGTGTCATAATCAAATCCCCCATATAAAACGCGCTCTTTTTCTATCTGTGCGGCAACATCTTCAGCCTCTATCCTGTTATCCCCCTCAGAAATCCTGCTAAGGATCAGTGAGTTTATCTGCGCGCTGTAATGTAACGTGTCCATGTAATTGTCAGGGTTGCAGGTAATATCGCTTTCTCCGTTAAAGGAATACAGCTCAATATTGGGAACATTAGTCAAAAGCTCGTAAGCATACTTTTCTGTCTCCAGCGTTTTTTCAAACTGTCCTGTCCTTATGACCGCATCCCAGTAGTAGGCACTGTAGGGTGGGAAAAAGAATATAAATCTTACATCAGGATTGTTTACCGCTGCATTTATTACATTCTGCTCAAGATTTGCTCTTATCTGCTCTTTTTCCTCGTCCGTAAGATGCTCATCTTTCTCGCCTGTTTCTTCCATCCTGGCGAATGTGGAAAGCACCGCTTCTTTTCCGAAAGCATGCTTATCCGCAAAGAAAGCATACTCATCGAAATCAGTCATTTTTTTTCCGGTAAACTTTCCTGCGATAGTATTCATGCATTGTAGAAACACATATTTATTGAAAATATATTTATAATCGTTTAATGGATTTGAATCATACAGATATGTCGGATACTCGTCATATTCCATTTTGTCCTTGTCAGAATTTATCTGATTAAGATCAAGGCTCCTGAAAACAACTTTCAACTCCCGGTTCTTAGCAAGAGCTGTCTCCACAAGGCGGTTTACCTCGTTAAAATTGCCACCGGCAAAGCATGTTTTTACAGTATTTACTCCAAACAGTTCCTCAAATTCCGAAGCTTTGAAGTTTTCCGTTTCACTGCTCCCTGAAATAATTGCTTCATATTCGAAATGCTTTACTATACCGTCATTTTGATATCTCTCGTCCTTTAATAAGTAGGGCATATTTTTCAATGGCGCGTGATAGTGAAAAAAAGGATCTACAACTATGGTAAAAATCAGCACGAGTATAATGGGAGCAAGCAGGATCATTATGAAGTTCTTAAATGTCATCGGTTTTTTCATCAGTATTTATCCTTAAGCATTTATTTCTACGATCTCTGCCATTCCCATGTAAGGGTGCATCAAAAACGCCACCGGGTTAGAGTCTATCGCAACAGCTTCATGGGGTTCTTCAAACAATACAAACCCTTTTTCCCTGAAATCTTTTATGGCTTCCTCCATATCCGTAACCTTATAACAGATATGATACGGAGAATTACCGTATTTTTTTATGAGTCCGCTTACGATGGAATCCTTTGAAACAGGGCTCACCAGTTCCACCACATATCCGTCCTTTTTCATAAAGATGATATCTGCATCTCTGTACTCATCATAAGTTTTTTCAGATTGTTTCTCATAACCCATATCGAGAAAAACTTTAACGGCCTTGTCGATTTTTTTTACCAAATATCCTATGTGATGGATCTCCACGTTTTCTCTCCCTCTGCCCTTAGATCAGCTCCAAAATCCTGTCTGCCATGGCACCAACGTTCTTCATACCCACAATATCCTTCATGGCAAATTTGATATCAAACTCATCTTCAACTGTTCCGATAAGTGTGATATGCATCAAACTGTCCCATTCATCAATATCTGCCGCTGTGGTATCTTCATTCACTTCAATCGTATCATCATCAAATACGTCTCTGAATATGTCGTTTAATTTCTCAAATACTTCTTTTCTTGTCATAATAAGATTCCTCTCTTTTTTACTAATTATCAGGGATTTACCTTTATATATCTGCTTTCAGCCATCTCATCGAAAGATATCTTTCTCTCCCAAAGAGTATTTCCGGCCTCATCTTCATCTACCTTTTCAAAACCTCGCTCTGCGAAAAAGTCCTTTACCATTCCGTTCTTTGCGGTGGGATAATAATGGCCTCTTAAAGTATGTATCCCTCTGAGCAGGCATATGCGTATAAGCTCATCCATCATGGCTTTTTCCATATCCCTCTTTAAAACTCTGCAGCTCATAAGCCACATCTCTATGTCCAGCACATCGCCACACACCTTGCCGTAGGCAACGCTGACAACACCGTTGTCTCCAAATCGGTCTTTGAGTTTTCCGTATAGCGTTATATATCCATCGTCCTCGGCTATCCGCTCAATGTCACTCTGACTCATCCTCTTTGTGGTCAGATTGAACTGATTGCTCTTATTGGTAAGCTGAGCGATCCTTGAATAATACACTGATGAAAACGGCTTTATCTCGGCCTCCATCAAAAGGCTGTCCAGATACTCACCATAATCTTTAAACTGTACCTCGCTCTCCTGCCTCTTTGCATTTGCCAGATACATCGCATTTCTGTCAAGATCATCCTGTGACAATCGAACCACTTCAAAATACGCAGCTCTGTCCAGGGTTCTTATGTAATCTTCCGCATTTCCTATGTCTGGAACGGCCGTGCCTGTCAAAGAAGTTTTGACGATTTCTCTCTCTGCCGGATTATCATCCACAAAAACAAAACTGTCAGTTGTAAGATTTATATCCTGTGCAACCCCTGCCAGGTTCCTGTCCTTTGGCTCCCAGTTTGCCTTAAACCCGATAAAATCATCTTTTTTAAGTACACTGTCAGGTCTCTCAAACCCCTCTCGGGCAACAGATTCATCATTTTTTGAGTTGACCGTAAGTAGCACTCCCATGCTCATAAGTTCTTTCAGATATGTCTGAAATTCGGCATAAATCTGTCCGGTGGGGGTCTCCATTCCTATCTCTATATTGTCAGGGCCGTCGTCTCCTATGACACCTCCCCAAAGCGTGTTGTCCAAATCAAGAGACAATGCTTTTTTGTTCCTGCCGTATATGGCTTTTATTATGGAAGCAAGGTTATATGAAAATGCCGGGATCGCAGGCACTGCCAATGCGTATTTATACATATTCCAATACAGCGGATCCGACCATTTATCGATTCCATAAACTGCCTGCTGATAATTAATATCATTTATAAAAAAATTCTCATGCTGTAATGCGAAATCCGCAAATTCATGATTCAGAGCTCTTACAAATCTGACCCGTCCCTGGATCAGCACGGCATCATTATTTCCCAAGAGTCTGTAAAACGGATAGTCAAAATTGTTTTGAATAACAGGGCATGAGTATTTGGAAAGCAAATGCTCCCACAGCCCCTTAAACTTATTTATGACAGACTCATATTTTTCTTGGACCGTATCCCCGGAGTCGTTTGGCATGGGAAGAGCATCTATGTTTTTGAATGAAGTATGAATATAGATCAGATCCGGGGCAAATTCTATGAGCTCCGGATTATCAAACATGCCGTCTTCGTAGAAGGAATTGTATTCGGATGAATAAAAGCTCGGAACTATCCCGTAATTTAATAAAAACAGTTCCAGCATATCCCTTACCTCGTCAAAGGTACTTCCCCCAAGTATGGCTATCTTTTTGGTGATAGCTCCCTTTGGCAGTTCCTCCAGAAGCTGTTTTTTTATCTTTCGTTTTTTCTTTCTCATCCATTCCGGATCAAAGGGGTACTCGAGTTCTCTCATTTTTGTTTTCAAATACCTTTCCCTCATTTTTTCCTGCAAATAACAGGTTTATTATAATTTTATTCAAAACAAATAGCAACCGATTTTAATATATGATAAACTGATTTAGATATTTACGGAGGGGCTTATGCTATTTAATTCACAGATCTTCATTTTTATATTCTTACCCATCACCCTGACGGGCTGGTTTTTGTTAAATCATTTCAAATTCTATAAACTTGCTTTGTGGTACCTTGTGGGGTCAAGTTTCTGGTTTTACGGATATTTCAATACCTCTTATCTGCTTATCCTGCTCTCAAGTATCACGGTAAATTATCTCGTCAGCTTCCTCATGGAAAGAAATGAGAAGTTAGAAACACCACTGTTTATTTTCGGACTTGCAGCCAACATTGGACTGCTGGGATATTATAAATACTATGATTTCTTTATCGACAATATAAATCATGTATTCCGGACGGATTTTGCATTAAAACATATTTTACTGCCACTCGGAATAAGCTTTTTTACTCTGCAACAGATTTCGTTTTTGATCGATCGCCATTGGGGAACGGCAGAGCACTACAGTTTATCTGAATACTTTGCCTACGTGACCTTTTTCCCTCAATTGATTGCAGGTCCCATCGTGCTGCATAACGAAATAATCCCTCAGTTTAACGACCCGGAAAAAAGACGTTTCAATAAGGTTAACTTTAGGGACGGACTGATCCTTTTCATACTTGGCCTTATAAAAAAAGTATTGATCGCCGACACTTTTGCATACATGGTAAACTTCGGCTTTGAAAAGATATACTATGTCGACACCCCTTCCGCCTGGATCATCGCCCTGTCTTATACCTTCGAACTGTACTTTGACTTCAGCGGATATTGCGATATGGCAGTAGGTCTCGGAAGAATGTTTAATTTTGAACTGCCCATAAACTTTAATTCACCTTACAAATCCCACTCTGTTCCCGAATATTGGAACAGGTGGCATGCAACTTTGACAAGATTTTTTACAAATTATATCTACATGCCTCTGACCATAAAGGGCGTGCGCAAAAAAAAGAAAAAACTCTACTCTGTACTGGCACCCATGGTTGTCTTTTTCATAAGCGGATTCTGGCACGGTGCAAGCTGGACATTTGTCATCTGGGGTATAACTCAGGGTCTGGCCACTGTATGGTGCCAGCGAAAGTTCCTTAAGACCGGCAAAAAATTAAAACCCCTGGCATGGATCACAACCTTCACATTCACGGTGATCACTCAGGCAATTTTCAGAAGTGAGACCATGGACAATATGGTCAGAATCCTAAGGGGTATGTTTACATTAAAATATACAGGATTTATGAGGGAAGTTGCAGAAAGCCTTAAGGGCGACCTGCTGTTTAAAGGCCTGTTTTCATTTATCTCTCCCAGAGTTTCTTTTGAAGCATATTACATGATCGCTTTTTTCGTGATGGTCATTCTATTTGCCATTTGTACAGTTATCCTCATGGGAAAGAATGCTCACGAAATATTGGCTTCACAACAGGAAAAAGGGTATACATTCACCTTCTGTGCTATGTTGTCCCTGGCCTTTACATGGTGTCTGATATCCCTTTCGCAGGTAAGCACGTTCCTGTACTTTAATTTTTAAATCAATAAAAAAAACCGGTTTCCACTGTTCAGACATATCAGCCTGATGAATGGAAACCGGTATTTTTATTTTCTAAAGGTATTTATTTACCCAAAAATTCTTTTATGTGCTTGTAAACGCCTTCAGCGTCAAGCTCATATTTGTGAAGAAGGTCAAATGCGGGACCCGACTCGCCGAATACGTCGTTAATTCCAAGTCTCTTTACAAGTGTAGGGCACTTTTCTGAAAGGCAGTCACATACCGCACTTCCAAGTCCTCCGATAATGGAATGCTCTTCAACAGTCACAACTTTTCCTGTCTTCTTTGCACTCTTTATGATGAGCTCCTCATCAAGAGGCTTTATGGTGCAGATATTTATTACCTCTGCGTCAATTCCATCCTCTGCAAGCTTCTTTGCAGCGCCGATGGAAGAATCAAGTCCGAGTCCTGTGGCAACGATGGTAACATCCTTGCCTTCCTTTACGATCTGGCCTTTTCCGATCTCGAACTTAAAGTTCTCGGGATCGTTTACAACGGGAACTGCCGCACGTCCGAGTCTGATGTACACAGGTCCTTTGTATTCTGCTGCGGCTCTTACTGCGGCTCTGGCCTCAATATCATCTGAAGGAACCATCACCACCATACCGGGGATCGTTCTCATCAGAGCGATATCCTCGTTACACTGATGTGTAGCTCCGTCCTCACCTACTGTGATACCCGCATGGCTCGCACAGATCTTTACGTTCAGGTTAGGATAACCTATTGAGTTTCTCACCTGCTCATATGCTCTTCCTGATGCAAACATAGCAAAAGAGCTTACGAAGGGGATCTTACCCATGGTGGCAAGTCCTGCTGCCACACCCATCATATTTGCCTCAGCGATTCCCGCATCAAAGAATCTGTCGGGATATGCCTTTTTAAACATTGCTGTCTTTGTAGCACCTGCAAGGTCGGCATCCATGACTACGATATCGGGATTCTCGGCACCAAGTTCCACCAATGTGGCGCCATAGCTTTCTCTGGTAGCGATCTTTTTAACTTCTGCCATCTGCTTACGCCTCCTTCTTTGCAAGTTCTTCGGTTATTTTGTCAAGGTCTGCCATGGCAACCTTAAACTCCTCATCATTGGGAGCCTTGCCATGCCATCCCGCGTTATTCTCCATGAAAGATACGCCCTTGCCCTTCACTGAATGGAAGACTATACATGTAGGCATTCCCTTTGTGGCCTTTGCCTCTGAAAGAGCGCTTCTGATGGAATCAAAATCATGTGCATCAGCATTGATCACATGAAAATTGAAGCTCTCGAATTTCTTGTCGATGGGATAGGGAGAACATACCTCATCGATGGGGCCGTCAATCTGAAGATTGTTATTGTCCACCATAATGCAGAGGTTGTCCAGCTTGTGGAAGCCTGCAAACATTGCTGCCTCCCAAACCTGGCCTTCCTGGATCTCACCGTCACCTAAAAGTGAGTACACTCTGAAATCCTTTTTGTCCATCTTGCCTGCAAGAGCCATACCGACTGCGGCAGACACTCCCTGTCCGAGGGAACCTGATGACATGTCAACGCCGGGAATATTGATACAAGGATGTCCCTGGAGATATGAACCAATATGTCTGAGTGTGATTAAATCCTCCACAGGGAAAAATCCCTTCTGTGCAAGAGCTGCATACAGTCCGGGTGCTGTATGTCCCTTAGATAATACAAAACGATCTCTGTCCGGATCATCCGGATTCTTTGGATCTACATTCATCTCCTCAAAATAAAGAAACGTAAAAACATCAGCCGCTGAAAGGGATCCTCCGGGATGTCCGGCTTTAGCACTGTGAACTGATGTGATGATGCCCTTTCGAACTTCATTTGCAATTTTTTGAAGTTCCAAATTGTTCATACAAACTACCTTGTCCTTTCCATAAAAAAATTATCAAAAAAGTTTTTCGGTTTTTAAACAAAATCGTACTTGATAATACTAGCATATAAAAAATGACCCGTCTAGTGCCCCAGACCACCTAAAAAACGTTATTTTTGTTCTTTTTTTTATGCAATTTGCAAGTTTGACTGATTTCGTTTGAGGTGTACAATGTTCTTGTCTACTAAATGTTGTGTTTACGTAATTTCGGAGATTTTTTATGGATCAGTTGATTTTCAGTTTAAATGCCACAGTCCCTCTCTTTTTGATGATGCTTCTGGGCTTCATACTCAGGCAGATCGGAATGTTTGACGATAACTTTGTTAAAAAGCTGAACACCTTTAACTTTAAGGTGACTTTGCCTGTTCTGTTGTTTACGGATATCTCATCCTCGAATTTTCTGTCCGTATGGGATACAAAATATGTATTGTTCTGTTTTTTTGTAACCCTTTTCTGCATCCTTTGTCTGTGGTTTGTCGGAAGCCTCTTTATCGACAAAAAAGGCGACCTTGGTGAATTTGTGCAGGGTTCCTACAGAAGTGCCGCCGCAACTCTCGGGATCGCATTTACCACAAATATTTACGGTGACTCCGGCATGGGTCCTCTCATGATAATCGCCTCTGTTCCTCTTTATAATATTGCAGCGGTTTTGATACTTTCTTTTTCCGGTCCCTCCGGCGGAAGCCTTGATAAAAAAGCCCTGAAAGGGTCGCTTTTAGGAGTCTTAAAAAACCCCATTCTCATCGGAATATTTACAGGTATCGCCGCATCTTTGATAAATCTTCGCTTCCCGCCCATGCTTGACAAAGCGGTGAACAACGTGGCAGTGCTCTCTTCTCCCCTTACCCTTATCGGTCTGGGAGCAAGCTTTGAAGGTGCAAAGGCAGTAAAAAAGATCGCACCAACCCTGGCGTCAAGTTTTATAAAACTTGTACTCTGGCCCGGAATTTTCGTACCTCTTGCCCTATTACTGGGATTCAGGAACGAATCACTTATAGGTATCGTTACCCTCGTAGGGCTTCCCACCACTGCTTCAAGCTTTGTAATGGCTAAGTCAATGGGCCACGACGGGGTACTTACATCAAGCATCGTGGTGGTCACCACATTCCTCTGTCCATTTACACTTACAGTTATTCTCTACATTTTAAAAACCATGGGGGCTATATAAGCTGCATCAACAGATCTCTGTGGATCTCTTCGGCTCTGTGCTCCCAGGTCTCACCTTTAAGTGCAAATTCTCTGCAACCATCAGACATTTCCTGAAGACCCGCCGGATCCTTTAACAGTTCCTTTACTCTTCTAACGCCTTCTGAGATTTCTCCGTCACTCAGGCCAAACATCACCGCCAAGCCCTCAGGGATGGTTTCCTCCAAATATCTGCTTGTTTCTGTCACCGGTACCGCACCATTTAACATACTGTTATAGATCCTCTCATGACTTCCGTCCTTAAACCATGGCATTGAATTTAATACCATCTTACTGTCATTCATAAGCTCTATCACTTTTTCAGGGCTTACAAAGCCTTTAAATTCCACATTTTTGTATTTGTCTATGCCGCATTTTTCCCAGTTTCTTCCATAAATCGTAATGTTTATTCCCGCATCGGCAAAGGCTTTTATTATCTTTTCCCTAAAATGTGACCCTACGACTCTTTCTATATAAACGCATTTTGCCATAAAAAGCCTGAATTCTTCTTTCGTCATTACCACATTTTCTTTTAAAAGTTCTGCCTTTAAAACCTCCGGGATCGTCTGCTCCGGCCGCTCTATCAGTTCTCTTATGGCGCTTTCGCATACTTTTTTTGCGACGGGGCCATACTCCGTGAGATCCGGCTCTGTGTATGACTCTCCAAAATAGCATCCCACATACAACAGGTCTGTCTCTCTGTCCTTTACGGGTTTGACTTTATCCGACAGAGAAGTTCCGCCATGGGGTAAAAATCCCACCGTAGGCACATTTTCATAATAGTCCGTCACATACTTCATGTGATCTCTGTCCACAGTAAGTATCACGCCTGTTGCGGGAGTCTCAAGCAAAATATTGTGATACCAGTAGGGATGATCCACCAGGATATTTATGCAATATATTCCCAGAGTCTCCCATACATTGACACCTGACGGAGTCTTTAAGGAATAGAAATTCGAATTAAAGCCGATCATTGCAAGAACTTTTCTCTCCTGCATATATGCATAGAGGCGGCCCAGCTCATCCATGGGCTTATCGCAGTCAAAATCAAAGATCTCATATCCAAGCTCGATGAATTTTTTCTTCATCAGGTCACTGAAATGATTCAGAGTATTTAATTGTGTTTTAAACATTACAAGGCTTGTTTTTTCTGTCATCTGGACCGCTCCGTTTACTTTGCCCGTGATTTAAACCCAATCCTCAAGAGTCGAGTTTTTGCCGACAATCTCCCACTTGTGCGGTTCACCCGCAATGCAAAAACTGCATCTAGCCATAGGAACCAGAAGACTGAGTTTTATCTTTTCCACCGTCAGTTCATCCGAATACAGATCTATGCCCTCATCCGTGGGAAGGGATTTTCCATACTTTTCATTGAAATACTTTGTTGTAAAAGGGGCATAGCAGGGTGCTATCTTTCCGTCATGCAGACATGTACAGCCTGCCTGAAAACAATGATAGAAAAAATCTGGATCGCCGTTTGGCTTAAGGGTCTGGGTCTTGTTAAACTCCGGGATCATATCCGTGATGGTAAAGGGTATCTTTTCATCCACCAGCATCTTCTTTATGTCACCGATCTTTTTTTCCAACGGCGGATAAAATGATATATGGAAAAAGGCTTTGTTCATTCTCATGGATTCCTTTAACTCTTCGTTTATCCTGTCAAGGAGCATGGCATTTGTGACCACCGTGATCAGACTGCCGGGATAAACCGATCTGGACAGTTCTATGAATCTCGGAAGTTCCTCATTTAACAGCGGCTCTCCTCCAAGGATCCTTATGACACCAATGTCTTTTATATATTTTTTCAGTTGATTTATGTCTTTTTCGAATTTGGCAAGATCAGTAAATACCGGCTGTTCAACCAAAGGTGAATAGTGGGTGCAGTATTTACAGTTCAGATTACAGTGATCTGCCACGTGATATTCAAGATATGATAAATAGGGATCCTCCGCCATGGGAGTCACCAGATATGGGATCAGATCCTTGTGACCTTCGAAGCCGTCAAAAAGTCTGATGCCGTTATAGATATCATCGGTATTCATTCCTCCGCGCAGAAGCTTAAACACCAGATCATTGTATTGCATGTAATATTCCTTGGGTATTACGAGAATGGACAATTCCCCGCACAGATATTTTTGCAGGAAAAATTCCACAGAAATCTCCCCTTCTTTCGAGGGCTCGTCGACCACAAAATGATCGACTGCGATCCGCTCTCCGCCGTTTTGGGAAAGCATTTCCGAATAATCATTTTCCAGGAGTTTTTTCATCAAAAGACTCCATTTGGAATTACCGTATACCCCAAGATGTATCATGTCCCCTCCTACATTTGATGCCTTACTACGGCATATTCATCGTCTGCTCTGAAATACGGGCACTCCCGCTGCGTTCCGGTAATGAATCTGTAATACTCATCCTCATCCAGATTTACCATGCAGGAATAGCTTTCATAATCTTCGTCATAAACATAATTGACACACGCGTCACAATTGCTTGCCACGGATCATCCCTCCTTTTCAACATGGATATGAGCATAGATCTCTCTCTTGCCGACGCCTCTGTCCTTTGCCACCTGTTTCATGGCGCTTTTTTCATCCATTCCGCCGGACATGTAAAGGTTCATATGCTCCTCTATGGTCATGTTTTCCCAGGAAGAGATCTCCTCCTGTTTTAATTCCTCAAAGCTTTTTCCCTCGATCACCAGAACATATTCGCCTCTGGGTTCTTCGGTTTTATAATACTCCAGCGCCCTTTCAAAGGTCGTGGGCATAACTGTCTCAAATTTTTTTGTAAGTTCCCTGCAAAGTGTAAGTTTTCTGTTTCCCAGTGCCTGATACAGTTCTTCCAGGGTTTTTACAAGTCTGTGGGGCGCTTCATAACAGATAATGGTACGACTCTCTTTTTTCAATTCCTCCAGTATGGGCTTCTTTTCCTTTTTTTCAAATGGCAAAAAGCCCTCAAAACAAAATCTTCTGGTGGGAAGTCCGGAAAGAGTCAGAGCTGTTATGCAGGCGCATGCTCCGGGCAGCGATGTGACACGGATCCCCCTGTCGTTGCACATTCTGACCAGCACCTCGCCCGGATCCGAAATAGCCGGTGTTCCCGCATCAGTAATGAGTGCCACATTTGATCCGCTCTCTAACTGACTGATGAGATATTCCGCCTTTTCCACCTTATTAAATTCATGATAGCTCGTCATGGGCGTATGTATGTCAAAATGAGACAACAGTTTTATGGAGTTTCTGGTGTCTTCCGCTGCGATCACATCGGCATTATTTAACGTCTCTATAACTCTCGGCGTCATATCCCCGAGATTTCCTATGGGAGTCGCACACAAATAAAGTATTCCTGCCATTTTTTTCCTCTGTTAAAATCAAACATTAATATCCGTAGATGTCGTATATCTCTCTGTTGTATACTCCCGGTGCATCATAGACTATCAGCGGCTTTTCCACAGTCATCCTGCTCTTTCCGCCCCTCACCCCCTCTATGAGGACCATGTTGGGCTCCTTGTCCACATATGGATATACCAGCTGCATTCTCTTCGGCTCTATGCGATATTCTGACATCTTTGTCATAATCTCCGCAAGTCTGAAAGGCCTGTGTACCATATAAAAATGCCCTCCGGGCTTTAACAGTGTGGCCACAGCCCTTAGCACATCATCCAGAGTACAAAGAATCTCATGCCTTGCAATGGCTTTTGGCGCATTCGGATTTTTGATACCGTGATCGCCTATCATATATGGCGGATTACAGGTTATTATATCGAAAGAAGCAGACTTAAATTTCTCGCCTGCCTCCTTTATATCTCCGGTCACTATATCAATTTTATCCTGGAGGTTATTGAGCTCCACGCTTCTTCTGGCCATGTCCGCACTCTCTTCCTGTATCTCGAGGGCCGTCAGATGCTTTAAGCCATACCTTCCCTCCATCAGAAGGGGTATGATGCCGGTTCCCGTTCCGAGATCCAGCATCGTATCACTTTCTTTTCCTGTCGCAAAGCCACACAGAAGCACCGCATCCATCCCAAAGCAAAACTTTTCCGGATTCTGTATGATCTTGTAGCCGTTTCTTTGAAGATCGTCAAGACGCTCGTTAGCTTTCAGCTCCACCGTCATGATTTACCTCTTTTCTGTCCTGATTGTTTCCGCCGTTTCCACGATTTCTGTTTCTGTGCCTGTTCCTGTTATGGTTATTCTTTCCCTTTGGCTTTTCACCGGAAGCTACCGCCTGATTTCCATCGACGACTTCAGTTTCCGGCTGATTTGGTCTTTGGTTTACTCCGGGGTTTTTAAAGTCTTTTCCGTTTTTCTGGCCCTTATTTCTGTCGCCGTTTCTGTCATTTCTGCGGTCATTTTTTTCGGATCCCTGGGCTTTATCATCATTTTTCTTTTCAGGGCGGAATTTGTCCTGCTCTTTTTTGTCCCTGTCCCTGTTCCTGTCCTGATTTCTGTCCTGTCTGTTATTTCTTCTGTCCTGCTTTGCAGCGGCATTTTCCGCGATCTCCTCCAGTTCTTCCTCCTCGAGTTTCTGAAGTTCCTTTAACTCTTCGGCAGAAAGTTCAAGATCCTCTTTTTTGCCGTGTCGTCTCCTGAAGGTAACCTGATCCACGGGATATTCTCTAAGTTCCTTCTCATCACCGTTTTCGATAAGGACCTTTACCAGCTGCCTGAGGACGTTTACTGAGTGGACTTCGCCAGTCAGTCCCTCGGCAGTTCTCACATTATCTCCCACGTTTGGAAGCTTTCTGTTTAATTCTTCGTAGGTATCCTCCTCATTTTTAAGGCAGCACATAAGTCTTCCGCAAACGCCGGAAATCTTTGTGGGATTCAATGACAGATTCTGTTCCTTTGCCATTTTGATGGATACCGGGATAAAATCAGAGAGATAACTGTGGCAGCATAAAGGTCTTCCGCAGATACCGATTCCACCCAGGATCTTTGTCTCATCTCTTACTCCGATCTGCCTTAATTCGATCCTTGTCTTAAATACGGCCGCAAGATCCTTTACCAGTTCTCTGAAATCGATCCTTCCATCCGCTGTAAAATAAAACAAAACCTTGTTGTTGTCAAAAGTATATTCAGCATCGATAAGCTTCATCTCAAGACCATGCTTTTTGATCTTTTCGAGACAAATCTTAAAGGCCTCTTTTTCTTTTATCTTGTTTGAAGCTTCCGTCTCATCATCCTTTTCTGTTGCGATCCTGATAACCGGCTTTAAGGGCTGGATCACTTCGTCATCAGAGACTTCTCTGATGCCTCCGACTACTGTTCCGTACTCAACTCCTCTTGCGGTCTCCACGATAACGTGGCTTCCTCTTTTTATCTCAAACTCCAGGGGGTCAAAATAATATACCTTTCCTGCTGTGCGAAATCTGACTCCGATTACTTTTACCATTTAATCTATAAACCTCCAAATAAATCTTAACCGTTCTCCTGAATCTGCATCAGGAGTAACTCCATTGTCAAATCGAAATTGACATTCGCCTCCAGACGTCTCTTTGCCACGTCCAGGGCTTCGATAACTTTTTCGATCCCCTCATAACTGCATTTCGATGCGGTCTGACGGATGTTTTTGATCTCTTCTCTGAACACCAGATGGTTGGCATCATTGGTTGCTTTGAACAAAAGCACATCCCTGTACCAGATTGCCATGATATCCAGATAATCATTGATATTCATCTTGTATTCACTTATTTTTTTGACGGAGACGACGATCTCGTTTAACTCCATATTGTGAATGTTTTTTAAGAGTCCCAAAACATCGTTTTTTATGTTTTCGAACTCCTCGCTGGAAGCAAGAAGCTTTGCCTTACCCACATTTCCTCTGGCAAAAGCAACGCATACCTCCGCTTTGTAATCCGGTATCATCATCTCTTCCATCAGATATTTTTTTACCAGATCATCCGGCGCCGGCTTCATGTTTAAAACCACGCAGCGGCTGAGGATCGTGGGAAGCATGGCATCCAGATTTGTGGTGAGCAAAATGATGATGGCATATGCCGGCGGCTCCTCTAAAGTCTTTAAGAGGGCGTTCTGAGCCTGAGTGTTCATCTTTTCGGCCTCGTTCATTATGTAAATCTTGTATGGGCCGGTATAAGGCTTTATCACCACATCATTGTTTATCTGCGTACGGATATCATCAACACTTATAGTGTTGGGTTTTTCATGAGTGATCTTTATTATATCGGGATGGTTGTCGCTTGCAGCCTGTTTGCAGGAGTGACACATTCCACAGGGATTAATGCCGTCCTTTTCGCACTGCAGAGCCATTGCAAAGATCTTGGCTATAAACTCTTTTCCCGAAAACCGCTCTCCGTTTATTATATATGCATGGGATGTCTTACCGGTCTTCAGAACATTCTGCAGATGTTCCTTTATCTGGTCCTGCCCCACAATATCATTAAAATCTGCCATCTTGTAGCGTCCTTTCGAAAATCGTATCTTTAATACAAATGATCCTAAGTCAAAATATCAAGCAAAAGACCTCTTATCTCACCGATCTTTGAGAGTATCTCCAGATTGTCTTTTTCATCCTTCATAAGCTCTTGCGCCAGAGCATCAAGATTCTCATCCACCAGCCTGATTATGCCGTAGATCCTGTGTCTGCCTCTTCTGTCAAGGAAATTTTCTCTGGAAAATGCATGGCTTCTGGTTACGATCTCGTTTAAAAAATCCTTTACCAGGCGCCTGTAATGCTTCATGTCACGGATATCCTTCTTTTTTGAAAGTTTGTCCCCCGCCTCGTTTATCTCGCCCATCATAAACTCAAGGCGGCTTCTGAGCTCTGCTTCTTCTATATTGCTTGAGAGCATGAATTTAAAAGTCCCGTCAGTTGCCTGTGGCTGCTGTTCGCTTTGCACCGGCCCTGTGGGTGTGGTCTGGTTGACTCTGTTAATATCCATTCTCTCACCTGCCTTTTTACCTGATGTTTTGTACTACAGATTTAATTTTATATATGCTGCGATCTCTTCAACACATGTGGACAGATCCTCATTTAAAAAACGTCTCTGGATCCCAAGCCTGTCTATCTTATCCTGTGAAAAATCCTCCTGGTCCGCCAGAAAACGACGGCACATCTCAGCATATCGGTGATTTTCGGGCCTTTTTTCCCTGTCGAGAGCTCTTTGAAGCCTCTCCCCGTCGTCCAGATCTATCATGATGGGAACGATCTTTCCGGGTCCGAAGTATGCTCTCATTTTGAAAAATGCATCCGGGGTGCCGATAAAGCAGTAATTGTTATCTCTGATATTTATCTGCCCATCATCCACGGTAAAATATCTCCAGATCCCGTGGTATGTTTCGTATGACCTGTCCTCTATCACTTTTCCGCCGGACTTTAAGATCTGAAAACCTTTTTCATTCGTGAAATGATACTCCACACCGTCTTTTTCGCCGTCCCTTATGGGCCTGGTGGTATATGGGATAATGGTTCCGAGCCTCAGGTCATCCCTTGCCATTATCTCTTTAAAAATAGTATCTTTTCCGGTTGAGCTCTTGCCCATCAAACAAAATATCTTCCCCATAGCCTTGCCCTTTTAGTAAACTACCTCCACTTCTTCCACCGGCTCCTGCTCATAATAATAGCATACCACAGGAAATCCGCTCTCCATATATGAATAAATTTCCTTTGCTTTTTTCAATGGAAGATTCACACATCCATGGGATCCGTTTGTGAGATAGATATCTCCTCCGAAATTTCTTCTCCATGTGGCATCATGCATACCGATATTCCCGTTAAAAGGCATCCAGTATTTTACATGAGTCTCATAATTTGCTCCTCGAAGCACTGCATCCTGCTGTTTATATGTGATACCAAACACTCCCGGCGGAGTGGTATTTCCATTTGAGACATTTCCAGACACAAAATCCGACTCCAATATAACTTCCCCATCCATATACAGATACAGATGCTGATCCGTGAGATTGATCTCCACATAAGAGTCGCCGATGTCATTCCTGCCCTTTACATAGCCCTTTGTGACATATTCCGGCTCTTTTTCAACCACTGCTCCTTTTGTGATCAGTTCAAGGAGTGCCGGTTTTTCTATGCTTCTGTCAGTTTTCCATCCGTAAGCACCGCTTGGCAGTTCAAGCTCAAAGCCAAGGGAAGTCATGAAATTACGCCTTTTTCCGTAGGTGTCATTGGCATATGCCATTTCGTCCACAAATTTTGAAAGAGCACTCTCATCAATCTCAGGTTCAAAACCCGAAAAAGTGATCCAGTCTTTTATGACATTTATGTCAACTTTGACCTCAGTGCCGTTCCAGTCATAAGTTATACAGGCAGCGAGCATTTTATTAGCCTTATTGACTCCTTCGTTCAACTTTTTATTATCAGCTCTGATCCCCTGCTCCTTGTAACTTTCTTCGCCCAGCTCCACAACCTGTGCAAGACCCTCACAGGCCTCTGTTATCTGCTTTACAGCACCTTTTACAAAGAGTACATTTCCTACAATTCCGGGATCAATCTCATATTCGCCGGACTCTTCATTAAACTCTCCCACCGAAGCACTGACGGGCTGAACCATGTTTTCTTTTTTGAAATATTTGCTCCCGGTGATAAGCTCCGAAATCTTTTCTTCATCAAAAACTATGGCTTTATCAAGCTCCGGCTCATAATATCTGTCAGCCAAAACCCCGATCCACAAAAACGGGTTTTGAGTCTTTAAAGAAGCATAAACATTACTTTCCAGGTCAGGGAGTTTGATACCCATATCTTTTCCTGTCATGGAAATGATCAGGCCTCTTGTGCCTTCTCCGTCAACTCTTCCATATACTTCAACAGTGTAATTAAGCGCTTCTTTTCTGACCATGTCCGATACATCGGCCACTGTTTTATTGGAACAGTCAAAGCCTTCGATAGTTGTATTTGGCAAAAACCTCTCTGAATAATACAAAACACCGATCAGATATGCTGCCGCGATCATACCAAAAAGGCTGATATAGATGGCAACAAATACACGATTCTTCTTCACGACTTTCTCGTCCTTCACATCCATTGCATTTAATATACACACCGTTATATTATAGCATTATTTTAACCAAAAAAATAGCACAAAAGCCAAAACTTCGGCCTCTGAAGCTATTTTTCATTCATCATTTAATACAAATTATTAAAATCACAGATCATGCGCACTTAAAAACAAAACTGCACCAGAAACATATAGGTCAAAGTACCAAAAAGTATACTTAAAAGAGTATTCTTTCGCCATAGATGCAGCCCCGCTACAACAAGGATCGATATAAACTCGGGAATGCCTCTGCTACCCTCAAACAAATTAACATTTCGCACGCAATAGATGACCAGGATCACCATGATAGCCGGTGGCAGGACATTGCCAAGATATTTAACTGATGGAGGTAACTCACTTCCTCCATATATAATAAACGGTAAAGCCCTTAGAAGCAGGGTTATGAGCGCGGCCGTTGCAATTATCAGGATTGTGTGTGCCATAGTCTTTTACCTCCAAGCAGAATAAGTGAAGCAGCGCTTATCGAAGGAATAATAAATCTGTCAGGACCAAGTAATACAAGCGCCAAGATTCCAACTATCAGGCCAATGAGTGCCGGTCTGTGCTCATGGCTGTCCCTCCACTGGTTGATCACGATCACCACAAATAATGCCGTCATTGCAAAATCAATTCCTGTAGTGTTAAAACTAATAATCTTCCCGATCGATGCTCCGACTACAGAGCCGGATATCCAATATAAATGATCCAGGAAAGAGATAAAAAAATAAACCCAGCGCTCATTAAGATCCCCGGAAACTCTCACATCATTCAGCACGGAATATGTCTCGTCTGTCAGAGAAAAGACCATATAAGGGTACATCCATCCCATCTTTTTAAATTTTTCTATAAAAGACAATCCATAAAAAATATGACGGCCGTTGATAAATACGGTCATAAGAATAACAGTGATCAGGTTGGCCCCTCCGCTTATAAGCGTCACAAGAACAAACTGCATGCTTCCTGCGTATACAAAGAGACTTATGAAAAAAGCCCAAAGAGGACCGTATCCAATTCCGGTTAACATCAGGCCAAAGGCAATACCCAGGAAAACGTATCCGAGGAGAACCGGGATCGTCATCTTAAATGCAAATATGAAATCTTTCAATAAACTCTTAGAATTATGGGACATAACACACATCCAATTAAAAAAAATAAGAAGGAGGAAAAATGAGCCTTAGGCTCTGGTCACGGGGGATGTCAAATCTTTTGACTCATTGCACGTATGAAACATGCTTCAGCGTTTCATACGTGATTAGCAGTCGCCAAATGTCTGCCTGAGCAAGTACAGCAGCCACTTGGCTTGTTGCCATAACAAAAGAATTGAGGATATCCCTCTGGGATACCCTCATTCTTTTGGCGTGTTAACGCTGGACACCGGGGGATGTCGAACAGGGGGTTCGAATCCCTTGACTCATTGCAAAAGAATGGAGGATATCCCTCTGGGATACCCTCATTCTTTTGATGAGACACGGGGGATTCGAACCCCCGACAACTTGATTAAAAGTCAAGTGCTCTACCGACTGAGCTAGTATCCCATGAATCAAATATACAACAAAGCTATAATAAAAAACAGCTCTGTTTTAATTAATTATTGCCTTAAAATCGGAATCGAATTTTTGGGCATAAAAAAATGCCCAGGACCGGAATCGAACCAGTGACATAAGGATTTTCAGTCCTCCGCTCTACCAACTGAGCTACCTGGGCATATACGAAGCAATTTACTTCGAGTAGCGGGGACAGGATTTGAACCTATGACCTTCGGGTTATGAGCCCGACGAGCTTCCAGACTGCTCCACCCCGCGATATTAAGTTATTCTCTTTTAAAAGGGAAATGGATGGAGGTGGATTCGAACCACCGAAGCAATTTGCAGCAGATTTACAGTCTGTCCCCTTTGGCCACTCGGGAATCCATCCATATTGAATTTTTACATTCAAAAAGCCGATGATCGGACTCGAACCGATAACCTGCTGATTACAAATCAGCTGCTCTGCCAATTGAGCCACATCGGCGGGTTATATGGGGCCTATAGGGCTCGAACCTATGACCCTCTGCTTGTAAGGCAGATGCTCTCCCAGCTGAGCTAAGACCCCAAATAGCGACCCACGACGGACTTGAACCGACGACCTCCGCCGTGACAGGGCGGCGCTCTAACCAACTGAGCCAGTGGGCCATTTGCTAATTAATAGCAACAATAGAATAATACTTTGTATTAAGCTGAATGTCAATCATTTTCTTTGAACACTCAAAACCGAACATGAATCATAACCTTAGAACCTAACCTCTGGTTAAGCTTTCGACTGATTAGTAAGTGTCAGCTGAAAGTATTACTACTCTTACACCTCACTCCTATCTACCACATAGTCTCTATGGTGTCTTCTGTATTGCTACATTGGATATCTCATCTTGAGGGGGGCTTCACGCTTAGATGCCTTCAGCGTTTATCCCTGCCGGACTTGGCTACTCTGCCATAGGGTTGATCCCTAACAGATACACCAGTGGTCCGTCCATCCCGGTCCTCTCGTACTAAGGACAGCTCCTCTCAAATATCCTCCGCCTACGCCGGATAGGGACCGAACTGTCTCACGACGTTCTGAACCCAGCTCGCGTACCGCTTTAATGGGCGAACAGCCCAACCCTTGGGACCT
>JAILHH010000009.1 GCA_024695935.1 Acetatifactor sp.
TCAGCAGTGGCTATACGCTGTATGTGAACGGTGTTGCGTTGACGGGAACAAGGCAATATCATTGAAAAAGCTTAAAAACTTCAATGTACCTCCCATATTGAACATTGTTCAAGAGATAAAACGGTTTAGACCAGCAGAACACATCAATTAGGAAAACTATAAGAAAAGTCGTTGCTCTCCTGTAAGAAAGCAACGACTTTTTTTCGTTATACGCCTGAAACCGTCAGCTGACAGAGATTAGTTCGATTAGTTCCTTATCACTGTTAAGTCAACCTTTCCCGGACTTTTGTCCATCTGAAACTATCTTTAATCCGGTAAGTTCATATCCGGTTTCACTTAAAGTTTTCTCCAATTCATGCCTGATGATTACTTCGGGAAGCTGCTCCTTAAGCAAAAATGAGGCTTCATTTTTTGCATGATTCGCCCGTATGTTCTTTGCATCCGGATAAAGTTTTCTGATGGCATCCTTTACATGTGCTTCGCACATTCCACACATCATACCGCCGACGTTTAGTCTGATCTCACTCATAGTCACACCTCTTTTTTTATTCAAAAAGCAATAGTGCATTATTTTTTATGCTCAACTCTGTATTCCTTAAAAAGCTTTTTTATGCGCTTTTTCTCTGCCCTTGAAACCTTCACATCTGCCTTTGTGCAGCCATGACAATTTCCACCGCAGGCATATCCGCATGAGGGAACGCCGTTTTTGCGATCCGTTATGATGCTCTTTAAAGCAAGAGCCGCAAGCATAGCCAAAACGCTGAGAGCGATGATATTTGCTGTCATTTCTTTACACCTTTCGTAGTTTCACTGCTCATTCTCTATTTGTGTCTGTTGGGAGTTTTGAAAAACCCTTTTACGATCTTTACTCCCACAATGAACAGAAAAAGCAGGATAACAAGGACAACCGCGTCGGTAGGATTAAATGGAATGCTTAATTTCATGCGCGGTTTTTGTCCTTTCTAAACAACAGATACAATACAAACAATAATACCAATGCTGCAACCACTGTCCAGACTCCGAATGCAACCTGACCTACGCAAAATCCCACCAGCTGATATACCACGAGGGATACGCAATAAGCCGACACATTCTGGAACAAAAGTGCGAGCCAGAAGTGCTTTCTGCTTCCGATCTCTTTTGCCATTGTGGAAATGGCTGCAAGACAGGGGCTGTCGAAAATGTTGAATATCAGATATGAAATTGCTGCCATGTTTGTGGGGAAGAAAGCAACAAATGCTTCCCTCATTGAAGGATCGAACTCCTCCAGCTCCTCACCGATCTGTGAGAGCAGTGACATGGTTGATACGATACCTTCCTTTGCCACAAATCCTGAGAATGTAGCTGCAACGGTCTGCCATGAATCAAATCCTACAGGTGCAAATATAGGTGCCAAAAATCCTCCGAGAACTGCAAGTATTGAATCCTTTGCTTCCACAAGTCCGAACACTCCGTCCACAACACCGAATGATGCAAGGAACCACATCACCGCACAGCAGAGGAAGAGTATGGTTCCGGCCTTTTTAATAAATGCCCATACTCTCTCCCACATATGGAGAAGCAGACCTTTAAGTGAAGGCATATGGTATGCGGGCAATTCCATAACAAAAGGCACAGGGTCGCCTGCAAAATATTTTGTCTTTTTCAAAATGATACAATAGATCACTACCAGAGCGATACCGCCAAAGTAACATGCGGGAGCCATCCACCATGCACCGCCCATGACGAATCCGCCTATGGCTGCGATAACGGGAAGCTTTGCGCCGCAGGGGATCATAGTGGTGGTGATCATGGTCATACGTCTGTCTTTCTCACTCTCGATGGTACGTGTTGCCATGATTCCCGGCACACCGCATCCCGATGAAATAAGGAAAGGAATGAATGACTTACCGGACAGGCCGAATCTTCTGAAGATCCTGTCCATGATGAATGCAACTCTCGACATGTATCCCACATCTTCCAAAAATCCGAGAAGCAGGAACACCAAAGCCATCTGAGGGACGAAGCCGATAGGTGCGGCAAGTCCTCCCAGAATACCGTCAACCACAAGGGAAATAACCCAGTCACTGGCACCGGCATTTGTGAGAAGTGTCTCTGTTCCGCCCTGGATCCATTCACCGAAGAGCACGTCGTTTGTCCAGTCCGTCACAACGGTTCCGATGGTAGTCACTGCAATATAGTATACCAAAAACATGACAAAAATGAAAATAGGAAGCGCAAGCCACCTGTTGGTGACTATTCTGTCAATCTTGTCGGAGGTGGTGAGTTCCCCCTTTGCTTTTCCCTTCTTTACTGATTTAGAGATAAGGGCTGTTATATAATTATATCTCTGATTGGTGATGATGGATTCCGAATCATCATCCATCTCCTTTTCACAGTCTACGATATGCTCCTCGTTATGTTCTATGGTAGCACTGTCAATTCCGGAGTTTTCAAGAGCTTTTTGATCACGTTCAAAAACCTTTATGGCATACCAGCGAAGCTCCGACTCGGATACTTTATCCTGAAGTGACTCCTCGATATGAGCGATGGCATGCTCTACGGGGCCCATGAATACCTTGGGAAGGCTGACTTTTTTGTTTTCCTTTGCCACCTTTATACAAAGCTCTGCTGCCTCGGTGATATTCTCTCCCTTTAAAGCTGAAATGGTAATGACCTCACATCCAAGTGCATCGGCAAGCTTCTTTGTGTCGATCACATCGCCGTTTTTTTCTACCACATCCATCATATTGATGGCCATGACTACAGGAATTCCGACCTCCACAAGCTGAGTTGTCAGATAGAGATTTCTCTCGATATTGGTTCCGTCTATGATATTTAAGATCACATCGGGTTTATCCTGCACCAGATAATTTCTGGTGACAACCTCTTCCAAAGTATAGGGGCTGAGCGAATAAATACCCGGCAGGTCCTGGATGATCACATCCTTGTTTCCCTTTAAACGGCCCTCCTTTTTCTCTACAGTAACGCCGGGCCAGTTTCCTACGTACTGATTGCTTCCGGTCAAAGCATTGAACAATGTGGTCTTTCCACAGTTCGGATTTCCGGCAAGTGCGATTTTAATTTCCATATTTCCTCCTGTAACTCTTATAAAAATTATCTATTATTCCATCTCAAGTATATTTGCGTCATCTTTTCTGAGTGTCAGTTCATAGCCTCTGACAGTCACTTCAATAGGGTCTCCTAAAGGTGCAACCTTGCGCACAAATATTTCCGTGCCCTTGGTGATACCCATGTCCATGATCCTCCTTTTGAGGCCGCCCTCTCCGTGGATCTTTACCACCTTGGCAGTCTCTCCGACTTTCACGTCTCTAAGTGTTTTCATTTGCAATAATCCTCCATTATTTTTTCTTCGATAAAATCGAATTCATCTCACTCATTTCCGGGTGATACCTGAATCTTTTCGGCCATGTATTTCGTGATGGCAAGCCTTGATTCCTTTAAGTTGACGATGATATTTCCATCGCCCCCCGCAGTGATCACCAAAAACCTCGTGCCCACCACAAATCCAAGATCTTCCAGATGTTTTTTGGTCTCGGCATTTCCACCGATCCGGGCCACCATAAGTTCCTCTCCGGCTTTTGCTAAAGTTAACGGTAACATTTTTATCATCCTCTCTGATTGCTAAAACTAATCCCAGTTAGTTTTCGCTAATAATTTTAGTCATGACTAACCAAAGAGTCAAGAATTATTTTAATTTTTTTTATATTTTTTTTATAAATTCTCAATCGAGTAGGCTGACTCCTACTCGATTTCAACTCTGTTTCACACCTCAAGGCAAAGCCTTTCGGTGTTCTACAGTCGCCTAAGTCCCCCTCGCAAGCGAGCTTGCAGGTGGGACCTAGGCTCGTTGTTATACAAAAAAAGAGCGGACCAAAAGAAATATCTCTTTTAAGTCCGCTCCATATTACATATTTGAATTGATCCTTCGATCAAAAACCTGTTTAGCTATAGCAATATCAGATGATAAATTTACCGACGGCAGTATTCAATTTGTCTGCCCTGTCTCTCATATCCGTTGCAGTCTCATTTAATCTGTCTGCCTCAGCCGCCTGATTCATGGTATTTTCCATCACCTCCGTTGCTCCGGCCTTTACCTCTTCCGCAACTGCTGCGATCTCCTCCATGGAATCCAGCGTTCCCTTTCTGGCATTTTCCATATTTCCGATGATTCCCAGAATATCTGAAACCTTGCCCGTGAGGATCCTGGTCTGCTCTCCCATTTTGTTAAAGGACTCCGTTGTCTTTTCAACAGAGATCTTTTGCTCTTTTACGCTCTCTCCCGCATTGGTTACTGAGAGTGCGGCCTCCTTGGTCTCCTCGGTTACTTCCTTTATGATCTCACGTATCTGACCTGCGGATGAAAGAGACTGTTCTGCCAGCTTTCTGATCTCATCTGCCACAACCGCAAAGCCTTTTCCCAGTTCTCCAGCTCTTGCTGCCTCTATGGATGCGTTAAGGGACAGTAATGTGGTCTGTTCTGCTATATCGTCCATGGCATTTACGATCACATCGATATCCTCAATTCTCGCTGTGAGTCCTTCCATGGTCTCACTTACTCTGTTCATCATCTGCGTGGTGACATTACTCTTTTCTGAGAGTTCCTTCATGGTCAAAAGCCCTTCGTTTATGGACACATCCGTCTCGTCCGTTGCGGTCTTTATTCCCGTTGCGGATTCATTTACCACCTCAAAATGGGATGACAATTCATCCATTCTGGTCAGGGAATCATCACTTCGCTCGTTTAACAGACTTAACCCGCCTTCGATCTCCTTTAAAGACTCCTTTATGGAATCTGCGCTCTCCACAAATCTGTCCGTGGCAACGCTGACCTTTTCGGAGTTGTTCATAACGCCGTCGCCCACCACCTTCACATCATTTATCAGGTCGCAGACATTACTCTTCATTCGATTTACACCCTTCGAGAGATTGCCAAGTTCATCTTTTCTCTTTACTTTCAGATCTCCGGTAAAATCACCCTCCGCAATCCTGTCTATATCTTTGTTTATCTTCTTTATGGTTCCTGCCACCGCTCCCGCATAGATCTGACCGATCACAAATGTGAGAAGGGCCGCAAATATTACTGCTATAAGTGTCAGATTCTTGATGATATCGGTCTGGCTTAAGAAATATTTTTCCGGTATCATCACGCAGACCTCCAGCTCGTTTTCAACGATGGGGCTGTGTATAAAAAGGTAGTCCACTCCGTTTACAGACAAGCTGTCTCCATCTGCTTTCTCAATATAAGAAGCGAATTCTCCCTTGCCCTCCGTGGTATTCTCTCCATCATAAACAAGCTCTGTGCCATCGGAAAGTGCAATAATGGCAACTTTACTTCCGTCTCCGAAATCCAGACCGCTTAAGGCATTCACAAATGAATAATCCGTGATCTCAGCCACAGTATAATTGTTATAAGGTGAAGCAAATTTCATCACTATCCTGAAAAGATAATCCTCAGGCTTTGTGCCTGTTATGGCATCGATTTCTTCATTTTTTCCAAACCAGTGGTAATATCTGGTATTCTCTGCAAGGAATGCCAGTTCCTCAACCTGTGAGAGTTCATCGACCGCGTTTGCATTCAAATATCCGTTTGATACCAGGGACTTTGTCTTTTTGCTGGTAAGTTCTATTGAGCTTATCCTCTTGTCACTCCATACTCTGTTTTTTACATTTCCGGTAAGTGAGTTGAAATACTGGGTGTTTGAGATATCCGATCCCACATACTCACCGTTTAAGTAGGATTTTGTATCCATGTCCATATAGAACTCATCCAGGGAACTCTCAAGGGACTGAGTGTCCTGGGAAATGTTTTTCACCAAAAGTTCAACCGCCTGCTCAGTATCGTTTTTGCTGTTATCGATAAGTGCTGTAGCCGCTCTGTTGTATGTCAGCATTCCCAGTGCCGCCATACAAATAATGGGGATGACAAATATCAATGTCATCCTGAATCTGATTCCGCCAAATACTTTCTTTTTTTTCATAAAATACCTCTCCGTTTCCCAAAATCCTATTTTTGGTTAACCGATTAACCTTTGTCTAAAAAAATTAACCTTGATAAAAACACGATCAAGGTTAACAAATTAACTCGAAAGTGTCTGACAATGGTTAACAATTAACTTGAATATATTGTAATTATACAATATTTTCACTCAATTTGTCAATATTCTCACTTTTTCAAAGTCTTCAGATATTCTTTATGTTCGGCTTTGACTCTAAAGCTCTCTATCGCCTTTTGTATGGCTTTGTTGTGTGTCCAGTCATCCAGCCTGTGGTTTTCTATATAGGAAACAGTCTCCTCATAATTTTTTGCCAGGGCTGTTGCAAAATACCAGGCGCGCATCATATTAACATAGTATTCGTCACTCACGGTGTCCGCCACCATGTCTGCGTATTCCCTGTCAAAATATTCGCCCAGAAACAGATCCATCATCATTTTTATGGCAAAACGCACCCGATACGTCTCTTCAGATCTGATCCACATCTTTATTTTCCCGGACACCTTGTCTCTGTTCATTTTAAATACCGCCGGGCTTTGCTGGTCGCAGGTAGCCCAGTTGTCCACATAGGCCAGAAATTTATCCTCTGCTTCCATGCACTTTTCATAATCCTTTTCCAGAGATATGATAAATCCGTGCAATTGGTTTTCCTCAAAATACCTATGGGGCAACATTTCCAGAAAGTCTTTACCTTCCCCGTTTTTTACCATATCCTTTGCTATCTTTCTAAGCACGGGCGTTCTCACACCTATCACGCTCTCAGGCGGAATATTCGGTACCAGCTTTGCCTGAAAATCCCTGTACTTTGGATCCGCATTTTCAAATAATCTTTCCCTGACCTTTGTTACGATATCTTCTTTCATTTCCCCTCCCGTTTTTTATCGAAAAATCCAAATCCAGTTTTTTAGGCAGAAAGTTTTCGCAGTAAATCAGCAAAAAACAAAAACACGGCCCGCCGAAGTGGATATGCCACCCCGGTGGGCTTTATACATTTTAAATATTAATGTCTGTTACCGTGTCTTCTTCTGAGTTCCTCTGCACCTTCTTTTCTGCCTGTCTCCTCAAGGCGCTTGCAATAAAGGTCAAGACATCCCCTTACGTGGAAAGGTCCACCCTCTTCAAGTACTGTCCACATGGGATCAAGGGTGTAAGGGCTTGTGAGCATTGCATGATCATGCCAGTCTAAGATGATCTTTGCTCCCTTGGCACAGATTTCGGGATATTCATCCTTTACGTCATGCTGTTCATGAATATCATCCTTTAAATTAAAAAGCATCTCTCTGTCAAAAAGATGGAAACCGTCATGATATGTTCTCATATAGAGCCAGTCGCCAAATCTTGCCGAACGCTGACATACATGGGCCATCTGAGAGATAACAAGGCTTTCCCTGCCCTGTTTTTCACCCTTTGTAATGGTATTTACATATGTTTCTCCGTCCCAGTTATCACTCTTTTCCACATTTAAGAGGTCGCTCATTGTGGGCAGAAGGTCAAGACTGTAATGAAGTTCATGATCCACATGACCTTTTAGTCCGCCGGGCCACTTAATGATGAAAGGTATATTGCAGCATGCATTGTCAGCGGTGGCATGCTCTGCATATATTCCAAGTTCACCGAAGTTTTCACCGTGATCGGATGTAATGATGATTGCCATATCGTCATATATTCCAAGGTCTCTTAATTTGTCAAGCATCTCTCCCACTATCTTGTCAGTGTATGCAACACCGCAGTCATATCCGTCAAATACTCTCACAAGGCCTTTTCTGTCTGTGATCTTGCCGGGGTTTCTGGGGAGATTCGGATTCTCGTTATCGTCGAACATATTCAGTTCGCTGGCACTGTGAGGACCCACTGCATGGATATGCTCCTCCAGTGTTTTATCATCTATCCAGTTTCCTGCCAGGCCGTCATTTTCGAATGGATTGCCAAAATCGAGCGGTGCCCTGTAAGGAGTATGGGGATCCCACAGATGAACATGTAAAAACCAGTCATCCCTCTGTGTTCCGTTATCATCAAGCCACTTTAACACATATGGCAGAACCGCCTCGCCTGATTCCACACCTCTGTGACCTTCATTAAAGGTCTCATTAAAGCCTGCGGAAAACCACCATGATGAGTGTCTCTCCGGGAATGTGCTGACTGATGCGGTATACATTCCTGCCTTTCTGAAAATATTATTGAAATTGTTCATATCAAAACTGTCACAAAAACTTCTGTCCCTGCCTTCAAGCCTTCGGTCTCCGGCTGTTCCGCCATGTCCGACAGCTCCGTTTTTGATACCGAACATACCGCTTATAAGACTTGCTCTGGATGGAAGACAGGGCGCGTCTGAACAATAATAATTGTCAAACATTACTCCTTCCCTTGCCACCTCATCCATATTCGGCGTGGTATTTCTCTCATAGCCGTAACATCCCATGTGGTCCGGTCTCAAAGTATCAATGTCCACAAACAATACTTTCATAAATGCTCCTTCTCGACCATAATATTTTTATTTCACATCGTGGTTATATGGTCATTTCCGCGACAATTATATATTACCAAATATCCTATGAAATAACAAATTAAAATACAAACGATCTGCCACTATAAACATACTGAAACAGCGAAATTCTTTCTTGCCATTTTAGATTTTGTACAATATAATAGTATAAAAGCAAGTTCGTATTTATTTTTCATGAAAGGAATCAAATAAATGACAAGTTTTATCGAAGAAGTAAAGACCAGACGAAGCGTTCGAACCTTTGACGGAAGAAGCCTCGACGAAAATACCATTGAAAAGCTTAAAAACATCGCTTCAGATGCAGAAAACCCTTATAAGATCCCCGTAATCTTCGGTTTTTTCTCTGCTGCGGAACATGACCTCTCAAGCCCCGTCCTTACAGGTGAGCACAACTATGTCACCGCTAAAGTCACTGTAACCAAAAACTGTGACGTAGCATACGGCTACAGTTTCCAGAAGCTGCTGATGGCAGCTCATTCCATGGGTCTTGGAACAGTCTGGATCGGTGGCACCATGCCCAGAGCAAAATTTGAAAAAGCAGCCGATGTACAGACCGGCGAGATCATGCCCTGTGTAAGTCCCCTGGGATACACAGCAAAGAAAATGGGCATGAAGGAAAGCCTTATGCGTAAAGGCGTAAAAGCAGACACCAGATACTCCTTCGACAAACTTTTCTTTTCAGGGGATCTCTCACAGCCTCTCTCAGAGGAAGACGCAAAAAAACTCGGTCTCTATGACGCACTCCTTGCTGTACAGCTTGCTCCCTCCGCTGTAAATAAACAGCCCTGGCGTATAGTTCTGGAAAACGGGATGGCTCATTTCTACGAGAAAAAAGATATGGGGTATGACAACGGAACTTATGATCTTCAAAAGGTTGACGTTGGTATCGCAATGTACAATTTCGAACATGAGCTTATAACAGAGGGCAAATGTCCCGTATTTACTGTGGCTCGCCCCGATATCGAAATAGATAAAGATATGGAATACATTGCAAGCTACAAATTAAGCTAAAAGCACATCGTGCGTAACACTTTTAGATCAAATTTTTCCTGCTGCCGCCCTGTCTATCAGCACTTCCAAGTTCGGATGAAGCCTTACCACCGAAGCAGGTATGTCCGAAGTTATGGGGCCTTCCAGAGCTTTTTTAATAATATCTGCCTTATGCTCACCCTTTGCTATCAGGATGATCTTTTTAGTCTGCATTATATTTACGATTCCCCTGGTCAGACCGCCCAGTTCATGATCATCAGGCACGCCTGTCTCTCTTCGCACCCTTTCTTCAAATATGGGATCCATTGGCGAAACCCAGGTTTCTCTCTCAAAAGGTGTCCCCGGCTGATTTATACCTATATGTCCGTTCCATCCTATCCCCAGCATCTGTAAGTCTGCACCGCCGAGGGAAGCTATTTTTTCCTCAAAGATCCTGCATTCTCTCTCGAAATCATCGGACAAAGTCGGAGGCATTATAAAATGCTCCTCAGGTATATTCAAAGGATCCACTATCTGTTTCTTTATCATGGCATAGCAGCTTCCCTCATAGCTTCTGTCCAGATTTGTAAGTTCGTCAACATTAAAAAAATAAGTCTCCTTTGTGTCAAAGGGATACTTTTCATAAATCTCGCTTACTATTCTGTGCATCCCCTTTGTGGTCTCACCCGTTGAAAGGCCTATCAGCGAGGATGGCTTTTTTAATATCTGCTCAATGATCCGCCATGCCGCCATGGTGTCAAATTCTTTTTCGTTTTCAGCTATTGTGATCTTCATTTTTTTCCTCTCTTTTTCGTGTCAGTTATGAAACCGCCTCTTTTGCACTTATGGTCTTTCCCGGGGTTAAAACAGCTTTTCTTGCCATCTGCTGCATGAGCATGATTTCCATTGTATCTTCCTCTTTTACAGGCAGGATCCCTTTTGTAAAAAAATCCACCAGCGCATCCATAAACGGTTCATAATATCCTGCCACCTCAACGTCTGCAATACCCATGGCTTTACTGCCTGCCGCAAAATGAAATGAAAGCCCTGCTGCCTGAGTAAATGTGGCTAACCTCCCGTCGCCGTATTTATATACAATATGCCTGATATCACCATCCGTGTATGCTACGCAGTTATTGACGCCCGGGCCCATGGCTGCCTCTATCATTTCAAACTGATGGACCGAATAATTTACCAGATCCCCCGGTCCCACGGATGAGGCAAAATCTGCCTTTATGACCCCTCCGTAATATGGCAGAAGGTCTTTGCAAAACCTCTGTGCAGAGCAGGAAAAAACAGGGGTGTTAAATCTCTTTGCCGTTTCGAACATTCTCTTTGCGCTTTCAACATCGGGAGCAAAAGTCTTGTCACAATATACCGGCTTTCCGCTTTTTAAAAAAGGCATTGCAAGTTCTTCGTGAGGTCTGCAGTCATCAGCACACATCACCATAAATGCATCGCACTTTTTTATCATATCCTCTGTGGATTCTACGGATATAACCTCATGCTCTTTGCACCATTCTCCGTTAGTAATTCTGAATTCATCATCGTATTCTTTTTTTGCAAAGGCATAGCTTAATCCGGCATCAGCCTTTGCCCTACTTACGGCATCCCTGAAAAATGAAGGATAATGGTTCGCATGCCAATTATCCAGACTGATATCAGCCATTCCCACTTTGATCATAAGTATCCTTCCCTTCAAAAACTTCCTTTAACACCATGAGCCACCGGTTTGCCACACTAGTCCAAACTTCCTTGTACGTGGCATTTATCAGATATGGATAATAGGGCTCATCAAGATCACCCTTTGTCTGTATTCCAACCGGCATCTCACCTATCATCTCACCCGGAAGCGGTGCATATTGGGAGGCATAATTTCTGCCCTCACCGTATTGTAAAGACTGCAGGGAAGGGTTTTTCCCGTTGATCCAATATAACTGCTCCGCCGCCATATCCAGATATTCTCTTTCTCCCAGGAAATTTCCGACGATGCCTGCTGCTCTTCCAAATGACAGGTGGATCGCACCGTTTCCTCTGAATGAAAACCACACCGGAAACTGCCTCAGATAATACCCGTTTCCAAGGTCTTTTCCTGCCCGGAGCTGATTTATATAATGCTCTTTTTCCGTGTCAAAATCAGCCTGCAGATGGATCCGTTCAAATGTATCTTTATCATCTGCTTCGCCTATGTGATATACCCCTGCCGGGAACATTCCATAGGGCGAAGAATTCTCAAATAACAGTTTCAGATACTTTCCGTAGAGTCTTACTGACTCCTTTATCTTTTTCTTCAGATCCGGTTCGTCTGTTGCTTCATACCCCTTGCTCAAAGCAAGCACACATAGATATTCTCTGCTTTGATGGGCGGAATGGATGAGGGCTTTTTTAGTTCTGTCCCTGTAAAAAGCGCCATATGTCGGAAGACTTTTATCTCTCTCCTGACATGCAATGACTCTTTTCACATATTTCTTTGCATACTCTGCATATTTTTTCTCACCTGTAAGCTTATATATCCCGGAAGCGCAGATTGCCACCAAAGCTTCGCATTGTGAAATACCAATGCCATAGGTATGCTCCCAAAAGCAGGGAAGCTCCATACCGCATTTTTCATATTTATCTATTCCTGTCTTAAAATCTGCTATGGCAGTGTTTTTACATATAAGTGAAAAGTCTTTGTCGCTGTCTGAAAAAACTTCTGCAGCCCTTGCAAGTACGGCCGCGCATAGGAGATTATCCACCGCATGGTCATGGCTTCTTGCTGGTACGTCGTCCTCATTTGACAAAAGCCCGTCCGTCCATCTCACGAGCCCTGCGGATGTTGCTCTAAACCCATCTCCGAATCTGGTCCTTAACAAAAAGTCAATGCCCCATCTTCCCTCTTCAAGGAGGCGTTTTTTTAGTAATCCTTTTTTTTCAAAATGCCCGCAAAAAGCCAGTTCTATCAAAGCCGCCGCTCCCTCTGCCGTGTGGGCTGTCTGCTGTGACAGGTCTCCCGCATCATGCCAACCTCCGCAATAGGGCAGCCTTACTCCGTTATGTTCCGCATATACGTCCATGTGACAGGTGCCGTGCCTTCCGGGAACCGGATATCCGCATCTTTCCGTAAACAGGAAATTAATACATTTCCAGACTGCATTGTCCATTGCTCCGTCGTCTATCACAAACATGGGAGTCCGCTTTTTATCTATCACGATATGAAATCTGCCCGAGAGTTCCAATCCCGAAAAATCAAGGAGAAACAGCTTCTTATCATAAAAGACCTCTTTCTTTGGCTTTCCCTCAAATACTGACGTAAGCGTATCATCGGAAACTATATAAAATTTATCGCTCTCAATATCGGTAACCGCTGTCTTTATGCCTTTTTTCAGATAACCTGTAGTGGCATAGGAAATAAAAGAGTTTTCTGTTGCCCAGCCGGAGTCTAAAGCCGGTGAAGCTGTCTTTTCGAGGCTTATCTCCAAAATCCTGTATTTTATCTCCTCTCCGCCTGACATCTCTCTACCGTTTTGCCTGAAAGCGAATGTCAGTCTGCATATCTCATCTCTCGCCATGCTTCCAAGCTCTATAAACTGATGATTTATGCAATGATTAGAGAGGACCGCCATATGACACCCCTCTCTGAAATATTTATCAGGTACCTTTTCCTTGCCTTCATTTACAAAGCCCACAGTCACACCGGGCACATATACTCCGTCGCACATCACTTCGATCACATAGCTTAATCTGTCATATTCGGACCAGTCCTCATGATCAAAGTCAAATTCGCACTTTACGTCCCCGTAGTAGGCATAGTCTCCGTCAGCAGGCATTCCCTCGGGAAAGCATACTGTTTTTGTCTTTCCCTTAATGAGTTTTTTCCCTTTAAACAAAATTCTTTTCTTTTTGATCTCAATTTTTTTTCTGAAAGTTTCAAAGCTCTCTTCACACACATAATCAAGAGGTTCATGTATAAAGAGAGTCTCTTTCAGTTTTTCTTCAAAATCAATCATTTACCATACCCCTGATATTTTTACTTATAATCCGCATCCAGCCCGCATGCCCACTCACAGCTCCTGATAAGCATTATTTTAAACTCCTCAGGTTCCATGGAAAGAGTTGTATTTTCCATAAGACCGTGACCTGTGTAATAAGTCCACACATGTCCCAGAATAAAATCAACGCATCTGCCCTTACCATACTCACCCACAGTAAGTACAGGCTCATCCCTTCCTGTTCCGCGATGTCCCCACCTTGACTCTCTCTGTTCGTCGGAATATGCCGTCGCCAGCACCGTTAACGGCACATTGTGCACGTTTTCCAAAAGGCAGAACAGTTCATCACTTGTATCAAATCCCTTTAACCCCCTGGTGATCGGATGCTCATTATCCGTTATGGAGACTCTGCAGGTGTTGTAATCACCATGGGTAGCTGTCTCTCTCCATAACAGTCCGATCATCTTTTCTATCTCGGGATTATTCCTAAAGCATGGGTGAACACCGTGATAAAACAATACTCCTTTGCCAGAACTTACTTCTCTTGCAAGTATCTTTTCATTTTCGCTGTTCCAATAATCATCTGCGCATAAAAAGAAAAACAGATCCGTCTCCTTTACCTTTTCTTCATCCTGCATATATTCAGTTATGGAACATGTTGCCTCCGGGTGGATACCTGCGATCTGTGTGTCAAATTTTTTGCACTCCGAAAGCCACCTTGTAAGTATCCTCGCGATCCTTATAACATCATGCCCCATCGGGCTTACCAAAAACACAACCTTTTTCTTTTTCATGTCGCTCCTCTATATATCTATACCCTGTCTTTTAAGCATGGCATGGGTTGCGGCTCCCATCAGTCCGATCTTTGTGGGGTCGAGGGTCGATTTTTGCATACCGTATTTTAACCCGCTTAATGTAGGGCAGTTTATTTCCTCTTTTAATTCATCCAACAGTACATCTCCGCTTACAACACCGCCTCCGAATACTATCAGATCGGGATCCACCGTCCGGACCAGGTTTAACAACAGCTCTCTAAGCTCCGCCACCAGTTCCTTCATGATCTCCCTGCACATTTCATCTCCGGACTGCGCAAGTCCGAATACTTCTCTTGCGTCTATCCGCTCTCCGTTATCACTTGTATTTAACATCGTTTTCATGTTTTTTGCCATTCTTCTGGCTGTGGAATCAATTCCCATTCCGGATACCAGTCCCTCAACGCAGCCTCTTCTGCCGCATATACATGGCACCGTATTTGTCCTGTTGACAACGATATGACCAATCTCTCCGGCATTGTTGTTTGCTCCGCGGATTAGCTTTCCTCCGCTTATGATACCTGCCCCCAGGCCGGTACCTATATTTACATATATAAAATTATCGCTGATCTGTCCGGCGCCGAATTTAAGTTCGGCCATAGTGGCACTTTTTACGTCATTGTCTATGACAGTATCAAGCCCGGTCACGTTTTTTAACTCCTGTACCAGCGGAATATCCGAAAATTCAAGGTGATTCAAGGTTCTCCACACGCCGCCCTTTACATCCACGATTCCCATTATGCCTACACCTGCTGCCACGGGAGAACCTGCAAATCCCTCTCTTTTTACATAATCCTCAGCGCAGGAAACCAGTCTCTTGGCCGCCTCTTTTTGAGAAAGTATGCCGGTATCATATCTTTTCTGTTTTAAAATTGTGCCGTTTCCGTCCATCTCTCCGATCAAAAGCTTTGTTCCGCCGAAGTCAAACCCTAGATAGGTTTCCATACGCTGATCTACCTTTCTGTCCTTATTCCTGATCCGCCAGATACTCTTTCATCTGTCTTTCAACCTCTGCCATATAAGTATCTATTCCGGCGTTTGTAAGTGCTTCCCTGTACTGAGCCACAGCCTCTTCGGGATCTCCTGCCTTACCAAACTGAATTGCGGGAAGCCATGTGGACGCCGCCTCGTTTATTGCCGTCACCTCTGCATCCACATTTGTTGTATTTAATACAAAGGAGCCCCATGGATTAACTGTTGTCCAGGGCTTGATCTTTGCCTTTATGGCATCGATCTGATCCTCAAATTCATTATACTCAGGTATCTCCAAAGCATCATTTCTGGTGCTCCACATATCCCAATAATATGAATCTGTCTCGTCGTTATAGCTCTCGGGTCTCTCTCTGTATCCGTCGGCATTTACCACGTACTGAACTCCCTCGATTCCGTACTGTGTCAGATGATATATCTCGGGATCATACTGGAAAAGATCATACATCATAAGTGCTCTCTCGGGATTCTCGGCAGTTGCCGTGATAGAACATGAATCCTGTGTCATAACATCGGAGAAGCAGAAACCTCTCTTTTCATCAAAGAAAAATGCGTCAAGCTCGGCATCGGGATTTTCCTTTGCCATCTTTCCGATCTCAGGATAATAACCCGATACATTACAGCTGTAGATTCCGCTCTTTCCGCTTAAGAACATAGCCTCTGAATCAATGGTTGCAGAGAGCAGGTCCTCGGGCCAATATCCCTTGTCGCCCCACTCTTTCATCTTCTTTGCAAAATCTACAAACTTTTCATCAAATACGGGAGAAACGCATGTCCAGTTCTCATCCTTGCTCTTGTTGGTTGTAGGACAACCCATTCCGATACTTCCGGGTCCCAAGACATAATCTGTCTCCTGTCTTAACCACATAGCATAAAGCTCATTTGAGTTTACGCTTCCGGGTGCGTTATAAGGAATGACTCCGGGCTTGTTTGCCAGGATCGCATCGCAGTACTGCTCAAGTGTTTCAATTGAGTCCACCTTGTCGATTCCAAACTCCTTTGCCCAGTCAGCTCTGTATACAAATACAGGTGTTGAAAGCTGCCACATTCTGTGTTCGGGAAGAGCAACGATCTGACCCTTATATGTACATCCCGCCCACTCTTCCTTCTTTGTGTCTGACCAGAGATGCGGAGCGTAATAAGGAAGCATTTCCTTCATATCCATGAATGCTCCTTTTTCTGCATTTCCCCAGAGATTCAGCCATGTGGAAGTCGTAAAAATAAGATCATAAGGAGTACCTGATACAAGCTCCATCTGGTACTTTGTATCATAATTATTCCATTCGATCCATGTGACGTCAAGTTCCGCATTTATCCTCTCTTTGAGGATCTTGTTCAATTCTTCATATACCTTTTTGTCAGCTCCTCCTGCCGGTGGATCACCAAGCATTAACATCTTCACTGTGACAAATTTTGAAGTGTCGATCTTACCGTCCACAACAGGTGTATTACCGCTGGGTCCTTCAAAATTCTGCTCCACCACCATGTTTTCAGTATCAACCACAGCATTTGTCTCAGCCACAGTTGCGGTGCTTGATCCGCCCTTTGATTCCACTCCCTCGCTTCCACAGCCTGCAAACATTCCGCAGGTCATGGCAAGAGCAGACATCAGTGCCAAAATTTTCTTTACCTTCTTCATTTTACCCTCCTGGTTCTAATTATGTTTTGACTTATATATAAACCGGAACAAACCGGCAAAGTCCGCTAACCCTTTACGGAACCTACTGTGATCCCCTTTACGAAATATTTCTGCACCATGGGATAGGCTGCTACTATGGGTGCCGTCGCCAAAACCGCTGTCGCCATCTTTACGGTCTCAAGAGGCAACTCCTGCATGGTGATATTTTTGCCCGCCAGGGAATTCTTTAAATAATTTGCTTTGTTTATAAGGTTGTACAACACCAGCTGCAGCGGTCTGTATTTGACACTTGTATCCAAAAACAGCATGGAATTGTACCACTCATTCCAATATCCCAGTGCGATGAACAGACCAATGGTCGCAAGAGCCGGTTTTGACATGGGCAGGATTATGGTCAGAAAAGTCTTAAAGGGCGATGCCCCGTCGATCTCTGCTGCCTCGCTTATCTCATGCGGAATACTTCCCCTTATAAAATTCTTCATCATTATGATGTTCCATGCGCTTATAAGGGATGGCAAAAGAATTGCCAGATACGAGTTTTTAAGGTGGAGGTACCTTGTTATCAAAAGATAAAAGGCCACAAGTCCTCCGTTAAAAAGTGTCGTAAAATATAAAAACAGTGAAACCAGATTTCTGTGAGCAAAATCAGGTCTTTGAAGTATATATCCCGTAAGAGCCGTGAGGAACAGTCCAAGTGTGGTTCCTATAACCGTAAGGAGAATCGTCACTATGTATGACCCCAATATCTCTCCACCCTGCTGGAATATGGCTCTGTAGGCATCCAGCGTAAAATGCCTTGGAAGTATGCTGTAACCTAAAGTCACTAACGTCCTCTCATCCTCAAAGGAAGCCGCTGTCATCATGATGAAAGGAAGGAGGCATGAGATTGCAAAAAACGTGATAAACACATATCCGACCACTGTGATCACCTTCCCCGAAGTATCTTTTTTTCTTTTGCTTTTCTGCATTTTCGTAACTCCTCTCCTAGAATATGGCATAGTCCGGTTCCACTTTTTTTACGATGGTATTTGTGGCAAGCACCAGTATGAATCCGAATACCGACTGTACAAAGGAAACCGCTGCGGCAGTGCTGAAGTTTGCATTGCTTACCATGGCTCTGAATATGAATGTCTCCAAAATATCCGTCTTATCAAGCAGTGTCACATTGCTTCCGCCTATCATGTTGTAGAACAGATCGAAGTTTCCCCTCAGGATCCCTCCCATGGACAACAATAACAGCAGTATTACCGTAGGTCTTAGGCAGGGCAGAATTATATATCTGATCCTCTGGAGCGTGCTCGCTCCGTCCACCTGAGCCGCTTCAAGCATCTCTCCGTCGAGTCCCATAAGGGCCGCAAAATATACGATGGATCCGTATCCTGCCCCCTTCCAGATGCTGATAAATACCAGAATGAAAGGCCACAGCGCAGGCTCCGAATACACCTTCACCGGATCTGAACCAAACCATCCAAGCACCATATTTAACACTCCGTTTGTACTGTTAAAGATGGCAAATCCGAACAATCCCACAAGTACATATGAGATAAAGTTGGGAAGGATCATAAATGACTGGGCATATTTCCTGAAGACCTTGCTGTCAAGCTCGTTAAAGAGCACTGCGATCAGTACCTGCACGATCATTCCGGATACTATAAATGCGAAATTATAAAGCACTGTGTTTCGCACCAAAAGACCGAGTTTTCCCGACATGAAAATGAATTTCAGATTCTGAAGTCCTATGAACTGACTTCCGAATATTCCCTTTCCATAGTCAAATCTGACAAAGGCCACATAGATTCCGGGCATTGGCAGATAGGCAAATATCAGGAAAAAGACTATGGCAGGAATGCAGAGAATCAAAAACTTCCTGTCCTTTTTCCATGCTTTCTTTTTTTTCTTTTTTTCTTCAAGACTTCGTCCCATAACTACTCCCCTATCAATACAGTTTCCGGCAATAAATTTTTCCGGGTTTTCATTTTTTGAAAATTTATGAAAACCTTTTCACAAAACGCATTATATTGCAGATCATCATTATCCGTCATCAGTGATTATTTATGAAAAGTGCTTTCGATTTTTTGTTGAAAATTTACGATTTTTAAGGGATTTATGAAAATTTATGAAAATGAATTATAATTTATGAAATCCTTTTCATTTTTAATTGAGTTAAGAGATAATATATGTTATACTCACTTTGAAATTTGTAAAATCATATTCAGGAGCATATAAATATGAGAAACAAAGAAGAAATCAATATTTCCCTCATTGCAAAGGAAAGCGGTGTCTCGATCGCAACCGTTTCAAGAGTGTTAAACGGAAATGTCCCGGTCTCCAGAGAAAAAAGACAGAGGGTTGAAGAGATCATCGAAAAATACAATTTCACCCCCAACTCTCTGGCCCGAAGCCTTATCCGCAAGGAGACAAAAACTTTAGGCGTAATACTCCCGGACATCTCAAACCCATATTTTGCATCCATGTTTTTGGAGATAGAAAGGATAGCCCTGGCAGAAGGATATTCGGTATTTTTGTGCAACACCCTTTACGGCGGTTCCTCACACGGTATCCCCAACACCAGAAAGGAAGCTTATTTTTTTGACCTGATGATAGATAAGCAGGCAGACGGTGTGCTGATCATCGGCGGACAGGTTGATATGATCAATGTGGAGGAAGAATACAGACAGGCTCTCAAAAATCTGTGCAAGAGGCTTCCCGTTGTCATCGTCGGAAAAGAGATCCCTGATGTGGGCGGAATATTCATTCAGAACGAAACCGGGTTTGGTGTGACCAGCGCAGTAAAATATCTGCACCGTCTCGGGCATGAAAAAATAGCCTTTGTAGGAGGGCAGCCCGGTGTAACCATCACAAAGATACGACTTGATGCATACGAGAAAGTGTTAAATGACCTTGGACTTGACTTTGACGAGAATCTCATATCCCTCTCCGACTATTACGTGGATGCCGGATACAGTGCCATGGAGAGACTCCTTGATTTAGAAGAGGCATTTACTGCTTTCATCTCCATGAATGACAGTGTGGCCCTCGGTGCCATCAGATGCCTCGGAGATCACGGATACAGCGTTCCCCAGGACAAAGCCGTCATCAGCTGTGATCAGTTTGCAGGCGCAGCCTACCAAATGCCAAGGCTCACAGGTATCAATCAGCATCACGAGGTGCTGGCAAGCATTGTGGTGCACTCACTCATAAATGCCATCAACGATATAAAAGAACCCATATCCAGAGTCATCACACCGGAGCTTATCATCAGAGAAAGCTGCGGGACGGCTCTGGCATCAAGCACTCATTTTGGAATAAGTGCCATTGATTCACATACAAATACAGAAAAGAGGTAACGACCATGAACAGAACAGAATTTAATGAGACTTTAAACCAGCTATATGATGATATTGAGAATGAGAACGGAAATTTCCAATCCGTTTTCCCCACAAAGGGTAAAGAACTGGAAGAAGCCAAAAAACAGGCTGCCATCGCACTTATGGCAGTGGACAGATATTATTCAAATCTGACCCTGTTAAGATCCCAGAGAAAAGAAATGTAGGATCTCTATATTTATTCCATAAAGCACGCCGTGCGTTGCACATCGCGAACAACACATCGTGCATATCAACGTGCGCCACCAGGCGCACGGTTATAAAAAAGCTGCTGTCAGTTCATTTGATGAATTGACAACAGCTTTTATATTGCATTTATTATTTTGCCGCCTAGAAATGGCCTCCGCCTCCTCCGTGAGAGCGGCCGGATGATGAACTGTGGTAGGATGAACCTCCGCCTGAACGGCTTGATGAACTTGAAGACTCTCTTCTGACCTTCGTCACCCTGCTGTAGATATAGGAATCTCTCTGTTCATTAAGTTTAAAAGAACCTCTTACCACATAGTTTCCGGCATCTTTGTTAAATCCCACTGTGTTAAGCTTGGATTTTAAACTCGAGACATAGATAAATCCCACGATAATGCCAATTACCAATGATATGACTAACGACAGCCCGGCTTTGTACGGATCCTTTGGCATATTACCGCCGTCATATATGATTCCGTTTCGCTCGCCCTCTATAAAAGAATCGCAAAGCCTTGCATAAGTCAAAAAGCTCTCGGCATAATATCCGTCCCCAAGGTCTCCTATTATCCTGTCTCCGATATACTGAATTCCGTCATCGGTAAAAGCTTTTATACACTCGCCGCAGGTGGAAATGTACCAGGATCTGTCGCTCATGTCGATCATGAGGATCACACCATCTGCAGAGTATCTTTTATCATAAAAATCATCAGTAAAAGATACTATATCTCCATCCCTTCCAAATACTGTGGCCACACATATATCCATGCCGTACTTTTCACTGACTTCATCGAGAGCTTGTATTACCTCCTGTTCTCCGCCCGGAGTAAGCAGGTCTGCATAATCCGTAAGTCTGGATTCGGCCCTGGCAGTGATCCCAAAAGTAAAAGCCATGATTATGGGTAAAAGGGCAACCAAAGATTTCTTTAAAATATTTTTCATCTTCCCTTCCTCCCCTTATAACATATACACCAGGTATGTGATCGCCAACGAAACCGCAAAAGCGATTCCTCCGGATAAAAACAGATACTTTTTATAAAGTCCCTTGTCACAGGGAAGATTACCTACAAATTTACCGGTCTGACCATTCATGGCAAACATATAAATATTGTCTCGCCACTTTGTTGTCATTACCCACACCGGGTAAAGAGCATATTTAGAGGCAGTATTTGAAAGTCTGATGGCGGAATCCTCGCAGGTGACGGTTGCATAACCTGTTACAGTCTTCTCTATTGCTTCCAGTGCAGACTTCTCTATTCGGGTATTAGCTCTTTTAACAGTGGTTTCCTCATCAACATCATATTTGTCAGCCAGATATCCTGACAGATATGCGGTCTGAAAATCCACTGCATCCTTGAAATCAAAGGGTTCCAGGGACTCCATCAAAGCATCGTCCATCTTTGTGGATCCGTCCACGGGCACATGCGTAAAATCGAGACTTCCGCCGCGAACTACGGAATAGTACTTGGTCTGGGTATAATTATACCTGCTGTCACTCCAGCTTCTGACCTTTGTTCCCTTAAATCTGGCACGGGCCTTTGCGTTTGCGTCAAAGAGCCAAAAAGGTACATAGACACCCTTTATCTCTTCGATATTTGCCTCCGTCTTAAAAGACTTTGGCAATAACTTTTTGCCCACAAGGTGTTCCCTGAAATTTCTCTTTGCAGCCTCTTTGTCCAGTTTGAAGGGGATCACATAATCGGGCTTTAAATCCCCCTGAAACTGCCCCTTCATGACAACGGGATTCCCGCAGTAAGGGCAGGCGGTGGCACCCAAGGTCTCGTCGGCGATCACCTCACCGGAGCAGGATTCGCAGACATAGACACGCATGTTGTCCGTCTCACCTTCCTGCCAGGTGTTTGCTGCACTGCTCTCCCACTCCATCTGGCTATCGCCGTCTTCTTTTAAGTCCTGGTCATAGATAGCCAGGGCATCCATTTCAAATTCCGCATCGCAGAAAGGGCATTTCATCTTTTGCACCGATGAATTAAACTCAAGGCCCCCTCCGCAGTTCGGACATTTATATTCCATTAACTGTGCCATTTGATCTCCTCTTCAGGTTCAGATTTACTGAATATCTCCTTCATCAAAGGGATCTCCGCACTCGGGACAGAATTTCGGAGGATTCTTTGGATCTTCGGGAACCCATCCGCACTTGTCGCATTTATACAAAGGCTCTCCCGCAGGCTTTTTAGCTCCGCAGTTCTGGCAGAACTTACCCTGGTTTACGCTTCCGCATGTGGGACACTTCCAGCCGGCTTGAGGCTTGGGGCTTCCACACTCGGGACAGAACTTTCCGGTAGCCGTTGCCCCGCATGAGCACTTCCATGAGTCTGCACTCTGAGCATTTTGGGCGGGTGCCTGTGATGCAGCCTGGGCAAAGAGCTGATTTGCGTTAAGTCCGCCTGCATTCATAGCCATTCCCATGCCCATAAATCCATTCATAGCTCCTGCAGAGTTGTTTGCCGCTGCTTCCATAGCCGCAGCCTGGCTTGTTGCCATCATACCTGCAGCATTGGCTGCGTTTGAATAGAATTTTGATGTCTGAGCCTGGTTGAGTTTCTTTTTATCTTCCTCTGAAAGAGAGATAGGATTTAAAGCTATCTGACAAACCTTGATACCTCTCTCCTTCCACTTTGCTAAAAGAGCGTTGTTTACTGCTGCCTCCAGCTCCGCATTGTGGCCTGCTATGGATTCGATAGAGATCTTCTTTGCGGAAAGCTCTGCAAATGCAGGAGTGAGGGCTGAAATAAACTCTGTCTTTAACTGAGTATCGATCTCACTTCTTCTGTATGCATTTGATACATTTCCGCACACATTGCAATAAAAAGCGATGGGATCCACGATCCTGTATGAATAAACACCGTTACATCTCACATCGATGGTGAGTGCAAAACCTGTATCTTCGTCATAAATCTTAAAGGGCACGGGATTCTGTGTTCCGAATTTATTGTCCATGATCTCTTTTGTGTTAAAATAGTACACTCTCTGATCATTTCCGGTATCTCCGCCAAATCCCAATCTCTCGATCATGGTCTTGAAGGACTCAATGATGCCCTCTCCGAGATTACCCGCAAATATTGAAGGCTCCGATGAACTGTCAAATGTAAATGCTCCGGGCTCGGCACAGATCTCGATGACCTTACCCTTTTCCACTATGATCATACACTGACCGTCTGCCACCGCAATAACGGAACCGTTCGAAATTATATTGTCGCTACCCTTGGTATTGGAAGATTTCCCGCTTACGATCTTTCTTCCCTTTACTACCAAAACATCCTTATCGATAGCATCACATCCAAAATACTCTTTCCACTGATCGGCAAGTGTGCTTCCGATCGCTGCATTTGCTGCTTTAATAAGACCCATTATATATTCTCCTTTCGCAGGTAAATAACCTTAACTATAAATTTACCAAAAATATCCGATTTCGTAAACTGTCGTTATAGAAAAACGCTGACTGTCACCTTATTTTTTTCGTTTTGTTTTTTCGCGAGAGCAATTAACTCTGTTTGTAAATCCATAATCGTGATAAAATGTATCTTGCCCGGTGACTGTAAGTTAATCCGGTTAATATTTTGTAAAGATCCTGCAAATACGGGATTCAAAGGAAGATACATGATCTTTTTAAAGAAAAATGCTGAAGTTATTAAAATAACATCGATCCTTGTCTTTTTGTTCATCGCCATGAGTTTCTTTGTAAATACTCAACCCTTCGGAGACGGTCCTGATGAGATCGACAGATACAAGATCGTTACTTTTATAGAAAACCACGGAACCCTCCCCTTAGGAGATGACAGCGAGGTACTTATCGGAGGGTACGGTGCTTCCTATGCTTTTCAGCCCATATCCACCTATATGATAGCGGGATATCTGTTAAGATTTCTGTCACCCTTGTCTCTTTCCTTTGAGGTTAAGCTGCTTATCGCAAGATATATTAATGTGATCTTTGGCCTCATTGCTGCGTTTTTTACCCTGAAAATATCGAAGCTTTTATTTAAGGACGGACTCATCTCCTTTTTGTTTTCAGTGGCCGTAATACTGCTGCCACAGAATATTTTCATATATACCTATGTAAACACTGACGGCATCGGCCTTATGTCAATTGCAATCATGATCTACGGGATCTTGCGCGGTTACAAAACAGGATTTGATGCAAAATCCGATATCTGCCTTGCCCTCGGCATTTCATTCTGCCTTTTGTCATATTATAACTGCTACGGATATGTGCTGGTTTCATTTATAGCCTTTGTCACATATTTCATTAAAGCTAAGGATATTTCATCCATGTTCAAAAAAGGGCTCCCCATTGCTCTATGTGTGGTTGTACTTGCCGGATGGTGGTTTATCAGAAACGGCATATTATATGACGGAGATATTTTTGCGCTGAATGCCAGAAGAGAATGCGCCCTTAGGACAGGCGAGCCTGAATGGCTCTACAAAATGTCTCAGACATATCATGCAACCGGACATTCTCTGTATGAAATGATCTTTAAATCGGATTATATAACTCTTGTATGGAGAAGCTTTGTGGCAATGTTTGGCCCCATGATCATTCCAACCTTCAGGTATATATACTGGGGCTTTGCGGGACTCTTTTTTGTCTGTGTCGCCGGCCTGTTTTTCCCCGGAAAATCATCCTGTTTAAAAGGTTTTGAGAAAACAGACTCTCGTTTACTTAAGGTTTTCCTAACGCTTGGCTGTCTGATCCCGGCTTGCCTTGCCATATTTTATTCCTATGAATGGGATTACCAGCCCCAGGGCCGTTATTACCTGCCCTGCCTCATTCCGTTTTTTGCACTTTTATGCGCCGGTCTTGAGAAGCTCATCCATTTTTTTGGAGAAAAGGCAATTAAGATAACCAAAAAAACGGAAGCCCTTTTCGTGATCAAAAAAGCTTCCGTCTGCATTATCTTTATCTTTTTATTTGCAAGTGCAGTCCTCTCCGTGATAAAGATACTCCTGCACTATGGCCGTTTGTAGATTCTGTCTTACTTATCATTACTCTCGTTTGTGATGATACCGCCTCCCAACACCACATCTCCGTCATAAAAAACTGCTGCCTGTCCGGCGGTTTTAGCTCGCTGTGGTTCATGAAATTCTATATGGGCAGTATTGTTTTCTCCCGGATATATAGTGGCAGGCTGTTCCTTCATTCGATATCTTATTTTCACTTTACATTCAAAAGGTTCGGATGGAGCGACACCTGATATCCAATTCACATCCCTTACATCCACGGTTTTCGAAAACAGATCTTCGTTATCGCCCAGGACAACCTGATTATTCTTTACATTGATCTCGCATACATATAAAGGTCTGTCCGATGCTATGCCCAATCCCTTCCTCTGACCGATGGTATAAGCCACGATACCTCTGTGCTTTCCAAGTACATTTCCGCTTTTATCAACAAAATCTCCGGGCTCATACTCTTTTCCGGAAAAGCGCTTAAGCGCAGATACATAATCTCCGTCCGGGACAAAGCAGATATCCTGACTGTCCGGCTTTTCCGCATTTATAAAATCATTTTCTCTGGCAAGTTCACGGGCCTCAGTCTTAGTGAGTTCACCCAGAGGGAACTTTGTACCTGCCAGTTCCTCCTGCGTCATCTGATATAATACATAGCTTTGATCCTTTGACTCATCAACTGCCTTTAACAGCTGATACCCTGACTCTGTCTTTTTTATCCTTGCATAATGACCGGTGACAATATACTTGCAGCCAAGAGCCTTTCCTCTCTCGTATAACTTGTCGAACTTCATATATCTGTTACAGTCGATACATGGATTGGGCGTCATGCCCTTTTCATAAGTCGCAACAAATTTATCTATTATTTTTTCCTTGAAACTGTCCGTAAAATTAAAGACATAATATGGCATTTCAAGTCTGTTTGCCACAGCCCTCGCATCCTCTATATCATCAAGGGAGCAGCAAGTATGTCCCTTACAGACCCCTATGTCCTCGTTTCCGTACAGCTTCATCGTGCAGCCAATTGGGTCATATCCTTCATTTTTCATCAAAAAAGCCGCAATACTGCTGTCAACTCCGCCACTCATGGCAATCAATACTTTTTCCTTTTCCATATTTCTCCTGTTATCTTATGCCCAAATCTAAACATTTCTAAGTTGTCGGACTGCTTCCTCTACGGAGAGGATCAAATAATCAATTTCCTCTTCTGTAACATCATCCGACAGGGATAGACGAAGGGATCCTCTTGCCGACTGTGGCGTTCTGCCGATCGCAAGAAGCACATGACTGGGTTCTAATGAACCTGAAGTGCAGGCTGATCCCGACGAGGCAGAGATTCCTTTTCCATCAAGTAAAACGAATAAAGATTCACCTTCAATCCCTTCGAAGCAAAAATTTACCGTTCCGGGAAGTCTCTTTTCTCTGTCACCATTTAATTCTGAAAACGGGATCCTGTCAAGTCCCGCAATCAGTTTGTCTCTTAAAGGCAACAGTTTATTCCTGTATTCTTCTATTCCCTTTGCGGCATCCTCCAGGGCCGTGACCATTCCGACAATGCCCGGCAGATTCTCTGTTCCCGCACGTTTTCCTCTCTCCTGTCCGCCACCTTCTATGATATTAAAAAGGTTTATTCCCTTTCTTGCATACAAAATACCGACGCCTTTTGGCCCATGAAACTTATGGGCGGATAAACTTAACATATCAATATTATCCCTGTCCACATCGACGGAAACATGGCCGATTGCCTGCACCGCATCCGTGTGAAACAATACATTTTTTTCTCTGCAAACTGCTCCGATCTCACGGATTGGCTGCAATGTTCCTATCTCATTGTTTGCATACATGACGGTGACAAGTGCCGTATCCTCTCGGATGGCATTTGCGACCTCATCCCCGGTGACAACACCGTTACTGTGAACATCCAAAAGTTCGATCTCAAAACCTTCTCCTTTTAGTTTATCCAGTGTATGAAGCACTGCATGATGCTCAAAGGTTGTTGAAATGATATGCTTTTTCCCGTTTTTTACACCAAGCCTTGCCGCAGAAATGATCGCCTGATTGTCAGCTTCACTTCCTCCTGACGTAAAATAGATCTCTCTTGCCTCGCAGTTTAAAACTGCCGCAGCTCTTCGCCTGGCATCCTCCAAAGCGGCCTTAGCCTTTTGGCCCATCTCATACGGGCTGGAAGGATTTCCATATATATCCCTCCAAAAAGGCATCATGGCCTCGATAGCCTTTTCGCTCATTTTCGTTGTTGCCGCATTATCTGCATATATTTTCATAAGTTCTCCTGATGTCCTTTTGTATTTCCATCCATCCCTATCCATTGTATGAAAGCCGTTTTGTCACTGCTGTTATATCCGGCCTGCTCGTAGAAATGCAGCGTCTCCGCTTTCTTCGATCCGGTAAGCAACATCATTTTATAACAGTTTTCCTGCTCAGCAATTTTCTTTGCATATGCCAGGCATTCTCCTGCATAGCCCTTTCCTCTGTGATCAGCGTGCGTTACTACATTCTCAATAAAGGCATACGGCCTTACGTTCCTTGTAAGATTCGGTATGATCACACATACACAGGAGGATATGATCCGACCATCAATCTCATTCACGATCAGATTGATTTTATGCTCCCTTGCATAATCAATCAGGTTCTTCATAAGTGAAGTCGGAGCATCGATCCCATTTTAATCATTCACAGGACAGATCATCTGAAGGTCAAACGGTTCTTCTTCAGCAATTTCTTTTATAGGATTACTTGCCAGTTCACTTCCCAATGCTCTGTAAAATGCAATCGTCTCCTCAGAAGAACCGGCAGATATGTACAAAGCCTACGCACCGGATTTTCTTGCTTCCTCTTTTCCTGCTTCAAATAATCGTCTGCCAATCCCCTGCCCTCTGCATTCAGATGATACCTGCATCATATCAAGGACCATGTACGGACCACTAAGTTTTCTTAACAGTCCTATAAATC
>JAILHH010000028.1 GCA_024695935.1 Acetatifactor sp.
GATTTTACCTATACGAATATTCTGACGATGGATAATGATGAGAGTTATTTGAGTGTGGGAGGAACAATGTATGCTGACGGAGCGATGCGTACTATAAATAATCTATATGATACTCATTATGTAACCAAAGGGATAATAGAATTGAAGGGAAACCTTGACGCGACGACACATAACTCAACCATGACAGGAAAAAATACTAGATTTATAACGTCTGGGACATCCAAGGTAATATTTAGCGGAGAGGAAACCCAGAAGATATCATCGCCATCATTATATCCGATACATATAAAGAATATGTATCCCGAAAATGATCAAATAACAACAGATACAGGATTTCAGATAGGAAATCTATGCGGAAACATGTGTTTGGAAGCGCCAACTAAAACAATTATAATCAATGAATGGAATGACTATAATGTTACTTTGAAGAATGTGGATATAAGCAATAGTCTTAAAATATCGCATCCTTCAGATTATTTGGAAAATGTGACGTTGAGTGCAGATAGGCTAACATATACACATGAGTATTATTTGTCAGAGTTAAGTAAGCCGATAATGAGTATTTCTTCAGAAAGCATATTGGAAAAAGGGACTCAAGTTCAATTTGCTCAAATAAAACAAGGGGTGCGCATTTTTTATAGTTTGGATGGATCAGTTCCGAACAGTACAAGCAATGAATATAATGGTGCACCAATTGTAATTAACGAGGATACAGAGATAAATGCCATTGCGATGCGCGAAGGAGCAATTTCTAGTCAAATTAGTAAGTATATTTTTAAAATAAAGCGTTATGCTCCTGTAATTGTTATCCAACCCACTGACTTGAGTGCAGCGGTGGGAGAAATGGTTACTTTTATGGTTGAAGCTACAGGAGATGGATTACAGTACCAATGGCAGTATAGCAGAGATAATGGTCAAAACTGGTCCGACAGTGGAATGAATGGAGCAAATACAGCAATTTTGACAATAGTTGCATCCAATGAAGAAAATGGACAGCAGTACCGTTGCAAAATAATAGATAGCCAGGAAAATCAAGTAATAAGTAGTGCAGTTAAACTGTCTTTAGAAACTAGTGGTAATGAAATAAACGAGAATGATGAGGGTTATTATGATAATACTCAGGACCACATCGATGACAATCAAAATCAGACCGGCGATAATCAAGGCCCTGTAGATGACAATCAAAATCAGACCGACGATAATCAAGGCCTTGTAGATGATAATCAAAATCAGACCGATGATAGTCAAGGCCCTGTAGATGACAATCAAAATCAGAACGATGATAATCAAGGCCCTGTATATGACAATCATAACCAGACCGATGATAATCAGGATGCAATAGATGTCAATCAAGATAATTATGGTGATATCAACGGTGACGGTAAAGTAAACAGCCTTGACAGCATCTATCTTGCAAGGGCACTTGCCCGCTGGCCAGGTTATTCTGGTGTAGATGATTTAATGGCAGACGTTAATTAAGATGGAACTGTAAACAGCGTGGATAGCATATACCTTGCTAGAGTATTAGCAAGATGGCCTGGGTATTCAGTGGTTCGTCATTAGCAAATGAAAATTTGAGAGGAAAAGGCTAAATGAATAAATCTATGATTAACCGAAAAATACTAATAGCATATGTGGGATTTTTAATTTCCATATTGTCTTATTCTAGAGTAGCAGCGGGGAATACTACTGATACTGTGTTTTCAGATGTCTCAGGGTACCAGTACTACGTTTCAGGTGATAATGCTGTGATCTCGGGGTATTCAGGTGATGATCAAGAACTGCATATACCAAGTGTCTTGGGCGGATATTCTGTAACTGCCATAGACGATGAGGCATTTTTGGAGTGTGCGGGAATAAAAACTGTTGAAGTCCCTAACAGCGTTCAGAAAATCGGAATACGCGCATTTGGAGAATGTCGTAATTTGGAAACTATTTCTTTACCTGAGGGATTAAAGCGAATTAGTAGAATTACATTTCAGAATTGTTCATCATTAACCAGCATTGTGATACCTGAGGGTGTAACTTCTATTGGCGCCGGTGCGTTTAACGGGTGTAAAAATCTTGTGTCTGTTTCGATTCCAGAAACTGTTGTTGACATGGATAATGGTGTGTTTTCACTTTGCTACAAGTTGAGGAATGTTTCGCTTCCAAGCAAAATAACTACTATAAATGAGGCAATGTTTTACGAATGCAGAAGTTTATGTGATATTACTATTCCGGAAAATGTTGCTGTGATAAAAAACTTTGCTTTTTGGATGTGTACAGGAATTGATGAATTGGAAATACCAATTAACGTCAGAACCATTGGAGTTGAGGCATTTTATGGTACTGGAATAAGTACTGCTGTTATTCCGGATGGTGTTACTATGATTGATAATCGTGTTTTCGGTGGTTGTCGTAATTTAACAGAAGTTTATATACCCGACAGTGTGATGTCAATTGGAGAGGGGGCTTTTGCAGGTTGCTATAGTTTATCAAGTATAAACATACCAGAAAGTGTTTCAGTTATAAGAGAAGGCGCATTTGCCGATTGCAAATCCCTGATAAACATTACGTTACCAAAGGGAATAAGTGTACTGAATTTTGATACATTTGTGGGGTGCGAAAGTTTAAGAGAAATAGTGATTCCAAACGGGGTAAGTTTTATAGGAGATAGAGCTTTTTTTGGATGTGTAAAGTTGAATAGTATAAATATACCAGCGAGTGTTAAAGCAATAGGAAAAGAAACATTTCTATGGACGGGATTTTCTAATCCTATTATTCTTCCGGAAACTGTTGAATTTGTTGGTGAAAATGCATTAGGAATTACGTTGAGACGAGATTCTTTTAGTGACGAAGGTCTGCTTCAGACTTGGCCCACGATGTTGTGGACGATAGAAGACACATCGATTGCCGAAGTAGATGAAGGGAATATTCACGGAATAAGTGAAGGTGTGACAAGAATAATAGGGAATACTTCTTTGGCAGAAGCAGAAGGCCAGGAGGTTTCTGCGTTTATTTTTGTAGTAGAGCCTTCAATTAGAGGAGATTTGAATGGAGACGGAATCGTCAATTCTTTAGACAGTATAAATTTTGCAAGAGTTTTAGCTAAGTGGCCAGGTTATTCGTTGAATGATAGTGATGCGGCAGATGTTAATGGAGACGGAAATGTCAACATTTTAGATAATGTTTACCTCAGTAGATCATTGGCTAGGTGGCCTGGATATGAAATAAACAATCATTAATAGATTTGGAGGAATCGTATGAAAAAAATGCTGTTTACCGGCTGCACAGCAATGATTCTAGTAGTTTTACTTACTAAAGCACTTTTTATTTCGAAAGCTGAAGCTGCTGATACACAAAGTATATTATCCGCTATGTTAGGTGATATTAATTTAGATGAAAAGGTGAATAGTTTGGATAGTATATTCCTTGCTAGAGTCCTTGCAAGATGGCCAGGGTATACTATTTCTGTTAATGAAAATGCAGACTTGAATAAGGACGGAAAGGTTAATAGTGTAGATAGCATATATATGGCTAGAATGCTCGCAAAATGGCCAGGCTATATCATCAATGAAGAAGATTCCGAGTTTGAAGGAATGGTATTACTAAAAAGAGAACTTGTAGTAGATGAATACAATTATACGTATCTGTACGAGTATGATTCGAATGCAGTTATACAAAGAATAATAGTTTTATGTAATGGAGGGTTGTACAGTTACACAGATAATATTATCAGAGGTGAAAACGGCAAATGCTTAAGTTATACGGAACATAATAGTACAAATGATAAAAACTTTATATACGATTATGCAGAACAGGGTGATGATGTAATAAGCTATGTTGAACTGTTGTGGCGTAATGGAGAAGTCAAAGATTCGTATGAAGATATTTATAATGAAGATTCAATGGATCTTCCTGTAGATACAAAATTTCTCGGACAGTGCCCTGAGGAAGGTACAGAAGATTATGAGTATGATAGTCAAGGCAATGTAAAAAATGTAGTGCAGGCTATTGTAAGTCCGTATTCTGAAAGGACCGAGACATATGGATATTGTGACGAAAATAACCAACTATCAGATTTGTTGGATAGTAAACTTAGCGAATGGTATCATGGTGAATATTTGAAAACTGTAAGAGCAGATTGTTTTAAGGACAATGAGTATATGTATTCTACATATTATGATGCTCAAGGAAGGATTTTGTTTAGAAATTTTGATGGAACAGTAGAAGAATATAATGAAAATACCATGTATGTTCCTGGTAACGTGACCGATATTTATGATAATTATGTTGGATTTACATGGAGAGATTGTGAAAGAATACTTGATACATCAGGCAATTTGATAGCATTGAAAAAAATAGAGAATCATGTTCTTACGCTTTTCGACGAAGCTTACACAAAGGAAATAATTTATTATTTTGGAATAGCACCAGATTTGCCAGTAATAAATGAATAATAAGGGGGAATGATATAATGATGGATTATAAAAAGTTTTTAAACAAAAAAACAATATTGCCAGGTATTTTGGTACTAGTAGTTCTTTTGGTTATCTTGTTAGTATTCTTTTTGAATGATAAAACTAAATCAAGAGCAAATGATGATGCAGATAAAAGCCCAATTATCATTGAAGGTGAGCGTATTGAAGAAAACACAGTTTCTGTTAGCGAAAATGAAAGCGGTTCTAAAGTGGATTCAGTAATGAATGAAATATCAATACCAAGCAAAGAGATAGATTGGGATGAATTAAAGAATACAAACACGGATGTTTACGCATGGGTCTATGTCCCGGGTACAGATGTTGATTATCCTGTTTTGCAGCATCCGACGGATGATTCCTATTACTTAAATCATACTATTGAGGGGAAAAAGGGGTTACCGGGGTGTATTATGACGGAACTTTACAATAAAAAAGATTTTTCAGATCCACTCACGGTGATATATGGTCATAATATGCGTTCGGGGGAAATGTTTGCTTCGCTGCATATGTTTGAAGACGCCAAAGAATTTGATGGTGAACATTATATTTATGTCTATACAGAAAATGAAAGTTTTGCATATAAGATTTTTGCAGCAAGGGAGTATACAGCTCAGCATCTGCTTGCTAACTATGATTATACAGAGGAGGGTATATTTAAGTCTTTTATAGATTCTGTATTTACATCAGGATGCAGGGTCGGAAATATAAACAATGAAATAGAAGTACAGGAAAAAGATAGGGTTTTGGCATTATCTACTTGTACAAAGGATTCCAGAGATGACTTAAGATTTATAACTTTCGGAGTTTTGGTTTTAGAAGAAGAGAATTAGTATAAAAATTTGTAAGTGTTTCTACTTCAATAAAGCATCGGTAAATTTATTTAGGATAAGTAATTGGTCATGAGACAGAGAGTTGAGTTTATTGGATATCAGCGAAATAAGCTCCTCTTTGTCTTTTATTATTTTTGAAGTATCGTCAAGAATATCTGATGATATAATACGATCAATTGTCAGATCTAATACACTACACACATCAATTATTCTTTCTAAAGTAAAATTTCTGCGTCCCTGCTCGAGTTGCGAATAGTACTGTGAATCTATTCCGAGGCGTTTCGCCATTTCATCTTGGGTTAATCCATTAAGCAGACGATATTTTTTTATGTTTGTGGCTATAGTAGCAAATCCTTCAGACTTCAACGGAATCCTCCAGTGGTTATAAACAGTTAAATGAATAATCATGAAATCTAGTGAAAAAACTATTTATTGTCTAAGTAAGCAAATAAAATTTTCAATACGTTTACAGCAAATTGTCTGTCTCGAAGAGGCCTATTATTGAGTAACTGCGAAATTTGGATAAGAGTAACATCTTCGCTATCAGCGTTGATTGATTCTGACAAAAGATAATCAATTGTAACACCCAATTTGTTCGCAACATTTACTAGATTGTCTAAAGATAAATTACGATCACCTCTTTCAATTTGGCCGATATAAGCTGTTGATAGTCCAACATCTTCAGCTAATTTTTCTTGGGTAAGGTGTAAGCGCATACGCTCTTCTTTGATATGTTTACCTATTTCGTATTTATTCATGAAAAGCGCCTCCTTAGGTAATCATTATTTTATATAATATAGTACAGATTATTGAACAACCTTAAAATAAGCAATGAGCATCTTTTAAATATGCTAATTGCACATATGAATGAATACCTACGAATAAAATCACAGTATGAATATAAAGTAAAAACGAGATTTCATCCCTTGAAACTCTCAAACTTCTATGCTACGATACTATCAAAGCATAGAAGTTTTCTATTTATCTGTGGCGAAAGCCAATCTTTAATCTATTTATTCAGAAATTCCGTGCTTTTATTTCAACCTTTTAAATTAATAAGAGCAGGGGATTGGGATTAATTTTGACCGAAGGGATTTTTGTTTTTAGATTTCTTTCTCCTGCGACAGCAGGAGGAGTTTATGAAAAACGACAAGAGATTTAACAGTTCAGACAAGGCAAGCAAAATGAATCCCATCGATGATGAGTTCTTTCGGAAGATGGCTGAAGATGCCGGATTCTGTGAGGAAGTCATCACAGTGGTATTAAAGAATTCGGGAATCAAAGTACAAAGAGTGATCCCACAGAAAGAAATTAAAAACCTGCAGGGCAGGACTGTTGTGCTTGATGCACTATGTATTATGGAAAACGGAGATTTTTGTCAGGTTGAAGTGCAGAAGGCAAATGATGATGATCATCTGAGGCGGGTAAGATATGATATTGCCTGCATTACGGCAAATATAACGGAACCGGGCTCGTTGTTTGAAAATGTTCCGAATGTTATCACGATTTTTATTTCAAAAAGTGATATATTTGAAAGAGGACTCACGGTTTATCACGTGGACAGTGTCATCAGAGAAACAGGAGATATAATCGATGACGGAGTGAATAGGATATTCGTAAATGCCACGGTGAAGGACGGATCCGACGTGGCTGAGATGATGGATATTTTCACAGTCAATGACAAATATAACTTTGAGAAGTTTCCTCGGATTTCCGCGAGGAAATATCATTTCAAAAATGAAATGGAGGGAAAAGCAGAGATGAGTGAGATAGGCGAAGAAATCCGTGCTATGGGCCGAGAAGAAGGACGCAAGGAAGGTGCAGATCTACTTATAATAAACCAGGCTCTTATTAAATACACCAAAGGTCAGGATTATCTTGAAATCGCAGATGATCTTGTTCAGGACGCGGAGAAGATCAAACAGATCTGTGATGTGATCGATGAGATTGAAAAAACGGGAAGCGAACCTGATGCCGAAACTATATATGAAACTTTGTATGATTTCTTTGATGGCTCAGAGAAATGGAGGGAAGAACGGAAATGAGTGAGATAGGTGAAGAAATCCGTGCCATGGGTAGAGAAGAAGGTGCAGATTTGCTGATAATAAATCTAACGCTTGCAAAACATACCAAAGGTCAGGATTATCTTGAAATCGCAGATGATCTTGTTCAGGACGCGGAGAAGATCAAACAGATCTGTGATGTTATCGACGATATGAAAAAGAGCGGAGTGGAACCTGACGCAGAGGGAATCTATGGCATTTTGCGCGATGCTATTAACGATTAAAGAAACCTGGGAAAGAGAGGATAAGGGTCTTGAAAAAAGTACTGGTATTATGTGATGATATATGGCACCCATCGGAGGTGATCGAAAAGGGGTTGGAACCTTTTCAGGACAGAGATTATCATTTTGACTTTATAAAGGATGCAAAGGACATATTGACGGTGGAGATGCTTTCGGAATATGACCTGGTGATGAACTGTAAATGCAACAATATTACAAGCGGAAATTCCGCTGAGTGGTTCGAAGAAGGCGTTACGGAGGTGGGACCGGCTGAATTTACCGAATTTGTTTCAAACGGCGGAAAACTGTTATCATTACACGCCGGGAATACGTATCATGAGAAAAATGCGCCGCAATATGCTGCCCTTATCGGAAACAGCTTTGTTGGCCATCCGCCCAGATGTACTGTCAACATAAAGACAGTTGGCGAGCATGAAATATTAAACGGGGTATCCGATTTTTCCATTAGGGATGAGCATTATAATATTGTTGTAACAGCAGACGATGCTGAAGTTTTCTTAAAGTCAGAGTCGGAATCCGGCGGAAAGCAGATAGCGGGTTATACCAGAAAATATGGGAAGGGCAGGATCTGTGTCCTGACTCCGGGACACATTTTGTCTGTTTGGAGACATCCGCAGTTTCAGAGATTGTTAATAAACGGCATTAAGTGGTGCTTGGAAGAGTAGGGAAAAGTTATGGGAAATGAGCAAAAGACAGTATTTATAACAGGAGCGGACAGAGGGATCGGACTTGCATTGTGCAAAGAATTCCTGCAGCATGGATGGCGAGTTATCGGAGGCAGATATCTTACTTCCTGGCCAGAACTTGATGAATTGAAACAAAAATATGATTCTTTTCAAACAGTCGATCTGGATGTTTCGGATACGGAAAGTGTAAAAAAAGCAGTTGATACCACGAAGACACTGGTTTCTCACATCGACATGCTGGTGCAGGTGGCAGGAATCATAAAGCGCGATGAAAGCAGAGAATCCATAGGTATGATGCTTGCGGTTAACTCTGTTGGCCCGATCAGGGTTGTAAAGGAGTTTTTACCATTGATGCAGGAGGGTGATAAGCGTCTGTGTTTCTTTTCATCGGAAGCCGGAAGCATCAGCCTTGCCCACAGAAAGAATGAATATGGTTACGGCTTGTCAAAATCAGCCTTAAATATGGGTGTAAAGCTTATGTTTAATGATCAGAGGAAAGATGGCTTTACATTCAGGCTTTACCACCCCGGATGGGTTAATTCATACATGGAGACAGAGAAAAAGAGCACTATTGCGCCTTATGAACCGGAAGAGACGGCGATAAGTGCATTCAGGTCATTTACAACAGACAGAAAGTGCGAAGACGTGCTGGTGATGACTGATATAAATGACCGGACCTGGTCTTTTTAGGGAGGATTTTTATGAGTTACAAAGTATATATGAATACACTTGATAATCCCACGGCACAGGGTGTTTATGATGAACTTACAGAAAACGGTCATGATGTAGTGACCGGGTCAGACGGGAATGTGGGAGATATCGATCTGTTAATATTAAGCATTCCTCATGCAAACAGAGACCATATGACTATACGTGATCTGGATGCGGATCTCCTTCAGGAAAAGCTTGCAGGATATGTAAATGATATTCTGTTGACTTCGCTTAGCATTATCCCGCTTATGGAAAAAAGTTCTTTAAAGCGCATTGCTTTTTTGACGGATCCGGCAGGCAGTATCAGAGAAAGCGATGAATTTGATGATTATGCATACCATATGGCACAGGCTGCAGCGGGAATGGTCATGAAGATCCTGCACAATTCCTACAGAAGAAACGGTTTTTCATTTCGTGTATATGCAGACTGCGGAAGTGGGATAGGTGCCACAGAGTATATTCTCACGGATCAAAGCTATATTCCGGAGGATGACCCGGTCCATTCAGATGAAAACAGGATCGTCTGCAGGGATGGGTATTTGAGAGAGATTTCCTGGTAAAATTCTATATTAAAAAAATCCGGAGAGGTTTTGAAACTTCTCCGGATTTAATATTTTAGAGTCCTTTTCTATTATTATATTAGTTTGTAAGCACCGGTTCGGCATCTGACTCCGATGCAGATTTATTATCGGGATTCATCATATCCAGGAAAAACAAGGCTTTCGTAACATTCATATACGGCACCAGCCAGATGATTCCTATGCCACAGCTTAAAACTGCCAATATGCCCATGGGTATAAAACTTAAAAGGAGCTTGATATATCTAAAAGAATGTATTTTCATCTTTTCAATCGAAAGGGTGAGGACTTCTTTTGCATCTTTATTCGGAAAATCAAGCAGTAAAAAGTAAACCTGCGAGATTGGGATCGTCACCAGGATATACACGATATTGCAGACGCTTAAAAGCAGTGCAGACTTTAAAGCTATTTCAGGGTTTAGGAAATTCGGATTAACCTGCGTATATGTGTAATAAGGGATCATACAGATCCAGTTAATGACGGTTAAAATCAGGGAAAGTCTGACATTTTTGGGTACCTGCCACTTAAATCCAAAGAATACGTCAGATATGTTGTGTCTTTTTCCGGATGCGATCTCCAAAAACAAAAGTGACGTGCCCAGGTTAAACATGGCACCTATAAAACTCAAAAAAAAGTTTGTGGCATAGGTGAAGATGTTTTCGAAACCTGTTATCAGCTCTTCGGACAGGTGAAGAGAGGCCATTATCATTGAGACTGCGTTATTTACGATCAAAAAAGGGAACTGGATCACCCATATGGATATGGTGACGATGATCGTCGCCAATATCGCGGTCCCGTAGTTCCCTGTGAGTTTTATTCTTGCATTGTTTTTTAATTCTGAGTTTGTCTTATACTGCATGGTCAAAATTTATTCCTGTTAAGCTTGCTCCATCCGCAGATTTTCTGTTCTGCTGATAGGGATTTGATTCGTTTGTATATTTTATTCTGGTGTAGGTAGTTCCGCCGGATACATAGTTTCTGCCACACTCGGGGCATACTGCGGTATGTATGGCAACGGAAGCCTGCAAAACTTTGCCGTTGTTTTTGGCGGCGTCCTTGTAAGCGTTGGAAACATGTTCCTGCTCGTGGGCTCTGACCCTTGCGGGAGCAGACTCCGGAGAAATATGGGCGGCTGACTTAAATGAAACCATTTCATCAGAACCGTCTTTGTATTTTCTCTTCGCACAGGTCTCGCATTTTTCCTGTCCTGCCCGTATTTTTGCACGCTTTTCTATAGGGGATTCTTCCAGTGCTTTGTCCTTTGGGGTTTCGATCAAAGGATTGCCATACAGATCGGTTTTACCGGGAACGTAACCGTTTGCGGCAGCAGCCTTTGAGGTGCCTTCGGAACCTGCAGCGGAAAATCCGCCGTAATTCATATAAGGATTGTATCCGTATCCGATAGATCCTATACCTGCCATAGGCGACTCCTAAACTATTCGGAAAGTCCGTCTCCGAAATCGTAGATCTCAGGAGGTTCCTCTCCGTAAATATATTGATAGGTGTAATTAAACTGTTTTCTGAAATCCTGGTCCTGCATAAGTGAGGGCAGTGCGATCATGACTCTTACGGTAACCACAAGTCCCACGATAAGTGCCACACCCGATATCCATCTGCCGATAAAGGTCCTGAGAGGAACTTTTTCTCCGTTTCTGACGGAGAGTGCACCGAAAAACAGTCCCAGACTTCCAAATATCACTCCCAAAACGCCGGTGGTTGAAAAAAATAATCCGAGCATTCCAAATATGAAGCATGCCCTGGCGAAGGGATTTACGGTTATGATAAATACATGACTTCCCTCAGGTATGCCTTCGGGTAAGCCGTTATTGCCGGTGTTAAAATCCATAGTGCCTGACCTTTACTAAAAGTGTGTTGGCATTTAAAAATGAATATAAATAGCCATTCTTAATGCTATAGTACCATATTTTAATGTAAAACACAAATGCGAAAGTATAAATTTTCTGTAAATTCAAAGGATGTTTATCGGGTACCTAAAAATATCCCAAAATCCCACACAGCCTTGAAAACAGCCATATTTTTTCGTATAATCGTATATGTGCGGAATGTATTTTTTTACACAGATTTAAATACTGACAGGAGATTTTTGATGGACATTATTTTGGCATTAAAAGAAGAATTAAAAGTTGAAAAATGGCAGGTTGAGGCCGCAGTCAAGCTTATCGACGAAGGAAATACCATACCCTTTATTTCCAGATACCGTAAGGAAGTGACGGGATCGTTAAACGATGAGCAGCTCAGAAACCTGTTTGAGAGACTCACTTACCTTAGAAACCTGGAGGAGAAAAAGGAACAGGTTTTAAAGAGTATAGATGAGCAGGGACTTTTGACCGATGAATTAAAGAAAAAGATCACAGAAGCTCAGACAATGGTGCTGGTAGAGGATCTCTATCGCCCCTACAGGCCAAAGAGAAAGACCAGGGCAAGCGTGGCAAAGGAAAAGGGGTTACAGCCCCTTGCGGATTTTATCCTCGAGCAGAATGCCACGGAAGATTTAAATATAGAAGCAGCAAAATATATATCGGAGGAAAAGGATGTAAAGAACGCTGAGGATGCGCTTCAGGGAGCAAAGGATATCATCGCGGAATCCATCTCCGACAATGCAGATTACCGTAAATACATCAGAGAGACCACAGTGGATGAAGGCTCAGTGTCAAGCGTTGCAAAGGATGAAAAGGTTCAGTCCGTATACGAGATGTATTATAATTTCGAGGAACCTGTAAAGAAACTTGCAGGACACAGAACCCTTGCATTAAACAGAGGCGAGGCGGAAAAGATATTGACCGTAAAGGTAAACGCTCCCACAGACAGGATCCTCACATTTTTGGAGAAAAAGACTATCACAAATGACAACGAATTTACCAGACCTGTCTTAAAGGAAGTTTGCGAGGATGCATATGACAGGCTTATCGCACCTGCGATTGAGAGGGAGATCAGATCGGAACTTACCGAAAAAGCGGAGGACGGAGCCATCAATGTCTTTGGCAAAAATTTAGAGCAGCTTTTGCTGCAGCCCCCTATCGCCGGAAAAGTAGTTCTCGGATGGGATCCCGCCTTCAGAACCGGATGCAAACTTGCCGTTGTGGATGCCACCGGAAAAGTGCTTGACACTAAAGTCATCTACCCTACAGCACCTCAGAATAAAGTGGAAGAGGCAAAGGCAGAACTTAAAAAACTCATTAAAAAATATAATGTTGACCTTATTTCAGTCGGAAACGGAACTGCTTCGAGAGAGTCTGAACAGGTTATCGTGGATCTGATAAAGGAGCTGGACCACCCCGTTCAATACGTGATCGTAAATGAGGCGGGTGCTTCCGTATATTCTGCAAGTAAGCTTGCAACAGAGGAATTCCCCAATTTCGATGTGGGTCAGCGAAGCGCCGCATCCATAGCAAGACGCCTTCAGGATCCCCTTGCGGAGCTTGTTAAAATTGATCCTCAGTCCATCGGCGTTGGCCAGTACCAGCACGATATGAACCAGAAAAAACTCGGAGAAGCCCTGGGCGGTGTGGTTGAAACCGCTGTAAACAAGGTTGGTGTCGATCTGAACACCGCTTCGGTTTCACTCCTTGAATATGTATCCGGTATCAGCAAAGCTATTGCAAAAAATATCGTGGATTACAGAGAGGCAAACGGCAGATTTAAAAACAGAGCTCAGCTCTTAAAGGTTCCAAAACTGGGCCCCAAAGCCTACGAACAATGTGCAGGATTCCTGAGGATCCTCGATGGCGATAATCCGCTTGATGAAACCAGCGTTCATCCCGAGAGCTATGAGGCCTGCAAAAAACTCATGGACAGACTGGGTATCACCATGGAGGACGTAAGGACAGCCAGAAAGAAAGCAGCAGAAAGCAGTGCATCGTCAAAGACTGCGCCTTCCGTAAATAAAAAGCCTGAACCCAAGCAAAAACCGGTTCATGTAAATACCAATACAGCCATGGGAAAAGCCCTTGCACAGGCCATGGGCGGAATGACTCTTGATGCTGCACCCGAAAAAACAAAGAGCGATAAAAACAATACTGCAAAGACGGGCGATACAAAGGCAGCAGCATTTGAAAGCAGGATAAAGAACAAAAAAGAACTTGCCGTAGAACTTGGAATCGGTGAGATCACCCTGTCCGATATCTTGAAAGAACTGGAAAAACCCGGCCGTGACCCCAGAGCGGATATGCCAAAACCGGTTCTTAGAAGCGATGTAATGGACATGAAGGACCTGAAACCCGGCATGATCTTAAAGGGAACCGTTCGAAACGTCATAGACTTTGGCGTCTTCGTGGACATAGGAGTTCACCAGGACGGACTTGTACACATCTCACAGATAACCGACAGATATATCAAACATCCCCTTGAAGCTGTGAGCGTGGGAGACGTGGTAGAAGTTCAGGTACTATCCGTGGATGAAGCAAAAAAACGTATCTCACTTACCATGAAGATCAAACCCGTGAAATAAATTCAGAAATAGCATTTGAACGGAATAAACATCTTAACATTTAGCGTGGATCCAAAGAACGTGTGCTATGAATGGCATACGTTCTTTTTCGTTCCTGTGCCCAGGCGGAGACCGCGGACTCTATAGTGCCTCCCAAAAGTTTATATAGCTATAACCGGTCTGAACCAAGAAATTGCAGGATTGTAATAAATGTTTATGAATACTACTGTCCAGGCGGAGCCTTCGGAGATATTTTTGAAAGTACTGTCCGACGTTGGCACTTAGTGAGAGCAAAGCTCGAACTTAGTACCACTACGTCGGACCGTAAGCGAAAGCGACTTTAAAAAATAACTCCGAAGGTACACCGCCGTAACTCGTCACAACACCATCACTCCACCAATCGCCGTAACTCGTCAAATACCATCACTATACCAACCGCCGTAACTCGTCACAACACCATCACTCCACCAACCGCCGTAACTCGTCACAACACCAAAATAATCCCCTCTGTGTAAAATTGTTAAAATATAAACAAATACATATTGCAAACACCAATACATAGGTTTATAATCTCCATTGAAAATTAATCTTTCAGGGACGGGTGAGATTCCCTACTGGCAGTGATTTAAGTCTGCGACCCATGACAAAACTCATGGCAGATCCGGTGAGATTCCGGAACCAACGGTTATAGTCCGGATGGAAGAAGGAGGACAATTCTATGAGAGATCTATTATCAAACGTGGCACAAAACGCAGCATTTGTGCTTGAATTTCTGGCGATCATCGCAATCCTTTTCGTCGTGGCATTCGTGCTTGAACGCATTGCGGCAAAGAAAAACGATGTCAAAGAACCCATTTTTACAACAAGAAAAATTGCTATGATAGGTATGTTTTCGGCGGTGTCTGTTATCCTGATGCTTTTTGAGATACCCCTTCCATTTGCACCCGGTTTTTACAAACTCGACTTCAGCGAACTTCCTATTCTTATAGGAACATTTGCATTCGGTCCTGCAGCAGGTGTTATGATGGAGTTCATAAAGATACTTTTAAAACTCCTCATCAAAGGAACCAGCACAGCTTTTGTGGGTGAACTTGCAAACTTTGCGGTAGGATGTTCATTTATCATTCCCGCATCCGTTGTATACGCTTTCAAAAAGACCAAGGTTAATGCCATCATCGCCTGCCTTGTAGGTGCGCTTTCCATGGCTATCTTTGGAAGTGCCTTCAATGCACTTTACTTACTTCCCGCTTTCGCAGCTCTCTACGGAATGCCCATCGATGCACTTATCGCGATGGGAGCTGAGGTTAACCCCCTTGTAAAAGAAGGCAACATGGTAAGCTTTGTTGTAGCATGCGTGGCACCACTTAACTTTTTAAAAGGTTTCAGCGTGTCACTTATCACACTTTTGGTATACAAGCAGTTAAGCCCCATCATCAAGCAGGGACGTAAAAACTAAGCTCCCGCAAATTAACAATAACTTGTTTAAAAAACTAATTGTTTTAAAATAATAAATTTAATATTCAGGAAAGATAATTTTCGTTCATAAAGGTGCCATTAAGGCACCTTTTGTGTTATATTAATATAGAGACAGAATGTTTACGGAGAAGTACCATGGTAGAATTTGATATTACAATTAAATCCGGGGATCTGTATGATTTTAATATGATGCATGCATACAACAGCGTCCCCAATCTTATCATCAATGTTCTTGGCGCATTTGCCATACTTTTCGGATACGGCCAAAAGAACTGGTTTTATTGCATTATGGGTGCAGTCGTGTTATTATACTTGCCTTGGACTTTGTTTTTAAGGAGCAAACAGCAGGTTTTAAACAATCCTGTTTTCAAAAATCCGCTGCATTATCTGCTTGATGAAAACGGTATCACCATTTCTCAGGGGGAAACGGTCACCACGCAGAACTGGGATGACTGCTTAAAGGCAGTGTCAACTGCAAAGAGTATCATCATTTACACATCAAGAGTTAATGCCACTATATTTCCAAAGTCCCAGCTTGGGGACAAAAAAGAGGCACTCATATCGGTTATCTCCACCAATATGCCGCCGAAAAAAGTAAAAATAAGGACCTGAAAATGGATAAGATTTATGAATCATTCAGCGCGGAGGAGACCTTTGCACTGGGAAAAACAATAGGCGAAAATGCAAAAGCCGGCGAGGTTTACACTCTGATCGGCGACCTGGGAGTGGGAAAGACGGTTTTTACCCAGGGAGTTGCCGCAGGACTTGGAATCACGGGACCTGTCAATTCCCCCACATTTACCATTTTGCAGGTATACGATGAGGGAAGACTTCCCTTTTATCACATGGATGTGTACAGGATCGGCGATGTGGAAGAGATGGACGAGATCGGATATGAGGACTGCGTTTACGGTGAAGGGATCTGCCTCATCGAATGGGCAAATCTCATTGAAGAGATCCTTCCCGAAAACTATGTGGAGATTACCATCGAAAAAGATCCCGAAAAAGGATTTGATTATCGCAGGATAACCTTTAGAGACAAAAAGAATTGACTTACAGAGGTGTACAATGAAAATATTAGGAATTGACAGCTCAGGGCTTGTGGCATCTGTTGCGGTGGTGGAGGATGAGATATTACTTGCCGAATATACCACTGATTATAAAAAGACCCACTCCCAGACACTGATGCCAATGCTGGAAGCCATTAAAAATATGATAGATCTGGACATGGATTCCATAGATGCCATAGCCATATCCGCAGGCCCCGGTTCTTTTACCGGACTCAGGATTGGATCTGCTACGGCAAAAGGTCTGGGCCTTGCACTAAACAAGCCCATCGTGGAGGTGCCCACACTGGAAGGCCTTGCATTTAATCTCTGGGGAACGGATAAATTGATATGCCCTCTGATGGATGCCCGCAGAAATCAGGTTTATACCGGAATATATGAGTTTGACGAATATGAAGACGACAGGCAGCACTTGAACATTGTGATGCCTCAGTGCGCAATAGATATTTCTCTTTGTGTTGAAAATATTAACAATCTTGCAAGAGAAGTGATCTTTTTGGGGGACGGTGTCGATGTCTATAGAGAAAAAATAGATGAGCTGATCGCTGTGCCTCACTATTATGCACCGGCTTCCATGAACCGCCAGAAAGCTTCATCGGTAGCTTCTTTGGGGGAATTGTATTTTTCAAAGGGAATCTTTGTGGATGCAAAAGATCATGCTCCCGAGTACTTAAGACAAAGCCAGGCGGAGCGGGAGAGAGAAGAGGGAAAGATATAGGTAAAAAGATGGACATTTTGATCCGACCTCTTGAAAAAGGTGATATTGATACATGTCTTAGAATAGAAAATGAGAATTTCTCGATGCCATGGTCCGGGGAAAGCTTTGAAGCAGCCTGCGACCTGGATTATTGCCACTACCTGGTGGCAGTTTGTGACGGAGAAGTGGTTTCCCTTGCGGGATACAGGGAAAGCTACGGCGAAGCCGATATTGATAATGTCTTTACGGACAGAAAATATCAGGGCAGAGGGATCGCCACCCGGGTTTTGCAAAAACTCATAGATGAAGGAACAGCCACCGGTATCACGGCTTTTACTCTCGAAGTGAGAGTGAGTAATGAGCCTGCGATCCACGTATATGAAAAACTCGGATTTAAATCCGTCGGTATCCGCCCGAGGTTTTATGAAAAACCGGTGGAAGATGCCAATATCATGTGGTTATATATATCTCAATGAGAATTTTCATATTGAGATAAACGCTCCGCGCGGATGCATGGAAATCCGGTCTGGAAGTTGTCACTTGACGCTTAACCAAATCAGATGCATGATCCCGCGGGCCAGACTTAAAAATGAACAGGACGGAAAGTATAAATGATCGATGTATGTCTTCTCGGCACAGGGGGAATGATGCCGCTTCCATACAGGTGGCTCACCTCTTTGATGCTCAGATATAACGGAAAGAGCATATTGATAGACTGCGGTGAGGGCACTCAGATCGCCCTCAGAGAAAAAGGATGGAGTCCCAAACCCATAGACATAATCTGTTTTACTCATTATCACGCAGACCATATCAGCGGACTTCCGGGGTTACTTTTGACAATGGGAAACGCAGAGCGCACGGAGCCACTTCTTTTAATAGGACCAAAGGGCTTGCAAAAAACAGTCTCTGCTCTTAGGACCATTGCGCCGGAACTTCCCTTTGAAATACGGTTTTTAGAGATAACGGAAGCAAGTGCAAAGTTTACTTTTGATGGATTTAATATCAACGCTTTTAAGGTAAATCATAATGTGGTATGCTATGGATATAGCTTCAGCGTTGACAGAGCTGGCCGCTTTGACAAGGAGAGAGCAATATCCGGAAATGTGCCCATGCAGATCTGGGGCAGACTTCAAAAAGGTGAGACCGTGGAGGCGGACGGAAAGATATTTACGCCGGAAATGGTCCTGGGGCCTGAGAGAAAAGGCTTAAAAGTAACCTATTGCACCGATACAAGACCTACGGAATCCATAGTGGAAAATGCCTGCGGCAGTGATCTTTTGATACTGGAGGGAATGTACGGAGAGCCGGACAAACTGGAAAAAGCAAAGGAACACAAGCACATGACCATGTATGAAGCCGCAAAGATCGCAAAGGCTTCCGATGTGCCTGAACTTTGGCTTACTCATTACAGTCCGTCCCTTGCCCATCCCGAGGAATATATAAGGGATGTCAGAAAGATTTTTCCCAGGAGTATTGCCGCAAAAGACGGCAGAACCGTTGAACTCAATTTTGCCGAAGAATAAAAACAGGAGACGCCATGAAGAGAAATACGGTCATCGTTACAATCATATGTGCTTTAGTGATCGCGATCTTAGTGGGCGTTTATGCCTTTTTGGCAGGAAGACAGCGTGATATTCAGGAGGAGGCCGAACTTACGGTAGTGGAGCAGACTCTTTTAAGAGACCTGTCAAATGATTATCCCGCTTCCCCAAAGGAAGTGGTAAAATATTACAACGAGATCCTCAAATGTTATTATAATGAGGAATGTACAAACGAAGATATCGATGCTCTGGGCGTTCAGGCCAGAGGCATTTTTGATGAGGAATTAAATTCGGCAAACGAGCTGGGAACATATTTAGTCAATATCAGGAGCGAAGTGGAGAATTTCAAAAAAAACGGAAACCGTTTGAGCTATACCAATCTTCCTCCCAGCACTGATGTGGATTATTTTGAGGCAGACGGTTTTTCTTTTGCAAAGCTTGTGGCATCCTATACCATCAAAGAGGGAAGCGGTTATGTTTCCATGAAAATGACATATCTTTTGAGACGCGATGATGAAAAACACTGGAAGATATATGGCTGGCAGCCCTTTTACGATCCTGAGGAAGCTGTAGCCGCAAATTAGCTAAACCGCGCCTTTGGGAAACCAAGGGCGTTTTCATTTATGTATAGAAAGTTTTGAAAGGACGATAGATTTAAGTGAGTGACGTACTAATTTTGGCAATTGAAAGTTCATGCGATGAGACAGCGGCTGCTGTTGTAAAAAACGGCCGAGAGGTCCTCTCCAACGTGATCTATACCCAGATCGCGCTCCACACTCAGTTTGGAGGAGTTGTTCCCGAGATCGCATCCAGAAAACATATAGAAAAGATAAATCAGGTGATCGAAAAGGCGTTAGAGGAAGCAAATGTCACATTAAAGGACATAACAGCAATTGCGGTGACCTACGGCCCCGGACTTGTGGGCGCACTTTTAGTGGGAGTTTCCGAGGCAAAGGCTATCAGCTTTGCGACAGGGATCCCTCTTGTGGGAGTTCACCATATCGAGGGTCACATAAGCGCCAATTATATAGAAAACAAGGACCTTGAGCCTCCCTTTGTATGTCTTGTGGCTTCCGGCGGACATTCCCATCTGGTTGTTGTAAAGGACTACGGAAAATATGAGATAATAGGAAGAACAAGGGATGATGCCGCAGGCGAAGCCTTTGATAAAGTCGCAAGGGCCATAGGCCTTGGCTACCCCGGCGGACCAAAGATCGACAAGATCTCAAAGGAAGGTAATCCCGACGCTATTCAGTTTCCCAGGGCAAAAATGGCTGACAATGAATACGACTTCAGCTTCAGTGGTTTGAAATCGGCAGTTTTAAATTATTTAAATTCATGTCAGATGAAGGGAGAGGAAATAAACAGGGCGGATGTTGCGGCTTCTTTCCAAAAAGCCGTTATAGACGTTTTGGTCGATCATTCCATTCATGCGGTTAAAAGCTTCGGCTTTGATAAATTCGCCATTGCAGGAGGCGTGGCTTCCAACTCAAGCCTCAGAGAGGCTTTTGAGAAAAGATGCGAAAAGGAAGGCATAAAATTCTACCATCCTTCACCCATATATTGCACGGATAATGCGGCAATGATCGGAGCCGCAGGTTACTATGATTACATTAACGGTATCAGAAGCGGAATGGATCTGAATGCGGTTCCAAACTTAAGACTCGGTGAGAGATAAGTTTTTGAAGGGTTTATTTAGATCCGGGGAGAAAAAATATGAATGATACCAGTATAAAAAAGATTGCAATAGTGCTGTGCGCCGGTCGCGGAAACAGGATGAAAAGCGACATACCGAAGCAGTTTATGCTCCTTGAAACCAAGCCTGTCGTGTGCTACAGCCTGGAAGTCTTTGAAAATAGCAAAGACATTGATGACATCATAATCGTCACAGGTAAAGAGTTCCTTAAATATGTAAAGACCGATATTGTGGAAAAGTATGGCTACAGTAAGGTCAGAGCCATTACAGAGGGCGGAAGCGAGCGGACTTTTTCCGTATATAACGGCATAAAGGCCATCGAGGAACAAAGAAAATCTCATGATGAAAAGGTAATAGTTTTTATCCATGACGGTGCCAGACCTTTTGTAAATGAAAAGATTATCGAGGATACTTTAAAGGATGCAATAAAGTACGGAGCATCGGTTTCGGCGGTTAGATCAAAGGACACCATAAAGGTGGCGGATGAAAACGGAATGGTCGCATCCACTCCGGACAGGAATACTCTTTGGAATATCCACACTCCTCAGGTTTTTGATTTTGATATAATCTATGATGCATACAGTAAACTTATGGAATCCCCCAGACCTGTCTCTGACGACGCAGGCGTTTTAGAAGAATTTTCGGATGTGAAGGTTAAACTCACGGAGGGCTCCTATGACAATATCAAGCTGACTACTCCGGAGGATTTTTCCGTTGCATTAAATATCATAAAAAAGACAAAATAAAAAATCCCTTTCGATTTTGTAAGTCGAAAGGGATTTTGGTTTTGAAAAAAACTGATTTAATTAGAAATTATTCATTGTGTCATTGTTTGCGCTGTCAAAAGTGTATGAAGCAGCAGCTGCGGCCGGAGCAGCCTGAACTTCCTTGTTGCAAAGAGTGTTATACAGTGAACTGTATGTGAGCGCTTTGTAAGGATAAATGAAGAACAGATGAAGGAGTCCTAATGTGAAAGCACCCAAAATATCCCAAAGGATGAATGAAAGCTGAAGCACGAAGGTCTTGAACTTGTTTCCGCTCATGGTCTCTTTTGAAAGACGAAGGATTTCCTTTGTTTCCATATCCGGGTTATCTGCAAGAATATAAGGAACCAGGAAATACTGGTAAGCCTTGATGATACCGGGGATGATAAATAAAAGCGTCCACAGGAATATGTAAAGATTTTTCAAAAACATTGTTTTTACAATATTAAGGTAGTTAGGACCAAATGATGAGAGAACGTGATTGATATATGATCCCTCTCTGGCATCAACGGCAAAATATTTGAAGCATCCGACTGCAATAGGTGCAAGAAGAAATACTCCTATAAGGATAACAACGATTGCGGCGATTCCTACAAAAGCCAAAACAAAAGAAACAAGTGCAACAGGCATGTCTGCGGGAACAGCGGCACTTGATGTAACTGCTCCGGTCTCGATCTGTGTCTGCATCTGTTCAATCTGTGTCTGGAGATCTTCGTTATTTTTATAAGTAACATTTGCTCCACCGACGCCGGCACCCACAAGCATTGAGATGAGTGTGACCAGCACTGCGGGCCAGTAAGCTTTTTTCAAGGCTGCTTTTGCCTTTTTCTTTAATTCAGAACGAATCCACATGATTAAATCCTCCTCCTAATTTATATGGATATTAATTGTTTTGAAAAAATCTCTTGATTAATTTTTTCAACGATTACATAATATCAAAATGTGGGGGAAAATAATACTGTTAAATCTGCACGTTACAGAATATAATTGTGCAAATTTTGTTCGGCCAAAAGGGAATTGTCCGAAAAGACAAACTTTCAAAAAAACTTATAAAAAGTAGTTGACACAGAGGGTACCTTTTGATATTATAGTTTTTGCCGTTTGGAACGAGCGGTTGACAAAAAAATATGGAGAGGTATCGAAGCGGTCATAACGAGGCGGTCTTGAAAACCGTTTGTCCTAACGGGCGCGTGGGTTCGAATCCCACCCTCTCCGCTCGGAGTTAGAGAAAAATTTCCCTCCGCCGAAAACTTAAAATTTTTAAGTTATTCAACTATTTTTGGAGAAGTACCCAAGTGGTTGAAGGGACACCCCTGGAAAGGGTGCAGGTCGTTAATAGCGGCGCGAGGGTTCAAATCCCTCCTTCTCCGTTGAGGTTAATCCTCAGAGAACTTTGACAATCGAACAACAATGCAACCCTGAAAATTTCTTTAAAGAAAAATTCAGAAGAACAGCTCTTAGTAAAATAAGAAGCAACCTAAAAACAGTAATGCCAGTTAAGACTGGCAGGACGAACCTTTTAACATGAGAGTTCGATCCTGGCTCAGGATGAACGCTGGCGGCGTGCTTAACACATGCAAGTCGAACGGACTTGTTTCGCTGATGAGGCTTCGGCGGATTCTTGAAACAAGTTAGTGGCGGACGGGTGAGTAACGCGTGGGTAACCTGCCGTATTCTGGGGGACAACAGTTGGAAACGACTGCTAATACCGCATAAGCGCACAGTACCGCATGGTACAGTGTGAAAAGATTTATCGGCGTACGATGGGCCCGCGTTGGATTAGGTAGTTGGCGGAGTAACGGCCCACCAAGCCATCGATCCATAGCCGACCTGAGAGGGTGATCGGCCACATTGGGACTGAGACACGGCCCAAACTCCTACGGGAGGCAGCAGTGGGGAA
>JAILHH010000031.1 GCA_024695935.1 Acetatifactor sp.
AAAACAGTGTAAAGGACAGCTTTTCTCTTGCGAGAGCCTGCTCAACCGTATGGTGGCAGTTTTCACACTTTCTTACTCCTATTTTTTTATCTATTTTAAGTTTTGTTCTGGTTCCGTATATGATTATCATTTAACCGATCCCCCTATGCAATCAAATTTCCTTCGTTAAGTAAGCAGCGTTTGATCAATATATTAAGCGCTTCATCATAGTCATCTTTTTCGTAATCTCTGCTTACCTTGGCGGTGTAGAGTTTTTTGTTTTCTCTGGTTTCAACAACTATGCCTTTTTGTTCGTAATCATATTTGTTAAAAAACATGTTACCGGAGTAAACATTTACTATGTCGGCAATGGGTACTATGCAGATGGACTTTTTAAAATCCCCGTAATAGCAATAATAATTATTGGTGATCACAGCTTTAAGCTTAGGGAAGTTAATTGTGGAAGTGCTTTTTGCTTCATTCATGAATGCTTCGAGATAAGTGCTTCCGATTCCGTTTGCCAAAGCAGTATTTACCAGGTTTCTTTTCTTATCTGTGTCCAGATTAAATACTTTCTCGTATGTTAACATTTCGAACTCCTTATTGTAAAAATATTTGCGCCATGCGCAAAACCTTGTTAAGAATATCACAGTCTCAGTTAGGGTTCAACCGTTTATATGGTTTAAACAATAAAAAATCTCTAATCCCTAAAAAACTCAGCCAGCTCTTCCGCAGTATTTGCAAAAACCGTGACACCGTTTTGTCGCAAAAAGTCCCTGTCTCTAAAGCCCCAAAGAACATTTACGGACTTAAGGCCTGCATTTACGGCAGTCTGATAGTCTACCTCAGAGTCTCCGATGTAGAGGACGGAGTTTTTTTCTGCTTCACCGATCCCCATCTCGGACAAAGCAAGGTTGATGAGATCGGAATAGGGTTTAACCTTAAGGCCTTCCCGTGCACCCACTGCCACGTCAAACAGACCGGGGAAGTGAACCTCGCACAGATCCTTTACGGTGGCATCGCCTTTATTTGAAACAACGGCCAGCTTGACTCCTGCATCCTTTAATCTTTTTAACAAGTCAACGATCCCATCATAGGGTTTTGTCTTTATGGCGCTGTGCGCTCTGTAATAAGGAACGTAAGCGTCATGAACTTTTTTTATCACATCGGCGGGAGTGCCCGCGGGCAGCGCGCGCTCTATCAGTTTCTTGCTGCCGTTTCCCACAAAACGGCGGATATCTGAAATGCTGTGGATCGGAAATCCGAACTCAGCGCAAATGGCGTTGACGGAATCCGTCAGATCCTCCAGTGTATCAAGAATTGTTCCATCCATATCAAAAACAGCAGCTTGTATCATAAATAACCTCACATTCTTAGAAAAAACAAAAATCAATTAAGGCATATTCTACAGCAAGGGTGGGATTATTACAATAAATCAAGGAAGAAATAGTCTTTTTCCACAGAAAGCGACACAAGTATGTGAGAAATGCACAAAGAAATATTTAACAAATGACTGAAGTATGTTACAATAGTTCAATAATATTTCAAAAAATGGCATTTTGTATGTCAAAAAGCCCAAATTGTCGATAAAGGCTTAGAATTGGAGGACACAATGGGTGAGGCAAAACTTGAAAAAGCATTATGCGACCTGGAAAACAGGACCGTCATAAGGGCAGTCAGAGAGGGACTTATACATATTACGCCGATAGTGATAATCGGCGCCTTTGCTCTGATCATGCAGACATTTCCGGTAAAAGCATATCAGGAATTTATAGCTGATTTTCTGAACGGATTTTTGTTGCATATATTTGAAGCGATCTACAGTGCCACCTTTGGCATTCTTTCTGTATATATGGCTTATTCCATCAGCAGAGCATACATGAAGATAAAGGGCGATGCCCGCATAGTAAAGGGTGGAGGTATCGTGTCATCCGTTTTGGTATTTTTCATACTTGCCGGCGGATATCTGCCGGCATTCGGAACCGACTCCATGGGAGCAAAGTCCATGTTTTTAGCTATAATAGCAGGCCTTGGAGCATCGGCACTCTATTTGAGATTTACTGAATTATTCAGAAAACACAGCAGGCCTCTGTTTTTAATCGGCGCCGACAGAGATTTCAACAAAATGTTGTCCACCATATACCCCATCACCTGTACAACAGCAGTCTTTGGACTTTTGAATACCTTGATATGCCGGATATTTGACGTGGATTCATTCAGGACACTACTCATTAATTTTTCAAATTGGTGTTTCTCCTTTGGAGAAAACGGATTTGTGAAAGGATTCTTTTTCGTACTCATATCCTCCATCCTGTGGTTTTTCGGAATACACGGAAGCGACACCCTCGAAGGTGTAATGCAGACTTATTTTTCGCCGGGAATTGTGGCTAATCAGGAGGCTTTGGCAGCAGGACTAATCCCGAACACCATCCTCACAAAGGAGTTTTTCGACTGCTTTGTATTAATGGGAGGGTGCGGCGCGACGATCTGTCTCCTCATATCGATCCTGCTGTTTTCAAAGAGCAAGGTGAGAAGAGGCATCGGCATGACAGCAACAGTGCCCATGATCTTTAACATAAACGAGCTAATGGTGTTTGGACTGCCCATTATTTTCAATCCCGTAATGCTGTTTCCTTTTCTGGCGACGCCGGTCGTATGCTATACAGTTTCTTATCTGGCCATACTGTTTGGTCTGGTTCCCATGGTGACTAAGAGTGTCGCATGGACCACACCCATAATACTCGGGGGATATCAGATAACCGGAAGCATAGCGGGGGCTTTGCTGCAGGTGGTCAACGTATTGATCGGAGTGATGATCTATGCTCCCTTTGTGAGGATCATGGACAGAAGATCTATGGAAAATGCAAACAGAAACTATGACGCATTTATGGATTATTTCAGAGAGAACGAATTATCCATGGCAAATATAAGGCTCACTGAGATGGGCAATGTAAACGGAGACTTTGCAAAAGACCTCTGCAATGACATTAAGTACGGTCTGAAAAAACAGGTGGTGCTGGCATATCAGCCCCAGTACAATTACGAGGGAGAGTGCATCGGTGTGGAGGCACTTCTCAGGTGGAATCACCCGGTGCTGGGACTTTTGTATCCTCCTCTTGTGATCAAGCTTGCAGAAGAGGGCGGATTTTTGCCGGAACTTGAGGAGAGGATATTAGAGACCGCTCTTAATGACAGACCGAAGATTTCGGCAAGGTTCGGAGATGGTGCGAAACTGTCGGTAAATGTCACGGGCACCACGGTTGTCACAGAGAGATATCTTGAATTTTGTAAGCGTATGAATGACAAGCATCCTTTCAAAGGACTTAATCTCTGTATTGAAGTCACGGAGCAGGCAGCGCTGTTTTTTACGGATGACACAAAGAAGGCTCTCAGGGAATTGCATGAAATGGGTATTCTGCTGGCCATAGATGACTTCTCCATGGGTCAGACCTCGATCCATTACCTGAGAGAGAACATTTTCGACATTATAAAACTGGACGGTTCTTTGGTGAACGGACTGTTTACTTATGAAAACTCCAGGGACATCATCATATCGATCACAAGGCTTGCCAAATCCCTGAATCTTACGGTATTGGCTGAGTATGTGGATTCCGAGGAAAAGAGAAAAGCGCTTCACGAGATGGGCTGCGACAATTACCAGGGTTATCTGTTTTCACCGGCGGTATATTTGCAAAATAAATAAGAAAGAGTATTGACAGAAAACTCAATATTTTTATTCAGATTGTTCAAAAAATGCTTCAAAAACAGGAAATTATGTAGTAAAATATACCTAATTAATAAAGAATGACATTCGAGGAGGCTACGGTATGAAGAATCTATCAATCTTTTTTAAAATCTTACTTATCACCATACCCCTGGTTGTGATGATTTTGATATCAGCCATCGTAATGAGAAAAAATATGCAGGATGTACTGTTTAAGTCAGAGTCGGTTTATTTGGACACGCTTTATGAAGTAAACAATAATCTGCTGGCCGCGGACAGAGATTTTTATCAGGCACAGATAGCGTTTACCCGTTATTCTCAGGTTTCGGGAGCAGCGGCTTCAGAAGTGGACGATTTCAATGAGAATGCTCAGCAGACCATCGATAAAGTAAATGCTGCAACAGCCATCGCAAGGGGAAATGAGCTTCTCTTTAAAAAGACTGTGTCAGACGGAGAAAATTTTGAGACTATCTCATATGAATTTGTAGATTCCTTTAACCGCTGGAAAGCCTCCTATGACGTCAGTACAAAGAGCGGTGACATTGCAAAACAGGAGGGTTATTTCAAGGAAGCCAGAGGATATCTTGACAGACTGCAGGAGATAACCGAGGAATGGGCTGACAAAGAGGGTACAGTGCTTACACAGTCCATCAACAGCAGGATCAATTCCATCACCATCGGATATCTGATCATAATAATCGCGGTGCTGGTGATCGTAATATTAACATCCAGAAGTATTGCAAAGGGTGTAAAGGATACAAAGGAAAGACTTGATATCATAGCAACAAACGATCTGACACAGGATGTGCCCGAGACCAATGCAAAAGATGAGATCGGTCAGATGACCAGGTCCTTCAGGAGTATGCAGGCTAATCTGAAGGAGATAATCTCCGTTCTGTATAAAGAGTCGGATGACCTGGATGATTCGGTAAGAACCATGGGAGAAGCCACATCTGAGACGACTCAGAGCATGGAGAGCATCAATACGGCTGCAGGTGAACTGGCAACAACCGCCACACAGACAGCCACGGATATCGAGACCATAGCAAATGAGATGCAGGAACTGGACGGTGTCATGAAGAGCTCCGTTGAAAGTGCTTCAGCTTTGGCCGGTGCAGGAAAGGAGATCGGCAAGGTTACAAAGGTGGGCATGGATATAGTGGAAGAGCTTACTCAGATCAACAACCAGTGCGTGAGTGCATTTAACAGTATTTTCAAAGGAATTGAGAATATTGAAGGCTCCAGCAACAGGATCAGCGAGGCATCGACCCTTATTTCATCAATTGCAAACCAGACCAACCTCCTGTCACTGAACGCCTCCATCGAGGCTGCAAGAGCCGGTGAAGCAGGAAGAGGATTCGCGGTTGTGGCAGATGAGATCAGATCCCTCTCCGAGCAGTCGGCGGACAGCGTTCAGACCATCAACACTCTGCTTGAAGAGCTTCATAAAAATACGAACGAAGCCATCGCTCAGTCAGAAATGGTTAAAAACTATGTTGAAAAGCAAAACAGCAGCGTAGCTCAGACAAAGGAAAGCTTCTCCGATATCATCACAAGTGTCGAGGATGTAAACAGCGCGGTTATTGACTTAAAGAGCATAAACGATCAGCTGGCAAAGGGATTTGGAGATATTACTTCATTGGTTGAGAGTTTATCGGCAGCTTCCGAAGAAAACGCAGCTACGGCAGAAGAGCTTTCGGCCACATCCGATATTGTCAGAGGAGATGTTCTTTCCCTTGACGATATTCAGACCAGGATCGACGCTGCGGCAGTAAAACTTGCGGACATTGTTAAACAGTTTAAGGTTTAAAAAAGCAAAACAAAAACACATTACATCCGGCAGCCGACACAGGCTGCCGGTTTTGCGTTATGGCAAAGAACCGCAAAATGGACAAAATTTCAAAAAAATGTTATTTTATTTACAGATATGCTTATCATAAAAATCAAAAGTCGGCGTTTCGCCGTGGTGAAGGCAAATGAGATATAACATTTCTTATGAACTGGCCGGATTTTTCCTGCTTTTAGCCATGCTTATCATCTGCAAAAGCAATTTCCGTGAGAGGCAACGAGTAAACCGCTACTATTTTTTGCTGGTATACAGCGGGCTTATTTGCTGTGTCTTTGATGTATGCGCCGGAATCACTTCAAAATACAATTTCCCTGCAGTCGTAATCGCAAATTCTATTTTTAATATGTTTTCCTACGGCTTACTGCCGGTGACAGGGTACCTTTTCTATAAATATGTTCAGGTGAAAGTTCCCGAAAAATTAAATGGCATAAGGGACTTTATGCCAACTGTCATTCTGGGATACCTCGGTTTTTTTGCGGTATATGTGATAATGAGCCTGTCCCTTTTCATAGGAGGAAAAGCCCCTTCAAACCAGATGAATCTCTATATTATGTCTATCATATTAAGAGATTTCACCATAATCCTTGGTATCGTACTGTTACTCAGAAACTGGAAAAACTATTCCCCAAGAAATCACATAGCACAGATCCTTTTGATATTTTTTAATATTGTGCCCATCATATTCCAGATAAAGACCATGCGCACTACGGTGGAGACAGTGTCGTTAGTGTTTATATGTCTGGTATTTTTGTATGCCTTTGAAATCCCGGACTTCATCGCATTAAAAGAGACCATGGAGCTTTTGAAGCAAAAAAAGCTTGAGGAAGAAGAGGCAAAAAAAGAGGCTATCAGGGCAGGCGAGAACAAAGAGCGATTCCTGTCAAACATGTCTCACGAGATCCGTACCCCCTTAAATGCCATACTCGGATTAAACGAGATGATCATAAAGGATGAAAAAGATGATGAATTAAAGCAGGTTGCGATCTCCATGAAGGAAGCGGGAAGGGATCTGCTAAAAAGCATGAACAGGATACTTGATATATCGGAGTCTGAGACGGAACAGGGCAACGTCATCGAAGGGGATCTGAGTTTCATTGCGCCAAAGGCAAAGATCCTGGTGGTGGATGACAAGGAGATCAACCTGTTCGTGGTAAGCCGCCTGTTAAAGGATACAAAGATAAACATAACAGCCGCCACCGGGGGAGAGGAAGCCATAGAGATTTTGGAAAAAAATGACTTTGATCTGCTCCTCATAGATCACATGATGCCCGGGATGGATGGTATTGAGCTGTTAACGTACATCAGAGAGCATGATCTGTGTAAAGGAGTTCCGGCCATCATATATACAGCAAATGCCATAGAGGGGGCAGAGGATATGTATCTGAGCAAGGGCTTTGCGGGATATCTCTCAAAACCTGCCGGCAGAGAAGCGCTGGAAAAAATGCTTAGAACATATCTGCCTGAAAATCTTTTGGAGGAGAGGACCGAGAGAGATGAAAAAACGGCGGAGCTTTCGGAGAGCGAGGAGTTTCTGCTGGACAAACTTATGAATTCTACGGTTATAGATATCGGAGGAGCTGTGGCCGGATTTGACAGTGTTGCATCGTATCTGGATGTTCTGAGACACTTTATGCTCTCCTTCAAAGAAAACATGGCGGAGATAAAGGGATATGAACCGGAGGGGTTGTACGATGACAATCTGAAGCTTTATACCATCGCGGTCCACTCCATGAAAAGTGCCGCTGCCCTTGTGGGAATCTATGATCTGTCGGAGCTTTCAAAAAAAGCGGAAGCTGCTGCAAAGAGCGGGGATATGAGCGGGCTCATCCGAGTACATGAAAAGCTGGTTGAAAAACTTGAGGAAGTGGACAGATATTTTGACACGTTGAACACGGAACGGGATAATCACGAGGAGGATGCCGAGGTGCCCACACTTTTGGCGCTTCTTAATATGCTCAGCCAGGCCATGGAAGAATTCGATGTGGATTCCATGGATGAATATATGAAGAGCCTGATGGAGGCTCCGATCTTTGACAATTGCCTCGAAAAGAGAAAAGCTTTGGAAAAAGCCGTAAATAATCTTGACACGGACGAAGGACAAAGACTTGTGGATGAGATCATGACGCTTCTGGGGGAGGAGGGAAAAAATGAGTGAAAACTATGGTAATTACAATATATCCTTCCTGGTGACGGGAGTGGTGGTCTACGCTCTTTTATTGGTGATACAGTTCAGTTTTTCCTCCACAAAGAGGGTCAGGGAAAAGATCTTTGTGAGCATAGTCACAACGGGGCTTTTGTCAAGTCTTGCGCAGTTTGCTACAGTGGAAACGGAAAGAAATTATTTCGGGCCGGGGAAAAGTGTGATGGTATCATTCCTTATGATGTTCCAGTTTTTCTTTACGGTTACAATGGCCATATGCTTTTACAATTTTGTTGCTGAGTGTGCAGGTGTCAGGGGTAAAAGAGAGAGACGGATCAACGAGACAAGCCTGTGGCTAAGCGGCATGTTCGTAATATGGAATTTCCTGGCTAAGAGCGGAATCATTCTCACAAAAAGAGTAAGCCAAAACGTGAACACAGTGTCCATACTGTTTTACCTGATACCTATGTTCATATATTTTTACGGAACTCACATCATCATAAAAAACCGCAATAAATTCGAGAAAAAGATGTTTTTTGCGGTACTGACATTTTTGCTCTTTCCCGTAATGGCAGGCATAATCCAGTATTTTATGCCAAACCAGCTGTTAATGGTATACGGAAGTGCCATGTCAACGCTGATATTGTTTTTTGAACTGGAGATACCAAATTTTGAAAAGCTGATAGAAGCAAGGATTTCCCTGGAGGAGTCCTCAAGGGAGGAAATGAAAGCAAAGGAAAAAGCAATAGAAGACAATGAAGCCAAGAACCAGTTTTTGGCAAATGCCACCCAGGATTTAAAAAAACCCATCGCGTCCATACTTACATTAAATGAGATCCTGCTAAGAAGGACGAAGGAGAGATCTACCTCCGAATATGCGTTAAAGATCAGGACCTCGGTAAATGCGCTGAGCGGACTTATAGGCGACATACTCATCTATTCAAAGATCGAGTCGGGAAAGATCGAGATACATAACGAGGAATACAGTCCTGCAGAACTTATTCAGGAAGTCTACATGGAAAACCTGTCTCTTGCCACGTCAAAGGGTATAGGGCTTACGCTTGACATAGACGAAAATCTGCCGGATATTTTATACGGAGACAGCAGGCGTTTAAAACGCATTGTAAAAAATCTCGTGGATAACGGAGTAAGTTTCACGGATCGCGGAGAAGTAAAACTCAGTATAAAAGAAAGCCACGTAAACATATCAGGCGGTGAGGATCAGGCATCTGATAATTATGGCAGGCCCATAAGTCTTCGGTTCGAGATAAGCGATACCGGAACGGGCATAAAGGAAGAAGACCTGGACAGACTCTTTGTAGCCTTTGACAAGCTGGAGATAAAGGGTGCATACTCATCAGAGGGAGCGGGACTTGGGCTTTGTATAGCATATTCCCTGTTAAAACTCATGGGCAGCAGACTCATGATCGAATCAGTCTTTGGTGTCGGAAGCCGAATGTACTTTGATCTGCCTCAGCGGGCTCTCAGCAATGACAGGCTGGGAAATATAGACGAATACATAGAGGCAAGGAAAATAAAATATACCGGGCAAGAGCATTTTGAGGCGCCGGATTCAAAGATTTTGGTGGTGGATGATTCGGAAATAAACAGGTTTGTCATAGAAAAATTCTTGAAGCCCACGAAGGCCGCGGTCACCGCAGTCTCATCGGGAAGAGAATGCCTGGATATATTGGAAAGGGAATCCTTTGATCTGATATTGATGGATCATATGATGCCCGAGATGGACGGGATCGAGACCAGACAGAGGATGTCATTTATGGATGGCCTGAGCACGGTTCCGATAGTTGCCATGACAGCCTGCAGCTCCGCGGACGAAAAGAAGATGTTTTTGGAGCTTGGCTTTAATGATTTTCTGGCAAAGCCCATCAGCCAGGAGGAGCTTTTAAGCACGGTGAAAAGGCTGTTGCCCGGGGTATCGGATCAATAAACGGATACAGTCGGAGTGTCGGAGGAAATACATATGATAAATAAAAAGGTATTGTTAGTGGGAATGGCAAGTGCTTCCACCATGGCAATCAAAGATTTTCTGGCAAAGAAATTTAATGTGAAAATATGCAGTATGGACGCCAGAACAGTGGAGGGAATGCTGAATATAGTCAATCCCGACATGATCCTTATAAATATGAACGGAAATGTGGACCTTGCGGATGTGTATGAGCATCTGATAAAGCTGGATGCGTCTATCCCCATTGTCTGCGTCGGAAAAAAAGAGGATTATGAAAAATATGCGGGATATATCTCTACCCTGGGAGCCATAGTAAACACCGATACAGTGGTGGACAACACATTGATGAAATCGGTGACAGCCTCCATGGGACTTGACTACAGCGAGGTCATGAAAGAGAAAGTTCCCAATAAAGGCAAGGGAAACAGATATACCGTACTCATAATAGACGACAGCCCCCTTTTCCTCAGAAGAGCAAAGGATATGCTGGATGATTATTATGATGTGGAGCTTGCCACGTCGGCAAGACGCGGAATGATCATCCTTGAGAGGGTTCATCCCGACATTATACTGCTTGACTATGAAATGCCTGATGTGGACGGAAAAGAGGCATACGGTATGATCAAGGCAGATCCAAATAACGAGGACATCCCAATAGTATTTTTGACAGGTGTGACTGACAAGGATGACATAACGGAGGTTTTAAAATTAAAACCTGCTGGTTACATCTTGAAATCCTCAGGTAAGGATGCCCTGATCGACCGCATAAAAGAATTGTTACAATGATCACGGAGTTATTGCCGTCGCATGATCGATAGGTCTATTGGCGGCAGCATCAGTTTAAACTGTAGATAAACTTATCTTTTTCGGTAAATGCGGGCCAGTCTGAGCCCGGGGCGGAATTTTTGGCAAAGGCAGCCACATGATCCATATAGCGGGATGAAAGTGAGTAATCCCGTTCATTAAAGGGGCGCCAGCATTTTTTCAAAGTGCCAAAGAAATACCACAGATCCGAGGAATGCCATGCTCCTGCGTCGTCACCGGGAAGCTGCCTTGAAAAGTAATAGAGGTATACCGGTGCGTGATCAAACTTTTCCGCAAGGAGCGCATAGTCTTTTGCCATGGGATGGAAGAGATCGGGCAAAATATCCTCGCTGGTGGTACCCAGAACATAAGGGATATTTTTCATTCTGCCTTCATTTGCGATCTCGAAGGGAGATTTTTTAAGGAGAAACCCGTCGATAGTAGGAATGCAGAATCTGACGTCCTCTGTGATCGACCTTGAAAAGTCCAAAAATCCAAGCATCAGATCTTTGGCTGGCAGGCTCTTTAATTCATTTCCGTCAGCGACCTTCATGAATTCACAATACTTTTTCCCAAGTAAGATCTGATCTTCCAAAGAAGAGGAAAAATGAGAATGGGGGCTTACTCCGCCACCGCTCATCATATATGCCTTTGCAAAGAGGCCGTCTGTAAGATCAGACACGCAGAGGCTTTGAACGCTCATGGCACCGGCGGACTGACCGGAGAGAGTGACGTTTCTCGGGTCGCCGCCAAATGCACTTATATTGTGTTTTATCCATTTTAAGGCCGTGATAATATCAAAGAGAGCATAATTTCCAAAGTGTCCATCGAGATCAGCCAGTTCCGGAAGGGCCAGATATCCGAACACCGAGAGCCTGTAAGCAACGGTGACCGTAATGATGCCCCTCTTTGCAAATTCGAAGCCGTCAAAGGGTTTTTCATAAGAATATCCATGGTCGAAAGCACCGCCGTGAACATATACAAGGACCGGCAGGTCTTTTTTATTTTCTCCGGCGGGAGCCCAGATATTTAAACACAGTGAATCCTCCGAGTAAGTGATATGTTCTCCGTTATAGAATTCCTTGTTGTAAAAAGCCTCGGGATCACCTTTTACATAAGCCCCCTCCTGGATGGAAGCAGGGGCGAAACTGTCAGCAAAAAACAGGCCATTAGTTCCGGGTTCACTCAGTGACGTGATCTCTGTGGGGTAAGCAAATCTTTCAGCTGTTGCAAAGGGTATCCCCTTGTAGACTTCGGTGTCATTTTCCAAAATTCCCTGAATGGTGCCGCAGGGTGCGTTTATTATCCCGGTTTTCATATGATCCTCCCAAAAAAGAATAAAAAAAGTCGACTGTAAAATGATTAAGCGTCAAATTGAATAAATAAAATTACTAATATAAATGTACTCTTTTCCAAAAAGGTCTTCAATAAGATATATAGAAAAAAAAGAGGAAGACAGGGTATCAAAATAAACACATCTCAGGGCAGAAGCACAAAACCGATTAAAATAGATCAATAGCATTGATTTATTTTTTCGTCTTTTTAATAGTCGTTGACAATAAAATAAATCGAAAATATAATAAAGATTAATTTCAGATTGAACAAAGACGTTGACGGAGACAGTACATATCCTTCGAAAGTCACAGAGAGCCGCATTTAGCTGAGAAGCGGTACGATTAGAGTTTATGGAATATCCCTCCCAAGTCGCAACACGAAAGGGCTGCTGAGTAGATGTTGACGGGTTCCTCCCGTAACAGAGGACGCATATGCTGGTATGTCGTAGATGGAGAGATATAAGGCTTCTACCGTTTACGGTGGGAGCTTTTTTTAGAGCAAAGAGCCAACCTGTGCGTAGAAAGCACAGGTTTTTTTACTTTATATGAAAGAGAGGTTTTATCATGAAAGACACTATCGAAATCAGATGGCACGGACGCGGAGGCCAGGGCGCAAAGACAGCAGCGCTTCTTCTTGCAGATGTGGCATTTAAGACCGGAAGCTATGTTCAGGGATTTCCCGAGTACGGTCCGGAGAGAATGGGAGCTCCCATCACCGCTTACAACAGGATCAGCAAGAATCAGATAACGGTTCACTCAAATATCTATGATCCGGATTTTGTGGCAGTTGTGGACGACAGCCTGCTGGAGAGCGTAGACGTGACTGCCGGTCTGTCAAAGGACGGAGCCATCATAGTAAATACAAAGCTTCCAAAGGAAGAGATAGAAAAGCATCTCAGAGGATATGAGGGAAAGCTTTATACCATCGATGCCAGAGAGATTTCGGTAAAGGCTCTCGGAAAGAACTTTCCAAACTCTCCCATGCTTGCGGCAGTAGTTGCTGTCACAAAGGTAATGGATAAGGAAACATTCTTAAATGAGATGGAGAGTTCCTATAAACATAAATTTGCGAAGAAGCCGGAAGTCATCGAAGGAAACATGCAGGCGCTGAAGATGACCTTTGAAGCACTCGGCCTGTAACAGCAGTTTCCATTAATAAACGAGGTGAAATATGAGAACAGTAGATATCAATGAAAAGAGCCCCTGGCAGGATATTACCGAGGGCAACAAAGTTTTTGAATCGGCGACCAGCAAAAATTTTTGCACAGGTGAGTGGAGAACATCAACACCTGTATTCGACAAAGAAAAATGCAAGCATTGTCTCTTGTGCGTGCCTGTGTGTCCCGATTCCTCCATACCGGTAAAGGATGGATGCAGAGGAGAGTTCGACTATGATCATTGTAAGGGCTGCGGAATCTGCGCAAAGGTATGCCCTTTTAACGCTATCACTATGAGGGAGGGCAAATAAATGGCTATCAGAGAGAGATTATCAGGAAACGAAGCAGTGGCATATGCCATCAAACAGATAAACCCCGACGTTATGCCGGCGTTCCCCATCACACCTTCCACAGAGATCCCTCAGTATGTGGCAACATATATTGCAAACGGAGAGATCGACACAGAGTTTATTCACGTGGAAAGTGAGCATTCCGCAATGTCAGCCACCATCGGTGCATCTGCAGCGGGAGCAAGAGCCCTCACCGCCACATCTTCATGTGGTATGGCACTTATGTGGGAGGAGCTCTATGTTGCTGCGAGTGACAGACTTCCCATCGTACTTGCCCTGGTAAACAGAGCCCTCACGGGTCCCATCAATATAAATGCCGATCACTCGGATTCCATGGGTGCAAGAGATACAGGCTGGATCCAGATCTATGCCGAGAGCAATCAGGAAGTATACGACAATTTCCTGCAGGCATACCCCATAGCCGAGGACAAGAGAGTACATCTCCCCATCATGATCTGTCAGGACGGATTTATCACAAGCCACGGAGTTGAAAACATTCTCCTGGTTGAGGATGATAAGGCAAAGGCTTTTGTAGGAGAATACGAGCCCGAGCATTACCTGTTAAACAAAGATGAGACTATGGCAGTGGGCCCCTATGCCGTATCAAATTACTACATGGAGTCAAAGAGAAGTCAGAGACAGGCCATGATAAATGCCAGAGAAGTGATCCTTGAAGTTGCAAAGAAATTCGAGGAGATGACCGGCAGAAAGTACGGATTTTTTGAAGAGTATCGCATGGAAGATGCCGAATATGCCATCGTGATAATCGGTTCCGCAGCAGGTACATGTAAAGCTGCCATCGAAAAGATCAGACAGGAGACCGGCAAAAAGGTTGGTCTTGTAAAGATAAGAGTATTCCGTCCCTTCCCTGAGGAGGAGATCGCAGAGGCACTGAAAAACTGCAAAGCCATCGCCATCATGGATCGTTCCGAGATGTTTTCCGCCACAAGCGGCCCTCTCGGAGCAGAGGTAAGAGCAGCTCTCTTTGCCGCAAAGAGTAATGCCGAAGTTGTAAACTATTTCTACGGACTCGGCGGACGTGACATCAGAGTTCAGGATTTCGAAGAGGTTTATGACAACCTCGAAGAAATGGCAAAAACTCATGTGATTAAAGACATGTATAAATACATCGGACTCAGAAGCAGGGAGGAAGAATAATGGAAAAACCATATAATTTTAAAGAAGTAATGGAAAAACCCGAGCGACTGGCTCCGGGACACAGAATGTGTGCAGGCTGTGGCGGTACCATTGCGGTTCGTGCAGTGCTCCGTGCTCTTCACGAGGAAGATAAGGCTGTCATAGGAAATGCCACGGGATGCCTGGAGGTTTCATCCTACATGTATCCTTATACAGCATACAAAGATAGTTATATTCATAATGCTTTTGAAAATGCCGGCGCAACACTTTCCGGCGTGGAGACAGCTTATCATGTGCTTAAGAAACGTGGAAAGCTGGATGAAACATATAAATTCATCACCTTCGGCGGAGACGGCGGTACATATGATATCGGTCTTCAGTCATTGTCAGGAGCCATGGAGAGAGGCCATGACATGGTTTATGTATGCTATGACAACGGTGCATATATGAACACCGGAACACAGCGTTCATCCGCTACGCCTCAGTTTGCAGATACCACCACTACTCCTGCGGGTAAGGTGTCAAACGGTAAGGTCCAGATCAGAAAAGACCTGGCAGCCATCATGGCAGAGCATCACATTCCATATGTGGCTCAGACAACGTACACTTCAAATTTCAAGGACATTCATACAAAGGCTGAGAAGGCGATTTACACTCCCGGAGCAGCATTCTTAAATGTTATGAGTCCCTGCCCCAGAGGATGGGGATATGAGACCTCAGAGCTTATGAACATCTGCAAGATGGCGGTTGAAAGCTGCTACTGGCCTCTGTTTGAGGTGGTGGATGGAAGGTGGCATCTTACCTACGAGCCAAAGAAGAAACTTCCTGTAGAGGATTTCCTTCGTCCTCAGAAGAGATTTAAGCACCTCTTTAAGCCCGGCAACGAGGAGCTGTTGGAAGCTTTCCAGGCAGAAGTCGACAAGCGCTGGGAAGAATTGTGTGCAAAGTGTGAAATGTAATTGAACTAAAAGTGAACTCTGTTGCGCATTAAAAAAATTTAGATTAATGTGTCCTTAACAGGACGATCAAAGGTTTCGAGACTTTTGTCCCGGAACCTTTATTTTTTCCGGAGAGGTGAGCAGATGGCATATCAGAATACATTTAAGAGATATGAAATAAAATACCTGATCGACAAGGCAAGCAGGGATGCACTTTTGCAGGTCATGAACAGATATATGTGCCTGGATGAGTACGGACATTCCCTTATCTGCAATATTTATTATGACACTCCGCAGAAATTGCTGGTCAGAAGGAGTCTGGAAAAACCGGATTACAAGGAAAAATTCAGGATAAGAAGTTACGGAGTGGCATCCCTGACAAGTCCGGTATACATGGAGATAAAGAAAAAATATGACGGTGTAGTCTATAAAAGGAGAGTTGATACCACAGAATGGGAAGCCGTTAATTACATGAACAGGGACAGAGCCATTTCAAAGAAAAACCAGGTTACTGATGAGATCGATTATTTTAAAAAGCATTATAAAGGCCTGGAACCGGCCATGTACATTTCGTATGAACGAGAAGCTTTCTATGGCAAAGAGGACAGGGAACTTCGGATAACGCTTGACGAGAACATACTTTACAGGGAAGATGATCTGTCTCTCGCATCAAAACCCTACGGTAAGAGCCTGTTAAAAAAAGATACATATCTAATGGAGATAAAAGTCGCAGGGGCTATGCCGCTTTGGCTGGTAAAGGCATTGTCGGAATTAAAGATCTACCGTACTTCCTTTTCAAAGTATGGTTTTGCATATATGGAAACACTAAAAGAAAACAAAGAAGATTCATTTGGAAAATATGAAGAAACAGGAGGACTTATCTATGCTTAATATTTTTTCGGGAATTTTTGACAACAGTACAATGACAGTCATTTCAACCGGTGCATTTCTGTTATGCATCTGCGTATCTCTCATAATCGGATTAATACTGTCGCTTAGTTTTGGATACAAAAACAGGTATTCACGCAGTTTTCTGGTGACGCTTGCCATGCTTCCTGCGGTTGTGTGCGTGGTGATAATGATGGTAAACGGTAACGTGGGTGCAGGCGTTGCTGTGGCGGGCGCATTCAGCCTCATCAGGTTCAGATCGGCTCCGGGAACAGCAAAGGAGATCGGCGCCGTTTTTATCGCAATGGGCGCAGGACTAATGAGCGGTATGGGTTACCTGGGATATGCGGTTTTATTCACTCTTATAATGTGTGTTGTGATGATAGTACTCGATCAGACAGGCTTCGGAGCAGGAAAATCCATAGAAAAGGAGAGAGTCCTGCAGATAACCATACCTGAGGATTTAAACTACAATGATGTCTTCGATGAAATACTGGATGAATATGCCGATAAATGGGAGCTTACAAATGTAAAGACCACCAACATGGGCAGTCTTTTTAAACTCACATATAAGATCGTCGAAAAAGAGATCTCAAAAGAAAAACAGTTCATGGATGCGCTCCGCACCAGAAACGGAAATCTGGAGATATCCATGGCAAAGATCGATCTGTCAAAGGAAAGCCCGTCACTCTGATCTATCAGAGCAGGCTTTATATACAGGCTAGTTTGTGGCGAGGAGTATACGGCTCTCCCGTAGGGTCTTGGACTGGTCATAGTCGTATTCGATGGAATTTATATTGGCATTCGGATACATTTCCCTTAGCTTTTTTATGACACCCCTCTCAGCTACATGACTTACGAGACATCCGAAGGGATGCACGATCAGGATCTTGTCATATCCCTGTTCCAGCATATCCATAGCCTCCGCCACAACGAGCCATCCATCGCCGATATTGTAATACTCGCTAAGGAGCTTTGCAGCTTTTTCTTTCATGTCATAAAAGTTTCCGTCAGGGAGATACCCGCCCCCTGCGAGAGACTTTCTGATCACTGAATGCATTTTGATAAAGTGCTTTATCAGCGCCTTCAACGCCAGAGAATACATAAAGGATCCGCGGTTTAACTTAGTAGATTTAAGTTCTGTAAAAAGTACATATATACAATAGTTTATGAAACCTTCGGAGCGAAACTCCATCCCGTTTTCATGGAGAAAATCCTCAAGGTGGCGATTGCCTGTGGGGGAGCATTTTACGTAGATTTCCCCGACGATGCCGACTTTTTTAAGAGGTTTTTCCGCCTTTGAAAAGCGTTCTATGGAAAGAAATTCCGAGACGATGGTCTCGTAGATCTTTTTTCGGGAAAAAAGATTTTTGCCTTCTTCAATATCAGAGGAGAGCTTTTTTATCCATTTGTTGTAAAGAGCGTTTGTCTCACCGGTATTTTTTTCATAGCAAAGAGTCTGCTGGTAAAGGGTCTGCAGGAGATCCCCGTAGCAGACCGCAGCCACGGCACCCAAAAACATTTTGAGGTTAATCTTGAACCCCGGATGTGATTCCAATCCCGAAAAATTAAGGGAGAGGACGGGGATGTTGTATCCGAGCCTGTGTAGACACATTATGATCAGATTATAATAATTACCGGCTCTGCAGGCGCCTCCTGCCTGGGGCTCAAGGACCGCAGTCCGTTCCACGTCGATACGTCCGCTTTTGATAAAAGCCATCAGGTTTCCTATGATGTCCATGGCACAGGTACAGTACCCTGAATTTATCAGGGACAGGAGTTCACCCGGTACATGATCTGTCTCAGGAACGATGGATAGGTTGTAGCCGCCGTATTTAAATGCGGCACACAAGAGATCGTTGTGATAATGCAGCATGTCAGGCATATATATGGTATGAGTCTTTCTCATGCTTTTTGTAAAGACAGGATTGTTTTTTGCCATAGTTTGATAAATGTATTCTCCAAAAAATCTTTATTGATAAGCTTTTCTCACTATAAGCCTGGCCAGGCTCTCGGCATCCCGGGGAATGTTTTCAATATTTCCGGAGCCGTCTATATCCGATGCGCCGTCGAGCAGTCCGCCGTTTCCGGACTGCAATACCTTTGTACCATAGGCAAGAAGTGTCTGTGACACGTTATTTCTGAATGCTCCGTCCTCAGCGCCCAGCACAATTGCAACGATCATGTGGTTATCATTGTTTACCGAAACTTTTTTTGCGCTTACCAGGCAGCTTCCGGCTTTGTTTGTGGTGCCGGTTTTAAGCCCCACCACGTCGTCCACGTTTTTTAACATGGGATTTGAATTCGTCACTGTGCGGCTCATGCTCTCCAGATATTTTTCCGGGCAGCCTGTGATCTCAGTGATCCTCGGATATACGGAGAGGAGGTACTCAGACAATATGAACAGATCCTCTGCCGTGATATGGTTTTGTTTTTTTCCTGAGAATACGCCATCTGCAAAAACCGGCAAGCCGTTGCAGTTATAAAAGAAAGTCCCGTCGCTCATGGAAAGCTCTGCGGCTTTCAGATTCATGGCTTCGACGAATTTTTCTTCGCTTCCGCTTACGGCTTCCGCCAGGGCAAGGCTGCATTCGTTGCTGGACTGCATTAAGGACCCGTATATGAGATCCTCCAAAGTTGCACTTTCTCCCGCAGGCATGTGAAAAGCATGATCCACGGAATAGGAGAGCTTTTCCACGTTTTCGGAAAAAGTGACAACAGTGTCAAGAGAGACTCTGCCTCCGGTCACTGCATCCATTACCACTGCATAGGTCATGAGCTTTGTAATGCTGGCAAGGGGGTATGACAGGTCCCCGTTATATTCATAAAGTATGTCACCCGTAGCCACGTCCCCGATAAGGACCGCGTTCATCCCCTCAAAGTACCCTTCTGCCTCCAGGTCATTCAGATTCAGGTTTAATTCTGATTCGGGATCAATATTTAATACGTCTTCGTTGTACCACATATCGATATCAAATATCAGCGCAAAATCACCCGGGGTGATAAAGCAGTCGTAGACATTTTCCGTATTTTTGTGGATTATGGTATAGTAGCTTACTTCTTTATTATCTATGGTAAAGTCGTTCTTTTTTCTGGTGTATGCATCTTCCTTTTCATCGCGCACTCCGTTTTCAAAGGGGAGGTTCTCGCCGCCCTTTTCCTCATAGGATGAGTTTTTTGTAACTGAAACGGAATTTCGGGTTATATCCAGAGCAAATTCTTTATTTGTGCCCTTTAGCAGGGAGGCCATATCTATCATGGACAGATATACATTTCCGTCATAGTTTAAGTCCAGAGCCTTTACGTTTCCCTCACTGCGCCCAACAATACAAACCCGGAGATTTCTAAGATATTCCGGGTAGGTTTCAAGGGCAGCCTGTGCGCTTATGGGTGCGCAGAGAGACAGGCTAAGCGCCATGAAAAATATTAGGATATTTTTTTGTAAAACGATGGATTTATATAAAAATTTTTTTATTCTCACTGGATTCGCCTTTCATTATATTCACTGCAGGTCAGATCATGGGTTATTTTTTGCTGTAAATATAAGTTTCTCGTCCGGTGGAAATGACCATTTTATCTCCGTCCACCACGTAGGTTGCGATTTTTTCTTCCCCCGTTTCGGAGTCTGTGATGATCAGCTGTTCATCCTCCTCCACATAGGTGTAGGAGCCGGAAAACAGAGCATCAACTTCTTCAACTTCGGGCATTATCTTTGGACCGTACTGAGCCATGTATTCCGATACGGTCATTCCCAGGGCATCCTCCAGCAAAAACTCCACATCGGTGTTTAAGTCGGAAATGTCGGTGCCTGCAGCCGCAAGGCGCTTTGTCAAAAAGTCGGTGAGAGCTGCCTCGCCTATTTTTGCGGCAGCTTCCGAAGCCTCATCAAATGATCTCTCGTCCGGTCTTACCTTGATATTACCGGATCTGTCAAACTCCACTATCATATCAACGGTCACATTGTCCGTCGGATAGTCTACGAATATCTTCAGATCAGCTTCCCAGAGCCATGCATCCATCTTGCCGCGGACCAGATTCGTTATCTTCTGTTCTCTGACCCAGGTGCCGATGTAAGGCGATCTGTCTTTTATGAAAATATAATATAAGGAAACACCGATGACACTCAGCGAAATGACAAGTAAAATGCTCAGAAGCCACAGCAGGAATTTATGTGATCTCATGAAAAATCCTCCCCATGATTAGATGGTACACTTGTACAAAATAATATTCAAGAACAATTAAATAATCAAAAGAATTCCGGTAAATTTTAGCCTGATACGCGGATGAAAACCAGAGATATACAGATGGTAGCATAGGACTGTCGGACAAGAAAATACAGGACAGGTCAAAATATTACAAGGTATATTCCCGTAAAATCAGCCCATTTTTATGCCGGGTCAAAATATTACAAGGTTTGGGGGATGCCCGTCATTAAGTAAAAACATATAAAAGGTTATGCTAAAGGCTGTGGCAGTTTTTAATTGTATGACCAAACGAGGAAAACAAAATGAAAATAAATACTATAGAGGATAGATTTGGACGTATCCTGCATGAGTACAGAGTCGATGGGGGAAAATTATCTTTTACATTCATCCCGGAGAGAGGAATGGATGTGGGAGAAATATTTATAGACGGTAAAAAGGTAAGCTGGGATAGGACCAAGGAGGCTCTTTTGCACCCGGACAGTGTGGATCTGAAGGCTGACGGAGGGTGGGATAGCGGATTTTACTGCGCAGTGGCAAGTCTTGGGCCTGAAGTGTTCGGAACACCGGATGAAGTGCGGACAGTCCACGGAACCGGAGCCTATTCCTCAGCGGATCCCGGATCGGTAAAATATCTGGAGGATGATGAAAAGATAGAAGTTACGGGTGAAATCTTCATAAAGGGATACAACGATCTCCCCCAATATAAAAAGTCGGTGCGTTACGTCACGTATAAAAAAGGGACATGTCTGTACAGGGAGGATATTATCACTAACCTAACGGATACGGTGCTTCCTCTTGATGACGGATACCACGTGCAGCTTGGCGGAAGCTTTTTAAAAGATGGTGGAAAATACGTCCTTCCCGTCAGAAAAGGCAGGATGTTTTTAAGGGACAGTGCGCCGTCGGAACCGGACCCCTGCATGATACTGCCCTTTGATGAAAAACTGGATCCCATCAGGTGCTATCAGTATATTCCCGAGGCGGTTTCGGGCTGTGAAAAGATAGTGGAACTTAAGGCCTATAAAGATTTAACAGAAGACTTTAAAAATGTTACAATGGAAATGCTCATAAATGACAGTGGTGACATGGGTGCCGTACTTGTGAGGGATCTTGATATTTTCCCAAGAAGTCTAATCGCAAAGAGAAATATCACAGAGCCCATGTATTCCATAGAGCCCTGCAAGACAAGGCCCAATTCCATCCGGCAAAACGCCATCGACGGGGAGTTACAATACATTGGGCCGGGAGAGAGCAAAAAGAGCAGTATCATTTTGGGTTACATAAATGACAGGCGGGAACTTTCGTTTATAAATGAGATCATAGGAAATGCCGCAGGAAATTAAATGCAGGCGGCTTTTTCCCATATGAAAGTTTTTCTGGAGAAACTGATGGAAGGTAAAGTCTTAAAAAACAAAAACAAAGTAATCGTTAAATTCATAATGTTTTTGGTCATATGTCTCGGGGTATATTTCGGCTATGTGACTTACAACACCTACAGCTCGATTTTGGATAATATCTATGACAACATGGATCTGGTGGTGGATGCGAACGTGGACAGCCTTAGCCAGAGCCTTGATATGATGCGAAATATCACTCTGTCTCTGTCGGGAAGCGATTCCATCTCCGCCTGGAGATACGATCAGGATTATTTCTTAAAAGGAGACAAGGACAGCTACTTAAATCAGGAAAAACTCACAAGCGAAGTGCAAAAGATCCTCATAAATTCAAATGTCTGGAGCTTCAATCTCTTTGACTATGTGGCGGTGTATGAGGACGATACGCTGCTCACATACACTTTTACAATGCCATATTCCCCTCAGCAGATAATAGTCTCCTCAGCAGCAGCCTGGGGTCAGATAAAAAACAAAGAAAACTATTCAATGATGCTTCCCCCCACCTCCCAAAACGGCAATGTATATACAACCTTAAGGGTACAGGCGGATTTTACCGGAGATCACAGTATTTACATAATAGGCGCCACCAGCGAAAAATATTTTGCGGACAGGCTGGCCCAGGTAAAGGGGTATGATGATGCGTTAGTGTATCTGACGGACAAATCAGGCGTTGTGTACGCCTCCGCGGATCAGACAAGGCTTGGAGAATCCATAGGGGATGAGCTTCCCGGTGTAAAAGGAGCGGTGAAAAAATATGTCTCTTTACACGGCACGGATTACCTCTACATAAAGAGGAGCATAAACAACGATTTTAACTTTGTATACCTCCTTCCGAAGTCGGAGATCATAAAGGATGTTCTCTCGGGAATGAAGCTCTACATGGTGATCACTTTGATCCTGGTGGTGTTAATGGCCGTAGTGTTCAGGCAGATGACAGATGAATTTAAGGCCCTTGTAAAGAGCAGCTACGAGTCAAAGATACTGCTTGATGAAATGGAAATAAGATATCTGCAGCACCAGATGAATCCCCATTTCCTCTTCAATATTTTGCTGACTATCCAGATAAAGGCCAAGATGAACGGGGACGAGTCGGTATACAAGATGATATCCTCCCTGTCCACTCTCTTAAGAGCCGGAATCTACGGCGAAAAACAGCCCATCGTGGAGATCAGGGAAGAATTAAAATATGTGGAATTCTATCTTTCCCTTCAAAAGGAGCGCTACGAGGACAGACTCTTTTACAATATAGAGGTGGAGGATGAAGAACTCCTGTCCTGCAGGATCCCGAGGCTTATAGTGGAGCCCATGGTGGAAAATGCAGTGGTTCACGGCATCGAGGATATGGAAAAGGTGGGAGTGGTAAATGTCATCGTCAGAAGGTGCGGTGAAGACATTGTCATAAGCGTCAGCGACAACGGACTCGGCTTTGATATAAACGAGCTTGAAAAAGACAGGACAGCGGATCTTGAAAACGGCACCATAAAACGAGAAAAACTGGGCCTTGCAAACACGGACCACAGGTTAAAGCTCCTCTACGGCGAGGACCACGGCCTGAAGATAAAGAGCGAAAAAAACAAGGGAACAGACATAGAAATACGAATTCCGTACGAAAAGGTGGAAGAGTAATGCTAAACATTTTGATCGTAGATGATGAGAGAAATATCAGAGAGGGTATAGTAAAGCTTATCGACTGGGACAGTTACGGCTGCAAGGTGGTAAACAGCTGTGCAAACGGCAATGTAGCCCTTTCATATATCAGGGAAAACCCTGTGGACATAGTGGTAACGGACATCAAGATGCCTCTTATGGACGGCCTTGAATTGTCAAAGAGCATATATGAAAGCTTTCCCGCCATAAAGGTGATAATCCTTACAGCTTATTCAGACTTTGAGATGGCAAAGAGGGCGATCCGTTTCGGCGTGTCGGATTTTATAATAAAAAACGACTTTATAGACGAACTCCCAAAAGCCATAGAGAAAGCATCCAAAAGTATTGAGGAGGAGCGCAAAAATAATTCTGCGCCGGAGCCTGTGATAGGAAGGGGAGAACTTCTCAAAAACTATTACAGATCACTGATATTTGATAAAAATGCAAAGACCCAGCCGGATGGATCCCTGTGTCTTTTGACAAAGGATTTTTGCATGTGCGCCTGCGTGGTGGATGACTATGACAAAAAGGCGGAGGGCAGGGACCTTACCGAGATGTTCGGAAACATCATGAAGATCGCCCTGAAGGACTGCGAGTATACGTTGCTCTCGGTGACGGTGGATTTTTTTGCGGTGGTGATCTCCTTTGATAAAGCCGGTGCAGTCAATCTGACCAGGATAGTGGACTATTTTAACAACATTTTGATCATGATAGAAGAGTTCATGAGGATAGATGTGAAATTCGGACTTAGCAGAACCGTGGATTCTACGGAGAAGCTACCTGATGCCTACGAGGATGCAAAGACAGCGCTGTCCCGTATCACTACGGGCGGAAGCGGTATAAAAGTGTTTGGTGAGCTGGTGATGGAAGCGGGAGGCGACTTTGATCCGGATCAATATATCAATCGCATCAGCGACATGACCTTTGATGAAACCAGCGATGAAGCTGCGGATTATCTAAAAGAATTCTGTGACAGACTATCCACTTCCAGATGCAGCTTTGAACAGTGTCAGCTCTATATGCTGGTGATCTGCTCCACCGTGATCCACAGGGCGGTAAAATATCACCTGGATGTGGATCAGGATTTTGACAAGATGGAGAGGGATGTATTTGACAGGATCCACAGTGCAAAGACCATGTTCTCCCTGAACAATATCGGCAAAGACATAATCGAAAAGGTAAGAAGCCTTTGCATCGGAAAAAAGAATTTCAAGAACGAACTGGTAAAGAGAGTTGATGAGTGCATAAAGCAGCATTACAAGGAGGAGCTTACCCTCCAGTACATAAGCGACGAGCTGTATCTCAGTTCCAGTTACGTTTCCAGGGCTTACAAAAAGCTTACCGGCATCAATATCACCGAAAAGATAACCATGTACAGGGTGGGCAAGGCAAAGGAACTTTTGGAGAACGGAACATTAAAGATTTACGAAGTGGCTGCCAACGTAGGCTTCAAGGACCCTGCTTATTTTACAAATGTGTTCATAAAATATACAAATATGAATCCCAGCGAGTACAGAGCGAAATTTTTATAGGGCTGGACAAAATATTTTAACAAAGGTAAAAAATCAACAAGAAACCCGGGTGAGGACACGACAAAAAAACGAAAGAGGTCAAATTGTTTTAAGAAAAGGAAAAAGCAATCCATTCAGACTTCTTGGCAGGAAATGTATATTGAGATTGTCGAAAAACTTATATATCACCAGGAGGTTATTATGAAAAGACGAGTATCAAAGTTGATCGCTCTTGCACTTGCAGTGACAACAACTGCAGTATTTGCAGGATGCGGCAGCACAGCTTCAACAGAAGTAAAAGATGAGGCTCCCGCAACTGAGGCAACTGCGGAAACAGAAGAAGTTGCAGCAGACACAGCATCAGAGCCCATCGAGATTTCCTACGCAACATTCATGGTAGGTACCCACGCTTCAGCAGCAGCTGAGACAGAAGTTATCGAAGCTTTCAACAAGCAGTATGAAGGCAAGATCAAAGTCGTAGTTGAGGAGCTTCCCACCGACGACGCATTTGTAGAAAAGATGGAAGTTCTTGCTTCATCAAAGAGCCTTCCCGATGTCCTTATCGGAAAGAACGGAATCAGAGAACTTGCAATCGCTAACGGCCAGGCTGTAGACTTAAAGCCTTATCTTGATGAGGATGCAGAGTGGATGAAATATGTTGGCGAAGGCGCTATGAACTACAACATGACAGATGACGGAAAGGTTTATTCAATCTCAAATCAGCGTCAGAACGTAGGTTATTTCTACAACAAGGAAATGTTCGAGGCAGCAGGCATCGAGCCCGCAAAGACATGGGATGAGTTCATGACAAACTGCCAGACACTTAAGGATGCAGGCTTCACACCTCTCGCACTTATGACAGGTGAGAACGCATGGACCACAAACCTTTGGCTTGCAGCTATGGTAGGTACAGCAAACGATGACGGCAACAAGTTCATGAATACAAGCTATCCCGATACATACAACACACCTGAGTTTATCGATGCACTCGGCAAGATCCAGGTAATGCTCAAGGATTACACAACAGCAGATGCAATCGGTGCTATCTATTCAAATGCAGCAAACAACTTCGAGCAGGGTCAGGTTGCAATGATCGCAAACGGTCCCTGGATGTGCCCTGACTTCTCAGATGAGACAAAGTCAGTTGCAGGTTTTGCTGACAAGGTTGGCGTAGCTCTTTATCCTAATGACGGACTTATTTCACAGTTTGAGGTTGGTTACATCCTCTGTACAGCAGACAAGTCTGAGGCAGAGCAGCAGGCAGCTCTTGAGTTCCTCAAGTTCAAGACCGGCGCTTATGCACAGGGCGTATTCCTTGAGAAGGCAGGCGTTCTTCCTCTTACAGACAACGTAGAGATCACAGATGAGTACAAGGCAGCTAATCCTCTTATCGCAAAGACTATCGAGCTTGCAGGACAGGCTAAGTACACATTCGGTACACTTGATAACAACGCATACCCGGCAGTTATCGAAGAGTTTGCAAAGTGGTATCCTTCACTTGCTTATGACGAGATCACAGCAGAGGATCTTGCAAGCTATCTTTCAGCTGCAAACGATGCAAGCAAATAATCAGTTTTAACAAAGAACCTAATACTAAATTCCATTTTTGCGCAAGCATAAGAAAACAATGCTTATGCTTGCGCTTTTTTTGCCAAAAATCAGGCTAAAAGGAAGGGAAAAACATGAAAAATAACAGAAAATGGATAGTATTGTTCCTTCTTCCGGGAATATTGCTGTTCGCCTTCATTTTTCTGGCAACACTGGTAATTCTCTTTGGCTCGTCGTTTACGGACTGGACCATCGGAAAAGAGCTTTCCTTTGTTGGCCTAAAGAACTATATCAATATTTTTACGGAAGATGCGGGCTTTATAACCGCAATTAAAAATACATTCATTTGGATCCTGTTACAGAGTACGATACATGTTGTGATCGGTGTGACAGTGGCACTTATGCTATCCAGAAAAAGATGGTATTCCAATGCCGTGAGAACTATTTTCTTTATACCAAACGTTATTTCCTCAGCCGCACTGGGAATGCTTTTTTTATGCACCATGAATCCGCAGTACGGTCTCTTAAATCAATTAATCTCGAAAATAACCGGAGAACCCTGCACCACAAACTGGTTCCTCGGCTCAAATAGCGCATTCTGGACAGTGACCATGACCTGGCTCCCCTATGCGGGTCTGGTAACGATCCTTGTTATGGCAGAGATGAGCTCCATCTCGGAGGATGTGTATGAAGCCGCAAAGATCGACGGCGCCACACCTCTTCAGACAGATTTTCATATTGTGCTGCCCCTTATGCGAAACATAATCGGAACCTGCGTGGTACTTGCTGCCACCAGTATGCTCCAGAAACTTGACATCATCATGATGACCACCAGCGGCGGACCCGGCAACAAGACCATGAACCTGCCCATGTATGTATATGAGACTGTCTTTACATACAAGAAATTCGGCAAGGCTAATGCGGAGGGTATCGTCCTTATCGCAGTCGGTATCGTATGCTTAAAGGTCATTAGAAAAGCTTTCAAAATGGATGAAGAAGACTAGAAAGGAGGAGCAAAATGAAGTATTTAGGAAAATTATTTGTAGGAATATTTTTATCCATAATCGTGATAATATCCCTTGTACCGTTTTTGTGGGTATTCGCATCCTCCTTTAGGACAAACGGAGAGATACTTTCCGGGGGCTTTGGCTTTGCCCACGGGCTTTACGTTCAAAACTATTCAACGGCCTTTAAACTGGCTCCCCTTGTTGCATTTTATAAAAACAGTATCATAGTTGCGATCCTTGCAACAGTGTTTAATATCGCAGTATGCACCATGGCGGCATACGTGGTGGTCAGATGTTCCTTTAAGGCAAAGGGACTGATCACCGCAATGTTTTCAATAGGGCTCATCATTCCTTCGGCTGCCCTCATTCAGCCGTTGTATAACACCATGATGAATACAGGGCTTTATAACACACTGACCGCCCTCGTCCTGGTTTACACAGCCCTTGGTATGCCTACCACATTTTATATAATGGTCAGCTACATCAGGACCATACCCTACACCCTCGAGGAGGCGGCGTATATTGACGGGTCAGGTTTTGTAAGGACCTTTGCCACAATAGTTCTTCCCCTTACAAGACCCGCCTTTGCCACCGCCGGAGTCATCCAGTTTTTGCTGGCATGGAATGAGTTCCAGTTGGCGCTTACTCTGACCGGTGATACCTCAAAGCGTACACTGCCCATCGCTCTTTACTATTTTAAGAGCGCTTTTGCCAGCGATTACGGCGCTATGTTTGCGGCAACCGTTGTGGTAGTGGTACCCAGCATCATAGTATTTATACTTCTTCAAAAGCAGGTTATCTCGGGACTGGCAGCAGGCTCGGTAAAGGGATAAACGGAAAGGCAGTAAAATGGGAAAGTTAAAAACAGCGGATTTTTCAGAGGAGTGGACCCTTTCGGAAGAAGGTTTTAACAGAAGTTTATCAAAGCATTACGAAGGGCTTTTCACCCAGGGAAACGGATACATGGATCTGCGCGGCAGCGTGGAAGAAGGCTTTATGAGTGTTGATCAGGCACTGGAATATGATAGAAAGCCGGCAAACGTAACCCTGGAAAAACATATAGAGACTCCCTCAAAGTGGGGAACATACATACCCGGCATTGTGGGAAAACATCCTTATCTTGAGACAGAAATCATAAACCTTCCTTACATTTGTGAAGTCAGCCTGTGCGCTGATGGGGAGAAGTTTGACTTGGAGAACTCCTCCTATGAAGATTACAGGCGCTACCTCGATATGAGGGATGGCTGTCTTCACAGATCCTTTGTGTGGAACACAAAGAGCGGGAAAAAGGTTAGTGTCACTTTGGTCAGATTTTTGAGTATGTCAAACACCCACATTTTGACAGAGGAGATAGTATTAAGGTCCCTTAATGGGGAAGCTGATATCACCGTCTCTTCAGGCATAAATGCGGGGGTAAGGACCAACGGATTCGATCATTTTGAAACCGTTAAATGCGGTGCCTTTGCAGAAAAATATACAGAGTGCACAGTCTCCACAAACGGTGGCAACACCGTCACTTTCCTGGGAAGCATTGCTGGGGACCACACCTGTTTTGATATCGAAAAAAATGATCATGCGGTATACCATGTGGCGGATGTAAAGCTTTGCGAAGGTGCGCAGGTATCATTAGTAAAGACAGTGGCAGCCGCAACCGACAGAGATCAGGATATGGAAAGTGACGATATCAGAGCAAACTGCCTTAAGTATCTGGAAAGATCTTTAAAGGACGGAATAGAAAAGGAATACGCAGAGCATTTGGCCGTATGGCAGAAAAAGTGGGATGACAGTGACATAATCCTCACCGGGTCAGACACAGCAAAAAAAGCCATGAAAGCCCTCAGGATGTCAATATATCACTTAAACAGATCGGTTTGTGGAAATGACCCCAGGGTTGCCATCTGCGCCAAGGGATATGCCGGAGAAGGGTATTTTGGCAGATATTTTTGGGACACAGAGATAAATATGCTCCCGTTTTTTATACATACCGATCCGAAAGCAGCAAAGAATCTGTTGCTCTTTAGATATAACACTTTGAGCGGTGCAAGAGAAAACGCGGCGTCCTACGGTTACAGAGGGGCCAGATACCCCTGGGAGTCATCGGTTACAGGGCGCGAGGAGTGTGCATGCTGGCAATATGCCGATCATGAGATCCATGTAACGGCGGATATAGTATATGCCATAATGCATTACGTAAATGCAACCGGCGATGAAGACTTCGTCAGAGACTACGGAATTGACATCATGGTGGAAACGGCCAGGTACTGGATGGACAGGATGGATAAGGACTTGGACGGAACCTATAATCTCCTCGGAGTAATGGGACCGGATGAGTATCTGGCAATGACTGCAAACAATGCCTATACCAACAGAATGGTGAGATTTGCTCTGGATACGACTGTCAGATATATGAGAAAGTATTTAGCTGATAAAAATGTGACAGACAGACTGAATTTCACCGAAGCTGAGGTGGCAGAATTTGAAAATGCGGCTGAAAATCTGAAGAGACCCGTGAAAAATAAAGACGGGATAACTCTCCAGTGTGATGAATTCGAAAGTTATGCGGATCTTGACTTTGACGTCATATGGAAGGACAGATCAAAGTGCTTCGGAACTTTTATCTCCCAGGAGAAGAACTACAGGTCAAAGGCACTTAAGCAGGCGGACGTATTGGAGATGATGATGCTCTTTGGAAACGAAGTAAGCGATGAAGAGCTTGAAAAAAATTACGCTTACTATGAGCCCATCACCACCCATGATTCATCCCTTTCTGCGGCTGTTCACGGAATACTCTCCGCAAGGCTTGGCAGAATGGATGAGGCCGAAAAATTCCTGGAAAAGGTTGAGGATATCGATCTGAAGGTTGAGAAAAAGGGCGCTGAAGAAGGAATACACATCGCAAACTGCGGTGGAATATGGCAGCTTTTTGTATATGGCTTTGCAGGTATGAAGAGTGCCATGTGGGAAGAGGAACCGGTTACGGCACCCCACTTGCCTGAAGGAATTGACAGCATCACGTTCCCTGTCATCTGGCATGGCGAAAAGAAAAAAATAACTGTATCAAAATAAAGATTCATAAAAGCGCCGCAGATCAGTATCTGACGGCGCTTATTTCACCGGAGGACAGAATTTCTGTCTCTCCGGTTTCGTATTTTATTTCCAGTTTATAATCATCGGTAATTCCCGTGACATATCCGTACTTTTCCCGGGCTGCATTGTCAAAGGAGTTGATCTTTACATATTTTCCCAGGATATTGGAATTATCACGGTATATTCCTATAGCTTCGCCTGCGTTTGCGGGATCCGTGAAATACGAAAGATTACTTATGATACCGGTTATCAGGTCGTCCTTAAGGGTAGTTTTTGACAGCGGAGTTACATTATCAAATACAGCGCCGGCAATATTTTTAAGGGGTTTGGGATATCCGTTTTTGGGAGAAAACAGATTTATACCAAATCCGATCAATACTATTGTTTCCTCGGGGGCTTCCATATTTACTATGGCTTCAGACAGTATTCCCGCAACTTTTTTATCATCAAGGTATATATCATTTACCCACTTGATGGCAGGCTTTAGGGTGCCTGCACATTCGATCCCGGAGAGGGCGTTAAATACTGAAACTGCGGCGAGTGCGGTAAGGGTGGTGAGGGAGTTTATGTCGATCTTTGGATGAAAGAGCAGGGTCATATATAAACCGCATCCTTCCGGGGAGTAAAAACTTCTGCCCCTCCGGCCGCGACCGTTAGTCTGTGCATCTGCGATGACCAGGATATTGTCTTTTTTTTCCTGCCGATCCGGGGATTTATAAATGCGAAGGGCTTCATCATTGGTACTGTCCACAACAGGCTTATGGATCACGGAAAAGGGATGGAAGCTGCTTTCACATTTTTTTTGGATAATATCACAGTCGGGTAACAGCAGGTCACTTTTCAAGCGATATCCTTTGTTTGTCACAGCCTCAATCTGCAGGCCCTCATCGGTCAGGGCTTTTATCGCTTTCCACACCGCAGCCCTTGATACATAAAGCCTTGATGCAATCTCCTCCCCGGAGACAAAATTTCCGAAATTGTCATTTAGTATTTTTTTTATGGCATCTTTTGTTTTCATGAGAAGATTGTAAACCCGATCGGGAAGAATGTAAACCACAGTTTATGGACTTGACCTGATCAGAGAAAAAAGACGTAAATAAATGTGATTTATAAATGTCGGGCAGTTATGGTATAATGATAACGAATTATGCACTTTTTTAAAATATGCGGTTTTGAAGGTTTGGAGTTTTGAAAGCGTGAAATCTTATGAGGTACATATGTAAACTTGGCGGAATGTTGTTTGCATGCGGTTTTTTATTGACATCATGCGGAACATACAAAGACGCACTCCTTGAAAAAAGAGGCGAAACTAAAGACGGATATGTGATACTTGAGGCGGAGGACGCAGAGGTAAAAATTCCAAAAGCACCACGGGAAGAGATCGTGACCCTGGAGAGTATTGCGGAAGAGATCGAAACGGATGAGGCGACAGCTCCTGTGGAGCAGGAAATCCCGACAGAAAAAAAGATCGTGCTGTCCGCTGTGGGGGACGTGACGCTTTGCAGCTACGAGGAGCAGGGGTATTCGGGAACCTTTGATGAAGCATATGATATTAATGGCGGCGATTATTTTTTTGAAAATGTAAAAGATTATTTTTTGGAAGATGACATAACCATCGTTAATCTGGAGGGGAATCTCACGGACAGTGAGGAGAGAAATCCCGGAAGAGACTACTACTTAAGAGGCAGACAGGAATATGCATCGATCCTTCCAAAGGCAGGTATAGATGTGGTGACACTTGCAAACAATCACAGAAATGATTTTTTTGAAGAGGGTGCAAAGGACACCAGGGATGCGCTTGATGCGGTGGATATGCCCTATGCATATGATAATAAAGTTGTGGTGTACGATGTGGGAGATATATCCGTGGGCGTCGTTGCCATAAATTGTCTCGGGTTAAAGGATTATGCAAAAAAGCTGATAGACGTGGCCGTCTCACAGTTTGACGAGCGCCCGGATATATTGGTTGCCGCACTTCACTGGGGGATCGAGAGAGAATTTTACCCGGATGAAGATCAGATAAATATCGGTCACTACTGTATAGACAACGGATTTGACCTGGTGATAGGGTGTCATCCCCATGTGCTTCAGTCCATAGAGGAGTATGAGGGCAGGCACATAGTTTATTCCATGGGAAATTTTTGCTTTGGTGCAAACAGAAATCCGGTTGACAAAGACTGCATGATTTACAGGGAAGAATTTACCTTTGACGAGGATAACAAACTGTCCGAGACAAGGGGATATGCGATACCCTGCAGTGTCAGCTCCGTAAAGGAGCGAAATGATTTCAGACCCACACCTGCTGAGGGTGAAGACTATGACAGGATAATCGAGAGACTCAATACATACAGTAATGTATATGATACAATAATAGACGATAATGGCATTGTGACTTCAAAGTAGTCACGGAAAGAGAGGAAAAAATGGGCAAAATGGAAATGCGGGACATGGGTAAGACCGGTGCAAAAGTAAGTCTTCTTGGTTTTGGATGCATGAGATTTCCCACAACGGAGGATGGCAAGATCGATGAGGCAAGGGCTGAAGAGATGCTGGATAAGGCCATTGCAAGCGGAGTAAACTACATTGATACAGCATATCCTTATCACGGCGGTGAGAGCGAGAGATTTGTTGGAAAAGTTCTGCAAAAATATGACAGAGATTCTTTTTATCTGGCAACGAAGCTTCCCGTATGGCTTGTAAAGAGCCTTGACGACGTGGACAGGATCTTTGAGGAGCAGCTTCAGAAACTTAGGACCGATCATGTGGATTTTTATCTCATGCATGCCCTTGACAGAGAAGTGTTTGAGAGAATGCGTGACATGGGTGTTGTAGAGAAATTAAAGGAGATGAAAAAAGCCGGAAAATTCAAGTATCTTGGTTTTTCATTCCACGACGAATATTCTGCTTTTGAGGAGATAATCAATTATACAGACTGGGATTTTTGCCAGATCCAGTTAAATTACATGGACGCTGACGAGCAGGCCGGCGTAAAGGGATATGAGCTCGCAAAGAAAAAGGACGTGCCCCTTGTTATCATGGAGCCTGTAAAGGGAGGAACATTGGCAAACCTCGCTCCCGATATCAAGGAAAAATTTGCCGCTCTTGATAAAAACGCATCCGTTGCATCCTATGCTCTTAGATGGGTCGGAACCTTTGACAACGTGAAGGTGATCCTCTCAGGTATGAGTACCATGGAGCAGGTGGAGGACAATTTAAATACTTTTATTGACTTTAAGCCCCTTACAGATAAGGAGAAAGAGACTATAGACGACGTGGTAAGCATCATGAAGAGCCGCGTTCAGAACGGTTGTACAGGTTGCAGATACTGTATGCCCTGTCCTTTTGGTGTAGATATCCCGGGATGCTTCAAAGCATGGAATACATATCATGTTTATGGCAATTACAATTCAGCATCATGGCTGTGGGAGCACGAGATCGGAGAGGCTCATCAGGCAAAGAATTGTAAGGAGTGCGGAGCCTGTGAGCAGAAATGCCCGCAGCACCTCTCTATCCGTTCAGATTTAAAGAAGGCCCAGGCCGATCTGGACAAAAAGGAGTTCAGGTTTTAAGAAATGAAATTTTTGCTGGTCGGAATAAATGCAAAGTTCATACACACAAATCCCGCCATCAGGAGCCTGAAGGCCTATGCAGGCCCTGAATATGCGGAGCATATTGAGATTGCGGAATATACCATCAATCAGTACCCGAGGGATATTCTGGCAGATATCTATCGAAAAAGTCCGGATGTAATAGGTTTTTCCTGTTACATCTGGAATTTTGATGTTGTGAAGCTTTTGATAAAAGAGCTAAAGAAAGTTCTTCCCAATGCGGATATCTGGCTGGGCGGGCCGGAGGTAAGTTATCATGCAGATGAAACCATGAGGCAGTTTCCCGAACTTTTGGGCATTATGGTGGGCGAGGGGGAGGAAACCTTCAAAAGCCTCATGAAGTGGTATCTTCATGACTGCAAAAACAGCCAGCTGCAGGATATAAAGGGACTACAGCTGCAGAACGGATTTACCGGTGTGGCAGAGTCTGTTGACATGGATTCCATCCCGTTTTTTTATTCTGACATGTCAGAGTACAAGGACAGGATCATATATTATGAATCCTCCAGAGGATGCCCTTACAGCTGCAGTTATTGCCTGTCAAGCGTGGAAAAGACATTGAGGTTTCGAAGCCTTCCGTTAGTAAAAAAGGAGCTTCAGTTTTTCCTGGATAAAAAGGTAAGGCAGGTAAAGTTCATAGACAGAACCTTTAACTGTGATCATGACCGGACCATGGAAATCTGGCGATATATTCACGAACACGACAATGGTGTCACAAATTTTCATTTTGAGATTGCCGCAGATATACTGAAAGAGGACGAACTGGATCTGTTAAAGGAGTTTCGCCCCGGGCTTGCTCAGCTTGAGATCGGTGTTCAGTCCACCAACTTAATGACAATTGATGCCATAAACCGCAGAATGGATATCGACAAGCTTCGCAGGATCGTAGAGAGCGTAAAGGCAGGCAGGAATGTCCATGAGCACCTGGACCTTATCGTGGGACTGCCCTATGAAGACTATGATTCCTTCAAGAAGTCTTTTAATGATGTATATTCCATGGAGCCGGAGCAGCTTCAGATGGGATTTTTGAAAGTGTTGAAGGGCGCAAAGATGGAGGCAGATGCAGCAAAATACGGCATATGCTACAGTGATCAGCCTCCCTACGAAGTGCTTTTTACGGATTGGCTTAGCTACGGGGAAGTCCTTAAGCTAAAGCAGGTGGAGGAGATGGTTGAACTGTATTACAATTCCAACCAGTTCACCCACATGCTGCCTGCCATGGAGCATATCTTTGACTCTCCCTTTGACATGTTTGAGAAACTGGCTGAGTTTTATGATAAAAAGGGTTATTTTGTGGCTTCCCCCGCAAGGAGCTTCCGCTACAATGTGCTCTTAGAGTTTCTGTCGGAGCGGGACACGGAAAACACAGACTTTTACAGAAGCCTTGCATTATATGACATGTATCTCAGAGAGAATCTAAAGAGCAGGCCGGATTTCGCGGGAGATTTATCCGAGGATGAAAAGAGCAGAGTTAAGGCATTCTTTGAGATCGAGGAAAAGGAGCGGAAATACCTGCCGGGATATGCGGATTTTGACAGAAAGCAACTTCGAAGAAACGCACATCTGGAATTTTTCGCTTTTGATGTAAACAGCTCCGTTCCCATCAGGAAAGAGACGGCGATCCTCTTTGATTATTCGGAGAGAAATCCCCTTAATATGGAGGCAAGGACCATAGTGATCCGATAGCTTAATTTTTTTGTCACATATGTGACCGCAAATGAAGAACAAAACGCCATCAAAATGAGTGACCGCAAAATATAAAAAAGAGATCTGAGTCACAAAAGACGACTCAGGGGTGCGGACGGAGCGCGAAAGCGGCGTAAAAGAGGATAAAATGACAGATTCGTATGTATCAATAGATCTGGAGACAACGGGGTTAAACCCAAAGCGAGACAAGATAACGGAGATAGGCGCAGTAAAGGTAATAAACGGTGTTGTGACGGAGAGATTTTCATCTCTGATAAACCCCGGAAGACCGCAGCCTGAATATGTGGCAAATATGACAGGGATCAAGGATGCGGAGCTTATGGATGCGCCCTATATCGAGGAGGTATTTCCGAAACTGATCGAATTTTTGGAGGATCTGCCCCTGCTTGGTCACAGCATAATCTTTGATTATTCTTTTTTAAAAAAAGAAGCAGTCAATGAGAAAATAAAATTTGAAAAGCGCGGAATAGATACGCTAAAGATCGCCAGAAAATACCTGCCCGAATTAGAGCACAGAAGCCTTGGATTTCTGTGTGAGCTTTACGGGATCCCTCTGAATGCCCACAGAGCCATGGAGGATGCATATGCCACTCATCTGCTTTATCTGAAGCTTTCCGAAAAATTTGACGGGTCTGAGGAGAAGCTTTTTTTGCCGGGGCCTCTCATATTTAATGTGAAGAGAGATGTGCCCGCCACAACTCTGCAAAAAGAAAGGCTCATCAAACTCTATGCAAAGCACCATCTGAAAATGGACTTTGACATCGAGAGGATAAGCCGTAGCGAGGCCAGCCGTATGACGGACATTATATTTTCCAGATACGGGAGAAATGTTTAGCTCTCGCAAAATGTCTGCCGGGGCAGGCGTGGCAGCAGCGTGCACGTTTCCAAACAAAAAGCCTGCCTTTAGGACCTGCGGCAGGCTGATATGACGTGATAAAGGGAAGAACTATTTTTTATCACAACTGGGGATAGTTATCCTTTAAGTGCTTTAATATTATCTTTTTGTTAGGAGATTTCAGGAGTTCGGCGCGGTAGATTAGTTTGTCTATGTCGCCAAACTCTTTTTTTTCAAAATAATAATTTGCAAGTTTGTCGTAGGTTGCGGTTATATCCGTTCCCGTGGAGACTGCATATTCCATGAGAAGAGATGCTTCTTTGCCATATCCTGCGGACATAAGTTTTTCTGCCCAGGCCTGGAGCGTTCTTACAAGGACCGTGTAATTTGAGTCATACTCAGACAGCTCCGGGAGATTGCCCGCACCGTATTCAAGCTTTAAGTCGGTGTTTGACATGCCTGAAAAATTAACCACCTTTTTCCCCGTGAGCTCACTCAACACATCGATATAATCCATAATATCGGCATCGTCGTTTAACAGGTGGGTTGGGAACTGCTCCAGAGGGATGTTTATATAATCCAGACCGTCCAGGCTTTTCTTGCGGACCATATTGCTTTTTGCCTCCCGGTCCCAAAAGTCTCTGTCGATGGACTCGGCCTTTTTGGCCTGGCGTTTTATTGCCACCATCAGCGCAATGGACAAGACGATTAAACTTGCCAAAATAGTGAAATTCATATATAATATCCTTTCAGAGTTTTTTGTATGAAAAGAGGATTTAAGCCATGATGAACATGAATAGCAAAAAATCAAAACGCATCTTTTCAGGAATCATCGTTCTGATAATCGTATTTGCGATGCTACTTTCAACTGTAGCATATTTCGCATAGCAATTCAATTGATGTGACATATTGAAGCGGGATGAGATGATTCATCCCATGATAGTTTTGGAAAGGCTTTTATATGAAAAAGTTATTGTGGTTGACCGCCTGTATGTTTGCGATGCTTTTTGTGGCAATGCCTGTAAAAGCTGCCGCATCGGACACCATACTTGACGGAGTATATGCCGGTGAAATTTCGCTTTCCGGCATGACCGAAGATGAGGCAGAGGCCTCCATCACTGAATATGTGGATTCCCTCAGAGAAAAGCAGATCACATTTATTGCCGCCGGGGATCACACAGTGACAGTTACAGCGGATGAACTTGGAATCGGCTGGGCAAACACTCAGATCGTAAAAGAGGCAGCAGGTCTTGGAAAAGAGGGCAATGTCATCGCCAGATACAAGGCCATAAAAGATTTAAAGCATGAGAGCAAGGTTTATCCCATCGAGCTGTCTTTTGATGTACAGCTCATAAACGATGTGCTTGTAAACAGCTGCGCAAAATATGACATAAAGGCAAAGAATCTCTCCCTCGTCAGAGAAAACGGTGAGTTTAGCATAGTGGAAGGCCAGATAGGATACTCCATGGATGCGGAGAATTCCATCGATGAGGTTGAGACCTTCCTCACCACAAAATGGGACGGAAATGATTGCGAGATACCTCTTGTGATCAGGGAAGAGGATCCCAAGGGATCAAAGGAAGAACTGGCAAATGTGCAGGATCTTCTCGGAACATTTACAACTTCTTATGCAACTTCCGGTTATGCCAGAAGTGCAAATGTGGCAAACGGCTGTGCCTTGATAAACGGAACGACTCTCTATCCAGGAGAGGAGTTTTCTACATACGAGACCGTGTCTCCTTTTTCGGAGGCAAACGGCTATTACATGGCGGGATCCTATGTTAACGGAAAAGTAGTGGACAGCCTGGGCGGAGGAATCTGTCAGGTTTCAACAACTCTTTACAATGCGGTGCTTTTATCGGAGCTTGAGGTTACTGAGAGGCACAATCATTCCATGATCGTAACCTACGTGTCACCCTCATCGGATGCGGCCATTGCAGAGAGCTCGGGCAAGGATTTCAAATTTGTAAACAGTTCGGATTATCCTATTTATATTGAGGGATACGTGTCAAACAAGCACATCACCTTCAATGTTTACGGCAAAGAGACCAGACCTTCATCTCACGAAGTAAAATATGAGAGTGAGGTTTTGGAGAGGATCGAGCCTCAAAGTGACAATATCTATGCGGATGCGAGTCAACCCCTGGGATATGTTGCCACAGAGAGCGCTCACATCGGATACAAGGCAAGACTTTGGAAAGTGGTATACGAGGACGGCGAGGAGGTTTCCAGGGAGCAGGTTAACTCCAGTAATTACAAGATGTCTCCCCGAAGCGCTACCGTGGGTGTGGCAACGGAAAACCCTGATGCCTACAACGAGATCATGGCGGCAATCGGTACCGGCAGCATCGATCACGTGCGAAACGTTCTGTCCATCATAACCACCTGGTAATAAGACAAAGGAAGAAAATGATGAACCCCGGAAAGATAAACGGAAACGTCCTTAAACGTTCTGTTCTCAGACAGGTAAAAAAGAATAAAATAAATCAATCTTTATTAAACGGCGCAGGCATAGGGGAAGACTGCGCTGTTTTTTCGTCTTTCGGGGATAAATATACTCTTTCCTGCATGCAGGAAGGAGAGATTTTAACATTATCGGGTACGGGATTCGGATCCGTATCTCATTTGATATTAAAAGGTATCAACAATCTGGCGGCCTGTGGCGGCCGGGTAAAAAACATATCCATGACCCTGCTCTTACCGGAGGACGCCGAGGAAGAAACGCTAAAGACTATCGTGGAGCAGGCTTCTGTTTTTGCCGAGGAAAAAGGCATTTCATTTATCGGCGGTCAGACCAGAGTCCTTAACAGCATAAGTATTCCCATAGCGGTGTTAAACTTTTTTGGAGTGGCAGACAGGATATATGATGCGGCCGCGGTGAAGCCCGGTATGGACATAGTGCTCAGCAAGTACATCGGCCTTGAGGGCACGGCGTATCTTGCAAGGACTGAGCGGGAGGAACTGCTGTTACGCTATCCGGCATATCTGGTGAATGAGGCGGAGAGCTTTGAAGGTTATTATTCCATAGAGTCGGAGGCTGCAATAGCGGGAATGTCCGACGTGGTGCTGATGCATGATGTTTCAGAGGGCGGCATTTTTGCAGGAATCTGGGAGATTGCGGAAAAAGCTGACGTTGGACTTAAAATCGACATGAAAAGGCTTCCTCTTCGTCAGGAGACGGTTGAAGTGTGCGAGAGATTGTCAAAAAACCCCTATGAGCTCATGAGCGGCGGTTGCCTTATCATGATAGCAAATGACGGGGAAGCGCTGGCGGATGCCATACGGCAAAAGGGCATAACTGCAAATGTGGTCGGCAAGATCACAGACGACAACGCGAGGATCTTTGTAAACGACGAGGAAGTAAGGTATCTGGACAGACCCCATGTGGATGCGCTGTTTGCAGATGCGGAATAATATAGATAAGGGAGAAAAATTATGAGAGAAGAATTACTTAGAATCATTGAAAAAAACGGACGTATAGACTTAAAGGAGCTGGCAGTTCTCCTTGGCGTACAGGAGATCGATGTGGTAAATGAACTCCAAAAGCTGGAGGAGGAAGGCATCATCTGCGGATATCACACCATGATCAACTGGGAGCTTACAGACATTGACAAGGTCACAGCTCTCATTGAAGTGAGGGTGACACCCCAGAGAGGTCAGGGATTTGACACCATCGCAGAGAGGATCTTTCAGTATCCCGAGGTTACAAGCGTGTATCTGATCTCCGGAGGATATGACCTGATGGTGATCCTGGAGGGAAAATCCCTGAGAGAAGTAAGCGGTTTTGTGTCAAACAAGCTTTCCACAATGGATACCGTACTCAGCACCGCTACTCATTTTATCTTAAAAAAATACAAAGATCACGGCACGATCTTTGGACCCAAAAAGCAGGATGAAAGGGAGATGATGGCATGAGAAATCCCTTATCAGATACAATTGTTTCAATAAAGCCATCCGGCATCAGAAAATTTTTTGATATTGTAAGTGAGATGAAGGATGCCATATCTCTTGGTGTGGGGGAGCCTGATTTTGATACACCCTGGCACATCAGAGATGAGGGCATTTATTCCCTGGAAAAGGGAAAGACCTTTTATACATCAAACTCAGGTCTCATGGAACTTAGAAAAGAGATCTGCAATTATATCGACAGGACCCAGGGCGTAAAATACGATCCGGCAAAGGAAGTCATCGTGACGGTCGGAGGTTCCGAGGCCATTGACATAGGATTGAGAGCCATGTTAAACCCCGGGGACGAGGTGCTGATCCCTCAGCCCAGCTATGTTTCCTATGAACCCTGCACCATCCTGGCGGGAGGAAAGCCCGTTATCATCAACTTAAAGGCTGAAAATGACTTCAGATTAACGGCTCGTGAGATCGAGGAGGCAGTAACGGAAAAGACAAAGGTCCTTATCCTGCCCTTCCCCAACAATCCCACCGGTGCCATCATGGAAAAAAAGGATCTGGAGGCTATTGCAGAAGTGATCTTAAAGCACGATCTCATAGTTTTAAGCGACGAGATCTATGCAGAGCTTACATACAACGGAAAGCACGTATCCATCGCATCCCTTCCCGGCATGCAGGAGAGGACCGTACTTATTAACGGATTCTCAAAAGCATATGCCATGACAGGATGGAGACTCGGATATGCGTGCGGTCCCGAGGCGATCATCAAACAGATGACAAAGATCCATCAGTTTGCCATTATGTGTGCACCCACCACAGCTCAGTACGCCGCAGTCGAAGCTTTGAAAAACGGAGACGGAGACGTGGCAGAGATGAGGGAAGCATACAATCAGAGACGTAGATTTTTGATGAACGCCTTCAAGGAAATGGGTATCGAGTGCTTTGAACCCTACGGAGCTTTTTATGTATTCCCCTGTATAAAGGAATTTGGCATGACAAGCGATGAGTTTGCCACCAGATTTTTGGAGGAAGAAAAAGTTGCCGCAGTTCCGGGAACAGCTTTTGGCGACAGCGGCGAAGGGTATCTGAGAATTTCCTATGCTTACTCCATCGAGCGGTTAAAAGAAGCCATGGAGAGGCTTAACAGATTTGTGACCAGACTCAGAAGCGAGCAAAAATAAAAATAAGCAAGAAACTAATTTGTTGGATCACCCACTGCGGCAGTGTCTGAAAGCACTGCCGCAAAATTGGGTAAAGAGGTAATCATGCATATAGTATTACATCAACCGGAGATTCCGGATAATACGGGTAACATCGGCAGGACCTGCGTGGCAACAGGCACAAGCCTGCATCTCATAGAACCACTTGGCTTTCACCTGGACGAAAAGAGGATCAAGAGAGCCGGCATGGATTATTGGGAGAAACTGGATCTCCACAGATATATGAATTATGAAGAGTTTTTGGCCTCGCACCCCGGAGCAAAGGTGTGGATGGCCACCACAAAAGCCCATAAAAGCTACACAGAGGCAGATTTTGGGCCGGATGATTTTATCATGTTTGGAAAGGAAAGCGCAGGCATCCCGGAGGAGATACTGGTGGAGAATGAAGAAAACTGCATCAGGATCCCCATGAAAGAGGAGATCAGAAGCCTAAACCTGGCAAACTCTGTTGCCATCGTTCTCTATGAAGCCTTAAGACAGAATGAATTCTGCGGCATGGAGACCGAAGGGCAGCTCCACAGGTTACATTGGAAGGAATAATGAGTGTTCACAATTTGTTCACAATTAGAACACTTTTCCGTGACATATAACATCTACAATACTGTAGGATGAAAAAGGCGGGGTAGCGCCTTTATGAATTTGGGAGGCAAATTATGATTGAGGTAACAAACCTTACAAAACAGTACGGCGATCACATTGCCGTAAACAATCTCTCCTTCAAAGTTGAGAAGGGACAGATCTACGGATTTTTGGGACCAAACGGTGCCGGAAAATCCACAACAATGAACATTATCACAGGATATCTGGCACCTACTGACGGAACCGTCACCATCGACGGCAAGGATATTCAGAAAGAGCCCGAGGCAGCCAAAAAACTCATCGGATATCTCCCTGAGATCCCTCCCCTTTACACAGACATGACTGTAAAGGATTTCCTTAAGTTTGTGGCTGAACTTAAAAAGGTTCCCAGGGCAGAGAGAAAAGATCAGGTGGAAGAAGTTATGGCCCTGACACAGATCACGGATATGCAAAACCGCCTTATCAAGAATCTTTCAAAGGGATATCGCCAGAGAGTCGGTATCGCACAGGCAATTTTAGGGAAACCCGAAGTGATCATTTTGGATGAGCCTTCGGTAGGACTTGATCCCAAGCAGATAATCGAGATCAGGGATCTGATCAGAAAACTTGGAGAAAATCACACAGTGATCCTCAGCTCCCACATTCTGAGCGAGGTTCAGGAGGTTTGCGATCACATTCTCATCATCGCCCACGGCAAGCTGGTGGCATCGGATACAACCGAGAACCTGTCAAAACTTACCGATCAGAACACAGTTCTTAATCTGACTGTGGCAGGTGAGTTTGAGCCCGCAAAGGATGTCCTTGAAAAGATAGCAGGAGTTGACAGCGTGGAGAACGCCGGAAACGATGCCGATGGAAATACCCTTATCAAAGTTGTCAGCGCAAAGGGTGTTGACGTCAGAGATGAAGCAGGCTTTGCCCTTGCAGGCGCCCGTATCGCGGTTCGCTCCATGCAGGTAGAGGAAAAGTCCCTGGAGGATATCTTCCTTGAACTTACTGACGGTGGCGAGGAAGTTAAAAAAGAGAGAAAGAGACTCTTTAAGAAAAAAGATTCCGAAGACGCGGCAGACCCTAAGCATGCGGAAGATGAGGTTTACGTTGAAACCGCAGATATTTCGGAAAATATAAATGGAGAAGGAGAGGAAAAATAATATGTTAGCCATATTTAAAAGAGAATTTAAGTCATATTTTCAATCCTTCATCGGATTTTTGTTTGTTGCCGTAACACTGGCACTTATCGGACTTTACTTTTTCATATATAACCTTGGAAACGGATATCCATATTTTCAGTATGTGCTTTCAAGCGTTTCCGTTTTGTTCATGTTTACAGTGCCCATACTTACAATGAGGACTCTGGCAGAGGAAAAGAGAAACAAGACCGACCAGCTGACCCTTACCGCACCGGTTTCTGTGTGGTCCATAGTAATGGGTAAATACCTGGCACTCCTTGGAGTGTTCTGCATTCCCGTGCTGGTTATCTGCTTTTACCCGCTGATATTGATGCACTTTGGAACCATCCCTGTTGCTCAGGCATATCTTGCAATTCTGGGTTACTTCCTCTTTGGTGCGGCAGCCATCGCTGTGGGACTTTTTGTATCAAGCCTTACAGAGAGCCCTGTCATCGCTGCGGTAATCGGTATCGCAGTATTGTTTGTGGGATATATGATGAAGGGCATCACTTCACTTCTTGACGGAGCCCCTTCCATCATCACACAGGTCCTTAACTGCTTTGACCTTTATACACACTTTAGTGATATGTTAAACGGTTCCTTAAATATAGACGGAATCGTATATTACATCTCTCTCATCGTTCTGGTACTTTTCTTTACCGTGCAGTCGATCCAGAAGAGACGTTACAGCGTATCCGTAAATCACTTAAGCCTTGGCGCTTACAGCACTATTTCAATCGTGATCGCCACAGCTATCGTTGTGGTACTTAATATCGTAGTGGCTAAGCTTCCAAAGAGCTTCACCGCTGTGGACGTGACTGACGAACAGCTCTATTCCATCACAGATGAGGGAAAGGAATTCATCGCACAGGTTGACGAGGATGTAAAAATATATGTGCTCTCATCAGAGGATAACAGGGACCTGATGCTGGGTGAGACTTTGGACAGGATAGACGACCTTTCCAAATTCATCAGCGTTGAGTATGTGGATCCTGCCATCAACCCCAGATTTGCATCGCAGTACACCGATGAAAATCTTACAGTCGGAAGTTTGATCGTGGTAAGCGACAAGCGAAGCACAACTGTAAGTCAGACAGATATTTACGAAAGTACATTTGATTCAAATACATATTCATCAACTGTAACCGGATATGACGGCGAGGGAAGAGTGATCTCTGCCATCGACTTTGTCACAAGTGACAGACAGCCTAAACTCCTCGCAATATCAGGCCATGGCGAGGCTCCTCTGTCAAACAATTATCAGGATGCCATAAAGAAAGCCAATATAGATTACGAAACAGGCAACATTATGGATTATGATGAGATTTCTGAAGATATCGACATGATCCTGATCAATGCTCCCACATCTGATATTTCAAAGGATGACCTTGACAAGTTAAAGGATTATCTTGAAAAGGGCGGAGACATAATCTATGTGGCAACCTATGACCTTACAGATTCCGCAAACATTGATGAACTTTTGAGCTACAGAGGACTCAGCACAGTTGACGGTGTTGTGGTAGAGGGAGATGAAAGCCACTATTACGGATATCCCTTCTATCTGCTTCCCAATGTGCAGGTATCCACATACACAAAAGGCATTTATGGAGGAGCATATTATGTATTTGCTCCCAATGCTCAGGGTATCCTGATCGATGATACGAATGAGGAAGTGGAGTACGCAAGTATCCTCTCCACAACAGATTCCGCATATTCAAAACTTGCAGCCAACAATATGGAAGTTACAGACAAGGAAGAAGGGGACATCGACGGACCTTTCCAGATCGGTGTTGCCGCTGAAAAGACCGGAGAAGGAACCCTGGTTGTTTACGGTTCATCCTTTATGTTTACAGATGATGCCACAAGCCTTGTAGGCGGTTCTAACCAGACGCTCTTTACAAACACTGCCTCAAGTTTTGCAAGCAGATCGGTAAATGTATCGATCCCGGTTAAGTCATACAGTGTATCCAACCTTATTGTGCCCAAGGCAATGAGCACCTTGATCGGAGCACTCACCGCCATAGTTGTTCCTGTAGCTTTACTTATTGCAGGATTCTGCGTATGGTTTGCAAGGAGGAAGAAATAATCATGTCAAGACAGCTTAAGCAATTGATTTTGATGGTGATCGTCCTGGTGGTGCTGGTGGCTGTGTATTTTGGTGTGACCAAATATCAGGAGTCAAAAAAGGATGATAAGGAGGAGAATTCCTCTGAAGTCACCGTTATTGATGGCGACTCCGACAGCATCGAAAGTTTTACATATACTTACGACGGAAATACTTACAGCTACGAGAAAGAGGATGACACATGGTATTATGCCGATGATCACTCTCTGGAGGTAACCCAGTATATGATCAAAAACATGCTGGCAAACCTTGCACCGTTCAAAACGGAAAATGTCATCGAAAATGTTGAGGATCTCAGCCAGTTCGGACTCGATGCACCTTCCAGAACCGTAAAGTGGGTGATGAACGGAGAGGAGTATGAGATCACATTCGGTGATTTCAATACCATCGCAGAAGTATATTATGTTTATGTAAACGGCGACTCGTCAAAGGTTTATACAACAGAGTCTTCAACTTACACGCTTTTCAACAAAGACATCTACGCTTTGACCAATCTGGAAAAGCCTGAGGAAGAGGACGAGGAAGTTACCGAGGCAGAAACAGACACAGAGACAGATGTGGATGCCGCGGTTGAATGATACAAATTTGCCGATCCCAAAAAGCAAATGATTTTAAAGCTCCCTGTTAAGGCAGGGAGCTTTTGTTGTGACGAAAATTTCCACTTTACAAAATAAAAACGTTTTTATATAATAGGAGGCAGTTACAGTAACAGGCATTTATTGTTTTTATAGGGTTATGGAAAGGAAACAAAAAATGAGTAATAAGAGATTAAAGGCATTTGCAATTGTTTTTGCCGCAGCACTTCTTGCAGGCTGCGGAAAGAATACGGAGGCTGTCACAGAGCCTGCAGCTGAAGAAGTTGTGGAGGAAGTTTCGACAGAAACCGAAGAGGCAGAAAGTGAAGAAACTGCCGAAGCAGAAGAGACCGAGGCAGAAGAAGTTGTGGCAGAAGAACCTTATGTAGAAAGAGAAGAGAACGATACTATGGTAGAAAATCCATTTTTGAAGGCAGACGGAAAGGTGCTTAGAAACAATTCCGGTGAGGGCGATGTTATCCAGTTAAAAGGTACCAACGTAGGAGGATATCTTCTTCAGGAAATGTGGATGACTCCCACCAGAGCCACATCCGCAGTAAAAGACGAGACGGATATCTTGGACATATTGGTTGAGCGATTCGGCGAGGAAGAGGGTATGGCTCTCGTTGAGGCTTATCAGGATAATTTCATGACGGACAGAGATTTTGACTATCTCAAGTCCATCGGTGTTAACTGCCTCAGACTCCCTCTTTGGTGGAGAAATCTCATGGATGCGGAAGGCAACTATTATGATAATGCTTTCGAGAGGATCGACTGGTTCGTAGAGCAGTCAGCTGCAAGAGGAATGTATGTGATCATAGACCTTCACGGTGCACCCGGATCACAGAACGGTTCGGACCACTCGGGAGTTGACGGTGGCGGCGACAAGATGGCAGCCAGCGAATTCTTCTTTGCAGATCAGGAAACTGTGGCTGCAAATCAGGAACTCTTCTATCAGATCTGGGAAAAGATCGCAGAGCATTATAACGGAAATCCCTGGGTTGCAGGTTATGATCTGCTAAACGAGCCCTTCTGTACATACAGATATAATTCCGGTTACACAGATACAGCCCTGAGACAGGGACTTTGGAATGTTTATGATGCAGCTTACAAGAGGATCAGAGCTATCGATCCTGACCATGTGATCATCATGGAGGCTGTATGGGATCCCGTGGATCTTCCCCTTCCCACTAAGTTTGGATGGGAGAATATAATGTATGAGTACCATAATTACCTGTATGACGATTACAATAATGCAGGCGGAAAGCAGGTAACCAACATGCGCTCAAAACTCAGCGCCATCGATTCATCCAATTATGATGTGCCTTCACTTATGGGTGAGTTCTCACTTTTTGATAACCTGGAAGCATGGGATGAGGGACTCAAATACATCAATGATTCCGGTATCAGCTGGACAACCTGGACTTACAAGACTATACTCGATGACGGAAACTGGGGAATCAGACATATAAAGAACAGCAACATCGGACTTGACAGTGCCGATTATGACAAGATCATGGAAGCTTACAGCGAGGTTGGAAATTCCAGAGAAAACAGCGGACTTGTTCAGGTTCTGACCAAATACTTCAAGATGGCTTACAAGATAGCTAAGTAATGTGAACATGCATTAATGAAATTACTCCTTTTGGGGACTGATCGGGGAACTGCTCGTTCAGTCTCCTTTTATTTTTCGCAGATGTTAATGCAGACAAATTGCAGGATGGCTGTTTAGGACCAAGCACACCCGATTTGCAAAAGTCATAGGACTTTTTGTAAAACTATTGCAAAAGTCATAGGACTTTTGTTATAATACTTGCAAAAGTCATAGGACTATTGGAGGCGTTATGTATAGGGAAATAACCAAAAAACTGATAGAATGGAAAGACGGAAAGCGCAGAAAGCCGCTTATTCTCACGGGAGTCAGGCAGTGTGGTAAAACATACACAGTATTGAAGTTTGCCAAAGAGCACTTCGAAAACTGTGTATATGTCAATTTTGAATCGGAAGAAAAACTTTCTGCCATATTTGAATATGATTTTGATGTAAACAGAATCGTAAAAGAGCTGGAAATCCATTTTAAAACCGGGATCATTCCCGGGAAAACGCTGCTGTTTTTTGATGAAATACAGGTATGTTCCAGGGCGCTTACTTCTCTTAAATATTTTTGCGAGAACATGAGGGAACTGCATATAATATGCGCCGGGTCATTGCTTGGCGTAGCATTAAAGAGAGAACAGGTTTCGTTCCCGGTTGGGAAAGTAAACAGGATGCAGTTATATCCCATGAGTTTTAAGGAATTTGTACTGGCAAACGGGCGGGCTGACCTTATCGAAACTATGGCTGACTGGTCCATAGACAGAAAGATTCCGGAATTGTATTCAGAGCCATTGGAGCAATTGCTGAAAGCTTACTATATAGTGGGCGGAATGCCGGAAGCCGTAAAAACCTGGATCGAAACCAATGATTATGATGAGGTTGAAGAGGTACAAAACGAAATCCTGGCCGATTATGCGGATGATTTTTCAAAACATGCCCCTCTGCCTGATGTGCCAAAGATACGTTGGATATGGGATTCTGTTCCTGTTCAGCTTGCGAGGGAAAACAATAAGTTCGTGTTTTCCCATGTTAAGGAAGGCAAGAGGTCTGCCGAACTTGAGGATGCTTTGCAATGGCTGGTTGACGCAGGGCTGTTAATTAAAACCGAAATGGTAGAAAACCCGGAGACTCCGCTTGAGGGAAGTGCAAATAAGACCTATTTCAAAGTATATATGTCGGATATAGGACTTTTACGGGCAAGGTCAAAAGTATCACCAAAAACTATATTGGACGAGTCGGATAATTTCAGCAGGTACAAGGGTGCATTTGCGGAAAATTATGTGTTAAATGAATTGAAAGCTGCCGGGAAGGTTCTCTATTTTTGGCGCTCGGGAAATACTGCTGAAGTTGATTTTATTTATGAGCAGGACGGTGAGATCATTCCCGTAGAAGTGAAGGCAGCAAGCAACACGCAGGCAAAGAGTTACAAGCAGTATTGCAAAAAATACCTTCCTAAAAAAGGCCTGAAATTATCTTTGAAAAATATTGCGGAAAACAAATGTGAACAGACCGATACGTACAGTGTGCCACTGTATCTGACCTGGAATACAGACACGTTTTTGTCGAAGTAAAATAAGTGGGATAAGACGCTGTAAGAGCATATGAAGTTGATGCATGGGCTAAAACTGAGGAATTTCAAAAGGCGTTAGAGCAATAATAAATATGATTTGGATTTATAAAGAAAGGGCTCGGCAGTTTTGCCGGGCCCTTGATCATCGGTCTCTCTTTAGATTCATACGTTCTTTTAAAGCGACATAGTTTTCCAGGCCGCCCACATGGTTATTTAACTTGCAGCCGTAAACGATCTTGCCGTTTTCAAGGTCCTGGCTTCTGACCACGATCCCGTACATCTGAAAAGTGAAGGTGTCGCCGCTCTGTTCGATGGTGTCAGTGAGTACCACATGAACAACCTGATTGATGGCTAACTCGATCTCAGAGGGGCAAGTCAGTGCAAATCCGGAGACGGAAACATCCTTTATGATGACTTCCACGGGTTCAGCACCGGGTTTATATGCAAGGCTTGTGGGGAGGCCCACATAGCACCTGTACGAACCGCGCCTGTTAAAGGGCTTTCCTGCGGCCTGGCACTGCAGACTGTAACAGAAGGTGTTATTCGACCGCTTCATGGAAGTAACTGTGACATTGTTAAAGATCTGAGGTTTATCATCCGAAAACAAAGCGATGACATTGACCATGGTGTTTTCGCCCTTAAAGGATACGATCTTGTCATCCCTCATAACAGCTTCGGCGATAGCCATTTTCTTTTTGGGATAGGACTCCTCGATTTTGGAGGAAAATTCAAGATGTTGTGGTTCGGCTCCGCCAATATCGACGAGAAAAGATATTGGTGTTCCTACCTCCAATTCTTCAATCAGCATTAAAGTTGCGCCCTCCTCACAAAGAAATTGATTAACACATTACAATTAATCATAACACAATATGTAGACAAATAAAAGCAATATATGAAGCGGATGCCCATAGCGGGCCAGATATTTGTTTGTATTAGCAGTAAAATATGGTAAAATATAATTAACTATAGGGTAAATTGGAAGAAGTGTCTGAGGTAACAGAATGAATTTTAAGGAGTTATATCTTTCGGGTCAGATAGAGTTTGAGGATATAGATGATTACAGTTACAAATGGGGTATGAGTGATGAAGAGCGGACTCTGGCGCAGTATCTCGGGCTTAATGCCGAGGAGGAAGACGCCTGGGTCAGTGACAGCGAAGAAGCCCTGAAGGAGCTTTTGGACAAACAAAAGAAATGAGGTGACGTTATGAGAGTAGAACGAATTGACGACAAGACAGTAAAATGCTACCTCACTGTCAACGAACTGATGGAATACAACATCAATTACAATGATTTTGTAACCCGAAGTTCAAAAGCAAGAGAAGTAATCAGAGAAATCATGGTACAGGCGCATGAGGAACTGGGATATGTGCCGAGTGGAATGGCGTTTGATCTGCAGATAGTATTTTCGCCCGAAAACGGAATGGAGCTGACTTTTTCCGAGAAAGGGCCACAGGACTTTACGGCAGAACAGGTTGAAAACGCCCTGGTGGAAATGCGTGAACTTTTGGCAAAGCTGCGTCAGGACAGAGAAGGAGCCCAAAAAGAGATCCGGGCAAAAGCTAAGTCCATCGAAGCTTCGGAGGATAATGAATTTGAGAATCCGGAGGAAGCAATCTTTGCTTTTAGGAAAATGACCGATGTAATGGATTTTTCATCAGTACTGCCAAAAAATATCAGAGTTCACACGGAGCTTTACGAACTGGATGACACCCTTTATCTGTATCTTGCAAAGGGCGGAGCATCCTATGACAAGTATTCAAGGGCATGTCTGTCAGCTCTCGAGTACGGAGTTCTCTACGGCGCAGAGCCGGAAAAAATAGAATTTATAAAGAAAAAGGGAAAACTTATCATTCCCAATCGCGCAATAAATAAACTGAGATAACCGGAGGCATAAATGCGTAGCACAATTTCAAATTCATACATAACAGCTGAGATAGACTCTTTCGGAGCGGAACTCAGATCCATCGTGAGAAACGAGGATAAAAAGGAGTACATGTGGGAGGCGGACCCGAAATTTTGGGGAAAGACTTCGCCCATCCTATTTCCTGCCATAGGTAAATTCTATGAAGGTGTCTATCGTATCTCGGGCAAAGAATATGAGATGACAAAGCATGGCTTTGCAAGAGACCGTGAGTTTGAGATCGCGGAGCAGTCGGAGGACAGGATCGTCTACAGACTTAGAAGTGACGAGAAAACACTCAGTGTTTTCCCCTACGAATTTGAACTTAAAGTGGAGTATCTTTTAGAGGAGGGTAGCATCAGAGAGATCTGGCATCTTCAGAATCTGAGCAAGGAAACCTGTTTCTTTGCCTTTGGAGGACACCCTGCTTTTAGTACAATGGGTGATAGAAATGACGCATCTGTCAGGATTTATTCCAGGTCCCCTCTTGAGAAAGCGATCTGTAGCGAGATCAATGTAAAAACAGGGTATCTCACCGGTAAAAAATATGAGGTACCCATGGAAAAGGATCTGATAAAGATCGAGGATCATATTTTTGACAATGATGCCCTGGTGCTTGAAAAACAGGGAGTTTTGGCTGCGGGTATCGTGGACAAAGACGGCGAGGAGATCATCCGCCTGGAGGCACCCACCTGTCCCGTGTGGGGCATCTGGTCAGTGGCGGATCCCGGCGCAAAGTATATCTGCATTGAACCTTGGTGGGGAATCTGCGATGAGGACGGCTACAAGGGAGATATCGAAAAACATCCTTATATCAACAAGGTACCTGCGGGACGGACCTGGACGGAAGGTTTCAGACTGGTACCGAATTTAGCTCACAAATAAAATTTCAGGGAGCGGATTGTATGAATTATATCATTATGGATCTGGAGTGGAACCAGAGCAATACCGGCAAGGAGCCCGAGGTTGCGAAGCTTCCCTTTGAAATAATCGAGATCGGTGCGATCAAAATGACGGAAAATCTGGAGATGGTGGGAGAGTTTAATGAGCTCATAAAACCCAGGGTCTACAGCGAGATGCATCACATCACCAGCAAGCTCATTCATCTGAAAATGCAGGAGCTTGAGAGGGGCAACCCTTTTGAGGAGGTTATGAAAGCCTTCAGAGAGTGGTGCGGCGATGACTATATGTTCGTGACCTGGGGGCCATTAGACCTCACGGAGCTTCAGAGAAATATTGAGTTTTTCGGAGTGGAGCCACTGTCGGACGGCCCCATCGGTTTTTTGGATGCCCAAAAGCTTTTCAGTATTGCCTACGAGGATCAAAAATCCAGAAAAGCCCTTGAGTATGCCATCGACCTTCTCAAGATAGAGAAAGATATTCCTTTCCACAGAGCTTTCAGCGATGCATATTATACAGCGAAAGTTCTGGCCAGAATGCTGGTGATGGACAGGACCGTGGTCCGTTATATTTCATTTGATACTTACCATCCTCCAAAGACCAGAGAGGACGAGATAAAGATCCAGTTTGACAATTACGAGAAGTTTATCTCAAGAGCTTTTGACACCAAGGAGGAGGCTTTCTCCGACAATGAGGTTGTGGCAGGAAAGTGCTATTTTTGCCACAAAAACCTGAAAAAGAAGGTAAAGTGGTTCACTCCAAACGGAAAAAACTACTATTCCATATCCTATTGTGACAAGCACGGATATTTAAAGGGAAAGATCCGCCTCAGAAAAACCTCGGATGACAAGGTTTATGTGGTAAAGACCACAAAATTTGTGAACGAAGAGGAAGTGGCAAAGATCGTTCAAAAGAGGGATCACGCAAGAGAACTCAAAAAGAAAAACCAGCTCCATATGCGGGAAAAGAACGCAAAATAGAGACCGGAAAAAGAAAAACGGAGGATCTGCTCAAAATGATACAGGGCAGCAGGATTAAAAATATTGTGGGGGCCGTTGTTTTAGCGGCCCTCTTTATAACGTCTGTTATGGGGTGCGGAGCCATCGAAAAACAAAGCGATTCCGTCACTGTCTCAGAAAATGATGAGGAAGTATTTGAAAATCAGGAAAGCATAACCTCGGATACGGATGGTTCATTAAGTGACGGTGATGATGTGATTTATCAGGTTGAGGAAGAAGCCTCTGAGGTTATGGCAGAAGAAAGTGTTTTTGAAAGCGAGGAAGATATTCCAAAGCACGACCCGGTGCATGGGGTATATCTGTCTGCCTATGTGGCGGGGTCATCCGGCATGATGGAAGAAATCATTTCAAAAATGGATGAATGTGCCATAAATGCCGTGGTGATCGATGTCAAAAACGACGAGGGAAGAGTCACGTTTGAGACAGGTGGAGAGATGGTGGAGGAACTGGGATCCTGTGAAAAACTTGTCCGCGACATGCCCGCCCTTGTGGATAAACTTCACGAGCATGGAATATATGTCATTGGAAGGTTCGTTACATTCCGTGAAATGTATCTAAAGAATGTGAAGCCCGAGTGGATGATCAAGGAAAATGGAAAAGTTTATACGGACAAAAAAGGCTTTTGCTGGATCGATCCCACAAATGAGGATGCATGGAAATACATAGAGGAGATCGCATCCGACTGCATTGACGCAGGCTTTGATGAGATACAGTTTGATTATGTTCGATATGGGACCGGCGTAAAAGAAAACATGATAGGCCTTGACGGCGATGGAAAGCAGGCAGCAATCTCTGCATTTGCCGCACATATGGAGGAATTTTTCAAGGGACTTGGAAAGCCGTTTTCGCTGGATGTGTTTGGAACCGTTATCGGTTCTGACACCGACAGAAAGATAGTGGGTCAGGATTATGCAGGTTTATCACAGTATGCGGATTACCTGTCTCCCATGGTTTATCCTTCCCATTACTATGATGGCAGCTATGGCATAAAGTATCCTGATGAAAAGCCCTATGACACTGTGCGTCATGCTATGGATGAGTCAAATGAGGTCATTGACGCGGTAAAGGGCGAGGGAAAAGTTGCATTGGCCGCTGTTCGCCCCTGGATCCAGGGATTTACCGCATCATATTTATCCCACTATATTAAATACGGTGGGCAGCAGATAAGGGACCAGATCCTGGCTTCGTACGAGGCCGGCCACGAAGAGTGGCTCATATGGAATCCTTCATGCAAATATCCCTGGGAGGAACTTACAGAAGAAAAGCTTCCCCATTTCGAGGAAGCCTATGAAAAAGCATTGCAGGAAAAAGAACTTGATGCTTTAGAAGCTGAAAAACAAAAGGATGCCGAAACTGTAAGTGCAGGTGATGAAGAAAATTAAAACCTCAGATCCTTATTGCTTCGCCTGCGAGATTCGGAGCGTTTCCCTGTGCGGTGCATGGATATTTTTCGGCCATATCCCGAAGAGACTACGGGGCCGCGGTTCCTGCGCTTAAAAATCCGATCCCTTCTCCAGTTCCTGCGGTTGTTCTTTGTAGAAAACTGATAGCTTCTTAAAAGTTTTATCACAAAGGTGACAAAGATCAGGAAGGCTACGCCAATACCTGTATATTTCAATATCTTTATTACATTGATGTAAATGACATTTTCTTCCGATGTATTTTCGGATAAAGTCTTATCTGTGGCATCCTCCGGGGTGCCATTTGTCTTTTCCGGGGTGAAATGCACCGGCACCTCACCCACTGTGGCAGAATTGTAGCTGTAGCGTATGACAGCTGCCACATTCGGATCGTTTGAATCATAGGATATTTTTTCCGTGATATCTTCGGGATCTACGCCTGCAGGCAGTATGATGAAAGCGCCCGGATCGATTGAAAGAATATCCTTTGAGGAACCGAATATATCATTTCCGCTGTAATAGTTTTTCCCGCTGTCTATTATATATTTTGAATTCGTTTCGGCTATATAAATCTTTTCAAAATTGCTGAATCCGTAATTAAAAAGTGCGATGGTATCTTCATATTGATCGGGAGTCTCATCGTTTAAAACTACGCATATAAGCTTCAAACCGTCGTGCTCGGCACAGGAGACCATGGAATATCTCGACACATCGGTATATCCGGTCTTTACGCCCACCAGGTAATTGTAAGCATAGGTTCCGCCCGGGATTATGGACATCTTGTTGGCATCCATTATCTCGTCCGGCTGTCTGTCGGAAGCGTGGATCACCAGCATCGGTGACAGTGTGATATCGCAGAGCATCTGATTATCAAAGAATGCCTTTCCGATCATGGCCAGGTCGTGGGCTGAGGTGTAATGGTTTTCGTTTGGAAGGCCATTAGGATTTGCAAAATTGGAATCCACGCAGCCAAGTTCTTTTGCGCGTGCGTTCATAAGAGCCGCAAAATCGTCCCAGGAGCCTGAAATGTGTCTGGCCAGCCCGTAACAGACTTCGTTGGCGCTTCTTATTAAAATGGCATTCAGGCATTCTTCCACAGTGAGGCTCTCGCCCACATCTATGGCGATGTTATTGGAATCTCTTGGGATCCCGAAGATGTCATCATGTTCAAAGGTAACGATTTCATCCAGATTGCACTTTTCAGTGGCGATCAAAGTAGTCAGGATCTTGGTGGTGCTGGCCGGGTACTCTTTTGCATGAATGTTTTTTTCATATAGTATGGTACCGGTGTTTGCTTCTAACAAAATGGCAGATTCCGCACCCACAAGAGGCCCCTGAGGCCAATCCTGGATCTCGTTTGATTCCACTGTTATCTCTTTGTGGGCAGCGACGCGTTCCTCAGGCGTTTCTGCGAAAGCGGTTATTGAATTGTAAGCAGTTGATCCGGCCATGATCGCAAGGGCGGTAAGGCCGGAGATAAGTCGGAATTTTTTCATAAGTCTATAATACATCAAGGCGGGTTTTTATCAAATCAAAATAGGGATTTTTAAGAATTTTATAAAAAAAGAAGCTTCCGGACTAAGCCGAAAGCCTCTGATTTTGAAAATAAATATTCAATATGAAATTTTTAGAAGTAAAAGCTGTCATATCAAAGCCTTAATGAATTCAAGCAAAACAAAGAAGTAAAAACAGGCTTTATTACTTAAAAAGGATTATTCCTCTACAGCTTCCTCAGCATCCTCAGCAACTTCCTCAGTTGCCTCTTCAGCTGCATCCTCAGCAACCTCTTCAGCATCCTCAGTTACTTCCTCAGCTGCGTCTTCAACAACTTCCTCAGCGTCCTCAGCAACTTCCTCAGCTGCATCTTCAACAACTTCCTCAGCGTCCTCAGCAACTTCCTCAGCTGCGTCTTCAACTACAGCCTCAGCGTCCTCAGCTACAGCCTCAGTTGTCTCCTCAACTGCTGTCTCAGCAGCTGCATCAGCCTGACCACATGCTGTAAGTGATGCGAATGTAAGTGTACCAACAAGTAATGCTACTACTAATTTCTTCATAATTTTTTTCCTCCTGTGTACGGGCATTTATTATGTTTTTAGATTATGTCGCTCGTCACAAGTTCGTATCATAGGACTTTTCACAACGGATGTCAATAGTTTTTGTATGAATTTAACAAAGTCTTAATGTAAAATTTATACAAAAAGCGTTTGGACGTGTTGTGGACAATCGCTAAAAGCAGGGAGTTTTCGCCGTATTTCAATAATTTGACAAAGGGGTATAAATAAAGTAAATTTGTTTGTATAAAGATAGCGAGGAAATACAATATGAGACTTAGAAATATAACCGGTTCGCGGGAGGTGATCGCGGACAGCGACTACGTGGTCCACGAGGATATACTCACTTCATGTCCCGGAACATGGCATGAAATTTTTGGAAACCATGATCCCATCAGGATTGAGATAGGCATGGGAAAAGGACAGTTTATCCACACCCTGGCAAAACAGAACCCGGATGTTAACTACGTGGGGATAGAGAAATATTCAAGTGTATTACTGAGAGCCATTCAAAAGATGGAGCAGGAAGAACTTCCGAATCTGAAATTCATCCGCATGGATGCGGAGATCATAGATGAGGTCTTCGGAAAGGGAGAAGTTGACAGGATATATCTCAATTTCTCGGATCCATGGCCAAAGGACCGACATGCAAAAAGGCGTCTTCCATCCAGACAGTTTCTGGAAAGATATGACAGGATCCTCAAAAAAGACGGCATCATAGAATTTAAGACTGACAACAGAGAACTCTTTGATTTTGCACTGGAAGAGCTGGAGCCCGCCGGATGGAAGGCGGACGCGGTGACTTTTGACCTCCATTCCAATGAGGAAATGATGGTGGGAAACGTCATGACGGAGTATGAGGAAAAATTCTCATCCATGGGTAATCCCATCTGCAAATATATCATCAGAAGATAGTTTCGAGATTACCTGTTCTATTTTTATAAAAAGGAGCAAATCGTGAAGAAAAACAGTAAATGGAAAAAAATAATGCTGCCTTTATTGGCAGCTCTTGCGCTTAGCTTGAGCGCATGCGGCACGGAAAAAACTGCAGACAACGAGACACTTAATGAAAATGCGGCTGACACAGATGAAGGAAATGATGAAAACTTTAGCTCCCCCGAGGATTTCGTGGAGGAGCCCGAAACCGTTGAAGGCGGCAGCGAAGAGTTTGCAGTGGACAAGATCGACAGAAGCGATGAAGGATATGAACTTGTCTGGAGCGATGAATTTGACGGAGATACCCTTGATACCACGAAATGGTGCGCAATGCACGGAAACGGCAGAGACTACGGCATAGAGGACTGGGGAAACAGCGAGCAGGAATACTACTCTGCAGACAATATAACGGTAGAAGACGGAAAACTGGTGATCACGATCAAATATGAGGATATGGGCGGAAAGCATTTCACATCCGGAAGACTTCGTACCATGACCGATGACGGGGAGCCCCTTTTTGCTACTACCTACGGCAGAGTTGAGGCAAAGATCCGTATGACAGGAACCGACGGAATCTGGCCTGCATTCTGGATGCTTCCCGTGGATTCTTCGATCTATGGCACATGGGCGGCTTCGGGTGAGCTTGATATCATGGAGGCCATGGGCAGACTTCATGGCAAGATCGGCGGAACGGCCCACTACGGCAAGATCTGGCCGGAAAATGTTTACAGTACGGCGGATTTTAATTTCCCTGAAGGGACGGACATAACCGATTACCATACCTATTCCATGGAATGGACACCTGAATTTATCAAGTGGTATGTGGACGATCAATGCTATTCCACTTTGCAAAAGTGGTATGCCCAGGGCGATAAGAGCACAGTACCCTATAAATCTCCCGCGCCTTTTGACGTTCCTTTTTATATTATCCTGAACGTTGCGGTCGGTGGAACCTTTGATCCTGTGGGAGTTCCCACAGAGAGGTCATTACCTGCAGGCATGGAAGTGGATTTTGTCAGAGTCTTCCAAAAGACAGATGGATATGAAACTGACACACCGGTGAAGGTGGATTACGGCATTGAAAAGATCAAACCCACGGGTCACATGGTTTACAATGACACCTTCGATGAAGGCGAGGACAGGCTGGCATTCTGGACCGTGGAAGGACTGGATGCAAAGGTGGATGATCTTAAAGAGACTTCCACCGGGGAGGCTGATTATTCAAGAGCCGTAGACCTCTCACTTAAAGAGGGCGAGACAGAGGCCGGAAGCATATATCAGGATGGTATTGTCATGGAGGCCGGCAAAAAATACGGTCTTGCATTTAATATCCACGCGTCAGAGCAGACATTTTTCAGAGTGACATTTACAGGATCCGATGGTACAGTATATATAGATGAGGAGATGGAAGTGCCCAGTGTAGAGGGTATGCGTACTCTCAAATACACAACGGAATATCAGGGGGAAGAAAATGAGGAAGATGCAGAGCTTCGCTTTTATGTTGGCGAAGGTGGCACAATAAGCCTTGACTCTGTGGTTTATACAGCTATAAAATAACTCATTAACAGCTATCAGGAGGTAAAGAAAATGGAACATGTTTTTACAGCAGAGAATTTTGAAGCAGAAGTTTTAAAAGCAGATTTACCTGTTTTGGTTGATTTTTATGCAGACTGGTGCGGTCCTTGCAAGATGATGGCACCTGTTGTTGCGCAGATGGCCGAAAAATATGACGGCAAGCTTAAAGTAGGCAAACTCAATGTAGATGACAGCGGAATGATCGCTCAGCAATACAAAGTAATGAGCATCCCCACATTCATCATCTTCAAGAACGGCGAGGCCGTAAACACTTCTATCGGTGCGGTAAGTCCTGCCGAATTTGAAGAGACAATCACAAAGTTTATCTGATTTGAAATGAAAGTATAGTATATTGAGGTCAAGCAGCCGGGAAAAATGTGCATCCCGGCTGCTCTTTTTATGAAGTCCACAGAATAACACTTTTGCAAAGGAAAAGGCCGGCGGTTTGTAGTGTTGGGACGGGAAGTATGATATGATGGAGAAAGTAACGGAAAGATAAATCGACATTTGGGGGATGACATGACACGATTAGAAGAGAGAAATCAGAAAATTATAGATGCAATAATAACAAAAGCGAAAAGGGTATGCCCGGAATCATTGGCATTGATAGGCGTTTATGGTTCATTTTTGACCGGGGATATTTATCTTAAGTCTGACCTGGATTTGCTTATTTTAATAAATGATGATAGTGGTTGGCAACTGGGTAGTACATTTATTCAAGAAGATGAAATGGTGGGACATGATCTTTATTGTACCAATTGGGAAAGTTTAAAGGATGATGCACAATATAATCATCCGAATATCTCTAAGTTAATGGATTCAAGAATCGTTTATTGTGCCGATAAAAAATATCTCGAAAGGTTGGAAAATTTGAGAGAATCAGTTAAGGAAAAGCTGGCTGCTCCACTTACAGCACAAGATTATGATAAGTCGTTAAAGTATCTGGAAGAGGCATATCATTATATGCGCATAGCAAAGCACTCCGCAAACAAAGCTAAGGTGTTAGAAGGTATAGGTGCAGCCATATACTATTTGGAGAATGCAGTTGCAATGCTGAATAAGAGATTTTTTCGATTGGGAGTGAAACGAGCATATGAAGAATTGAACGGTATGGAAAAGAAGCCGGATATGTTTTGTGACTTAATAGAAAAAGTGATTTCTGCACCTACTGTTGATGAAGCAAAAGAAGGTCTGATATTTCTTATAAAAGAGACTACGGAGATATTTGTTAAAGAAGGCTTAAGGCTTGGAAAAACGGTTTGTGTACAAGATATATTGGAAGAGAAGAACGAAACGATTTTTGAGGATAATGAATCTCAAAATTATGATGATAGAAAGGCCGCAACTGTTTATGCACTTGAGGGAACTTATGAGGAAATGTTTTCTAACTGGCGTAACAAAATGTACTTGGCTGCTGAAACAGGAAACAGCCATTTGGCGTTTATGAGTTTAATATCTTTTAACGCTATGCTAACCGAGATTAGCAATGAATGGCGTATCGGAGATTATAATCCACTATCGGGTTATAATCCGGCAGATTTATATGCTACAGCACAGGCTTTTGATAATACTTTAAAGGAATACCTTGAAGAATATAGAAAAATAGGTTTAGAGATAAATTGCTATTCAAATATCGATGCTTTTGTATGTGATTATCTGCAAAGTTAAATTCCGATTTGTTGAGATGAAGCGATAGTAAGTTGTATCGGAATACAAAATAAATCCAGTTTTTGCGATGAAATCCGAAGATTGGTTCTCCGGATTTTTTATCTTGACAATCTAACAACTGTTAGAAATAATTTCTCTAACAGTTGTTAGAGGCGGTGGTCGATCATGGACACGAAAGCTAAGATTATGGATGTTGCACTGCATATGTTTTCAGAAAGAGGCTATGAGGCTGTTTCGATAAGGGACATTTGCGGAGAAGTAGGCATAAAGGAAAGCACCCTATATTATCATTTCAAGAATAAGCAGGACATATTGGATTCTCTGTTTATCCGCTTTGAGGAACATGTCAATTCACTGCTTAATGTATTGCATTCGCCTGATGCCTGGAACGATAGCCGGAGGCCATCCTATGAATGAATTGATACCTACTTTTTTGATCAGTATCTTCTTGATCCCTTCTGCAATATGATGATGAGGCTGATGCTTATCGAGCAATTACATAACAAAGATATTCAGCAGAAGTACAACAGGTGGCTGTTTGAGGAACCATATAAGATTGAGATGTCTGTGTTTGAGACCCTTTCCGGACTCGGGATCATGAACGGGGAGACAGCCCTGCAGGCCGGAAAGAACTTCTACGGATATATCACAATGCTTGTATTTAAATATCTGCTTAACGACAAACTGACGTCTCAGAAGAAAAAAGCATTTCTCGAAGAAGCACATTCGTATATAATGTTCAATCTTGGATATATGGAGGCTAAATAATGGCTGATATTCTTATTATAGGTGCTGATCAGGGGATCGGATATTATCTTACCGAAAGCCTGCTTGAAAGTGGAAACAGGGTTGCTGTTCTGGATATTAGAACAGACCATATTGAACAATTGCAGCCCAAGTACAGGAACAATCTCCTTGTGACCAAAGCTGACTCAACAGATTCTAATTCCGTACAGGAAGGGGTCAGAAAAGCTTTGGAATGCTTTGAGTCAATAGATATCGCAATCCATAACGCTTGCATCTGTACGTTTGACAGCGAGCCGGAAACGGATTTGGATGTATACCGTCAGGTGATGGATGTGAACTATTACGGAGCATTACGGCTTGCAAAATGATTGTAGTATGATAAATTCAAATTGCATAAAACCATGAGTTCTGGTATGTCAATTCGCATAATCTGCACCCGGAACTACTATACGAACCTTTCGTACATCATCCATCGTAGCACCGGATATAAAGCGGTTAATCTCCTCATCGCTAAGCTCCGGAACCTTTTTATTCATTGCCTTGGCATATTTAACGAGTTCACGCAGATTCATCTTA
>JAILHH010000005.1 GCA_024695935.1 Acetatifactor sp.
TCCGGGAGATAATGCCAAGTTTAATACTGCACTCACATATGTAAACAACAGAAAAGATCAGCTTATGACCTTTCTTGAAGATGGGCGTTGCAGCCTTTCGAACAACTTAACCGAGAATACGATAAGACCCATAACTCTCGGGAGAAAAAACTGGCTATTTTCCGATACACCTGAAGGAGCACATGCCTCAATGGCTGTATATACACTTATTGAAAACGCCAAGGCTCATAATCTTAAAACTTATGAATACCTGAAGTTTGTATTGGAAGCTCGTCCCAATGAACGGATGAGCGACGATGAACTTGAAGCCATTTCTCCCTGGAGTGACAATGCCAAAAAAATGTGTGCAAGAACTCAGGAATAATTTCAACATTCGAAGCCGGAAACGGCTTCTTTTTTATGTATACCCTAACACTATGCGCTTACGAAATACAGACAATCATGCAGGCTTTCTGGATTTCTATCTGGATTTTGCAAAAGAGTACGGAAAGGATGGCGTGATCGATATAGCCTGTGGAACCGGAGCAGTTCTACTTTATCTTGCACAGCATGGGATATATGCGGACGGTACGGATCTGTCTGAGGCAATGTGTCGGGTCGCAAGTGAAAAGGCAAAGCGCGAGGGCTTTGACCTGAATATATTTCCCGCAAATATGACAGAATTTAGGAGCAATAGAAAATACTCCTGCGCTATCATTGCCCGGAGCGGGTTCATGCATCTGCTCACACCGGAATTGCAGAGAGCGGCGCTCTTAAACATTCGAGAAAATCTGGTGGATGGTGGGATGCTTACTTTTAACACATTTGATCCGCATCCTGTTTTCCAGGCAGAGCAGATGAATACAAAAGACACGGACTATTCTCTGAGACTGAAATATACGAACAAAGAAGGCAGACGCGAGAGGCTTTATAATGCTATTTCTTATGATCCATATACGCAGATTATGAGCGGAAACTGGAAGTTTGAAACGCTGGACGATAACGGAGCAGTAATCAGAGAAAGGGTTCGTCCTTTGAAAATGCGGCAGACATACCGCCAGGAAATGCGGTATCTGCTGGAACTGACGGGATATGAGATTGTAAACGTTTATGGCGGATACAACAAGGAGTCCGGAGACGTATCGGCAAAGAATGTCATCTGGTGCGTGCGAAAAAAATAGGACGAGGAGTTGATGATCATGGAAAGAAAAATTGAAACTGAGAGACTTATCTTAAGAACAGTAACCGTGGATGATGCAGAGGCAATTTTTAAGTGGGCGGCTGATCCTGATGTAAATAAATACATGATATATCCGCTGCATAAGGACATTAATGTTACCAGGGAATGGCTTAAAAGCAGAGATATAGACGGTAAGGACGAGTTTGATCTTGGCTTTGTGCTCAAGGAGACAGGAGAACTTATCGGGCAAGGTGGCTTATTTTACCATGGTGATCTGGATGCCTGGGTGATTGGCTATAACTTAAGAAAAGACTACTGGGGACAGGGACTGGCACCTGAAGCCATACAGGCGATTATTGACTATGTGGATAAAGAAAAGGGTGTCCGTGCCATCGTGGGCGAGTTTGCAAAAGAAAACAGTAAGAGCAGGCGCGTAATGGAGAAGCTTGGAATGACCTACTGGAAAGACGGGCAGTATTCCAAATTTGACGGAAGCGTTACTTTTGAGGCTTGTTGGTACAAAAAGGAGTACAGATAAATGGGAAGCTGCAAGAGATACAGAATTTTCAGGTAAAGCCGAATTGATCTGTATTCACAGTTTAAAAGATAAATGGCATATGGGATATGGAAGTCAGATGATGAAGGAGTTTTAGATATTGACATATGCCAGAAATAGAGGCATACTATACTTCAGTAATTGATATATGTCAGAAAGGAAGTTACATGCCGAGACCAAAAAGATGCAGAAGAATATGTGGGTATCCTGATTATTGGAGCTTTGTACCGGAGGGCTCAGACAGCGCAGAAACTATTGTGTTTATGCTGGATGAGTTTGAAGCCATACGGCTGATTGATTACCAAAAGCTGACACAGGAAGAATGTGCCGCGGCGATGGGTGTTTCCAGAGCTACAGTAACGAGCAT